>NZ_JBWMAV010000020.1:0-85101 GCF_056521425.1 Rhodoferax sp. LS1P39 | reverse complement strand
CAGGAACACGATGATGTAAGGCACGCCCACCTGGCGGGCCAACAGGATGTGTTCGCGGGTCTGGGGCATGGGGCCGTCAGCAGCCGAGCACACCAAAATAGCGCCGTCCATCTGGGCGGCACCCGTGATCATGTTCTTCACATAATCGGCGTGGCCTGGGCAGTCCACGTGGGCGTAATGGCGGTTGGCGGTTTCGTATTCGACGTGGGCGGTATTGATAGTAATACCGCGCGCTTTTTCTTCGGGCGCTGCGTCGATTTGGTCGTAGGCCTTGGCCTGGCCGCCGAACTTGGCTGCCAGCACGGTGGTGATGGCGGCGGTCAGCGTGGTTTTGCCATGGTCAACGTGGCCGATCGTGCCCACATTGACGTGGGGCTTGGTACGTGTGAACTTTTCTTTTCCCATTTTTCAACTCTCCAAGGAGCTCCGAAAAAAATAAACCAAATTTACCCAACCATCGGCACCTACTGGATTCGGCGCGCTTTCAAAATACTGGTGCCCATTCCGGGAATCGGACCCGGGACCTCTCCCTTACCAAGGGAGTGCTCTGCCACTGAGCCAAATGGGCACTTGTTGCATCGCTGCGGAAGACCCGAAGCAACACAACCTCAACTAACTACTGACAAACGCCTTTGGAGCGGGAGACGGGAATCGAACCCGCGTCATTAGCTTGGAAGGCTAGGGTTCTACCATTGAACTACTCCCGCGATCTGATGCCGAGACATCCGAGACGAAACATTCACGCCAAACCCAAAACCCGCTTGTCAATACTTTAAAAACTGGCTGTCATTTCTGACGTTTCGCTGGTGGAGAGGGCTGGATTCGAACCAGCGTACTCGTAAGAGGGCAGATTTACAGTCTGCTGCCATTAACCACTCGGCCACCTCTCCGGCGAAGCCTTAAATTATAGCACAGAGTTTTTAGCTGGCTAACCACTCTGTATTTAACAGCTTTCAATCATACCGCGTTGTGGTGACCGATGGCTTCGGGCGGCTTAATTTTGTCTTCATGCCGTGTGCGACCAGTCGATGGCGGCGGAACCCGCCTGCAGCAGGAAATTGCTGGCTAGCCGAAAGTGGCCGGAACCTATGAACGGTGTGGGCGGGCGCAGTGCCGAGAGCGGGGAGGGGTGGTTGGATTGCAACACCAGAATGCGTCGGCCATGGGCTGCGGCGACTTGGTGAATCAGCGGCGATTTGCTTTGGGCGTGGGCTCCCCACAGCAGGTAGACGCACACCGGTACGGTTTGTGCGACTTGCATGACCACCGCGTCCGTCAAGGCTTCCCAACCGCGTTTGGCGTGGCTGGCGGGCAATCCGTCCTCGACCGTCAGGCAGGTGTTCAGCAGCAAAACGCCTTGCTCGGCCCAGGCGGCCAGGGATCCGCCTGGGGCCCGGCGCGGCATGCATTCTTGCTGGAGTTCTTTGAAGATGTTGCGCAGCGAGGGCGGTGGCTGGATGCCGGGCGCTACCGAAAATGCCAGCCCTTCGGCCTGTCCTGGGCCGTGATAAGGGTCTTGCCCCAGGATGACAACCTTGACTTTGCTCAATGGCGTGAGGGCCAGCGCGCGCAAGGGCTGTGGCGGGTAGATCGTAGCCTTCTGGGCCAGGCGGTGGTTCAGAAACTGGCTGAGCTGCTGGCCTGGCACCGAAGCCAGAAAGTCCGCCACGCAAGGCTGCCAGTCGGGTGCGACGCTGGTGGCGAGGGGCGGCCAGCTTTGCAAGCGGTCCTCTTGAAAAAGAGGCATGGCGGGTGCGTTATTGCGTAGAAAACAGGCCCGCCAGCGCCACGCCAGGGTCGGCCGCGCGCATGAAGGCTTCGCCGACCAGGAACGCGTGGATGTTGGCGTCGCGCATACGCTGTACGTCGGCCGTGGTCAGGATGCCGCTCTCTGTGACCAGCAGACGATCCGCAGGCACGTCTTTTTGCAGCGTCAGCGTGGTGTCCAGGCTGACCTCGAAAGTACGCAGATTGCGGTTGTTGATGCCGATCAGCGGGGTTTTCAGCTTCAGGCTGCGCTGCAGCTCGGCGGCATCGTGCACTTCCACCAACACGGCCATGTCCAGCGAGCGGGCAATGGCTTCCAGTTCGGCCATGTGGCCATCGTCCAGGGCGGCGGCGATCAGCAAAATGCAGTCGGCTCCCATGGCGCGGGATTCATAGACCTGGTAGGCATCGACGATGAAGTCCTTGCGCAGCACCGGCAACTGGCAGGAAGCGCGTGCCTGTTTCAGGTAGTCCACCTGGCCTTGGAAGAACTGTTTGTCAGTGAGCACGGACAAACAGGCCGCGCCATATTCGGCGTAGCTTTGGGCGATGTCGGCAGGGATGAAGTCGGCGCGCAGCACGCCTTTGGAAGGGCTGGCCTTTTTGATCTCGGCGATGACGGCAGCCTGTCCAGCGGCGATTTTTTTGCGCATGGCACCCACAAAGTCGCGGGTGAGTACGCGGGATTCTGCGTCGGCACGCATGTCTGCCAGGGAGGTACGGCGCATCGCGGCGGCGATCTCTGTGCGCTTGACGGTGATGATTTGTTCGAGGATGTCAGACATGGGAAGGCTCAGGCAGTTTCAGCAGGAATGCCCCGCATTATCCATCCCGCCCGTCAAGGCAGCTCGGCGCTGGCCATGCGGGCCACGATGGTGGAGGCGCGGCTGCCCAGGTAGCCGGATTTGGGCAGTTTTTCAAAATACTTGGGCCGGGGCAGCATCACCGCCAGCCGGGCGGCTTCATACGCGCTGAGGCGGGACGCGGGTTTGCGGTAATAGTGCTGCGCGGCAGCCTCAGCACCAAACACGCCTTCGCCCCATTCCACGTTGTTGAGGTAGATCTCGAGGATGCGCTGCTTGTCCAACACATGCTCCAGCACCATGGTCAGCACGAATTCCTGGCCCTTGCGCAGCAGTGTGCGTTCGCCCGACAGCAGCAGGTTTTTCGCCAGTTGCTGGGTGATGGTGGAGCCACCGATGACCTTGGGTGGTTTGACCGGCTTGGCTGTGGCAGCCGCTTTGGCCTTGGCCGGGGCGGCCAGTTTGGCTGCACGTGCCTCGGCTTTTTCGTTCTTTTCCCAGGCTTTTTCCAGTGCCTCCCAGTCCACGCCGTCGTGGTTGCTGAAGCTGCTGTCTTCCGAGGCGATGACGGCGCGTTTGAGGTTGTCCGAAATCTGGCTGTACGGCACCCATTCCTGCTTCCAGCGCAAGGATTTGTCTGGGCTGGTCAATAGCCGCCAGGCCTCCGAGCGCTCAAAGGCGGTGGATTGCGGGTCCACCACCAGCATCAGGGCGATGCGGCCCACAAAAAACAGTTGCAGCGCTAGCGCGGCAAAAACCGCCAGCAGCAGCCAGCGCAGCAGGGAGCGCATCGTGTCAGCCCAGGGTGGCGCGCAGCTCGGCCAGTACCTGCGCCGAAGGTGGGCGCACGCCGCGCCAGAGCAAAAAGCCCTCTGCCGCCTGCTCGACCAGCATGCCCAGGCCGTCGCGTGCAATGGCTCCGTGCGCGCGGGCCCAATCCATGAAACCGGCTGCCGCCGGGCCGTACATCATGTCCAGCGCCAGCGCGCCGGCTTGCAGCACGCTGGGCGACACCGGCACGCCTGCGCCGCTGAGGCTGCTGGCGGTGGCGTTGACTACCACGTGGTAAGGCGTTTGTACGGCGGCCAGCTCGGCGCTGTCAACCAACACGCCGTGGGCCTGGGCCAGTGCGGCGTGGCGTGCCACCAGGGCTTCGGCCTTGCCCAGGGTGCGGTTGGCTACGGTAATGCGGCGGGCCTGGGCGGCGATCAGCGGCCCCAGCACCCCGGCGGACGCGCCACCGGCACCGATCAGCAGCACATCGCGACCCGCCAGGGCCACCCCGGCATTGTTCTGGATGTCGTTGACCAGGCCTGCGCCATCGGTGTTGTCGGCATGGATGCCGCCATCGCGGAAGTGCAGGAAGTTGCTGGCCCCCGCCAGTTGGGCGCGCGGCAACAGGTGATCGGCCAGTGCGGCAGCCTCAAATTTGAAGGGCACGGTGATGTTGCAGCCCAGCCCGCCCTCGGCGCGGAAGGCGGCTACCGCCTGCGCAAAGCCGTCCAGCGGCACCAGGCGCTTGTCGTACTGCAGGCTGTGGCCCATCAACACGGCAAACCGGCTCTGGATCCACGGCGACCGGCTGTGTTCTATCGGGTTGCCCATCACGCAATAGCGGTCCATACACGTACTTTCTGTCTAAAAAAGGGGTCAGGGGGTGGTGCCACCCTTGGTTTCCAGCGTCTGGTCGCGGGTGAAGCGAAAGCGCGACACCACCACCAACTGGTCCACTTTAGCCCGCATCGCGTCGCTGAACAGGCCAAACGGCCCGGCATTGCGCACGATGGCCTCGGCGCGGCGGTCCAGCGTGCGGTTGCCCGAGCTTTCGGCGATCTGGGTGGCCAGCACCTGGCCATCAAAGTTGACGGTGACGATCATGGTCAGCGCGCCATAGAGCTTTTTGCCCGCCACTTCGGGGAAGTTCTCGGTGCCCCGGTCTTCCACCCGGCGGCGCAGATTGTCGTAGTACACCGCGTACACCTCTTCGCGGGTAGCGGGGCTGACGTAGCGGCGCTTGGGGCGGGCATTTTCCTGGTTGATACGCCGCTCGATCTCGCCCAGCAGGTTCAGCAACTGGCGGCGTTTTTCTTCCTGCGCGGCGGCTTCGGGCGAATTGCTGGCCTTTTTGGGGTCTGGAATAGGCAGGCTGGCCAGCTGCTGGGTCACCTGCGCCAGCAGCATGGTTTGCTGCTGCTGCATCGCGTCCATCTTGCGCTGCGTGGCTTCCATGGTTTCGCCCAGGTCGGTGATGGCCGACGGCGGCAGCGGCGAGGTGGCGCGGCCTGCATCCGCCTCACCGCCGCCGGCCAGTGAGGCCTGGGCAATCGCCGTGGCGCGGTCGGGCGGGGTGGTGGACTTGGCGTTGACCAGAATCACCTCCAGCGGCGTGTCCTGGAACACCCGGTTGAAGGAGTCGGGGTCGACGAAGCGCAGCGTCAGCAGCACCGCGTGCAGGGTGATGGACACCCCCAGCGCAATCTGCAGGGCGGTGAAGTTGCGAAGGAAGCGCCAGGTCACGGTGCGGGTTCGACGGCGGATGCGGCAGCGGCTTCGGGCTCGTCCATGTCGACGGCGATGGCAATCGGCCCGGCGGAGGTGTCGTCTTCGTCGTCCTCGGCTTCTTCGGCGGGTGCGTCGGATGCCACCTCGACCGGCGTGTCCAGCCGCTCGACCACGGTGCCGTGCACGTCCAGCGTGATCTCGTCGATGTCGCCCAGCTTGACCCGCACCTTGGCACCGCGCGGCGCATCGCCCATCACGGGCAACACCAGCGGTAAGTCATCCGCGCGGACCATGCCGTCTTTGAAGATGCTGCCGACGATCTCGGTGATGCCGTTTTGCTGCAGGTACTTCAGCGTCCAGAAGCGCTCCATGGCACCTTGGTAGCCGTTGTAGGTGGCGTAGGCCGCGTCAAACATCGAGATGATGGAGAACAGGTCGGCATCCTTGGGCTTGAACGGCGCGGCCAGGGCGGCGGTTTTACCGTGCCGGGCGCAGGCGATGATCTGCCACTGGTTGACCAGGTCGGTGTAGCGGCGCAGGGGCGAGGTGCTCCAGGCGTAGCTTTTAACCCCGATGCCCGCGTGCGGCAGCGCCTTGGTGCCCATGCGCACTTTTACGCCGGGCAGCAGGCTGGCCTGGCTGCGGTAGATGCCGGGCACGCCGTTCTCGGCCATCCACTGGCCCCAGGTGCTGTTGGCCAGGATCATGGCCTCGGCCACCATCAGGTCCAGGGGGGCTCCGCGCTGGCGGGTGGTGATTTGCACCTGCTCGTCGCCCACCGGCTCGTCGGCGGTCTTGCCGACCAGCTTGAAGTTGTAGTCGGGCCGGTTGAAGTTCTCGGGCTTGCCGCGCACCACTTCGCGCTGGGCCTTCAGGTGTTTAGCCAGTTTATACAAAAATGATAGCTGCTCACGCTCAATGGATAAGCGCTGGGTGCCAATTTCATGCTCAAAATCCGGGTTCTCCAGCCATTCAGCGGTCACCAGCGTATCGAGTTGGTCGTGCCGCAGATTGGCGGCGATGTGCACCCGCTCCAGCTTCGTCTCGGTAGCGGTGATCTCCAGCGTGGCCTCATCCAGCGTGGCATACAGCGACACGGCGGGGCAGTCGCGGCCCTCTTGCAAGGTGTAGTTTTGCACCACTGCGTCGGGCAGCATGGTCAGCTTGTAGCCGGGCATGTAGACGGTGGACAGGCGGGCGCGGCCCAGCTGGTCGATGGCGCTGCCGGGTGTGATGGCCAGGCCGGGCGCGGCAATGTGGATGCCCAGCGTGACCGTACCCGTGCCCAGGCCTTGCACCGACAGCGCATCGTCGATCTCGGTGGTTTGCGAATCGTCGATGGAAAACGCCTGTGCGGTCGACAGCGGCAGGTCGTCCACGATCTGTGGCGCGTCCAAGTTCGGGAAACCCGTGCCCTTGGGAAAGTTCTCCAGCAAAAACCGCCGCCAGTGGAACTGGTAGGGCGAGTCGATGGCCCCGGCGTGCTGCAGCAGCACCAGCGGGGCTTTGTGGGTGGCGCGCGAGGCCTCGACCACGGCCTTGTATTCAGGGCCGTTTTTATCGGGTTTGAACAGTATTTTGTATAGCTGCTCACGCACAGCCGGTGGGCATGAGCCCTGGCTTAGCTCCTCCGCCCAGGCCGCAATTTGTAGTGCAAGCTGCTGCTTTTTCTCGATGGCGGCCAGCGCTAGCTGCAGGATCTCGGCGGATGCCTTGCGAAACCGCCCCTTGCCCGCGCGGCGGAAGTAATGGGGCGCGTCAAACAGGCGCAGCAGCATGGCGGTTTGCTGCTCCAGCGTGGCGTTCAGGCTGAAATAGTCGCGCGCCAGGTCGGCAAAGCCAAAGTCGTCCTCGGGGGCGAACTCCCAGGCCATCTCCAGCTCGATGTCGGCGGCGACCAGCTGGGCACCCTGCAACAGGACGGCGGGCGTGGGCTTGTCGAACTTCAGCAACAGGTTGGCGGCCTTGACCTTGACCCGCTTGCCACTGTCGAGCTCGACCTGCGCGGACGACTCCGCCTCAGACAAGATGCGTCCGGCCATGAATTTTCCGGCTTCTTCAAATAATGCAAACATGGGCTGAATTCTCCCATGCGCCGTGGCCTGTTTATTTGGGCGATGGGCCAGGCAAGAGGTTGAGAAAACGAAACACGCCGTCGATGTGCGCGTCGAAGTCGCTCAGCGCGTGGTCACCGCCCTCCAGCAGCGTGGGTTGGGCGCTGGCGTAGCGGGCCGCCATTTCGCGCCAATCCAGCACCTCGTCGCCCTTGGCGATCAGTACCCGGTAGCGCTCGGGTGGCGGCTGGTTGTGCAGGGCCAGGGCCTGCAATTCGCCGATAAAGGCGGGCTCGAAGAAAAAACGCTCTTGCGGGTTTTGCCAAGTGGTCTGCTCGCCGATGTACCGGGCCAGATCCCGCGCCGGGTCCACCGCAGGGTTCAGCAGTACCGCTTTGCAACCCGTGTGTTCGGCGATCCAGGTGGCGTAAAAGCCGCCCAGGGACGAGCCCACCACCGCCATCGTCTCCCACGGCCAGTCGGCAATGCCCTGGCGCAGCAGGTCGATAGCCTCCCGGGGCGACGGCGGAAGCTGCGGGCACCACCAGGTCACACCCGGGTGCTGGGTCTGCACGCGTACGGCCACCTGCCGGGCCTTGGCCGACTGCGGCGACGAGCGAAAGCCGTGAAGATACAGCAGATGGGTAGCAAAATAGGGTGCAAGCATGCGAAGATGCTATCAAAATCGTAGGTACTCGCGGCTTTGAGATAGCGGGTTGAGCCATTACGATAGCCGTCCCTGGGAGGCGCAAGTCCCGAAAGATTAATTACAAAGCTCCATGGCTGAACGATCCCCTGCCGAAATCGCCCGCGAAACCTTCCGGTTGCTCAGTGTCAAAAAGTTGGCTCCTACGCCAGAAAACTACCAGACGCTGTACCACGAGGTGGCGGGCACCATGGTGCCCGCGCACTTTCCGTTTGAACGCCTGCGCCTGATTGCGGCGGCGCTGCCCGCCAAAAACCCCGGCCAGCAAAAGCAATGCGGTTTGCTTGAATCGGCCATTACCCAGCGTAGCTGGGACGGTGTGCAAAATGCCCTGGTGGGTTATGCCGGGTTTGGCATGCTTGGCGCGCCCGCTAACGGCAACTCGGGTTTTGGTGACAGCGGATTGGGGGCTTTGGCCAGCCCGGCCAGCAGCCCGGCCAACCCGGCGCTGACCCCCGAATTCATGGAGCAGATTGCCCGCCTGATCGACAATGCCTTGCCCGCACTCGGCACCGACGACCCGCGCTTTCTGGAGCAGGCCCGCGAGTTGCTAGGATTTATCCGTCAGCCGGTGCCGGATCTACCGCGCACCAAGACCATGCTGGCCAATTTCACCCACCGGCTGTCGTTCACGGCCGAAGACCAGTTCGAGATCAAGAACGCCTTGCTGCAGCTGCTGCACCTGGTGTTTACCAATATTGGCGAGCTCTGCATCGACGACCAGTGGCTGCGCGGGCAGATCGACGCGCTGGTCCTGGCATCCACCCCACCGTTGAGCCTGCGCCGCCTGGACGATGTGCAGCGGCGGCTGGTGGACGTGATCGGCAAGCAGTCCGAGGCCAAGGCCCGTGCCTTTGAAGCCCAGACGCAAATGCGCCAGTTGCTGGCCGCGTTTGTGGACCGGCTGTCGTTGATGGGCGAGTCCAGCGGTGCCTACCACGACAAAATTGAAGAATGTGCACGCCAGATCGAGCAGGTGCAGAACATTGAGGAGCTCGGCCCGGTGCTGCAAACCGCGCTCAGCGCCACCCGCAGCATGGCGTTGGATACGCAAAACTCGCGCGACCAGCTCCAGGCCATGCGTGCAAAAACCGAGCAGGCCGAGGCCGAAATCAGCAAGTTGCACCTGGAGCTGGACCGCGTCAGCGCCCAGGCCCGGCACGACCCGCTGACCGGTGCACTCAACCGCCGCGGACTGGACGAAGCCATCCGGCGCGAAATCGCCAACGCCCGGCGCAAAGATACCCCCCTGTGCCTGGCACTGCTGGACATCGACAACTTCAAAAAGCTCAACGACGACCTGGGCCACGAGGCAGGGGACGAAGCCCTGACCCACCTGGCCAACGTCACCCGCGAATCCATGCGGCCCCAGGACACCCTGGCCCGCTACGGTGGGGAGGAGTTCGTTATCGTGCTGCCCGACACCCTGCTGGAGCTGGGCGTGGGCACTTTGACCCGGTTGCAGCGCGAACTGACCAAGAAGTTCTTTTTGCGCGATAACCAAAAGGTGCTGATCACCTTCAGCGCCGGTGTGGCGCAGTTGGGCACTGACGAGGCGGGCACCGACTGCATCAAGCGCGCCGACCAGGCCATGTACCTGGCCAAGCGTAACGGCAAGAACCGCGTTCTGGCAGGCTAGCCTAGACCTGCCTCTGGCAGCCGCGATAATCGCGGGATGTCTGTTGTCTTTGAAAAACCTCCGCTGTGGCAGCGCATTGGGCCGCTGTTTCGCGGCTTCGACGGTCCATTGGCGTTTGCCATCTTCTTACTGGTGTGTGCCGGCCTGCTGACCATGTATTCCTCCGGATACGACCACGGCACCCGTTTCCGGGACCATGGCCGCAACATGCTGCTGGCGGGCTTTATCCTGTTTGTGGTGGCGCAAATTCCACCGCAGCGGCTGATGGCGTTTGCCGTGCCCATGTACACCATTGGTGTTGCCCTGCTCATCGCCGTGGCCATATTCGGCATCACCAAAAAAGGTGCACGGCGCTGGATCAATCTGGGCGTCACCATCCAGCCCAGTGAAATCCTCAAAATCGCCATGCCCTTGATGCTGTCCTGGTGGTTCCAGCGGCGCGAGGGGCAACTGCGGCCGCTGGACTTCCTGGTCGCCGGAATGTTGCTACTGGTGCCGGTCGCGTTGATCGTCAAGCAGCCCGACCTGGGGACCGCCATTTTGGTGATGTCCACCGGGCTGTCGGTGATGTTTTTTGCGGGCTTGGGTTGGAAGCTGATCGTGCCACCGTTTTTGCTGGCCCTGGTCGGTATGGGGCTGGTGGTGCTGTATGCGCCCGACCTGTGTGCCGACGGCGTGCGCTGGGTGGTGCTGCACGATTACCAGCAACAGCGCATCTGCACCCTGATGGACCCCAGCCGCGACCCGCTGGGCAAAGGCTTTCACATCATCCAGGGCATGATCGCCATCGGCTCGGGTGGGGTGCTGGGCAAGGGCTTCATGCAGGGCACGCAAACCCATCTGGAATTCATCCCCGAGCGCACCACCGACTTTATTTTTGCGGCTTTTTCCGAAGAGTTCGGTTTGGTAGGCAACCTGCTGCTGATATCCGGATTTTTGTTTTTGATCCTGCGTGGCCTGGTGATCGCCATGGACGCACCGACCCTGTTCTCGCGCCTGCTAGCAGGCAGCGTGACGCTGATTTTCTTTACCTATGCCTTCGTCAACATGGGCATGGTCAGCGGCATCCTGCCGGTGGTGGGCGTGCCCTTGCCCTTCATCAGCTACGGCGGCACGGCCATGGTTACGCTGGGGCTGGGGCTGGGCATTTTGATGTCGATTTCCAAGGCGCGGCGGCTGGTGCAGTCCTGATTCTTCAGCCCGCCGGGGAGGGCGCAAACATGGTCGCCACCGGCGCATCCAGCGCTACCTTGCCGTGCTGCAGCGCAATCACCCGGCTGGCGCTGGCAATGGTGTCGGGCCGGTGCGCCACGATGATGCGGGTGAGTTGCAGTGCGGCAATCGCGCTGTTGACCAGCTTTTCGCGCGCCACGTCCAGGTGGCTGGTGGCCTCGTCCAGCAGCAGGATGCGGGGCCGCTTGTACAGGGCGCGCGCCAGCAGGATGCGCTGGCGCTGCCCGCCCGAGAGCACCGTTCCCATGTCGCCCACCAGCGTGTTGTAGTGCATGGGCATCTGGGCGATGTCGTCGGCGATGGCGGCCATCTGCGCGCAGGCCTGAACCCAGCCACGGTCGGGTTGCGGGTCGAAAAAAGCGATGTTGTCGGCAATCGACCCGGCGAACAGCACATCGTCCTGCAGCACCGTGCCGACCATGCTGCGCAGCGTGTTCAGGCCTAGCGTCTGCAGCGGCTCGCCGCCGATGCGGATCTCGCCTGCGGTGGGCGTCAACACGCCCAGCAGCAGGTTCACCAGCGTGGTCTTGCCGCAGCCCGAGGGGCCGATCAGCGCGACCGACTCCCCGGCTGCGATGTGCAGGTCCACGCCCTGCAGCACGGCGGGCTCATACGCGCTGTAGGCAAAGTGCAGGCCACGGATGGCAATGTCGGCCGGGCGCGGCGCGGCATCGTCCTCATGGCTTGGATGCAGACCGTCGGTGGCTTCGGGCGGCGTGTGCACGATGTCGGCCAGGCGCTCGCCCTGCAGCCGCAGCATGCGGAACTCGAAGAACTTGTCGATCAGGCCGCCCACGCGGCCGACGAACTGGGTCTTGTAAGCCAAGAAGGCCAGCAAGGCACCCACGGTGAAGCGGCCGTCGATGACCATCGTGGCACCGAGCCAGATCACCAGCAGGTTCTCCAGGCCGAACAGCAGGCCGTTCCACTGCTGGTAGAGCAGCCGCAGCTTTTGCGTGCGCAGCCCTGCGTTGACCTGCTCGATCAGCAGCGTGAGCCAGGCGGCGCGGCGTTCTTCTTGCCGCTGGAACAGCTGGATGGTCTTCACGCCGCGCACGGTTTCCAGAAAATGGCTGTGTTGGCGCGCGCCGTGCACGATCTCGGCCTCGGTGGCGCGCCGCAGCGGCGCATACCAGGCCCAGCGTCCGAGCAGGTACAGCAGCATGGCTGCGCAGGCCATCGCGCCGAGCCCCGGGCTGTAGACGAACATCATCACCAGCGTGATGCTGGCCATCAGGCCGTCCAGCACTGCGTCCAGGAAGGACGTGGTCAGCGTGGCCTGGATGCTGTCCACCGCGCCGAAGCGCGACACCACGTCGCCCAGGTGTCTGCGCTCGAAATACTGCGTGGGCAAACGCAGCAGGTGGCCCAGCACGTTGGCGCGCCACTGCACGCTGAGCGTGGTGCCCATGCCCATCAGGGTCCAGCTGCGCGCTGCCGACACGGCCTGCTGCATCAGCATCAGCAGGCCGAAGCCCACGACCAGCACGCCCAGGAGGTCGCGGTCCTGGCCGACGATGACGTGGTCCACCACCCACTGCATGAAGAACGGGCTGGTCAGCGCGAAGGTTTCCAGCACCAGCGACAGCAGCAGGATCTGCCCGAACGAGCGGTACAGGCCGGTCACCCGCCCCATCAGGCTGCCCAGCTTGACCGACGGTGGTGCCTCCTTGGGTGTGAAATCCACATCGGGCCACAGCTCCAGCGCCACGCCGGTGAACGAGCCGGAGACCTCTGCCATCGGCAGCCGCCGCTCGCCATGGGCCGGGTCCAGCACAGTGACATGGTGCTTGCCCACGGTCGTCAGCACCACGAAATGGTTGAAGTCCCAGTGCAGCACGCAGGGTAGCTTGAGCTGGCCCAGGTCGTGCAGCGCCAGCTTGACCGGGCGGCTGCCCAGCTGCATCTGCCGGGCTACCTGCAACAGGTGCGCCAGCGTCGCGCCCTTGAGCGATACCGGGAAGCGCTGGCGCAGCGTGGCCAGGTCGGTGGCATCGCCGTGGTGGCGCGCCACCATGGCCAGGCAGGCCAGGCCGCATTCGGTGGCTTCGGTCTGCAAGACCAGCGGCGGGGCGCGGCGCAGGCCCAGGGCGAGCCGGTTCAGCATGGTCGATCCGTCACAGCTTGCCCGCCATGCCGTACAGCGGCTCCAGCACCCATTCATAGAGGCGGCGTTTGTCCTGCATCACATCGGCCTCCACCACCATGCCGACCTGCAGCGGCCACACGCGCTGGGCGGCGTGCATGGTTTGTGACTGCAGGGTGGCCGTGATGCGGTAGAGCGGCTCGTTCTGCGCGACTGCGGCGCTGGGCAGGGCGCCGGTGGCCGCCAGTTCGGCAGCGGGCAGGGCGGTCTTCGCAATCGCCGACACCACGCCCTGGGCCTGGCCGAACTTCTGGTAGGGGTATGCCTGGTAGCGCAGGCGCACGGTGTCGCCCACGCGGATGAAGCCGATGGCGCGGCTCGGCGCATACAGATGGGCCTGCAGCACCGCGCCTGCGGGCACGATGCTCAGCAGCGCCCGCCCGGGGTCAGCGGTTTGCCCGGCTTCGGCCACGATGGCCGTCACCACCCCGCCCTGTGGCGCGTGGATGACCAGTTGCCGCAGTGACTCGCTCTCGGCCAGCTCTTGTTCCACGCCCAGGCGGTTGCGTTCCAGTTCGGCCAATTGGGCCTGGTGGCGCAAGGGCAGGGCGCGCAGTTCGTCGCTGCGCGCCTGGATTTCTTGGGCGGTGTGGGCTTGCTCGCGCAGCAGGCCTTGCAGCTTGACCTGTTGGTCCAGCAGTTCGGCCTGGCGTTGCTGGGCCTGCTCTTTGGAATAGAAGCCTTGCGCCACCAGGCCCGCAGAGCGGGCTTCCGTTTCGGCGGCGAGCGTGGTGCGTTGGCGTTGGCTGGCGATTTGCGCGTCCAGCGTATCGGCCTGCGCCTTCAGCCGGGCGAGACGTGCCGCCAAGGCGCTTGTCTCCTGCGTTTGCAAGGCCAAGGTCTGGGCCGTCTGGGTCTGTAGAGAATCGCCGCGCTGCCGCACGCGTGCGCTCACCGTGGCGTGCACGCCGCTGTCCGATGACCCGCTGGCGGACTGGCGGTCGCTGCCCAGATCGAACAAGGCCTGGCCCTGCTGCACGCTCTGGCCTTCTGCCACCCGCATGCGCTGCACCACGCCCGATTGCGGCACGTGCACCCGCACCAGCCCGGTGGACGGCATCAGATGGCCCGACAAGGTGCTGCGCTGGGTGTAGCTGCCCCAGGTGAAAAAGCCCACCACCAGCAGCGCCATGCCACAGGCCAGCGCCGTCCACACGCCATAGCTGAGTGGTCGCACCATGGTGATGCTGCCGAGCCAGTTGCGGTGCTGCCGCTCCAGTGCCTCGGGCCGGAACAGCGGCGGGGCAGGCACGCTCAAGGCAGCAGCCGGTCCAGCAGTGGAGAGCTGAACACCCGGTAGGGGTCGTGCTGGTTGTAGGCGGTCTGGGCTGCTTCCCAGCGCTCGCCGATGGCTTGCCCGTCGCGGTAGGCCTGCGGCACGGTGTAGCCGAGCACGTGGGCATCGTCCCAGGCGGCGGTGTCGGTGTAGCCCCAGCCTTTGGACCATTCGGGCCGCACGGCGGCGTAGCTGCCCGAGAAGTTCGACAGCATCCACTGCTCGATCTCGCGGTAGAAGGCGTTGGCATGCGGGGTCCCGGGCACGGTGAGGATGTCGAACCACACCGCCACCGTCCACTCCGGGTGGTCGGGCCGGGGGCGTACAGCCGACAACGCGGGGGCTACCGCGCCCGCCATGGCCACGTCGCCAGACTGGTCCAGGCCGGTCACCCGGATCTCGACCGGGCCGTTCATCGGGTATTTGCCGCTGCGCTGCCAGGCGTCCACGCGCGACTGGTAGAAGCTGGTGAATTCATGCAGCGTGCGTTGCACGTCTGAGCGCCGCGTCAGCACCGCATAGCCGTTGGCCGTGACGCGCAAGGTGGTGGGCTTCACATACAGCAGCAGGTCCTTGGACCAGCCCCACAGATCTAGCGACAGGGTGCTGGCCAGGCCGAGCGCCGACAGCTTCGCCTGCGTCTGCCCGAACAGCGGCGTGAGCCAGGGCTCGCCGCGCACGATGCGGGCCAGCAGGTCGGTGATTTCGAAGGGCACGTTGTCCGAAAACACGTAGTTGAAAGGCCCCCACACGCGGCGGGCCAGCAGCGGCTTGGTGGGCGAGACGCTCCACACCTTGAGCCACGGGAAGGCGGTGAAGGGGAACCAGATGGCTTCGACCCGGCCCGCGCTGTCCAGAAAGCTGGTGAAGGTGCGCCCACCGCTACCCTGGGGGGCGAATAGTTCGGTGGCCGCGATGTCCATGCGGCTCTGGCAACGCAGGCGCTGGTTGGTGCCGACCTGCAGGCGGGCCTCGACGATGAAGGCCCGGCCCAGGTGTACCAGCAAGGGGGCAATTGCCGGGTCATTGCGGGCGAACGTGCGCAGTACATACCGTTGCTGCGCGCTGTCAAATACCACCGCGGTGAGCGACAGCACGAGGTTGCTCACCGAGCCATAGGTGTGCCCAGCCTGCCGGGACTCGCCTTTGGCAGGTACTGCCGTGCCGTGGCCGTCGATGGCCAGCACACCGCCCAGGGTCAGGTCGCCAGGGGCGGGCGTGGCGGCCATGCCGAGCCCGGCGGCCTCCAGGCGTGTCAGCAGCGCCTGCATGGTGATGCCGGTCTGGGCCGTCACGGTGCAGGGCGACGTCCGGGTGTCCACGGAAATGGCCGTCAGGTGCTGGGTGGTGTCCAGCAGCAGCACCGCGGCGCAGGCTGGCGTGCCCGCCGCCATGGTCAGCGGCGACCAGTTGTGCATCATGCCGCGCGGGCGCACCTTGTAGCCCGCGTGGCGCGCCCAGTTGACGACTTCCACCACCTCGTCGGCAGAACGCGGCGCGCAGGTCCAGACATCGTCCACGGCGATGTCGCCGGCCCAGTTCTTGAAGCTCTGCCGGTACAGCGGGATCTGGCTCGGAAAAGCGGGTGGCACAGCACAGTTGGCGGACGCATGGGCGGAGCCGAGCTGCGAAAAGGGCAGCCAGGCCCCGAGCAGGCCCGCGCGAGCCAGGAATGTACGGCGATCGGTAGACGGAATGGGGGACATAGAGGTGCAAGAAATGCTGCCAAGGCCTGTCCGGACAGGTCCCATGGCGGCAAAGGTGTGGCGAGGAGCCGGGCCCGCCCAGAAGGCTGCCCGGTCGCATGGCTAGAGCCGGATCAGGGCCACTCGGTGTCGTAGTGGTACGGCACCGGACCCTGTGGGCCGCCCACGGCGGTGGCCACGGCCTCCACCGTTTGGAAGACGAGGTAACCGCCGGTATCGGCTGCCGCATGGATGCCAACGCCTACCGGGCCTAGCAGATTGAAAGTTTGGCCCACAGACGAAATGACTGCGGTGTTCAGGATCTGGTTGGTGACCACGTTGGCGGTGTGCAAGGTGCTGCCAATCAGGCTGCCAAAGAAGCCTGCGCCGCTGACCTGGTCAATTTCATGGGCGGACAGGGCGGAAATCGAGGATGTTGCTGGTGGGTGCATATTTCTCTCTGGGGTGGATGGAGGGTTGTGAAATCCGCCAATTTCGCGGCCGCAGAATTGACCGGATGAAGTTAACACCACACCCTTAAAAAATTTACATTAATTTGTATTCAATGTTTCATTTAGTTTTTAATAAAATTATTTGTGTACGATATTTTCGTCGTGACTGCTGCGTAAGTTGGTACAAGGTGCGGGTGCCCCAGGTTGACCCCTCCCGCATCCATGAGCCGCTGGGGGGGTTGGGGGTCACACCGGCCCGCGTGCGCATCTGGGCGGTGCGCAATGCCCTTGGCTTTCTCGCACTGGGGGGCGCTTCCTATAATGGGCCGCATGATCTCTCGCGAACCTACCCTCGAACGTCTTGCCATCGCCCAATCGCTCTTGCTGGAGCCTTTTGGCCTGACACCCGCCCACCTGGGCCGTGCGCTGGCGGAAATCACCGCGCACAAGGTGGACGATGCCGACCTGTACTTCCAGTACACCCGCAGCGAGGGCTGGAGCCTGGAGGAGGGTATCGTCAAAACCGGTTCTTTCAGCATCGACCAGGGCGTGGGCGTGCGCGCCGTGAGCGGCGAGAAAACCGCCTTTGCCTATTCCGACGACATCTCCGAAGCGGCTCTGCTCGATGCGGCACGTACCGTCCGGTCTATTTCGGCTGCTGCGCAAAACAGACGGGCGAAGGTAGCTACACAAAAAGTAGCAAAAAGCCGTAGCCTGTACATGGGCGTAGACCCTATCGCCACGCTGGACAGCACGGCCAAGGTCAAATTGCTGGAGCGGGTGGAAAAGCTGGCCCGCGCCAAAGACCCGCGCGTGGCCCAGGTCATGGCCGGACTGGCTGCCGAATACGACGTAGTGATGGTCGCCCGTGCCGATGGCACCCTGGCCGCCGACGTGCGCCCGCTGGTGCGACTGAGCGTCACGGTGATTGCCGAGGCCACCGTCAAAGGCGTGGTGCGCCGCGAAATGGGTTCGGGCGGTGGCGGTGGCCGCTTTGGGCTGGCCTACTTTGACGATGCCATGCTCAATGAATATGTGGATGCCGCCGTGCACGCCGCGCTGACCAACCTCGAATCCCGCCCGGCCCCGGCGGGTGTGATGACCGTGGTGCTGGGTTCCGGCTGGCCTGGCATCCTGCTGCACGAAGCCATCGGCCACGGGCTGGAAGGCGACTTCAACCGCAAGGGCTCCAGCGCCTTCAGTGGCCGCATCGGCCAGCGCGTCGCCGCCAAGGGCGTGACAGTATTGGACGACGGCACCATCAGCGACCGCCGCGGCTCGCTGAACGTGGACGACGAAGGCTGCGCCAGCCAGCGCAACGTGCTGATCGAAGACGGCATCTTGAAAGGCTACATCCAGGACGCGATGAACGCCCGCCTGATGGGAGTCAAACCCACCGGCAATGGCCGGCGCGAGAGCTACGCCCACATCCCCATGCCGCGCATGACCAACACCTACATGCTGGGGGGCGACAAAGACCCGCAGGAAATCATTGGCAGCATCAAAAAAGGCCTGTACGCCAGCAACTTTGGCGGTGGCCAGGTGGACATCACCTCGGGCAAGTTCGTGTTCTCGGCCAGCGAAGCCTACTGGGTGGAAAACGGCAAGATCCAGTACCCGGTCAAGGGTGCGACCATCGTCGGCAGCGGCCCCGAGTGCCTGAAGAAGGTCAGCATGATCGGCAACGACATGAAACTCGACCCCGGTGTGGGCACCTGCGGCAAAGAAGGCCAGAGCGTGCCGGTAGGCGTGGGCCAGCCCACCTTGCGCATCGACGGCCTGACGGTCGGCGGCACAGCTTAAATTGCCTGTGGTACATTGAGCTGCTATGCATCAAAGCGTGTTTGCCTACTTTTACTTTTGGTTCTCAGTCCCCGGCGGATGAGAGGCTAAGTTGTAGACAAGCAAGCCCTTCATGAAAACCGCCGGAGCCTTAAGCTCTCAGGCGGTTTTTTTTCGTCCCCTTTTTTCCTTTTCTATACAAAACCCACAGGAGCAACCCATGAATGCCAAGACCCACCCCGCCAGTGACAACTGGTATGCAAGCGTCGAAAAAACCAGCAAAACCGACGACGAACGCATCAAGGACATTACCGTGCTACCCCCTCCAGAACATCTCATCCGCTTCTTCCCCATCAGCGGCACGCCGGTCGAGACGCTGATCACCGCCACCCGCAAAAATATCCACAACATCATGGCGGGCACCGATGACCGCCTGCTGGTGGTGATTGGCCCCTGCTCCATCCACGACCCGGCAGCGGCCATGGAATATGCCCGCCGCCTGATGGTGCAGCGCGAGAAATACGCCGACACGCTGGAGATTGTGATGCGCGTGTACTTCGAAAAACCCCGCACCACCGTGGGCTGGAAGGGCCTGATCAACGACCCCTACCTGGATGAAACCTACCGCATCGACGAAGGCCTGCGCATCGCCCGCCAGTTGCTGATCGACATCAACCGCCTGGGCCTGCCCGCCGGTAGCGAGTTCCTGGACGTGATTTCGCCCCAGTACATAGGCGACCTGATCGCCTGGGGCGCGATTGGCGCGCGCACCACCGAGAGCCAGGTGCACCGCGAGCTGGCTTCCGGCCTGTCGGCCCCCATTGGCTTCAAGAACGGCACCGACGGCAACATCCGCATCGCCACCGATGCCATCCAGGCGGCAGCCCGCGGCCACCACTTCCTGTCGGTGCACAAGAACGGCCAGGTCGCCATCGTGCAAACCAATGGCAACAAGGACTGCCACGTCATTCTGCGCGGTGGCAAGGCGCCTAACTACGACGCTGCCAGTGTGGCCGCCGCCTGCGCCGAGCTCAGCGCCGCCCAGATGCCCGCCACCCTGATGGTCGATTGCAGCCACGCCAACAGTAGCAAAAAGCACGAAAAGCAAATTGAGGTGGCGCGCGACATCGCGGGCCAGGTGGCGGGGGGCTCGCACCAGGTGTTTGGTCTGATGGTGGAAAGCCACCTGGTCGAGGGCGCGCAGAAGTTCACCCCCGGCAAGACCGACCAGAAGTCGCTCGCTTACGGCCAGAGCATCACCGATGCCTGCCTGGGCTGGGACCAGTCTTTGCAAACGCTGGAAATTTTGTCAGCCGCAGTCCAGGCGCGTCGGGTAAGCTGAGTTTCACGGAGCGAATCTGCCCCTTTTTTGGGGTGGATTCGTTGAATTTGTGAACGGAGCAGCAGCATGGCACTGGATCGACCTGTTTTTTGGCTGGGTTTGGCGGGACTGTCACCGCCGCAAAGGGCCGCTTTGGTGGCCGTCTTACCCTACCAGCCGACCAGTTTGCCCGCCTGGCGGGTGGCCAAGTTCTCCGAAGCCGATGCCTGGTGCATCAACGGTGCGGCCGCCCGGCTGCACGACGACGGCACCCTGACCGTACCCGACAGCCGCAGCGCCGAGCCGGAGCTGCTGCTCCAGCTGGACCAGGTGGACCGGCCCTTGGCCTTCACCACGCCCTTGTCAGCCCGCGAAATTGAGCCGCTGACCACCTTTGAGCCCGAGTCCGAGCGCGCGGTGCGCATGGTGCTGAAAAAGTTCGAGACCTGGCTGCTGCCTTTGCGGGCGCAGTATTTCCTGGGGGCTTTGCTGTACCAACGGGTGGGCAGCCTGTCGCTCGGGGTCTATGCGCTGACGCACCAAGGCGTTTTGTTGGCGGTGGTGGACATTCCCAAGCGCCGCATCGACTATCTGGCAGATGCCAGCCCGGTGCAGTTGGAGCAAGCGGTGTGGGCCCAACGTGCACCCACCCCCGAGCCGCTGCCGCCCCGGTTCCAGAAAGTGGGTTTGCGCGAGGTGATGTGGCAGTTTGCCCAGCACTCTGTGGCCGATCTGCTGCCGGTGGCGTTCAAGACCGATGCCATCCGGCTGCTGCGCCCGCCCCAGGTACCCGAAGCCTGGCTCAAGGATTCTCTGCGCACGGTGTTGCGCGCGCTGGAGATTGGCCCCTGCAGCCTGGAGCAACTGCTGCACAGCGGCCTGAACCCTGAGCAACTGGGCCGCGACCTGGTCAGCCTGTATTTTGACGGTGCGCTGTCCACCGTCTCGGGCGAAATGAACTGGCTGTCGTCGGCCAACCAGCGCCCCTCGGTGTTCGACCCGTCGTCGCTGTCTGAAATCGCGGCCAGCGCCACCCCGCCTGCGGGTTCGCGTTGCGCCGCGCCGTTGGCAGGGGGCGACACCACCAGCCCGGAATAGCCGGTTTGGGAGAGGTTGAGAATTTATATATAAAAAGTGCCTCTGGCGCTTATCCTATAAGCACAAGCAGCTACTAATTTTGTAGTTCGTTCAACAGTTTGGCGTGGATGCCGCCGAACCCGCCATTGCTCATGCATAGGATGTGGTCGCCCGGCTGGGCCGCGGCCACCACCTGCGCCACCAGCGCATCCACCGTGTCGGCCACCTGGGCCCGGTCGCCCATGGGTTCCAGGGCGCTGCGGGCATCCCAGCCCAGGCCGCCGCTGTGGCAAAACGCCAGGTCGGCATCTTCCAGGCTCCATGGCAACTGGGCCTTCATCGCCCCCAGTTTCATGGTGTTGCTGCGCGGCTCGAACACCGCCAGGATGCGCTGGCCCGGCCCGATGCGGCGGCGCAGGCCGTCCACCGTGGTGCGGATGGCGGTGGGGTGGTGGGCAAAGTCGTCGTACACGGTCATGCTGCGCACGTTTCCGACCACTTCCATGCGGCGCTTCACATTTTGGAAAGCACCCAGCGCCCGTGCCGCCACGTCGGCGGGCACGCCCACGTGGTCGGCTGCGGCGATGGCGGCCAGCGCATTGAGCTGGTTGTGCACGCCGCCCAGCGCCCATTCCACCGTAGCCACTGGCTTGCCGCGTTGCAACACCTCGAAGTGGTGGGGTTCGCCCTGGGCGGTGAAGTCGCTCACGGCCGCGCCAAAGCTGCGCACTTCGCTCCAGCAGCCCTGGTGCAGCACGCGGGCCAGGCTTTCCTCCAGCCCGTTGGTCACCACCCGGCCGGTGCTGGGCACAGTGCGCAGCAGGTGGTGGAACTGGCGCTCGATGGCGGGTAGGTCGTCAAAAATATCGGCGTGGTCGAATTCCAGGTTGTTCAGCACCGCCGTGCGCGGGCGGTAGTGCACAAACTTGCTGCGCTTGTCGAAGAAGGCGGTGTCGTACTCGTCGGCCTCGATCACAAAGGTCTTGCCCGCGCCCAAACGGGCGGACACCCCGAAATTCAGCGGTACGCCACCGACCAGAAAGCCCGGCTGCAGCCCGGCGTGCTCCAGCACCCAGGCCAGCATCGCGGTGGTGGTGGTTTTGCCGTGCGTGCCCGCCACCGCCAGTACGTGGCGGCCTTGCAGCACGTGCTCGGCCAGCCACTGCGGACCGCTGGTGTAGGGCAGGCCTGCGTCCAGAATGGCTTCCATCAGCGGAAATTTTGGCGTGCCGTCGGCTGCGCGGGCGCGCGACACCACGTTGCCGACCACGAACATGTCGGGCTTCAGGGCTAACTGGTCGGACGAGAAGCCTTCGATCAGTCCGATGTCCAATGCGCGCAACTGGTCGCTCATCGGTGGATAGACCCCCGCGTCGCAACCGGTGACCCGGTGCCCAGCCTCCCGCGCCAAAGCGGCCAAACCTCCCATGAAGGTGCCGCAAATACCCAAAATATGAATGTGCATGCGGGGATTTTAGGGGTGGCCCCTGGCCCAACCCGGATTGTGAAAAAAGGCAAAATCCGTGACATGGATGCACTGACCTTAGAGATCGCCGAGACCGCCGCCCGTATGGTGGTGGAAGAAGGCCTGGAATACGGCCCGGCCAAGCGCCGCGCCGCCGCGCAACTGGGCGCAGGCCGCGCGGCTTTGCCCGGCAACGACACCGTGGAAGATGCGGTGCGGGCCTATATCGACCTGTTTTGTGGCGATACCCAGCCCGCCGAACTGCGCGCCCTGCGCCAGTTGGCCCTGGTCTGGATGGAGCGCATGGAGCGGTTTCGGCCGCATTTGTGCGGCGCGGTGTGGCAGGGCACGGCCACGCGCTTGTCGGACCTGGCGATTCAGCTGTTTTGCGACGACTCCAAATCCGCCGAGATTGCACTGATCGACCACCGCGTGCCCTACACCCCGGCCACCGTCACCGGGTTTCGCGGCGAACCGGTCGAGGCGCTGAGCTTTGCCAGTCTGAGCCCCGAACTGGGTGAAACCGTGGGTGTGCACTTCATGGTCTATGACCTGGACGACCTGCGGGGGGCCCTGAAGCCCGACTCCAAAGGCCGCGCCCCGCGGGGCGACACCGCTGCCGTGCGCCGCTTGCTGGCGGAAGGCGCGCCATGATGGCCTCTTCACGCCGCCGACTCATGGTCGGGGTGGCGGCAGCCGCTGGCTTGGCGGGTGCCGGTGTGGCTTGGTGGAAATACCAGCCCGCGCCCCTGCTTTCGGGTGTGGAAGAGGCGTTGTGGGGGCTCAGTTTTAACACCCCGCAGGGTGCACCTCTGGCGATGCAGGCTTTGCGCGGTCGCCCGGTGCTGCTGAATTTCTGGGCCACCTGGTGCCCGCCCTGTGTGGAAGAGATGCCCATGCTCAGCCGCTTCTTTCAAGAAAATGCGGTCAACGGCTGGCAAGTGCTGGGCTTGGCGGTGGACCAACCCAGTTCGGTGCGTAGCTTTTTACAAAAAACGCCGGTCAGTTATCCCATCGCCATGGCCGGTCTAGGGGGGACTGAGCTGGGGCGGTCGCTGGGCAACCTGGCTGGGGGCTTGCCGTTTACCGTGGTGCTCGGGTCGGCCGGGACGGTACTTCACCGTAAAATGGGCAGGGTTAACCCTGCTGATTTACAAGCGTGGGCAGGGTTGAAATAGCGCATTCGGTGGCAGACTTGCCCCCTGCAAGCTGTCTTTTGCGGCAGTCTGTCAGATGTAAATAAAAGAAATAAACGATCGTTGTGTGAAATTAGGGTAGATTCCACCCCTTTTCAAGCATCGTGGCTGGAGGTTTTATGGATTTGCGCAAACTCAAAACGTTGATCGACTTGGTGTCCGACTCCAACGTGTCAGAACTGGAAATTACCGAAGCCGAGGGCAAGGTCCGCATCGTCAAGGGTGGCGGTGCCATGGTGTACCAAGCGGCCCAGCCCACCATGGTGGCTGCGCCGGTGATGGCTGCGGCTGCACCCCAGGCTGTGGACATCGTTCCTGCCGCACCTGCGGTACCGGCAGGCCACGTGGTCAAGTCGCCGATGGTCGGCACTTTCTACCGTTCTTCCAGCCCTGGTGCCAAATCTTTCGTGGAAGTGGGCAGCCAGGTCAAGGAGGGCGACACCATCTGCATCATCGAAGCGATGAAGATCCTGAACGAAATCGAGGCCGACAAAGCCGGCACCGTGGTGCAAATGCTGTGTGAAAACGGCCAGGCTGTTGAATACGGCCAACCTTTGTACGTGATTGAGTAAACCCACAGAGTTTGGTGGCGCATGTTTAAAAAAATACTGATCGCGAACCGGGGGGAGATAGCCCTTCGCATCCAGCGGGCCTGCCGTGAAATGGGCGTGAAAGCCGTCATGGTGTACTCCGAGGCGGACCGGGAAGCCAAATACGTCAAGCTGGCCGACGAAGCCGTGTGCATCGGGCCTGCGGCTTCGGCCATGAGTTACCTGAATATGCCCGCGCTGATTTCGGCCGCCGAAGTGACCGATGCCGAGGCCATCCATCCCGGCTACGGTTTCCTCAGCGAAAACGCCGATTTTGCCGAGCGCGTGGAAAAAAGCGGCTTCCAGTTCATTGGGCCCACGCCTGAGAACATCCGCATGATGGGCGACAAGGTGTCGGCCAAGCAGGCCATGATTAAAGCCGGTGTGCCCTGCGTGCCCGGCTCCGAAGGCGAGCTGTCGGACGACCCGGTGGTGATCAAGCGTACCGCCAAGGCGGTGGGCTATCCGGTCATCATCAAGGCCGCAGGCGGAGGCGGTGGCCGCGGCATGCGCGTGGTGCACACCGAAGCCGCCCTGATCAATGCCGTGCAAATGACCAAGGCCGAGGCTTTGGCTGCATTCAGCAATGGCGCGGTGTACATGGAGAAATACCTCCAGAACCCCCGCCACATCGAAATCCAGATCCTGGCCGACAAGTTCAAGAACGTGGTCTACCTGGGCGAGCGCGACTGTTCCATGCAGCGCCGCCACCAAAAGGTGCTGGAAGAAGCGCCCGCGCCCGGCATTCCGCGCAAGCTGATTGAACGCATTGGCGAACGCTGCGCGGCCGCCTGCAAGAAAATTGGCTACCGGGGTGCGGGTACGTTCGAGTTCCTGTACGAGAACGGCGAGTTTTATTTCATCGAAATGAACACCCGCGTGCAGGTCGAGCATCCGGTGACCGAGCTGATCACCGGTGTGGATATCGTGCGTACCCAGATCATGGTGGCGGCGGGCGAAAAACTGCCCTTTGCCCAGCGCCAGATCAGCATCCATGGCCACGCCATTGAGTGCCGGGTGAATGCCGAAGACCCGTACAAGTTCACGCCGTCGCCCGGCCGCATCACCATGTGGCACCCGCCCGGTGGTCCGGGGGTGCGCGTGGATTCGCATGTCTACACCAACTACTACGTGCCGCCGAACTACGATTCCATGGTCGGCAAGATCATCGTGCACGGTGACACGCGGGAACAGGCCATGGCGCGCATGCGCACGGCTTTGCTGGAAACCGTGATCGAAGGCATCAACACCAACATTCCGCTGCACCGCGAGCTGATGGTGGATGCCAAGTTCATGGCGGGTGGCACCAACATCCATTACCTGGAAGAGTGGCTGTCGCAGCACAAGCGCTAAATACTTGAACAATGTTTGAAATCAGTTTGATGTGCCCGCAAGACCGGGTCGAGATGGTCAGCGACGCGCTGGATGCCCTGGATGCCCTGAGCGTGAGCGTGGAAGACGCGGACGCACAGACCGATGCCGAGCAAGCTCTGTTTGGCGAACCCGGCATGCCGCCGCCCAAAGACGGCTGGCAGCGTTCACGCATCCAGG
The DNA here is from genome assembly GCF_056521425.1 of Rhodoferax sp. LS1P39. Lineage (NCBI taxonomy): Bacteria > Pseudomonadati > Pseudomonadota > Betaproteobacteria > Burkholderiales > Comamonadaceae > Rhodoferax > Rhodoferax sp. LS1P39. The sequence goes on along the minus strand of NZ_JBWMAV010000020.1, from coordinate 59,856 downwards.
CGTTGTTTGCCACCGAGGCCCTGGCACGCGATGCGGCAGGCGTTTTGGCGGTGCAGGACTTTTTTGCGGGTTGTGACCTGCTCGGCATCGTTCCGGTGCCGGAGCAGGACTGGGTCCGCCTGACCCAGTCGCAGTTCGCGCCGGTGGACATCACCCCGGATTTCTGGATTGTGCCCACCTGGCATGAGCCCCCCGCCGAGGCGACGCGGGTGATCCGCCTGGACCCCGGCCTGGCCTTTGGCACCGGTACCCACCCCACTACCCGTATGTGCCTGCGCTGGATTGCCCGGCAGGATGCGGGGGCATTGGCGCGGGTGCTGGACTACGGTTGCGGCTCGGGCATTCTGGCGATTGGTGCGGCCAAGTTTGGTGCCACCGATATCGATGCGGTGGACATTGACGATGCGGCGGTGCAGTCCACCGTGCTCAACGCCCATGCCAACCATGTGCAGCTCAAGGCCGGTTTGCCGGACCAGGCGCAAGGCCGGTACGGCACCGTGCTAGCCAACATCCTGGCCACGCCGCTCAAGGTGCTGGCTCCGCTGCTGTGCGCCCATGTGGCCCCTGGCGGTGCCCTGGTGTTGGCCGGTATTCTGGAACGCCAAACCGACGAATTGAAAGAGGCTTACGCCCCCTACGCCGCACTGGACGTGTCGGACACGCAAGACGGCTGGGTCTTGATGACCGCACGGCTCTAGGCCGTCGCCGGTGTAGTCCCGAGCACGAAGCCCGCAGACCATGGCCTTGATCACGCGCTGCCCGGTATGCGGGACCCTGTTCAAGGTCGTTCCTGACCAGCTCCGCATCTCTGAAGGCTGGGTGCGCTGCGGCCATTGCGGGGAAATATTCGACGCTTCCGGCGATCTGCAGCAAAGTGAGGCAGAGCACCTGGAGATTCAGCCGGTAGGTTCCTTGCCCGAGGTGTCGCCGTCTACCCCCGCATCTGCCGAGCCGCCTCCGGAACTCGCCGCCACGCCTGAACCGTTGCCGGATGTACCGAACTCGGTTTCGCCTGCGCAGGTCGAGCTCGAGGTGGACGTGCTTCCGGAGCCCGAAGCCCTGGAGCCGCCGGTGTCACTGCCTGCCGCTGAAGTCGATGTAGTGCCGGACAGCCAGCCTGTTCTGTCGCCTGAGCCTATGGACGGCGGCAGCTATTCCTTTATCCGGGAAGCCTCTTCCCCGGCCGCGGTGCCGCGCCCGTTCATGCGCGGGTTGTGGGTGGCTGCGGCGGTGCTGCTGGTGGTGACCCTGGGCCTGCAAGGTATTTTCCAGGGGCGTGATCGCCTGGCTGCAACCTGGCCTGAGGCCCGTCCCTGGCTGCAGGCGGCCTGTGCCCGGCTCGGGTGTACGGTACAGGCTTTGCGGCAGATCGAAGCCATCGTTATTGACAGCTCCACACTGAGCGCCTTGCAAAACGAGGATGCTTACCGGCTGAATCTGGTGCTCAAGAACCAGGCGATGCTGGACGTGGCGATGCCCGCAATCGAGTTTGTGTTGACCGATATCGACGAGCAGGCGGTGTTTCGGCGGGTATTGACCCCGGTCGAGCTGGGGACGGCATCCCGGGTGCTGTTTGCAGGGCGGGAGTGGGCGATGTCGGTCGATGTGCGGGTCATCGACAACCCCAACAAGGGGCGCATCGTCGGCTACCGTTTGCGGGCCTTCTACCCATAAAAAAGGCCCGGTACCTTTCGATACCGAGCCTGATGCGGATCCAACGTATCCGGTCAGGGCTTGTTGGCCGTAGGGAAAGGCCAGGCCGCTTGCGGATTGAGGGTCGTTTGGGCCGATGCGGCAGCCGGTGCTGAGGCTGGCTTGGCGGCGGTCTTCTTGGCAGCGGCTTTAGGGGCTGCTGCGGCCTTCTTGGCGGGCTCTGCCTTGGCAACTACCACGGCCTTTTTGGCGACGGTCGCTTTTTTGGCAGGAGCTGCGGCCTTGGCTGCGGCTTTGGGGGCTGCTGCGACCTTCTTGGCGGGAGCCGCTTTCACGGGTGCTGTCTTGGCAACGACGGCCTTGGCAACGACGGCTTTGGCGACCGTAGCCTTTTTCGCGGGAGCGGCTTTCTTGGCAGCTGGAGCGGCCTTGGCTACGGCTTTGACCGGTGCCGCCTTCGCAGGTGCCGCTTTGGCGGGTGCTGCCTTGGCTGCGGCTACTTTCTTGGCGGGTGCTGCCTTTTTAGCGGGAGCGGCGGCCTTCTTGGCCGGTGCTGCCTTGGCGGGCGCGGCCTTTACCGCGACCGGTTTGGCCGCGGTTTTAGCGGGAGCTACTTTTTTCGCCGCGACGGCCTTGGTAGGAGTTGCCGCCTTTGCGGGGGAGGCCTTTTTTGCGGCCGGTTTTTTTGCAGTTGCCATTATTTTCTCCTTGATCTGTTTACAAAGAGCACTTTATACCGATTGTTAGGCATAGAGCGATGCATGGTGTTGGGCGTGTGCCCAGCACCATGGACTCGGGGGCGCAAAGGGTATTCCGCACCTGCATGCAGGTCGGGGTTTGCGCGGTATTTAAAAGCATGGACGTGATGGCGTTCAGTCCCAGGAAAGCGCGCCGCCCGATTGGTACTCAATCACGCGGGTTTCAAAGAAATTGCGCTCTTTCTTGAGGTCGATCATTTCGCTCATCCAGGGGAACGGATTTTCTTCGTGCGGGAAGCATGCTTCCAGGCCGATCTGGGTGGCACGGCGGTTGGCGATGTAGCGCAGATAGCCCTTGAACATGGAGGCGTTCATGCCCAGTACGCCACGCGGCATGGTGTCTTCGGCGTACTGGTATTCCAGTTCGACGGCACGCATGAACAGGTCCTTGATCTCGGTCTTGAACTCGGCCGTCCACAGATGCGGATTTTCCAGCTTGAGCTGGTTGATCAGGTCGATACCGAAGTTGCAGTGCATGGACTCGTCGCGCAAGATGTACTGGTATTGCTCGGCCGCACCGGTCATCTTGTTTTGGCGGCCCAGCGCCAGGATTTGTGTGAAGCCAACATAGAAGAACAGGCCCTCCATCAGGCAGGCGAAGACGATCAGCGACTTGAGCAGGGTCTGGTCGGTTTCGGTGGTGCCGGTGTGGAAGTTGGGGTCCATGATCGCTTCGATGAAGGGGATCAGGAACTGGTCTTTGTTGCGGATGGACGCGACTTCGTTGTAGGCGTTGAAGATCTCGCTCTCGTCCAGGCCCAGCGACTCCACGATGTACTGGTAGGCGTGGGTATGGATGGCTTCTTCAAACGCCTGGCGCAGCAGGAACTGGCGGCACTCGGGTGCAGTGATGTGGCGGTAGGTGCCCAGCACGATGTTGTTGGCGGCCAGCGAGTCGGCGGTGACAAAGAAGCCCAGGTTGCGCTTGACGATGCGGCGCTCGTCTTCGGTCAGGCCGTTTGGGTCTTTCCACAGGGCGATGTCGCGGGTCATGTTGACCTCTTGCGGCATCCAGTGGTTGGCGCAGGAGGCCAGGTACTTTTCCCAGGCCCATTTGTACTTGAACGGCACCAACTGGTTCACGTCGGTCTGGCCATTGATGATGCGCTTGTCGGCTGCGTTGACGCGGCGTGCTGCGGTGGCCTGCACGGCGACGTGGGCGGTGGCGGTAGCCATGGCCGAGGGGGCTGTGGAAGGAGTTTCGGCTGGAAAAACAGCGTGGGTTTCCACACGGCTGGTGGGTAAACCGAGGGAGGCTGCAGATGGCGGTGAGGGCTTGACTTCTTCGTCCCAGGTCAACATAGATTTTCCAATGCTAGGATTATGAGAGCAGCATTGAAAAATGAAAAGTATTCATTTCCAATGCGGCTGTTTTTAGGGGCTTTGTTGCTCAATCGCATCGTAAAAAAGGCGCTTTTTACGATGCCTTGGCATGCTTACTGGCAGGCTTCGCAACCCGGGTCGTCGATCGCACAAAACTTGATGTCGGTGGCGGGGCTGGCGCTGAGAGCATCGGCGTTCATTTGCTGGCGCGCAGCCATGGCGGCGGTGTCGATGGCGCTCATCTTTTGGCTGGGTGTCTGGCCCGACGACACGGCGTTCATGCGGCCTGCGGCCACGGTCGATTTCTCGACATGGGTGGCACTGCGGGTGCGCAGGTAGTAGGTGGTTTTGAGGCCACGCGTCCACGCCAGCTTGTAGGTGTCGTCCAGCTTCTTGCCCGAGGCACCGGCCATGTAGATGTTCAGCGACTGGGCCTGGTCAATCCACTTCTGGCGGCGCGAGGCGGCCTCCACCAGCCAGGTGGTTTCGACTTCGAACGCGGTGCGGTACAGCGCCTTGATTTCATGCGGCACGCGGTCGATGGATTGCAGCGAACCGTCGAAGTGCTTCAGGTCCATCAGCATCACGTTGTCCCACAGGCCCAGGCGTTTCAGGTCGTGCACCAGGTAGCTGTTGATGACGGTGAACTCGCCCGACAGATTGGACTTGACCGACAGGTTGCCGAAGCAGGGTTCGATCGAAGCATCCACGCCAATGATGTTGGAGATGGTGGCGGTGGGCGCAATGGCCACGCAGTTGGAGTTGCGCATGCCGTCTGCCTGGATTTTCTGGCGCAGGCTGCCCCAGTCCAGGGTGGAGGAGCGGTCCACATCCACATAGCCACCGCGGGCTTGGGACAGCAGATCCAGGGTGTCCAGCGGCAGGATGCCCTGGTCCCACAGCGAACCCTTGTAGCTGGAGTACTGGCCGCGTTCCTTGGCCAGCTCGCTGGAGGCCCAGTAGGCGTAGTAGCAGATGGCTTCCATCGAGGTGTCGGCAAAGGCCACGGCGGCCTCGCTGGCGTAGGGAATGCGCAGCGCGTACAGGCTGTCCTGGAAGCCCATCAGGCCCATGCCGACCGGGCGGTGCAGCATGTTCGAGGTGCGGGCCTTTTGAACGGCGTAGTAGTTGATGTCGATCACGTTATCCAGCATGCGCATGGCCGTGGTGATGGTTTTTTGCAGCTTGGCGTGGTCAAGCTGACCATCCTTGATGTGTTGCAGCAGATTCACCGAGCCCAAGTTGCAGACGGCGGTCTCAGAATCGCTGGTGTTCAGGGTGATCTCGGTGCACAGGTTGCTGGAGTGCACCACGCCCACGTGCTGCTGGGGGCTGCGCACATTGCAGGCATCCTTGAACGTGATCCAGGGGTGGCCGGTTTCGAACAGCATGGTCAGCATCTTGCGCCACAGGTCGCTGGCGGGCAGGGTGCGCGAAGGCTTGATCTCACCGCGCTGGGCGCGGGCTTCGTAGGCCACGTAGGCGGCTTCGAACTCGGCGCCGAACTTGTCGTGCAGGTCGGGCACGTTGTTGGGCGAGAACAGGGTCCAGCTGCCGCCTTCCATGACGCGGCGCATGAACAGATCGGGCACCCAATTGGCGGTGTTCATATCGTGGGTGCGGCGGCGGTCGTCGCCGGTGTTCTTGCGCAGCTCCAGGAACTCTTCGATGTCCAGATGCCAGGTTTCCAGGTAGGTGCAGACTGCGCCCTTGCGCTTGCCGCCCTGGTTCACCGCCACGGCGGTGTCATTGACGACCTTCAGGAACGGCACCACGCCTTGGGATTCGCCGTTGGTGCCCTTGATGTGGCTGCCCAGGGCGCGCACGCGGGTCCAGTCGTTACCCAGGCCACCGGCAAACTTCGACAGCAGGGCGTTTTCCTTGATGGATTCGTAGATGCCGTCCAGGTCGTCGGGCACGGTGGTCAGGTAGCAGCTGGAGAGCTGGGGCCGCAGCGTGCCGCTGTTGAACAGCGTGGGCGTGCTGGACATGAAGTCGAACGACGACATCACTTCGTAGAACTCGATGGCGCGGGCTTCGCGCTGGGGTTCGTTCAGCGCCAGGCCCATGGCCACGCGCATGAAGAAGGCCTGGGGCAGCTCGATGCGGGTCTTGCGCACGTGCAGGAAGTAGCGGTCGTACAGGGTCTGCAGGCCCAGGTAGTCGAACTGCAGGTCGCGCTGGGGCTTCAGGGCGGCGGCCAGTTGCGGCAAGTCGTAGGTCAGCAGGGCGGCATCCAGCAGCTCGTTGTCTACGCCTTTCTGGATGTACTGGGGGAAGTAATCCACGTACTTGGCGGCCAGCTCGGCCTGCGTCAGGTCGGCACCCAGCACCTCTTTGGCGATGGTATGCAGCAGCAGACGGGCGGTGGCGTAGGTGTAGTCGGGATCGGTTTCGATCAGGGTCCGGGCGGCCAGGATGGCGGCCTTGTAGACCTCTTCCATGGGCACGCCGTCGTACAGGTTGCGCATGGTCTCGGCCACGATGGGCGCAGCGGTGACTTCGCTGCCCAAACCGGCGCAGGCCTGCTCGATCAGCTGTTGCAGGCGGGCCGTGTCCAGGGCGACGCGCTGGCCGTCGTCCAGCACGTGCAACACCGGGGCGGCAGGGGCCTGCTCGGCGACCTGCTTGGCGCGTTCTTGCGTGTGGCGCTCGCGGTACAGCACATAGGCGCGGGCGATTTCGTGGTGACCGCCACGCATCAGGCCCAGTTCCACGTTGTCCTGCACGTCTTCGATATGGAAAGTGCCGCCACCGGGGCGCGAGCGCACCAGGGCGCGCACCACGCCTTGGGTCAGTGTGTCCACCACTTCGCGCACGCTGGCCGAGGCCGCGCCCTGCGTGCCATGCACGGCCAAAAAGGCTTTCATCATGGCGATGGCGATCTTGCCCGGCTCGAAAGGCACCACGGCGCCGTTGCGGCGGATGATCTGGTAGTGCGCCAGCATCTCGGGCGCACTGGCATCGCTGCGGTCCGACCGGGGAGCCGGGTCATGGGGAGGCAGGGCAGGTTGCAGCGGCTGGACGGCGGAGGGGGTGTTCAATGCAGTTTGCATGGTTTCCTTGGGGGCTGACGGTAGGAGTGGATGGGGCGGGCTGAAACGGGCGGGGGATTTCTGCAAAAAGCGGTAAAGAGCCCACCCAACTTTCACGTTATGTTAGGGAATGGGGCCACTTTGCAATGCAAGTCAGGCACTATATATAGGGTCTGGAATCAATTCAAGCCACTACCGGTAGTGTATCGCGACCTGGATGGCCACGGCGGTCTGGGGCTTTGCGGGCCTTGTGGTGGCAATCGTCCGGCAAGCGTTGTTCCATCAGGCAGACGGTATGCACATCCAGTAAACAAGCGGCTTGGCGGGGCATTTGCCTTGCAAAACGGTACAGTGCCTGGCTCCCGCGCCGCCGGGGCCACGCGGAAGGGCCCGCATTGTTACATTTTTATTTTTGCTCCACCGGTGGAAAGTAGCGTGCGTCCCAGCCGGTGCCGCGCTGCACCGCTTGCCAGTCAAAGCCGACCCCTGGGTCGTGCTTGCGGCCCGGCGCGATGTGCTCGTGGCCCGCCACATGGTGGATGGGGTAGGCGGGCACCAGCGCGGCCAGCAGGCTGACCAGGGTGTCGTACTGCGCGGGCTCGAAGGTTTCGCCCTCCAGGCCCTCAAGTTCGATGCCGATGGAGTCATCGTTGCAGTTGCTGCGGCCCCGGTACTGTGAGACACCGGCGTGCCAGGCCCGGTCGTCGGCGCTCACAAATTGCCATAGCTCGCCCTGGCGGCGGATATAGAAGTGGGCTGACACCTGCAGGCCGCGGATGCTTTCGAAATACGGGTGGGCGCTCCAGTCCAGCGTGTTGCCAAACAGGGCTTGCACATGGTTGCCACCGTACTGGCCCGGCGGCAGGCTGATGGAGTGCACCACCACCAGGTCGGTGCGCGCACCGACGGGCCGGGGGCCGAAGTTGGGCGAGGGGTGCTGGTGGGCAAACCGGTACCAGCCACTGCGCCACAGCGGGGCTTGCGGCGCGGGCTTTGTGTCAGGGGTCTTGGGGTTCATTGTCTTGCGGTGTGGCGATGTTCAGGCGCTCGATGCGGTAGCGGATCTGGCGCAGGCTCAGGCCCAGGCGCTGGGCGGTAGCGGTGCGGTTGAAGCCGGTCTCCTGCAGCACCTTGACCAGGATGTCGCGCTCCTGCTGGTCCAAAAAGGCTTGCAGGTCGTTGGGGATGCCGGTGGACGGCGCGGTAGCGGTGAAAGTGGCGGTGGACAAGCTGCTCTCCGCCAGCGGGGTCGGCTCGGTAGCGTCAAAGTCGGCATGCAGCGCATCGCCATCGCCCATGGCCACGGCGCGGTGCAGCAGGTTCTCCAGCTCGCGCACATTGCCGCTCAGCGGGTGGCTGGCCAGTTGGGCCAGCAGTTCGGGCGACAGCAGGGGCACCGGCATGCCGGACTCCAGAGCGATGCGGGCCAGCAGCGCCTCGCACAACGCAGGCAGGTCGCCCCGGCGCTCGCGCAGCGGGGGCACGGCGATTTCGATCACATTCAGCCGGTAGTACAAATCCTGCCGGAAGCGCCCGGCCCGCACATCGGCGGCCAGGTCCTTGTGGGTGGCGCTGACGATGCGCACGTCCACCGCGTCCTCCTGGGTGGAGCCCAGCGGGCGCACGCTGCGTTCCTGGATGGCGCGCAGCAGTTTGGACTGCATGGCCAGCGGCAGGTCGCCGATCTCGTCCAGAAACAGGGTGCCGTCGCGGGCCGCCTGGAAGTAGCCCTGCCGGTCTTGCAGCGCGCCGGTGTACGAGCCTTTCTTGGCCCCAAAGAACTCGGCTTCCAGCAGGTTCTCGGGGATGGCGCTGCAGTTCACCGCCACCAGCGGCCCGGCGGCGCGGTGGCTGTTGGCGTGCAGGGCCTGGGCCACCAGCTCCTTGCCAGTGCCCGATTCGCCGCGCACCAGCACCGGGGCCATGCTGCGCGCCACCTTCACGATGCGCTGCTTGACCCCTTGCATGGCCTCCGAGGTTCCTACCAGTTTTTGTAGCGCTCCGTGCGCACCAGATAAGCGCAAGGGGGCTTTTTCGCTGTTGGTTACAGACCGTGCGGCCTGGCTGGTGTCCTGGATGGCCGAGACCACCACGGCGCGGAACTGCTTCAGGTCCACCGGCTTGGTCAGGTAGTCGAAGGCCCCGGCCTTCAGGGCCTCGACGGCGTTCTCGGCCGAGCCGTAGGCGGTCATGACGATGACGCGCTCGGGCCGCTGCTGGGCTTTCAGGCCGTGCAGCAAGGCCAGGCCCAGGCCGTCGGGCAGGCGCATGTCGGTGATCACCACGTCAAAGCGCTTGCTCTCCAGCAGCACACGGGCCTCCTGCAGGTTGGCGGCGGTGTCGATACGGTAGCCCTCGCGCAGCAGGGTCAGCTCGTACAGCGTGCGCAGGTCGGGCTCGTCGTCCACCACCAGGACGGATGCGGCTAAGGTTGAAGGGGGCTGGGCCATACGGTGAGGATACGGGGATGGGTCAGACCGGTTGGATGTCAAAAGGGCGCGCCACCAGGGAGCTGGGCTTGGGCGGGCGAAACTGCACAAAAAACTCGTTGCCCTGCACCGCCAGGCCGTTGCGTTCCCGGCTGCTGCGCTGGTAGCCGATGCTGGCACGGTGGCGTTCGCACAGTTCCCTACAAATATACAGACCCAAACCGCTGGATCGGCTCTCCGAGCTGAAAAAAGGCTCAAACAAATGCTGCTCCACCGTGTGCTCCATCGGTGGGCCGTCGCTCCACACCTGCAGGCTGGATTGCCGGCTGGGCAGCAACTGGGTGCCAACCTGCACGGCCCCGACCTGGCCACTCTCATAGCGCAGGGCGTTGTCCAGCAGGTTGACCAGTACGCGGTGCAGGTGGTCGGGGTCAAACTCCACCGGCAAACCCAGTGTGCCCAGCGACACCTGCACCTTGCGCCGGGCCGGGTCCTGTTGCGACCAGTCGCGGCAGATGTTGTCCACCGCCTCGTCCAGTTTGATTTGTGGAGGGACGCTGTCGTGCTTGGAGCGCACTGGCACCCGGGCAATCTCCAGCACCTCGTCGACAATTTTGGCCAGGCGCTGGGCGTTGTGCCGCACCATGGTGGTCAGCCGCTGCTGGGCCGGGTCGCTTAGTTCCTCTTCCAGCAGGGCATTGGCCTGGGTGATGGCGGCCAGCGGGTTGCGGATCTCATGTGCCACGGCGGCCGACATGCGGCCCATGGCGGCCATTTTTTCGGTGCGCAGCCGGGCTTCCATTTCGCGCAGATCGTGCAGAAACATCACGCACAGGCTGTCGGTCTGCCCTTCCATGGCCGCCGTCATGCGGGTGCGCACCCGCACCCGGCGCGGGCTGCGGCCACTGTGCTGGATGCGGATGTCGGCCTGCTGCGGGTTTTCGTCGGCAAAGGTTTTTTGCGCCAGCGCCAGCAGCGCCTGCCAGCCGGGCTGGCTGCCCAGTTGCAGCGGCGCGTGGCCATGGCGGCTGTCGGTGCCCAGCAGCAGGCGGGCCGCCGGGTTGGCCGCCCGCGCGCTGCCGCTGGCATCGACCACCAACACGCCATCGGTCAGGCTTTCAATCACCAGCTCGTTGACCCGGGTTTGCAACTGCGCGTTTTGCTGGCTGCGCAGAGCCAACTGCTCTTCGCGCTCCAGCCGGGCCGCCAGCTGGTTGACCAGAAAAGCCGCCACAAAATAGCCCATGCCGGTCAGGCCGCTTTGCATGAACAGGGCGGCTTCGTCGCCCGCCTGGCGGGCATACAGCTTCCAGCCGTCCAGCAGCAAAAGCAGCAGCGTCATGCCGGCCGCCGTGCCCAGGGCGATGGCCCGCCGGCCCAGTACCGCCGCCAAAAGCACCGGCAACCCCAGCAATGGGCTGTAGTTGACGCTGCCGCCCGACTGCATCAGTTGCAGGGTGGAGAACACCAGGGCATCCATACCCACCGTGCCGATCCAGAAGCGTTTGGAAGGCGGCTCGCTGTGGCTGGGCCGCCCGGTCAGGCGCAGCGCCAGTGCGCTGGCCAGGTAGCCGCTGCAAAACAGCAGCAGCCAGGGCGACACCGCCTGGCCCAATACCAGCAACGCGCCGTGCCAGACCAGAATCGCCAGGGCAATCGTTACCCGGGCGGTCATGAAGCCGTACCAGATCCGCGCCAAGGCGAGCGGGTCGGGCTCTGCCAGGTGCGCGGCGGGGCTGGCGGGCATCACCGTGGGGCCTGCTCCGCCTGTGCGCGGTGGGCCGGGCCGCAGTACACGCCGTGCGCGGTGGTCAGGGCTTCGGTCTGCGGCAACAACACGCCGCATACCTTGCAGGGCACCATGTCCTGCAGGGCCTGGGTGGTCTTGGAGGGTTTGGGCGGCTTGGACGGCCCCCTGCGTGAGCGCCACAGCCACACGCCCAGCAGCACCGCCAGCAAGATGATCAGCAGCTTCATGTGACCCGCCCCAGCACCACTTCCAGCACAAAGCGCGAACCCACATAGCCCAGCAGCAGCAGCCCGGCCCCGGCGTACAGCACCCGCACCGCCTTGCGGCCACGCCAGCCAAAGCGGCTGCGGCCCAGCAGCAGTACCGCAAAGGTCAGCCAGGACAGTACCGAAAATATGGTCTTGTGGCTCCACTTCCAGCCGTGGATGCCGTAGAGCTGTTCGCCAAACAGCCAGCCCACCAGCAGCGTGGCCGACAGCAGCACAAAGCCCGCCGTCACCAGCCGAAAGGTCAACCGCTCCAGCGTCAGCAGCGGGATGCCGTTGTGTGTGTCGGCGGCCAGGCGCATTTGGCGCTCGGCCCGGGTCATCAGCCAGGCATGCACCACGGCGGCAGCAAACAGGCCGTACGAGGCAATGCCCAGCGCCCAGTGCAGCGGCAGCCAGGGCGAGGCCATTTCGTGCAGCGGCGTGCCGGGAAACAGCAGGGCCAGCAGCACCGCCACCGCCCCCAGCCCGGCCAGCGCCCAGCGGGCCCGCAACTGCGGGAACAAATGGCTTTCCACCGCGTACACCGTCAGCACCAGCCAGGCCGTGACCGACAGCGCGGGCGCAAAGCCAAAGCGCGGCGGCGTGCCAAACAGGCCCAGGCTCAGCACCAGGGCGTGCAGCAGCCAGGCCAGCCACAGGGCCGCCCGGCTGGCGCGCATGCTCAAGGCCCCAGCCCCTACGGCAGGCACGGCATAGGCCAGCGCCGTGGCGGCGAACAGCAGCACGGTGGCAAGGGGCGTGGTCGTTAAAATCATGGGCGAAGTTTAGCGTTTCACCCTATCCCTATATTTCCAGGATTTACGCAAGTTCCCCCTGTAAGCCCGAAGGGCGATACAGGGGCGCTGCGTAAGTCCTAATTTCTTCTGTTCTTGCTAGCCCAACCCTCCCCGGACACTTCTTTATGGCCTCCGCTCTTACCGACAAACTCTCCCGCCTGGTCAAAGAAATCCGGGGCCAGGCCCGCATCACCGAGTCCAACGTGGCCGACATGCTGCGCGAAGTGCGCATGGCCCTGCTGGAGGCCGACGTGGCCCTGCCGGTGGTGCGCGACTTCATTGCGCGGGTGAAAGAAAAAGCCCTGGGCCAGGAGGTGATGGGCTCGCTCTCGCCCGGCCAGGCGCTGGTGGGCATCGTCAACCGCGAACTCAGCCGCACCATGGGCGAGGGTGTCAGCGACATCAACCTGGCCACGCAGCCGCCCGCGGTGATTCTGATGGCCGGTCTGCAGGGCGCAGGTAAAACCACCACCACCGCCAAGCTGGCCAAGCACCTCATTGAGAAGCGCAAGAAGAAAGTGCTCACCGTGTCCGGTGACGTGTACCGCCCGGCCGCCATCGAGCAGCTCAAGATGGTTACCAAGCAGGCCGGGGCCGAGTGGTTCCCCAGTACGCCCGACCAGAAGCCGCTGGACATCGCCGCCGCCGCTATCGACTACGCCCGCAAGCACTACTTTGACGTGCTGCTGGTCGATACCGCGGGTCGCCTGGCCATCGACGAAGTGCTGATGCGCGAAATCAAGGACCTGCACGCCTTCCTCAAGCCCGTCGAAACCCTGTTCGTGGTCGATGCCATGCAGGGCCAGGACGCGATCAACACCGCCAAGGCCTTCTCCGATGCGCTGCCGCTGACCGGCATCATCCTCACCAAGACCGACGGCGACTCGCGCGGTGGTGCGGCCCTGTCGGTGCGCCACGTCACCGGCGTGCCCATCAAGTTTGCCGGTACCAGCGAAAAAATCGACGGCCTGGAAGTGTTCGATGCCGAGCGCCACGCCGGGCGCGTGCTGGGCATGGGCGACATCCTGGCGCTGGTCGAGCAGGTCACCGCCGGGGTCGACATGGCCGCGGCGCAAAAGCTGGCCGCCAAGGTCAAAAGCGGCGAAAGCTTCGATCTGAACGATTTCCTGAGCCAGATCCAGCAGATGAAGCAAATGGGCGGCCTGTCCAGCCTGATGGACAAACTGCCCGCCCAGATGGCCGCCAAGGCCGGCTCCATGGATATGGACAAGGCCGAGCGCGACATCCGCCGCAAGGAAGGCATCATCTACAGCATGACCCCGCTGGAGCGCCGCAAGCCCGACCTGATCAAGGCCACCCGCAAACGCCGCATCGCCGCCGGTGCCGGGGTGCAGGTGCAAGAGGTCAACCGCATGCTCAACGAGTTCAGCCAGATGCAGGACATGATGAAGAAGATGAAGGGCGGCGGCATGATGAAGATGATCAAGCGCATGGGTGGCATGAAGGGCCTGGGCGGCGGCGGCATGCCGAAGTTCTAGGCACGCCCCAGCTGTCATCCCTGGGTATCCATCATCATGAAGCGCACCCGGTAGTGCCCGCCGTCGCCATAGAAGTTGAGCAAAGGCAGGTCGCCCACGGCGGCGCTGATGGGCAGGTGCTTGGTCTGGATGTAATCGTCGTTGCCCAGAATGTCCGTGATGTAGGTACGGAAATGGTTGGCCATCAGGCTGGCACGTTGGGCCAGGGTCAGGTTCCAGTCGCGGTAGCTGTTGAACTTGGCTTTCATCAGCAGTTGCAGAATACTGAGGTTGGAGCCGCCGACATCGGGGCCGTCGTCTTCCTCGACCAGCGCCACCAGCACCACCGAGTTCGCGTCCACATGGTTGTGCACCCACAGGTTGGGTGTGAACAGCTTGCCGCTGTAGGCGGCACCGTCCCAGGCGGGCATGCGCACCCGCACCACATCGGTGAAGAATTCCTGGCTCTGGTTGCCCACAAAGACCATGAAGTACGGGCTGTCGTTGCCCGCTTCTCCGGCGGTCTCCGTCACGCAGCGAAATTCTTTCAAGTACAACAGGCTGGAATAAAAGGCCATGGCGTTCCCCTTTGGATGTGGTGGCCGCGGCAGGTGCGCAGCCGCCTGTCAATGGCCGGGCTGATAGAACGAAAGCACGTTCTCATGGGGGGCGGAATGCTGCGCGAGAACATGCTACGCCTTCCCGCACGGTTCGTCACTGGGCTGCGCAGGCAGATTTGGCCGCTGAGGCGGCTGGTTCCACCAGAGGCCGCAACGGACCGTAGGGTGGGCGCAATCTCTACAGGAGCCGTTTCTTTAAGCCTATTGGCCTGCTAGCGCTTATTGAATAAGCGCTAGCAGCTGCATTTTTCATAGCAATTGCCTGGTGACACCTCCAGGCTCAAGGTTGCGCAGCACTCTCTCCCCCTATCAGGCGGGCGGCACCAGTCGCCTGGCCAGGGCGGCTCTGCGGCGCCTGGGGCGGACTGCGGTGGCGTAGATTCAATGCCTTTTTCAAGCCCTGGTGCTTATGGATAGAGCGTAACCAGCTATTTTTTATATAGCTTTCGGGTGGCTTGCTACAGACCGATAAACGGGTGTAAAAAGACTCCATTGCGTAGCCAATATCGCGTACAAACTAGTTACTATCGGTTACGTATCGCAGTGGTGTAGCAGGACGGGCCTGTGCCGCAACGTCTTTGCGGACGGCTCTCGCACCCTTTGAAAGGACGCTTTCCATGCAACTTTCCGACTTGAAAGTCAGCACGCGTTTGAACTTCGGCTTTGGTCTGGTGCTGCTGCTGTCCCTGCTGTCGGCGGGGCTGGCCTTGCACAAGCTGGCAGCCGTGGCGGCTGATCTGGAGGAGGTGGTCAAGGTCAATAACGCCAAGATCGCGTTCAACACCACCTTGTCGCAGGACGTGCACATCGTCTCCCGCGTCATCCGCACCATTGCGCTGCTGGACGACCCGGCGGCCAAAAACAGCGAGATGCGCAAGATCACCGAGGCGCGCGATACCTACGACAAGGCCTGGTCCGCGCTGCAGGCGTTTCCTGCCAGCGACACCGGCAAAGCCCTGGGCGACAAGATTGCCCAAGCCGCCCAGACCGCCCGCGCGCTGAACAACCAGGTCCTGGCGCTGGGCATGGCCGGTAAGCCCGCCGACGCCACCGCGCTGCTGCTCAAAGAGGCCGGCCCGGCCAACACGCTGTGGCAGGAGGCGATTGCCGAGAGCATCCACTTGCAGCAGGAGAACAACGAGCGGGACTACGTCGCGGCGATGCACGACTACCACCAGGCACGTATGCTGCTGATCGGCTTCGGCCTGTTCAACGTGCTGCTGGCGGCCGTGGTCGGCGCGCTCATCACCCGCTCCATCGTGCGCCAACTCGGGGCCGAACCCGGCACCGCCACAGCCCTGGCGCAGGGTGTGGCCGCAGGCAATCTGGGGGTGCAGATCCGCCTGCGCCCCGGGGACAGCAGCAGCCTGATGGCGCAATTGCAGAGCATGCAGACCAGCCTGGTGCGGCTGGTCACCCAGGTGCGCCTGGGCTCGGAGAGTGTGGCCACCGCCAGCTCCGAGATCGCCCAGGGCAACCACGACCTGAGCGCCCGTACCGAGCAGCAGGCCAGCGCGCTGGAAGAAACCGCCGCCTCGATGGAGCAGCTCAGCGCCACGGTGCGGCAAAACGCCGACAGCGCCACCCAGGCCAACCAGCTGGCCCAGCGCGCCAGTACCGTGGCGGTGCAGGGCGGCGAGGTGGTGGCCGAGGTGGTGACCACCATGCAGGGCATCAACGACAGCTCCAAAAAAATCGCCGACATCATTGGCGTGATCGACGGTATTGCCTTCCAGACCAACATCCTGGCGCTGAACGCCGCGGTGGAGGCTGCCCGCGCGGGCGAGCAGGGCCGGGGCTTTGCGGTGGTGGCCAGCGAGGTGCGCTCCCTGGCCGGGCGCAGCGCCGAGGCGGCCAAGGAAATCAAGCTGCTGATCGGTGCCAGCGTGGACCGCGTGGCCCAGGGCACGGCGCTGGTGGACAAGGCGGGTACCACCATGGCCGAGGTGGTGTCCGCCATCCGCCACGTGACCGGCATCGTCGGCGAGATCAGCGCCGCCAGCAACGAACAAAGCGCGGGTGTGTCGCAGATCGGCGAGGCCGTCTCGCAGATCGACCACGTCACCCAGCAAAACGCCGCCCTGGTGGAAGAAATGGCGGCGGCGGCCAGCAGCATGAAAACCCAGGCGCAGGACCTGGTGGCTTCGGTGGCGGTGTTCACGCTGCCCACGGTGGCGGGCCTGGGCCTGCCGCGCCTGCGCTAGCCGACGCGGGCCGGGCCGGTGGGGCCGCAACACCACCACGGAACCCTGTTTGTCGATCCACAACCGATGAGGACCTTGATGCGCAACAACCAACCCATCCTGAACCAGGAATACCCCTTCCCCAGCGGCCAGACCCTGGTCTCCACGACTGATCTGCAGGGCAATATCCGCTACTGCAATCCGTACTTCATCGAGGTCAGCGGCTTCAGCCGCGACGAACTGGTGGGCCAGCCGCACAACCTGATCCGCCACCCGGACATGCCCGAAGAGGCCTTTCGCGACATGTGGGCCACCATCAAGGCCGGGCGGCCCTGGTCGGCGATGGTGAAAAACCGCCGCAAGGACGGCAGCTACTACTGGGTGCGGGCCAACGTCACGCCGCTGATGGAGGGCACGCAGCCTACCGGCTACATGTCGGTGCGCACCGAACCCCTGCGCGCCGACATCGATGCCGCCACCGCGCTGTACGCCCGCATGCGCGCCGAAAAGGCCCAGGGCCAGCGCATCACCTGCCTGGACGGCGGCCACCTGCGCATGAACACCCTGGCAGGGCGCACGGCCACGGCGCTGACGCTGGGGCTGGCGGGCAAGCTGACCCTGGCCGCCGGAGCGCTGACGGCCCTGGGTGTGGTGGCCGGGGTGGCCATCGGTGGGGCATCGGCCGGGTCGGTGGCGCTGGTGGCGGTGCCCACGGTGCTGGTCTGCGCGCTGGCGGGCGGCTGGGTGCTGAAAAGCCTGGCGATCGACCCGCTGCTGGCCCTGGTGGCTTTTTCCAACCGCATGGCTGCCGGGGACCTGACGCAGAGTCTGCAAAGCCAGGGCACCGATGCCCTGGGCAGCCTGTCGGCGGCGCTGAACCAGCTCAACGTCAACCTGTTGTCCATCGTGCGCGATGCGCGCAGCGGGGTGGAAAACATGTCCGTCTCCACCCAGGAGATTGCCGCAGGCAACAACGACCTGTCGCAGCGCACCGAGAGCCAGGCCAGCAGCCTGGAGCAAACCGCAGCCTCCATGGAGCAGCTCACCGCCACGGTACGCCAGAACACCGACTCCGCCATCCAGGCCGCCCAGCTGGCGGCTCAGGCCGATGCCGTGACCCGCCGCGGCGGCGAGGCGGTGCAGGATGTGACCCGCACCATGCGCGAGATCAGCACCTCGTCGCACCGCATCGGCGAGATCATCCAGGTGATCGACAGCATCGCCTTCCAGACCAATATCCTGGCCCTGAACGCCGCCGTGGAAGCGGCGCGCGCGGGCGACCAGGGGCGCGGGTTTGCCGTGGTGGCCAGCGAGGTGCGGGCGCTGTCGCAGCGCACGGCCTCGGCGGCGCGCGAGGTGAAAACATTGATTGCCGAGTCTGCCGCCACGGTGGACAGCGGCAGCCGCCTGGCCGATGCCGCCCAGGTCACCATGGGCGATGCCCTGGCCTCGGTGAGCCGGGTGACCTTGCTGGTGAACGAGATCAGTGCCGCCTCGCGCGAGCAGCAGCAGGGTATTGCGCAGGTGAACGATGCCATCACCCAGATGGACAGCATCACCCAGCAAAACGCGGCACTGGTGGAGCAGATTGCCGCCGCCGCCACTGCGCTGCACGGGCAGTCGGAGGCGGTGTCGGAGAGCGTGCGGGTGTTCCGGCTGAAGAAGTAGGCTGTTTGGGGGGGCGTTAGCTCCCCAGCTTGAACACGCTGACCTGCTCCGACAAGCGCTCGGCCTGGCTGCGCATGGATTCGGCGGCCGACGCGGCTTCTTCCACCAGCGCAGCGTTTTGCTGCGTCACGCCGTCCATGGCGGTGATGGCACCGTTGATCTGGTCGATGCCTTGCGACTGGTCCTGGCTGGCCACGGCGATCTCGTTGATGATGTCGGTTACCCGCTTCACGCTTTGCACCACCTCGGTCATGGTGGTGCCTGCGTCGTTGACCAGCCGGGTGCTGTGTTCCACATTGCTGACCGACTCGTTGATCAAGGTCTTGATCTCTTTGGCCGCTGCCGCGCTGCGCTGGGCCAAGCTGCGTACTTCGCTGGCCACCACCGCAAAGCCCCGGCCCTGCTCCCCGGCACGGGCGGCTTCCACGGCAGCGTTCAGCGCCAGGATATTGGTCTGAAACGCGATGCCGTCGATCACGCCGATGATGTCCACGATCTTGTTGGAGCTGGCGTTGACCGTGCCCATGGTGCCCACAATCTGCGCCACCACGGTGCCGCCCTTGATGGCCACGGTGCTGGCGGCCGCGGCCAACTGGCTGGCGTGGCGGGCGTTGTCGGCGTTTTGCTTCACGGTGTGGGTCAGGTGCTCCATCGACGAGGCGGTTTTCTCCAGCTCGCTGGCCTGCTGCTCGGTGCGCATGCTCAGGTCGTTGTTGCCCGCGGCGATCTGGCTGGACGCAGCGGCAATGCTGTCGGTGCCGCTGCGCACCTCGCCCACGATGTTGGCAATGCTGTTGCGCATGCCGTCGATGGCGTGCAGCAGGCTGCGGGTGTCGCCGGGGCGCAAAGCAATCGGCACCGACAGGTCGCCGCGCGCCATGTGGCCGGTGATGGTGGCGGCGTAATCGGGCTCACCGCCCAGCTGGCGCAGCAGGCCGCGCGCAATCAGCACGCCCAGGGCCAGCAGCACGCCCACCAGCACCAGCGTGGCCAGGCCAAAGCTGAGGATGCGGCCCTGGATGGTGGCGTCCACCGTGTCCACGTACACGCCCGAGCCAATCACCCAGCCCCAGGGCGCAAAGCCTTTGACGTAAGACGCTTTCTGCACCGGGTTTTCGCTGCCGGGCTTGGGCCACATGTAGTTGACAAAACCGCCGCCGCTGGCCCGCACGGTGTTGGCAAATTCCACAAACAGGTGCTTGCCGGTGGGGTCCTTGTTCTCGCTGAGGTTCTTGCCGTCCAGCTCGGGCTTGATGGGGTGCATCACCATCACCGGCTGCAGGTCGTTGACCCAGAAGTATTCGCTGCCGCTGTAGCGCAGGGCTTTGAGCGCGGTTTTGGCCAGGGCCTGGGCTTCGGCATCGGTGGCCTTGCCCTGCGCCACCAGGCCGTGGTAGCTGGCCACCAGGCTGTGCGCCACTTCCACCGCCTGGCGCACGCTGTTTTGCCGCTCTTCCATGATGAGGCGGCGCTCGGAGGTGAGGAATACCGCCGTGAGCACCACCAACCCGATCAGCGCACTGAAGTTGAGCAGCGCCAGGCGGCGGGAAATGGTGAGATTGCGTAAACCGTTGAAGATCATGGCGGGGGCTTTCCAAAAGACGGTTACGAGAAAAACTTGTCTGCAAGCTATCCGGAGCCCGGGATACCTTGCAGACAAAGAGTTACAAAGCGTAGCATTCTCGCGCGGTTTTGGATGCGGTACTTACGCCCATAGACCGCCAATGACCGGTTGGCGACAGCCCCTGTGCGCTATCTAATAAATAGCTTGTCACGCCCATGGAATGGGCGGTAGGCCATGTTTTTATCTAAAAATCAGCCCGCGCGCACCAGCTTGGCCGACAAAGCGTTACGCAGGGTCAGGGCGGTATCGGCCAGGTGCTGGCGTGCTTCCGGGCTGTTGCCGCGCTGCTGCTGGGCGGTGGTGATGCGGGCCAGCAAGGCCGTGGCCTGGCCGCGCACCAGGCTGCGGGCATCGGCGCGGGTGGCCCCGGCGGGGCGCAGCACCAGGGCGGCCAGGCGCTCGGCGTAGGCGTGCTGCAGCTCGCGTTGCTCTGGGCTGGGGGCGGCCAGATCGGCCCAGACTTCGGCTTGCACACGCTGTACCAGCTCGGGCAGGCGCAGCGCGTCGGCGCTGGGGGCCCGGCGGCTGTCGTTGTCCAGCAGCTTGCCTGCCAGCGCGTCGCCCATCAGGTGGTTGAGCACCAGCAGGCGCAGGCCAAACACCTCGCGGGCCAAGGGCAGGTCGCCCGCGCTGGCGGGGGCTTCGGCGCGGGCCAGGTAGTCGGGCACCAGGCGGCGCTGCAGGGCGGGCGAGATGGCAAAGCGGTCGGCGGCCAGCACCTCGCGCAGCAGCAGGTCGAGCGCGGCGCGCTGGTCGGCGGCGGGCGTGGCCTGGGCCGGGTCGCGTCCGGTGTTGGCAAAGTCGCGCAGCATGCGCACGCCGCCCAGTTGGCGCAGCAGGATGCCGGTGGCCGAGCCTGCGTCGTTCAGTGATTCGCGCAGCAGGCGGCGCACACGGCTCCAGTCCTGGTCGGGGGGGGGCTGTTGGGTCTCCAGGCGCTGGAACACGCTGTGGGCAATGGCGAAGCGCTGCCGGGCAAAGGCCACCGGGTCGCCGCCCAGGTCGCGCTGCAGGGTTTCGGGGTCGGCCCCGAGGTAGAAGTCTTCGTCGGTGCCAAAGGCCAGGGCGGGCTCGGCATTGCGGCTGGCAATCTGCGCCAGCGTGGCGGCTTCCACCGCGGGCGCCAGGGGCCGGTAGGCGTAGTCGATGGCCCAGTAGTCGTAGGGGCCCAGGGTGGTCTGGAAGGCCACCGGGCGCGGCTGGCCGGGCAGGCCCAGGTTGACCGGCATGTAATCCATCACCGAGCCGCCCAGGCCTTGCGCCCGGGTAAAGGCCGGGTCGGCCAGCTGCGCCTGGGTGAACAGGCGCGAGGCGCGGAAGTTGTGCCGCAGGCCCAGGGTGTGGCCCACCTCGTGCACCGTCAGGCTGGTGATGTAGTCGCGCACGAACTGCTCGGCCTCGGGGCTGTCGGGGGCGATGTCGCCCTGGGCGGCCAGCAGGTCGAGCGCGTAGGCCAGTTGCTCCCCGGCTTCTGCGCCGATGTCGCAGTCCTGGCTGGCCTCTGCGGCGGTGGATTCCAGGCGGCGCACGGCAGAGGCCCGGGTGGCGCGCACGCTCTGGCTCTCGATGCGGATGTCGGCATCCAGAATTTCGCCGCTGCGCGGGTCTACGTGGCGCGGGCCGATGGCGGCAAAGCCGGTGCGGTTGTTGGTAGACCAGCGCACCGAGGCGCGGCCAAAGTCCAGGGTGTCGAAGTCGGCATCGTCGGCTTGCTGCTGCACCCGGATCGCGTCCTTGAAACCAATGCGCTCAAACGCCGGGTTCCAGGCCAGGATGCCCGCGCGGATGGCTTCGCGGTATTTCAGCGGCACGCTGCGGTCGATCCAGTAGGTGATGGGCTTGACCGGCTCGGACAGGTCGGCCAGCGGGTCTTGTTTCTCCAGCCGCCAGCGGGCGATGAAGCGCTGCCGGGCCGTGGGGGCCAGGTCGTCGCCAAACTGGTCTGCCGCTTCCACAAAGTGGCCGATGCGCGGGTCGGCCAGGCGCGGGGCCATGGTGTGCGCGGGCAGGCGGGCCAGCGAGTAGTGGATCTGGATGAACATGCTGCGCGGGTCCACCAGGTTCTGGGGCGCACCGGGCAGGCTGCTGCCGGGCGCGGGCAGGGCGATGCTGGCGGTGGCGTAGTGGTTCATCACCTCCAGCACCAGCAGGTCCGGCGTGCCGCGCACCTTCAGAATGGCCGAGTTGCGCATGTCCACGCCGTAGTTTTGCCGGTAGGTGTGGGCCAGCGCCTGGGCCACGCCGCCCATGTCGTTGATGAACAGCGCACCCGCGTCCACCAGCACGCTTTGGCGGTTGGGGTGCGGCTGGCTAGCCACGGGGGTGCTGCCCAGCAGGCTGGGGGCGTAGGCGGCGGCCACGGCCCGGGCCTCGGGCGTGCCGGGCGGGGCCACGAAGTCGGTGTTGCGCGCCACCAGTTGCACCAGGTTGTGCACGCGGCGAAATTCCACCAGGCGGGGGCTGAGCATGCGGCCGCCAAACAGCCCGCCCTCGCCAATGCCGTTGGCCATCTTGGGTGACAAAAAGAAGGGCTTGCCGAAGTCGTCCGGCCCCAGCTCCAGCCAGAAACGCTCGTCGCGCTGGTACACCGGAAACAGCCCGATGCTGCGCTGCGCACCCTGCAGCACGGTGGCAAAAAGCGGCAGCGGTGAGGGCGGCGCACCGGGCGCACGCGGTGCGCTGGCCGCCGACTGCGCCACGATGGCCGCCGTGGTGGCCACGTTGGCGGCGGCCTGGGCCTCGTTCACCGCCTGGGCCACCTTGGTGGTGGTTGTGGTGCAACTGGCCAGCAAAAAGGCCAGGGGCAGGCTGGCGCGGAGGAGGAGCGTTGTCATGGCGCTGTGTCGATTTTTTCTTGAATAAAAATGGCAGCCTGTGCTTATTCTGCTTGCACGAGTGGCTATCAAAACCATAGTAACTGATGCGTGTGAAGTGGCTTCCTACAATGCCCCATGGTTTCTGTCATCCATCGCCCCGAGTGTGGCCTGTGCCTGCGCCCATCCAGCACCTGCATATGCCACTGGGTGCGCCCTACGGCCCACGCGGTGGAGGTGCTGGTGCTGCAGCATCCGCTGGAGGTGCACCAGGCCAAAGGCAGTGCCCGCCTGTTGCACCTCAGCCTGCCGCACAGCCGTATCGTGGTGGGTGAGGCGTTTGCCGCGCCGGTCTGGCCGGTGGATGACCGGCACACCCTGCTGCTGTACCCCCACACGCCCTTGGACACGGCCCTGGACCTGCAGGTTCCGCCCCCGCTACCGCCCGAGTGGCTGCAAGACCCGTCGCGCCTGCGCCTAGTGGTGCTGGACGGCACCTGGCGCAAAAGCCGCAAGATGCTCTACCAAAGTCCGCCGCTGCAACAGTTACCCCGCCTGGCCCTGCGCGGCTTGCCACCTTCGCACTACCGCATCCGCAAGGCGCATCTGCCGGACCAGTTGTCTACGCTGGAGGCCACCTGTGCGGCGCTGGTGCAACTGGAGGGGGATGCCGACCGCTTCGCGCCTTTGCTGGCGGCTTTTGATGGGTTTGTGGGGCAGCAGGCGGGGTTCATTTACGCCAACTCCGCCAGCAACCGCACCGCCTCCAACGGCGACAGCACCTCCAGTCCCTCCTTGCCCGGGTAGCGGTTGGGCACCGGGGCGACCAGCAGTTTGCGGCTGGCGTTGAGGTCTTTGGCGGCTTCATGGAAACCGCGCGAGACGCTGGGAGCGGAAGAGCGTTTGATCTCGCAGACCCAGGTGGTGCCGCTGGCGGCGGTGAGCACCAAGTCAGCTTCGGCCCCGTGCGAGGTGCGGTAGAAGCTGGCTTCGGCGTGCGGGGCGGCAGCCACCAGTTGCTCCAGCACATAGCCCTCCCAGCTTTGCCCGGCGATGGGGTGGGACAGCACGGCATCCAGCGTGGGCAGGCCCAGCAGGGCGTGGGCCAGGCCGCTGTCGCGCACATAGACCTTGGGGCTGCGCACAAGGCGTTTGCCGACGTTGCCGGTCCAGGGCGGCAGGCGGCGCACCAGCATCAGGTCGCACAGCACG
Organism: Rhodoferax sp. LS1P39; assembly: GCF_056521425.1. Lineage (NCBI taxonomy): Bacteria > Pseudomonadati > Pseudomonadota > Betaproteobacteria > Burkholderiales > Comamonadaceae > Rhodoferax > Rhodoferax sp. LS1P39. The sequence continues at coordinate 36,265 of NZ_JBWMAV010000020.1, read as the reverse complement.
TCGATGTAGCGGCCCACGGTTTGGCCCGACACGGCCAGCGCCCCGGCCAGCAGGGATTGGTTCAGCATCTGCCCCTGGTGGTGGGCCAGCATGGTCCACAGGCGGCGCAGGGTGGTGGCCGGGATGCGCAGGCCCAGGGCGGGGATGTCGCGCTCCAGGTAGCTGGTGATGAAGGCGTTGCGCCAGCGCAGGCTAGACGCGTCGGTTTTGGCCAGGGCCGACAGCGGAAAACCGCCGCGCACCCACAGGCTGTTTTGCAGCGCCAGCGGACCTGCATCGCCCGGCGGCAGCTCGCGCTCCTGGAAAGGCCGCAGCTCCAGCATGGCCACGCGCCCGGCCAGGCTTTCGGAGGCCTGTCCCAGCAGCACGCCCGAGGCCGAGCCCAGTAGCAAAAACTGCCCCGCCGTGGCCCCGGCCCGGCGGCGCTGGTCGATCACACCGCGCAGGGTGGCAAACAGCTCGGGCACGCGCTGCACCTCATCAAGCACGATGAGCTGACCGGGGTGGGCGGCAAAAAAGCCTTCGGCATCGTCGAGCTGGCTGCGGGCCGAGGGCAGTTCCAGATCAAGGTAGACGGCGGGCTGTTCCGTGGCGGCGCTGCGCTCCACCCACTGCTGGGCCAGCGTGGTCTGGCCGACCTGCCGGGGGCCGAGCAACACCACGGCGGGGAACTCGTCCAGGAGCTGGGTCAGTTCGGGTTCGATGTCGCGGGTGGGGTAAATCATCCGTGTAATTTTACTAAGTTATGGAAATATTACACGTTTAATTTTAAAAAATAGCGATGAATACTGTTGCTCAAAGCAACCAAGGGGCAAAAGGCTCCCGTCGCCCTGAGGCAAAGCCGAAGGCGAGCCGACCGTTCCAGAGATAGCTGGCCCTGGCTTTGCCAGGCCACTGGTATCGCCCCCTGCAAGGGGGTTGGCGAAAAGCGCTTGCGCTGTAGCCTGGGGGTGTTCAGATACCCAGTGGATCCACGTCAATCGCCCAGCGGATCAGCCCTTTGGCTTCGGGCTGGCTGCGGGTGGCGCGCAGCACGGCTTGCCAGGCCAGCAGAAAGCGCTGCAGGGCCTGGCGGGACGGGCTTTCCACCAGCATTTGGGCGCGTTCGATGTTGGCCACGCGCTGCACGCCCATGGGCACGGCGGGGTAGAGGGTGACACGGTCTACGTCGGGCACGTCGCAGGCGGCGGCGCTGGCCAGCGTCAAAAAGGCCTGGGCGGCTTCCTGCGTACGGGCCTCGGCGCGCACCAGGGCTTGGAAGCTGAAGGGCGGCATGCCGGCGATGCGGCGCTCGTCGAGCTGGCTGGCGGCAAAGGCCGGGTAGTCATGCTGGCGCAGCGCGGTAAACAGCGGGTGCTGGGGGTGGTCGGTCTGCACCCACATCTCGCTGGCCGCGCTGTGGGCGGCATCGCGGCCTGCGCGGCCTCCGGCCTGCATCAGCAGGGCGAACAGGCGCTCGGGCGCGCGGAAGTCGCTGGAGAACAGCGCGCCGTCGGGCTGGATGGCGGCCACCAGGGTGATGCGGCGAAAGTCGTGGCCCTTGGCAATCATCTGCGTGCCCACCAGCACATCCACCGCGCCGGTATGCACCTCGGCCAGTTGGGCTTCGAGTGCGCCTTTGGCCTTGGTGCTGTCGGCATCGATGCGGGCCACCACCACCGGGCCGCCGTCGGGGCGGCGCACGGTGGCCAGCAGCTCGGCCAGGTGTTCTTCGAGTCGTTCGGTGCCGCGGCCCACGGGGGCGATATCGGGGTTGCCGCAGCTGGGGCAGGCGCGCGGCACGGGCTCGGCGTAGCCGCAGTGGTGGCAGCGCAGGCTGCGGTCGATCTTGTGGAATACGCGGTAGGCGCTGCAGTGCGGGCATTGGCTTTTCCATTCGCAGCTACCGCAGGCCAGCACCGGGGCGTAGCCGCGCCGGTTCAAAAACACCATGCTTTGCTCGCCGCGTGCAATGCGCTGCTGGATGGCGGCCAGCAGTTGGGGCGAGAACACGGTTTTCTTTTGCTGCAAGCCCATATCGACCAGCCGCACCTTGGGCAGCGCGCCCGCACCGATGCGGCTGGGCATGGCCAGGCGCACGTAGCGGCCGCCCTCGGCAGCGGGGCGGCTGTGGTGCCAGCTCTCCAGCGACGGCGTGGCGGAGCCCAGCAGCACGCGGCAGGGTTCGGCATCTGTGGATAACCGCGTTTCCAGCTGGCTGCGGTAAACGGCCAGGTCGCGGGCCGAGTAGCGCGCGCCTTCCTGCTGCTTGTAGCTGGGGTCGTGCTCTTCATCGACCACGATGAGCTTAAGCCGCGGCATGGACGCAAACACCGCCATACGCGTGCCCAGCACGATGCGCGCCGTGCCCCCGTGGGCGGCCAGCCAGCTTTTCAGGCGCTGTGGGGCGGTCATGCCGCTGTGCATGGCCACCACCGCCGCCGCGCCAAAACGGGGCTCGAAGCGTTCGCGGAAGCGGGCTTCGAGCTGCGGCGTGAGGTTGATCTCGGGCACCATCACCAGCGCCTGGGCGGTGGGGTCGCGGGCCAGCAGGCGCTGCACCAGTTGCAAGTACACCTCGGTCTTGCCGCTGCCGGTGGCACCGAACAACAGGAACGGGCCTGTGTGGGCATGAAATTCGGCGATCACGCTGGTCTGTTCAGCGCTGAGTGCTACGGAATTGGTAGTGTCTGCCGTATTCGCATCCACCGCCCCGCTGGGCCGCTTGAGCCGCCGGGTGAGCTGCGCCGCGCCCAGCTCGCGCAGCTGCGGGGGCAGGGCGGCCAGGGCCACCTCGCCCACCGCGCGCTGGTAGTACAGGGCGGCAAACTGCACCAGGCCGCGCCAGGCGGCGTTGAGCGGCGGCAGGCCGTCGAGCGCGGCGCTTAAGGGGCGGACCTCAAATGTGGATTCCTGCGGCTCTCCATCCCACACCACGCCCAGCGTCTCGCGCGTGCCCAGCGGCACCCGCACCAGGCTGCCGGGCGGCAGGGCGGCGCTGTGGCTGTAGGTGAGCGGCCCGGCGATGGCGCTGTGGGCGGGGGTCTGGACGGCGACGGAAAGCCGGTGCGGCATTTGTGTGTGTTATTTCACGTGAACTAGAGGGAAAGCGCCTAAGTGCTTGATTTGCAAATGATTTACAAGGTATCCCAAGAATCTGTGGATAACTTTGTTGATATCTCTGCGGGGCGGGCTGCAAAGCCCGGAAAATCAAGGCTTTCGACGGATTGCCTCAAAAAAAAGCATTTTCAGATGACTATATAAATCAAGCACTTACGGTCGCTATGGGTTTCATAGCGGGCGGTGCAGGGCATAGGGGGCTATGCCGCACTGCACCACAAATTTTGTGCATAAGTGGTGCATCGCAAAACTATTTTTAGCGCCGGATTTGGCGTGAAGCCCGGTGCACCGCCTCGACCAGCGCAGCCACGTGCTCGGGCGGCGTGTGCTGGTTGATGCCGTGGCCCAGGTTGAAGATGTGCGTGGGGCCGGTGCCCGCGCCCTGGTGCGGCACGCCAAAGCTGTTCACCACGCGCTCCACCTCGGCGGCAATCTGCGCGGGTGGGGCAAACAGCACATTGGGGTCGATATTGCCTTGCAGCGCCTTACTGTGGCCCACTAGGGCGCGGGCCTTGGCCAGGTTGACCGTCCAGTCCAGGCCCAGCACTTCGCAGTCCAGGCCAGCCATTTCGTCCAGCCACAGGCCGCCGCCCTTGGTGAACACCAGGCGCGGGATGCGTTGGCCGTTGTGTTCGGTCTTGAGCTTTGCCAGCACCTGCTGGGTGTAGGCCAGGCTGAACTGCTGGAACGCGCCGTCGGCCAGCACGCCGCCCCAGCTGTCAAAAATCATCACCGCCTGCGCACCGGCTTCGATTTGCGCGTTGAGGTAGGCGGCCACCGCATCGGCGTTGACCTGCAGCATGCGGTGCATCAGGTCGGGGCGGCTGTACAGCATGCTCTTGACCAGGCGGTAGTCGTCCGAGCCCTTGCCTTCCACCATGTAGCAGGCCAGCGTCCAGGGGCTGCCCGAAAAGCCGATCAACGGCACCCGGCCATTGAGCGCGCGGCGGATGGAGGTGACCGCATCCGTCACGTAGCGCAGCTTGTCCATGTCGGGCACTTCCAGCGCGGCCACGGCGGCCTCGTCGCGCACCGGGTGGGCAAAGCGCGGGCCCTCGCCCTGCGCAAAGCTCAGGCCCAGGCCCATGGCATCGGGCACGGTGAGGATGTCGCTGAACAAAATGGCCGCATCCAGCGGGAAGCGCTCCAGCGGCTGCAGAGTGACTTCGGTGGCGTAGTCGGTGTTGGTGGCCAGCCCCATGAAGCTGCCCGCCTTGGCCCGTGTGGCCAGGTATTCCGGCAGGTAGCGGCCCGCCTGGCGCATCAACCACACGGGGGTGTAGTCGGTGGACTGGCGCAGGCAGGCGCGCAGAAAGCTGTCGTTTTGGAGGGGGGCGAAGGACATGGCGGAGCGGAAGAGCAAACCGGGGAGCTTACCGCACCGCCCTGGCGGCTAAATGACTCCGCGTGCCGATAAAACTGCGTGCTCGGTCTTGATGCACTTGTTTTGCACTACCCGCAGCCCGGCCATCTTGGCCTTGTGGGCGGCTGCCGCGTGGGAAATGCCCAGCTGCATCCACACCGCCTTGGCGTGGATGGCCAGGGCTTCGTCGACGATGGACGGAATGTCTTTGCTGCGGCGAAAGCAGTTCACCACCTCGATCACCTGGTGCTGGGCCGCTTCGGTGAGGCTGGGGTAGGCTTTTTCGCCCAGGATTTCGCTGGCATTCGGGTTGATGGGGATGATGCGGTAGCCACGCACCTGCAGGCTGCGCGCCACCTGGTAGCTGGGTCGGCCAGGGTCAGGCGACAGGCCCACCACCGCGATGGTGCGGGCATGCGTCAGGATTTGGCGGATGGCATCGGCTTCGCTCATGGTGGCTTAGTTTACGCAAGCTTGGTGGCAAAACCTAGTGCGCTCAGGCAAAGTGGTCGAACCCGGCAAAGGCGTGCACCACAGGCGCTCCCTGGCCATCGACCAGGCGGATGGGCGCGTCGGCCTGGCGGACCTCGATCTGGCCGATGCGCGTGACGGGCGTGTCGGCCTGGACTGCGGCGGCGGCCACGGCCTGGCGGGCCGAGGGTGGGGCGGTGAACACCAGCTCGTAGTCGTCGCCACCAGACAAAACACAGGCCAAATACGGTTCTGTATGAAATAGGGCTCCCGTGCTTGTAGGATAAGCACGAGCAGCTATTAATTGAATAGCGATTGAGGTGTCTACCATCGCGCCCACCCCGGAGGCCCGCAGGATGTGCCCCAGGTCGCCCAGCAGGCCGTCGCTCACATCGGCCGCCGCCGTCGCCACGCCGCGCAGCGCCAGCCCCAGGGCCACACGGGGCGTAGGCCGCTCCAGCCGGGCGCGGGCCTGGGCAAAAACGGCTTCGGGCAGCGACAGCGTGCCGCGAAATGCCTCCAGCGCCAGCCGTGCATCGCCCAGCGTGCCGCTCACATACAGGTCGTCGCCCACCCGCGCACCGGATCTCAGCAGCGCCTGGCCGGGCGGCACCTCGCCGAACACGGTGATGCAGATGTTCAAGGGGCCCTGGGTGGTGTCGCCGCCCACCAGTTCGCAGCCGTGGGCATCGGCCAGCGCCAGCAGACCTTGCGAAAACGGCTCCAGCCAGGCGGCATCGGCACGTGGCAAGGCCAGCGCCAGGGTAAAGGCCAGCGGCTGCGCGCCACAGGCCGCCAGGTCGCTCAGGTTGACCGCCAGCGCCTTGTGGCCCAGCGCGGCAGGGGAGACGGTGCTGAGGAAGTGGCGGCCCTCGACCAGCATGTCGCTGGAGATGGCCAGTTGCATGCCGGGCCGGGGCTGCAGCAGGGCGCAGTCGTCACCTACGCCCAGCACGGCACGCGGCGTGGGGCGGGTGAAGTAGCGCCGGATCAGGTCGAATTCGCCCATCTCAGTGGAGCGTATGGCTAGCCGGGGGCAGGTGGTTGCCGGTGGCATCCAGCACAAAGGTGGGGATGGGGGCTTCAAAGCGTTCGCCGTCTTCGGCCACGCAGAAATAGCTGCCGCGCATCGCGCCGGTGCCGGTACGCAGGCGGCAGCCGCTGCTGTACTGGAACGAGTCGCCGGGCTTCAGCAAGGGCTGGTGGCCCACCACGCCCAGGCCTTTGACTTCTTCAATATGGCCATTGGCATCACTGATGGTCCAGTGGCGGGCAATCAGCTGGGCGGTGGTGTCGCCGGTGTTCTGGATGGTGACGGTGTAGGCAAAGCTGTACACGGCCTGGGTGGGGTCGGACTGCTCGGGCAGGTACTGCGGCAGGACTTCGACGGTGAACTGGTATTTGGGCATGGGCAGGATCGTACCGTGCCTGCATACAGCGTCTGCGAAAATACGGCCCATGAAAAATTACCGTATCGCCCCCTCGATTCTTGCTGCCGACTTCGCCCGCCTGGGCGATGAAGTGAAAAACGTCATTGCCGCCGGTGCCGACTGGATCCACTTTGATGTGATGGACAACCACTACGTGCCCAACCTGACCTTCGGCCCCATGGTCTGCAACGCCTTGAAGCCGTATGCCAAAAAGCCCGATGGCACGCCGGTGCCCATCGACGTGCACCTGATGGTACAGCCGGTAGACGCGCTGGCGGCCTCGTTTGCCGATGCAGGCGCGTCGTTGATCAGCTTCCACCCCGAAGGCACGGGCCATGTGCACCGCAGCGTGCAGGCCATCAAGGCCAAGGGCTGCCAGGCCGGACTGGTGTTCAACCCCGCCACGCCGCTGGACGTGCTGGACTGGGTGATTGACGACATCGACCTGATTTTGATCATGAGCGTCAACCCCGGTTTTGGTGGCCAGGGCTTCATCGACTCGGCCCTGCGCAAGGTGGAGCAGGCCCGCAAGCGCATCGAAGCTTCGGGCAAGGACATCCGCCTGGAAGTGGATGGCGGCATCAAGACCGACAACATCGCCCGCGTGGCATCGGCCGGGGCGGACACCTTTGTGGCGGGTAGCGCGATTTTTAGCAGCCCTGATTACAAGGCGGTGATCGACGGGATGCGCAGCGCCCTGGCCACGGTGTGACCTACTATTACGCCATGACTTTCCGGAGCGCGCCATGGCATTGATCATCACCGACGAGTGCATCAACTGCGATGTGTGCGAGCCCGAGTGCCCGAACGATGCGATCTACCTGGGCGTGCAGATCTACGAGATCGACCCGCACAAGTGCACCGAGTGCGTCGGCCACTTTGATGAGCCGCAGTGCGTGCAGGTCTGCCCAGTGTCGTGCATACCGGTGAACCCGGAGCATGTGGAAGACAAAGACAGCCTGTGGGCCAAGTACCGGCGGCTGCAAGCCGCGATCGTAAAACCCTAAACCGGCTCGGGTGGCCGTACCGGCTTGGGCCGTGGCGGTTTGGTGGTGTGGATGGCCATGGTGGCCTTGTCCATATCGCCAGCCATCAGCGCGGGCACGGCCAGAATCGCCCGGGTCATGCTGTCGTCGATAGCGGTGCGGTGGTCGGCAGACGGCTTTTTCAGCACCCAGTTCAACACTTCATCGCGCGCGCCCGGGTGGCCGATGCCGATGCGCAGCCGCCAGTAGTCGGGGCTGCCCAGCTGCGCATGGATGTCGCGCAGGCCGTTGTGCCCCGCGTGGCTGCCACCCAGCTTGAGCTTAGCCTGGCCGGGGATGATGTCCAGCTCGTCGTGCACCACCAGAATCTCGCCGGGCTGGATCTTGAAGAAGCGGGCCAGCGCACCCACCGATTTGCCCGACAGGTTCATGAAGGTCTGCGGTTTGAGCAGCCAGCGCGGCTCGCCGTCCACCACCACACGCGCCACCAGGCCGTAGTAGCTTTTGTCGGGTTGCAGGCTGGTTTTGAGCTCGCGCGCCAAGGCATCGATCCACCAGAAACCGGCGTTGTGGCGGGTGGCTTCGTACTCGGGGCCGGGGTTGCCCAGGCCAACAAACAGTTTGATCATGACGGGGATTATCCAAAAACAAAAAAGGCCCACCGAAGTGGGCCCTTTCAGGGCTGAACCATGCGTAAAAGAATTACTTCTTGGCAGCAGGCTTTGCAGCAGCAGGTGCCTTGGCACCGGCTTTGCCCTTGGCGGGTACAGCTGCGGCTGGATCGACAGCCACTTCTTCGGCCAGAGCAATCACGGACACCAGTGCGGGGTTTTCTTTGCCCTTGGTGACAACCGACACGCCCTTGGGCAAAACCAGGTCCTTGGCGTGCAAAGACGAGCCTTTGGTCAGGCCGCTCAGGTCCACCGCGATGAACTCGGGCAGGTCTGCAGGCAGGCAGGAAATTTGCAGTTCGGTCGCCACGGGGGTGACCATGCAGTTTTCCGTCTTGACGGCAGGTGACACGTCCTGGCCGCTGTAGTGCAGAGGCACCTTCATGGTCAGCTTGGTGTTGGTTTCCACGCGCTGGAAGTCAGCGTGCAAAATCAGTTGGCGGAAGGGGTGCATTTGCACATTGCGCAACAGCACTTTGCTTTCCTTGCCAGCCAGTTCCATGTCCAGAATGGTGGAGTGGAAGGTTTCTTTTTTCAGAGCGTGCCACAGAGCGTTGTGGTCAATTTCGATCTGGGTTGCGGGTGTTTCACCACCGTAAACGATGCCGGGGGTACGGCCAGTAATGCGGAGACGGCGGCTCGCACCCGTGCCCTGCTTTGCGCGCTCAAAAGCGACGAATTTCATAATCAACTCCTGTAAGAGTGCACCGCGACCAGTGTCACTCCGATTTAAAAAGGCCCGTGCGCAACATGTTTGTACATGCGCACGGGCCTGCTTTTTTGTTCTCTGGCCTAGAAAAGGTTTTCCTGGTCCGAGAACAAACTCATGACCGACTCACCGTTGGCAATCCGCTGTATCGTTTCTGCGATCAGCGGGGCCACGGTGAGTTGGCGAATCTTGGGGCATGCCAGCGCCGCAGCGCTGAGCGGAATGGTGTTGGTCACCACGACTTCGTCCAGGGCCGAACCGTTCGCAATGCGTTCGATGGCCGGGCCGGAGAAGATGGGGTGGGTGCAATACGCATAGACTTTTTTCGCGCCGCGCTCTTTCAAGACTTCGGCGGCTTTGACCAACGTGCCGGCGGTGTCGATCATGTCGTCCATGACCACGCAGTTGCGACCGTCGATTTCACCGATCACGTGCATGACTTCGCTGACATTGGCCTTGGGGCGGCGCTTGTCGATGATGGCCATGTCGCAACCCAGTTGCTTGGCCAGCGCACGGGCACGCACCACGCCGCCCACATCGGGCGACACCACGATCAGGTCTTCGTAGTTCTTTTGGCGCAGATCGCCCAGCAGCACGGGCGAGGCATAAATATTGTCCACCGGGATATCAAAGAAACCCTGGATCTGGTCGGCATGCAGGTCCATGGTCAACACGCGGTCTACACCCACGGCTTGCAGCATGTTGGCCACTACCTTGGCGGTGATGGGCACACGGGCCGAGCGGGGGCGGCGGTCTTGGCGGGCGTAGCCAAAGTAGGGAATGACGGCGCTGATGCGTTCGGCAGAGGCGCGCTTGAGCGCGTCCACCATGATCAGCAGTTCCATCAGATTTTCGTTGGTGGGCGCGCAGGTGCTTTGCACCACAAACACGTCGCGGGCACGCACGTTCTGGTTGATTTCGACGGTCACTTCGCCATCGGAAAAGCGGCCCACGCGGGCGGCACCCAGGGCAATGCCCAAGTGCTTGGCAATCTCGGCGGCCATGCCAGGATTGGCATTGCCCGTGAAAATCATGAAATCAGTGTGGTGGGGCTGCATGAGCATCTCGGCGATGTAGTAACTGGCGATGAAATAACTGTGTGTGAATATCCCGGATATCAGCGTATCCAGAATATTTGGCAGGGGAAGAAGGACTCGAACCTTCGCATGCTGGAATCAAAATCCAGTGCCTTAACCAACTTGGCGACTCCCCTACACGGGTCCACAGCATGAAGCTGCGAACCGATTAACCATCGCTGGAGGCCCAACCCTTGAGAGGGTGAACGTCCATATTGCTGCATTTGCGAACCTGCCATGCCCCATGTTGGCTGGGACCATCTGACAAATCTACATCGCTCAGCATTTGCGCAAACACCGCGCTACCTGAGCCAGTCATTCTAGCATTTAAACCTTTGCCTCCAAGCCACTCAAGGACTTGGTTTACAGCAGGGCAGAGGTTTTGCGCGACTGGCTGCAAGTCATTAGTACCGAAGTAATAAGGCTGTGCAGCAAAGCCTGCGAGTATAGCACTATCTGAATCACGTTTTAAATCCGGTGATGAAAAAATCAACTTGGTGTCCAGCCCCTCGGGCGGTTTCACCACCGCAAACCGGGCCGGTGGCAGCGCAATCGGCGTGATTTTTTCGCCAATGCCTTCCACCCAGGCGTTGCTGCCGCCCAGGAAAAACGGTACATCGGCTCCCAGTTGCAGGCCCATGATTTTAAGTTGCGCCAGCGGCAGGTTCAGTTTCCACAGGCGGTTCAGCGCCAGCAGGGTGGATGCGGCATCCGACGAGCCGCCGCCCATGCCCGCTTGCGCCGGAATATTTTTCAACACGCCAATGTGCGCGCCCAAGGTTGTGCCGGTGGCAGCTTGCAACGCGCGGGCGGCGCGCAGCACCAGGTCGTCGGGCGGCAGCGGTGTGCTGAGGTCTTCGCGGCTGAGCTGGCCGTCGGCGCGCAACTCAAAGTGCAGGGTGTCGCACCAGTCGATCAGCATGAAGACCGATTGCAGCAGGTGGTAGCCATCCGCGCGGCGGCCGGTGATGTGCAAGAAAAGATTCAGCTTGGCCGGGGCGGCCACGTCGTACAGGGCGTGCATGTTTACTTGTCAAGGACGAGGCGTAAGGTCGCGGTGGGTTCGGGCTGGCTGCGCACCGCTGTAATCCGGCCATCGTCGAGGCGGGCCAGGTCGGCTTGCCAGCCCGGCACCGGCGTATTGTTCCCGTGCAGCCAGTCGAACAGCGCCGCCAGCGGCAGCGGTGCACCCGTGGCCTGTGCCACCAGGGCTTCCAGCGAGTCAAAAGGGCGTACTTCGCCGTTGGCGTGCAGGGTGGCCGATCCGGGTTGCCACAGCATGCGAGCCAGGGTACCGCCCAGCGGATTAAAGAGAGTGAGCTCACCCGTTTCAGCCGAGCCTTTGAGCTCAAAGCTGGCCGAAAAAGACTGTGCTGCCGACCCATCGACCTGCAAGGCGATGCGACCGCTCCAGAAGGCCGATGGGTCGGCGTTTTGGCGGTCGCTGTTCAGGTGCGCGCACCCGGCCAGCAGCAACGCGCACACCATGAGTGCCCAGCGGCGGGCCAGGTTGGTCACAGCTTGACTTGCAGGCGCTTCAGGGTGGCCAGCAGGGTTTCGTTGTCGCCGTTGATCCGCAGGCCCTCTTTCCAGATGCTGGTGGCGCGTTCGCGTTGGCCCAGGGCCCACAGCACCTCGCCTAGGTGGGCGGCGATTTCGGCATCGGGCTTGGCTTTGAAGGCCCCGTCGAGCACGCGCAGGGCTTCGTCCTTGTTGCCCATGCGGAACTCGACCCAGCCCAGGCTGTCGGCGATGAACGGGTCGTTGGGTACAAATTCCAGTGCCTTGCGGATCAGCTCGCGGGCCTCGGGCAGGCGCAGATTGCGTTCGGCCAACGAGTAGCCAAGGGCGTTGTAGGCGTGGTGGTAGTCGGGTTTGCTGGCGATCAGCTTGCGCAGCAGGCGCTCCATCTCGACCATTTTGTCGAGCTTTTCGGCCAGCATGGCCTGGTCATAGAGCAGGTCGGGATCGTCGGGATGGTCGGCGACGGCTTTTGCCATCAGGTTGTAAGCGGTTTGGTACTGCTTGTTGTCGCGCAGCAGCTGCACTTCGGCAGACAGCTTCAGGCGCGCTTCTGCCGCGGTGCGCTCAGGCAGGGATTGCAGCAGGGCCCGGCCCTCGGCCAGTTTGCCTTGCCTGGCCAGCAGTGAGGCCCGGCGGCCCTGCACGGCCAGCAGCTCTTCGGCGTTGTCGATTTTTTGCAGCCAGGCGGAAGCGGCAGGGAAGTCCTTGCGGTTTTCCGCCACTTGCGACAGGGCCATATAGGCCGACGACAAGCCCCGGGTACGCCCTTCGCTGGCTGGCAAGGGCTCGGCCAGGGTGATGAAGCGCTGTAGCGAAGCCTCGGCGGCAGCGAGCTGGTTTTCCTGCAGCTGCAGGCTGCCCTGCACCAGCCAGGCATCGGCGAAATCAGGGTTCTGGCGGGTCAGCAGTGTGAGCTGCTGGGTAGCCTCGGCGGAGCGCTGGGCCTCCAGCAGCGCGCGCACATAGGCCATGCGCAACTCGGGCAGGGGCTGGCCGTCCAGGTAGTGCAGCACGATCGGTTCGGCCAGCGGGACCTTGGGGCCCATCATTTCCAGCGCCAGTTGCACCGGGCCAGGCGCGGTGGCGGACAGCGCCTGGGCGCTGCGGGCCGCCTCCAGTGCGCCCGAAGTGTCGCCCGCCGCCAGCCGCATGCGGCCCACGGTGGTCCAGGCTGTGGGGCCCACCGCCTCGTCCTTCAGGTAGCGGCCCAGCACCTGCTCGACCACCATGGCCGCCTGGTTCTTGTCGGAGATTTGCGCGTAGGTCGGCGGTATGGCCGTGATGGCGGCGGAGCGGTTGGCATCGGAGGCCATCGCTAGCTCGGTTTTGAGCGGCTCGGCGGTGTCGGCCACGCGGTTCAGCGCCAACAGGATTTGCAGCACGTAGCGGTTGGCATCGCGCGATGCGGGCTCGGCCTTGCTCCAGGCGCGGGCGGCTTGCAGCGCAGCATCGCCAGAGCGCGACTGCAGCGCAATCTCGACGGCGCGGCGGTACAGGATGGGGTCGGCGGCCTTGCGGGCACCTTCCAGGTACAGCTGGTAGGCCAGGCCGGGTTCGCCGCCGGCGGCGTTCAACTCGCCCAGCAGCACGATGTAGAACAACTCGCCATTCATGGCCGACTGCGCGGGCGAGGCCTCGGCGGTGCCAGAGGCGGCGGTTTCGAGTGCGGTCTGCGCAAATGCGTGCAGGCCGCCCATGGCCAAAGCCAAAGTTGCCAATCCGTGGGTAGCCAGTCTGATATATCGCTTCATCGGCTCATAATAATCCAAGCCCATTAACGTACGCGACGCAAGGGGCGAAGCCCTCGGCAACGCCATTTCCCTTTATTTCAAGCCCACCATGCCCGAGCTCCCCGAGGTAGAAGTCACCCGCCTGAGTTTTGCCGACCGCATCCAGGGCGCGCGCATCCACAGCGTGCGCATGGGCAAGCCGCTGCGCTGGCCGCTGGGCTATGACCCGGCGCTGTTGGCGGGCCGTACCGTGCTGCAGGTGCGCCGCCGGGGCAAATATTTGCTGCTGGACCTGGATGCAGGCCTGTTGCTGCTGCACCTGGGCATGTCGGGCAGCCTGCATTTTGCGCCCCAGCAGCCCGAGCCGGGCGCACACGACCACTGCGATGTGGTCACCCACCTGGGCATCTTGCGCCTGCACGACCCGCGCCGGTTTGGTGCGGTGGTGTATGCCGACAGCCAGGACGCACCCGAGGCCGCCAAGCTGCTGGGCCATCTGGGCATGGAGCCGCTGGACGATGGGTTTTCTTTACCGGCTTTTTACGCAGGGCTACAGGCGCGCAAAACCGCCATCAAGCAGGTGCTGCTGGCAGGCGAGGTGGTGGTGGGCGTGGGCAATATCTATGCGTCCGAGGCGCTGTTCATCGCCGGTATCCGTCCCACGGTGCGGGCCCACAGCATCAGCAAGCCGCGCGCCGCCAAACTGCATGCCGCCGTGCGCAGCGTGCTGGCCCGGGCGGTGTTGAAGGGCGGCAGCACCTTGCGGGACTTTTCCAACGCCCATGGCGAGAGCGGCTACTTCCAGCTCGAAGCCATGGTCTACGATCGCCAGGGCCTGGCGTGCCGGGTGTGCGGCACGCCCATTCAGCAAATCCGCCAGGGCCAGAGGTCAACCTACTTCTGCCCGGTGTGCCAAAAGCGCTAGTGCTATATTGATTTTTTGTACTTTTATTACCGGCCTATCCCTCTGTGGCGACCTCCTTCAATGAACAACTAGGCCAGCACGGCGCGTGGCGGCGTGAACTGGCACTGCGCTTGAAGCTGCTGTCTGCGTGGATGAAGGAGCACGCCCTGATGGATGCAGGGGTCGAGGCGCGGCTGCGGCGGCTGGAAGACCAGATGCGCAGCGACAAGGTGATGGTCGCCTTCGTGGCCGAGTTCTCGCGCGGCAAGTCGGAGATGATCAACGCGGTGTTCTTTGCTGGGTATGGCCGCCGCATCATGCCCGCCAGCGCGGGCCGCACCACCATGTGCCCCACCGAGCTGGGCTATGACGCGGACGTGCCGCCCAGCCTGCGGCTGCTACCCATCGAGTCGCGCATGCACCCCCAGTCGCTGGCCGAATGGCGGCAGGCCCCGGAGCAGTGGACGCATATCGACCTGGATGTGAACGACGCGGCCCAACTGGCCCAGACCATGGAGAAGGTCACCGAGGTGCGCCGCGTGAGCCAGGAAGAAGCCCGTGCCCTGGGCTTCTGGCACGACCAGGAGCCCGACGACAACCCGCCGCTGGACATGGAGGGCCGGGTCGAGGTGCCCCGCTGGCGGCATGCGCTGGTCAATATGGCGCACCCGCTGCTGCTGCAGGGCCTGGTGATTCTGGACACGCCGGGGCTGAACGCCATTGGTGCGGAGCCTGAGCTCACCGTCAACCTGATTCCCCAGGCGCACGCCGTGGTCTTCATTTTGGGGGCCGACACCGGGGTCACCAAGTCCGACCTGTCCGTCTGGCGCGACCACCTGCGCCCCACGGCCGATGCCATGGAGACCCGGGTGGTGGTTTTAAACAAGGTCGATACCCTGTGGGATGCGCTGAGCACGCCCGAGCAGGTGCAGGTGCAGGTAGACCGCCAACGGGCCGACTCCGCCGCGCTGCTAGGCGTGCCTGCGCAGCGGGTGCTGGCGGTATCGGCGCAAAAGGGGCTGGTGGCCAAGATCACCGGCGATGCGCCCCTGCTGCAAGCCAGTGGCCTGCCGGACCTGGAAGTGGCGCTGGGCCAGGGCATTCTGGGCCAGCGGCAAGAGATTCTGCGCTCTGCCGTGGCCCGTGGCATCACTGACCTGCGCGCCGAGACCAGCCGCCTGCTGCACGTGCGCCGCCGCGACCTGGCCGAGCAAAAAATGGAGCTGCAAGGCCTGGGCGGCAAAAATTTGACCGTAGTGAAGAACATGCGCCAGCGCATCGAGCAGGAAAAGCACGAGTTCGACATGGGCAACGCCAAGATCCACGCGGTGCGCGCCATCCAGCTCAAGCTGCTGGGCGAGGTCTATGTGCTGATGGGCAGCCGCACCCTGAAGGCCGAAATGGCCGTGTTGGCCGAGGCGCTGCAAAAGCCCGGCTGGAAGCGCGGCGTAAAAGGCGTGTACGCCGCCACCTTTGCCCGGCTGCGCGACAACCTGGCCAAGTCCTATGCCGTGGGGGCTGAAATCCACAGCATGCTGGCCGCCACCTTTGCCCAGCTCAACACCGAGTTCGGCTTCTCGCTGCTGCTGGCTGACACACCGGATGTGCAGCGCTTCCAGGCCGAGCTGTCCGAGATTGAAGCCAGCCATGTGCAGTATCTGAGCCTGCGCAACGCCCTCAAATTGGCCCAGCCCGAATTTGCCGAACGCCTGGTGCGGGCGCTGCGCTCGCGGCTGCGCGGGGTCAACCAGTCGGCCTTTGACGAGATGGAGCTGTGGAGCAAATCGGCAGCCGCCCAGCTGGAAGACCAGCTCAAGGAGCGCCGCAAAAGCTTTACCCGCCGCCTCGAAGGCATAGACCGCATGCAGACCGCCGCCGGAGGCCTGGACGCGCAGGTGGCCGAGATCGAAGGCCAGGAGGCCGTGCTGGGCCAATTCGAATCCCGTTTGCAGCTGTTGACCTCGTATTTTTTGACCACCGCCGCACCCCGGCCCCCTTTGGAATGAACTTGGCATGACGGCAGTTTTAGAGGCGGCGTATGCGGCCCCCCAGGCGGTGGCCACCGCCTTCGCCTCCCAGGTGATTGCCTGGCAAAAGACCCATGGCCGCAACAGCCTGCCGTGGCAAAACACCCAGGACCCGTACCGCGTGTGGCTGTCCGAAATCATGCTGCAGCAGACCCAGGTGAGCTCGGTGCTGGAGTACTTTCCGCGCTTTCTGGCCCGCTTTCCCGATGTCAAAAGCCTGGCCGCAGCCAGCCTGGACGACGTGCTGGGCCTGTGGAGCGGCCTGGGCTACTACAGCCGGGCCCGTAACCTGTACCGTTGCGCCCAGCAGGTGGTGGAGGTGCATGGCGGGCGCTTTCCGCCCACCGCCGAGCTGCTGCAAACCCTGCCGGGCATTGGCCGCTCCACCGCCGCGGCCATTGCCTCGTTTTGCTATGGCGAGCGGGCCGCCATTCTGGATGCCAACGTCAAGCGGGTGCTGACCCGGGTGCTGGGCTTTGGGGCCGACCTGGCCGTGGCCGCCAACGAGCGGGCCCTGTGGGACCAGGCCACCGCCTTGCTGCCCGCACAGGCCGGGCTGGACACCATGCCGCGCTACACCCAGGGCCTGATGGACCTGGGGGCTACCGTGTGCGCGCCGCGCCAGCCCACCTGCCTGCTGTGCCCGGTGCAGCCGGTGTGCAAGGCCCAGCGCGAGGGTGCGCCCGAGAAATACCCGGTTAAAACCCGCAAGCTCAAGCGCAGCACCGAGTCCTGGTGGCTGCTGTGGGCGCAAGATGCCGCCGGGCGTGTGTGGCTGCAGCGGCGGCCCGATGCGGGCGTGTGGGCGGGGTTGTACTGCCTGCCGGTGTTCGACAGCCGCGAGGCCCTGGCCGCATCGGTGGGGGCGGCTGTGCTGGACGATCTGCCGGTGTTTTTGCATGTGCTGACGCACAAGGACTTGTACCTGCACCCGGTGCAAACCCAGTGGCCGCAAGACGCGCGCCCCGGCCCGCATGGCGACTGGGTCGAGGCCCCGCGCTGGGTGGAGATGGGCCTGCCCGCACCCATTCGCAAGCTGCTGTCTGCTATTTAATTGGTAGCTTGTCGTGCTTATGGAATAAGCGCTAGAGGCCTAAAAGGCTTAAAAAATGGTGGCGCCACCCGAAATGGGCGGCAGGTCGCCGCGCGCGTCCAGTTCGCGGTGCCGCTTCAGCGTGACCCAGCGCTTGGCGAAGGCGGCTGCCAGTTGCTCCACCAGGTAGACCGAGCGGTGCTGCCCGCCGGTGCAGCCTATGCCGACGGTCACGTAGCTGCGGTGGTCGCGGGCCAGGGGCTCCAGCCAGTGGGTCAGAAACTTCTCGATGTCGTTGAACATCTGCGCCACGTCGGGGCTTTGGCGTAAAAACGCCGCCACCGGGTCGTCGCGCCCGGTCAGGGGGCGCAGATCGGCCTCGTAGTGCGGGTTGGGCAGCATGCGCACGTCGAAAACAAAGTCGGCATCCACCGGAATGCCGCGCTTGAAGGCAAAGGACTCGAACACCAGCGTCAGTTGCGCTTCGGGGGCGGCGATCAGCGACTTGATGTAGCCCTGCAACTGCGAGGCGCGGATAAAGCTGGTGTCCATCACATGGGCTTTTTCGCGCAG
Organism: Rhodoferax sp. LS1P39; assembly: GCF_056521425.1. NCBI lineage: Bacteria > Pseudomonadati > Pseudomonadota > Betaproteobacteria > Burkholderiales > Comamonadaceae > Rhodoferax > Rhodoferax sp. LS1P39. Next base: position 18,669 of record NZ_JBWMAV010000020.1, on the reverse strand, counting down.
GTCGGCCAGCAGCTCGCGCTCCAGTTCGATGGCTTCGACCAGGGCGTGCTGCTGGTCGGTGCGCTCGGAGCGCGACAGCGGGTGCTTGCGCCGCGTCTCGGAGTAGCGCCGCACCAGGGTGTCGGTGGCCGAGTCGAGAAACAGCGACTTGATGTGCACCCCCTGCTTGCGCAGCGTCTCCAGGTGCTGCGGCACCAGGGGCAGGGCGGTGGCGCTGCGCACGTCCATGGCAATGGCCACCTTGTGCGCGCCCTGGGTCTGCTCCAGCTTCACAAAGTTCAGCAGCAGCTCGGGCGGCAGGTTGTCCACGCAGTAGTAGCCCGCGTCTTCCAGTGCGTGCAGCGCGACAGATTTGCCGGAGCCGGACATGCCGGTGATCAAAACGATTTCAAGTTTCATAGTTCGCCTAGCATTTCTTTGGCATGGGCCAGCGTGGTGCCAGATAGTTTTTCGCCCCCAAGCATGCGCGCAACCTCGGCCACGCGTTGTTCACCCAGCACCAAGGCCACGCTGCTGACCGTGCTTTTGCCGTCGCGCTGCTTGGCCACCACCAGGTGGTGGTCTGCGCAGGCTGCCACCTGCGGCAGGTGGGTGACGGCCAGCACCTGGCGGTCGCGGCCCAGCTGCTTCATCAGGCGGCCCACGGTTTCGGCCACGGCACCGCCCACGCCGGAATCCACCTCGTCAAAGATCAGGGTTTGCGCCGTGCCCAGCTCGCTGGTGGTCACCGCAATGGCCAGCGCGATGCGCGACAGCTCGCCACCAGAGGCCACCTTGCCCACCGGGCGCGGCGTGCTGCCTGCGTGGCCGGCCACCAGAAACTGCACTTCTTCCAGCCCGCTGGCGCTGGGCTCGATTTTTTGCAGCGCCACCTGGAACTGGCCGCCCTGCATCCCCAGTCCCTGCATCGCCAGGGTGATGGCCTTGGCCAGCTTGGGTGCGGCCAGCGCGCGGGCTTTGCCCAGCAGGCTGGCCTCGGCGCGGTAGGCGGCCTGGGCCTTGCGCTCGGCGGCTTCCAGGGCCTGCGCGTCGGCAGCGGCATCCAGCCGGGCCAGCTCGGCCTTCCACGTAGCCAGCAGCGCGGGCAGCTCGGCGGGCGTGCGTTTGTAGCGCCGGGCCAGGGACACCCATTGCGACAGGCGGTCGTCCAGCGCGTCCAGGCGTTGCGGGTCCAGCTCGGTCTTGCGCAGGGTGGAGTGCAGCGAATGGGCGGCATCCTCGGCCTGCGCCAAACTGGATGCCAAAACCTCGGCCAGCGCTGCATACTCGGGCGCTATGTGCTCTTGATTGTGTAGCGCGGTGTGGGCGCGGGACAGACCGCTGAGCGCGCCGGAGTCTTCACCCTCCAGCGCGTCAATGGCGGTTTGCACTGCGTCCAGCAGGGCCTGGGTGTGGGAGAGGCGGGTGTGCTCGGCGTTCAGCTCGGCCCATTCGTCGGCACCGGGGTTGAGCTTGCCCACCTCGCCAATCTGCCAGGCCAGGCGCTCCTGCTCTTGCTGCAGCGAGTCGCGTGCGGCCTGGGCATCTGCCAGGGCTTTCTGGGCGCTGCGCCACTGGGTCCACAGGGCCTCCAGTGGTTTGGTGCCGGTGCCCGCGTAGGCATCGAGCAGGCGGCGCACCGTGTCGGGGCGGGTCAGGCTTTGCCAGGCGTGCTGGCCGTGGATGTCGAGCAGCTGGTCGCCAATCTCGCGCAGCTGGGTGGCGGTGGCCGGGCTGCCGTTGATCCACGAGCGGCTTTTGCCCTGCGCATCCACCGTGCGGCGCAGCAGCAGGCTGTCGGCCTGGTCAAACCCGGCCTGGTCCAGCCAGGTGCTGACGGCGGGCGGGCTGTCGAATTCGGCGCTGATGTCGGCCCGCGCCGCGCCTTCGCGCACCGTGCCCGCATCGGCGCGGCTGCCCAGGGCCAGTTGCAGCGCGTCGATCAGGATGGACTTGCCCGCGCCGGTTTCGCCGGTGAGCACGCCAAAACCGCCTTGCAGGTCCAGTTCCAGCTCCCGCACGATCACAAAGTCGCGCAGGGTAATACGTTTCAAGGCCATAGCTTTAGGTGCCTTCGTTCCAATGGAGTTTGCGCCGCAGGGTGTCGAAGTAGCTCCAGCCCTGGGGGTGCAGAAAACGCGCCCGGTGCTCGGAGCGGCGCACGATGATGCGGTCGCCGTGCTGCAGCGAGGCCAGCGACTGCATATCAAAATTCGCACTGGCATCCCGGCCTGCTATGAGTTCTATAGCTACCTCCGCCGCATCGGCAAGCACAATCGGCCTATTTGTCAATGTATGCGGGGCAATCGGCACCATCACCCAGCCGGGGATGGACGGGTGCATCAGCGGCCCCCCGGCCGACAGCGAATAAGCCGTGGAGCCGGTGGGCGTGGCGATGATCAGACCGTCGGCCCGCTGGTTGGCCACCAGGTGGCCATCCACCTCCACGCGCAGCTCCAGCATGCCCGAGGTGGCACCGCGGTTCACCACCACGTCGTTCAGCGCCAGCGCATCAAACACGCACACACCGGCGCGCATCACACGGGCATGCATCAGGCTGCGGTGGTCTTCTTCAAAAGTGCCTTGCAGCATCGGCAACAAGGTGGTGGCGTAGGACTCGATCGGAATGTCGGTAATAAACCCCAGCCGCCCCTGGTTGATGCCCATCAGCGCCACCCCATAGCGGGCCAGTTGGCGGCCAATCCCGAGCATGGTGCCGTCGCCTCCCACCACCAGCCCCAGGTCGCAGCGCTGGCCAATGGTGGCAATATCCAGCGCGGGGTAGCCGGTCAGACCGGTGTTGGCCACGGTTTCTGCATCCACCACCACCTCGCAGCCCTGGTGGGTCAAAAACTGCGCAATCTCTTCCAGCACCTGGCGCGACGAGGCGTTGGCTGCGTAGGTGCCCGGTGCGGCGTATTTGCCGAACAGCGCTACGTGGCGGAATTGTGATTTCATTCACAAATTACAACACGACTTGTGCTGCGTTCAGAGGATGCGGCCAGGAGTATCAATGCCCCTAAAATGGGCCCATGCTCGATGACCGCGCCAAGTTGTTAATGAAAGCGCTGGTCGAGCGCTATATCGCCGATGGCCAGCCCATAGGCTCGCGCACGCTCTCCAAGGCCTCGGGCCTGGACCTGTCGCCTGCCACCATCCGCAACGTGATGTCCGACCTGGAAGAGCTGGGCCTGATCGTCAGCCCGCACACCTCTGCCGGGCGTATTCCCACGGCGCGCGGTTACCGCTTGTTTGTAGACACCATGCTCACCGCCCAGCCCGGCCCGCTGGTGCCGCCCAAGCTGGTCGCCGAGCAGCCGCAAAAGGTCATCGTCAACGCCGCCAACCTGCTGTCCAGCCTGTCGCAGTTTGTGGGCGTGGTGATGGCACCCCGGCGCACCTCGGTGTTTCGCCACATTGAATTTTTGCGCCTGTCGGACAAGCGCTTTCTGGTCATCATCGTCTCGCCCGAGGGCGACGTGCAAAACCGCGTCATCTTTACCGAGGTGGACTACACCTCCTCGCAATTGGTGGAGGCCGCCAACTACCTCAACGGCCACTACGCCGGCCTGTCCATCGAGCAGGTGCGCGAACGCCTCAAGAACGAGGTCGAAACCCTGCGCGGCGAGATCGCCAGCCTGATGCAGGCTGCGGTCAATGCCAGCTCCGACGCACTCACCCGCGAGCAGGACGAGGTGGTGATCTCCGGCGAGCGCAACCTGCTGGCCGTAAGCGACTTCTCCAGCGACATGGGCCACCTGCGCCGTGCGTTCGACTTGTTCGAGCAAAAAACCCAGATCATGCGGCTGCTGGACATCTCCAGCCAGGCCGAAGGCGTGCGCATCTACATCGGCGGCGAAAGCCAGGTCGTGCCGTTCGAAGAACTCTCCATCGTCAGCGCCCCCTACGAGGTAGACGGCCAGATCGTCGGCACCCTGGGCGTGATCGGCCCCACCCGCATGGCCTACGACCGCATGATCCAGATCGTGGACATCACTTCCAAGCTGGTCAGCAACGCGCTGAGCCACCAGAAGTAGCACGATTCAGGCACAGTAGAATGCTGGGTTGTGTGGGACGTTAGCTCAGTTGGTTAGAGCAGAGGACTCATAATCCTTTGGTCGAGTGTTCAAGTCACTCACGTCCTACCATTATTCATGCGCCTTAGCGCCCGTTTGGGGTGCTGGGGCCACTCTACAATTACGGGTGTTTCTCTACAATTCTGCGCGGACAGTAGAAAAACACACCCCGAAAAATGGCCCGTATCGCCCAGCAGGGCGGTTATCTGAGCGGCTTCACCCGTTCGCCCATCCGGGCCTTGACATAGTGCTCGGTCATCCCCCGGTTCTTGTGCGCCAGCAGCTTTTGCGAGTGCGCCAGGTCGCCCGTATCGGTCGCCGCTTTGGCCCGGATATCCCGAAACTGAAAAGTCACCCCGGCCAGCGTACGGGCCTTGTCGAAGCGTGAACGCAACGCGTCCTTGGTGAGCGGCTGGCCGTTTGCGTTCTGGATCAGGTAGGCGCTGGTGGCCTCGTAGGGCCGGGCGTTGATCCTGGCGATGGTGGCCGCCAGCTCCCCGGTTATCTCGATGCCCAGGCGGGCGCTGGTCTTGTTCTGTACGATCCACAGCGTCCACAGCAATGGCCGAACGATCAAGGTCAACCATCTGCTCATGACGGTAGTACAGATTGCAGGGTTTGTCGCACTTGGTTGACGCCTGCCTGAAGAGAGTTTGACTCGCAAATTCAGCTTCGTTCAGAGCGGCCACCTTTAGACGCTAGCACTGTAAATACTGGTGTATACGAATATATAAAGTTCTTTTTATTGTACTCAGGTTCTTGTTGGTCTTCAATTTAGCCGGGAAATTTGCAATAACTTGCATCAAAAACCTCTATGAAATTCTCGGAGATGAACCTTTAGGTCTTTTTCTCATTCTGCCCACAATTCCGGTTTTTCTACTTTCACTGCGGATTGATGCCCAAGCAAGTTGATGCCGGCCTAAATTAGGCCAATGTTAACTAACGACATAAACATTCTTGAAGTCAAAAGCTTAGTTCTAAGAATGCTCCGAGACAGTTTTTCGTGTTCGAAGCATCTTGTTGTTCATGCTGATTCTGAAAAATATCTAACACAAAAAGTTTAAAACAGGTTAAGTGGAAACGATAGGTTTACGGCTGATCAACTAAAAAACAACTATTCCAAGCGAGGCTGGAGACTGCCAATTTTTATCATAAATATGAAGCATGAATTCAAGAAAAACTTTACACAAAAAGTGAATAGCTGGTTAAATACCCATAGTTAAACGTAAGGAAATGTATATGTCGATAACAGTTGATGCTCAGGATGTTTTGGGCACAAAAGATTTTTGCAGGAATTTTCCCAAGCAGCCCAGCCCCCTGTTACCAAGAGAGAGTTTGTTTAATCATATACAAAATATATTTTCTAAGGCCTCCAATATTGCGTATTTAGAAGGCAACGCGCTTAGTGGAAAAAGTGAATTTCTTGCGAACTACATGAGAAGAAATTTGCTTACATCTTTGGGTGTATTTCTCTCTCCTGGTGATATATTTTTTTATTCTCCTGAGTATGTGAGACTGGCTCTGAGTGAGCAAATTTATTGGATAATAAATAAACAACCTGCAAAATTTGACTCGGTAGACCCCGAGACATTTACTAGATTACTGCATCAACTCCAAAGAAAAGCAAGAGCAAATCCTATTACATTTGTTTTGGATGGATTAAGCGATCCAAATACTGCAGAACATCGTTTACGCGATGAAATATTAAAACTATTTCCAATGAATCAAGGGGAGTTTAGGTTTTTAATTTCAGGGTCACCTGAATTGCTGCCATCATTAAATCTCGATAAATATAAATACAAAACAGTTCCTCTAATGGAGATTGGAGTTGAGGAAGCCACCGCTTACTTTTTAGATAATAAAAATATTACAGCAAAAGACGTAACTGATATACGGAAAATTTGCGGAGGTTCGATTGGTTTGATTTCAAAATTTAAAGGGTTAATCGAGTCTGGCGCATCAGTTGATGAGCTTCTTCAAAAGAAAGAAAATGCAGCAACTGATCTTATGGAATTCGAATGGAGTTTGATTCCAGCGGATGAAGTAACACATAATATTTTGGCATACATTGCATTTTCGAATAGACAGCTTTCCTTGTTGCAGTTAAGCGAGCTTGTTGAATTAAATTGTATTGAATTGCTGGATAAGGTGAAGAAATGTAGAGTGATTGAATTGGCAGTGGAAAGTCAATTAATATCGATTAGGTCGAATGATCAAAGGAGTTTTTTAAGGAAAAAACTATCGCATAAAGAATCATTAATACAAGAAGAATTTATTTCTCAGCTTTTGAAGGATCCTGATGGGCTTGATGCAGTTCGCTATCTTCCAGGGCAGTTAATGAGTGCAGGACATTTTGGCGATTTAATAAAGAGATTGGATAATGCTCATTTTTGCAAACTTTTAACTTCTCAAAAGTCATTGAGATTGTTAAAAGGCGATTCTGATTTGGGTCTTTCCGCCGCAAAGAAAAGTAACGATGAATCGGCACAAGCCAAATTTTCATTAAATGGTAGTGTTATTAGTGGACTAACATTTTCAGTTGGGACGAAAAATAGAATTGGTGCATTAATTAAGTTGGGGGAAGTTGAGCGTGCGATTGAACTTGCGTTCATCGCTCCTACGAATGAAGAGAAGCTTCAGTTGTTGGCTGCCACAGCAAAGTTTCTTTACGATGAAAAGCTTGCTATAAAAACAGAAATATCTAAAGAAGTTGGCTTACTTCTTCTGGAGATTGATGCAAAAGCGCTGGGACATCTCGCATTTGAAATTGCTTGCGATCTTTTGGTTGTGGATTTTGATACTGCAATTGATTTTTTCAATAGAGCCAATGTCGAACAAAAAGAGGTTTCACAAAAGAATAATTCACTTGACAATAAAATAAATAAATCGAGCTCTGAAGAGTCGCTTCCCGAGGAAAAATCTTTGGGAACAGTTGAGATGAAAATGTCGGAGCATTACCATCGGATGTTTATTGATGCTCTTGGCGGTATCGTTGATAGGCTTTCTGTCGATCAATTACTCGTTGGACTTGAGAAAACTAACGAATTGAGTAATAAACTGGTTGTATTAAAACAATGGATTTCAAGAAGAAGAAAAGATAAAAACTCATGGAAGGTTGCAGATAAGGCGCTTGATATTACATTGAAGGATCTAAGTCGTTCACCTCGGCTCGAAGATTTGCGTGCCATAGCTGTAGTTCTTCCCTATATTGAAGACGATGCCATATCCAAGACTTTAGTTGATAGGATTGAAGCACAGCTTGGTACGAAGCTGTTTCTGGGGACAAATGCGGAGTCTGTTCGTCTTCAAATGTTGTTGGAACGTGTTAAATATAAATACTTGAGGGATGAGACCGAGCTTTCATTATTAGAGTTGTTTATGAAGATCGAGGATGTCGTAGATCCAAGTGTTAGAGCGGCTTGTTTTTCTTGGATGCTTTACTCTTTACAACAGCTTCCAAATCCCAGTGAATTCGAGAAGAAAACTTCTTTGGTTAGTCAAACTACGGCAAGTCTGATGACCGCAATAGATTCCCTATTAATTTCATCGGCGGATCATTATCAGGCTGCAAAAAGCGCCATATATGCACTAGCAAGAGCAGATACGAAATTGGCTTTTAATTTAATTTCACGCTTCAACACTGAAGAGCGCCGCGATAGGGGTTACGTCACTTTTATTCGGGAAATTGTCACAAGCAAAATTTATGTAACTCAACCTGGAGTTCTCATTAAGGCAGTTAATTGCATAGAAGATGAAAAAACAAGAAGTATTGAAATAGTAAAATTAATGCATGCGATAGCAATTCATTGCGAAAGAAAAGAGGTAATTGATGTAAATTTAGGTGTTATTGGACTTTGGCGAAATATAAGAATAGCAAATGTAAAATTTCAAGCTATTGCAGCCGCATACAAAATATTTGCTATTTGTTATAGTAACAGAGATAAAGCTGAGGAGTTACTTCTAGAGATGAAGGGTATTTGGTCGTCCATCATGGTTGACTGGGTTAGAACTGATGTCGGATATTATTTTGTTGGCGACATCGCAAAAATAGATAAGCCGCTCGCCGTAATTTGGCTTGATCATATTTCTACAGAAGAGAAGAACAGAGTTTCAATGTCAAGAGATTTTACTCTTGTGTTGAATCAAATTTTAAATCTATTGGTTAGATGTTATGGGTCACTTGCTTCTGATGACCTTGATTTAAATGATGCTGATTTTTTAAGGGTTGCTAAATTAATTAATTCTGCTCCCGTTATTCAGGATCGAATGTCTTTGTGGTGCGATTTGGGTTTGAGGTTCTATTTTTTTGGAAAAAGAAGTATCAGCAAAAGAATATGTGAGACTTATGTATTGAAGTTTTTTGATGAATCTTTTGTTAATAATGAATACATTGAAGAGTCGTTGATTCTTGATGCTGCCCCATTGCTTTTTTTAACCCATAATGCATCGGCTATTTTGAGGATTGAAAAAATATCTCAGCAGTCGAGAAGGGATCGTGCGAAAGGTAATATATGCAAGGTTCTATTGCGGAAACAATCAGATTCTGATGCATATCAGACCCCAGATAACTGGGAGTATGACTTAACCAATGACGATGCCGCTACGATAGTTAGTATTTTGCAAACTATGACGATGGATTCGTTAATTTTCCATATAATTCGAGAAATGACCGCAAGTCTTGTCGCTAAACGAAATGTAAATTTAATAAGACGAAATCAAGTTGCTGATTTTCTTCTTTCATTGGAGAAAATCGTCGATAGGACTCTGCCCGATAGCAATAATATTAGGCATGATGGATTTAAGTTGGCTGCAATCGCGCATATACATAAGGCGCGTATGACACTTGGTTTGACTGTAACTAAAGAGCAGTGGGTCTTGCTATATGCTCAGGCGCGCAATATATCAAATATTTCTGATAGGGCGATCGTCACTACATTTGTTTCAGTCTGTGCACGTCCCAAAACAATAATTTTTTTCCCGACTTGGCTGTCTGATGTAAAGAATGACCTTGAAGAAATACCAACTGATGTTGATAAGGTTGAGCGATATCAGTGGGTCGCTGAACTAGTTGAATCAATGGATAAGACTTTGGCTTCGGCACTCGTTAAGGAGGCTTTGGTACTAACAAAGGCCATGCCTGATGAGGATGGCGCGTTTGAAAAGCAGAAGAAGCTATTAGATCTTGCCTTTAACATGGATCCAGATTTTGCTGAGAAATTAATTGAACAGGCCGATAAGGATGAGGCTCGTACCTTTAAAAAAGCTGAGCATTTGAAAAAAATAAATCTAAGAAAAATTCAAAAAGAAGCGGCAGAAAATCCAAAAGATATTTTGGATGCCTCAATCGATACTGACTCCCTAATTGATTTATGCGGAAGTAATCTCGCATCTTTAAATGGAGGGAGAATAATTCCGCGCCCAGTGGATGAGTTTCGGAATTTATTCGCGTATGCAGGATCAGTTCAAATTAATACTTCTTATCCGATTTGGAGTTGGATAATAGAGAATGCTGTAAGAAAAATTGGTCCGAATTCTAATGGGTTGAAATTAGTTTCCAATTTTCACCTTGGGGCATGTAACTCTGCTGAGCTCGTTTTAGCATTGGCTGGTGTGCAATCTTCAAAGATGTCCGAGTCTAGTTTTACCTCTGATGGCATCATAAAGCCGGGTGACAGAGATGCAGTGTTTAAATTTATAGGTGATTGGGCTTTCAAAAATGACGGGAAAGAAATTTTTATATCTGACCCATTTTTTGGACCTGAAGACTTAGATGTTGTACATAAGATTGCCGAAATGGCACCTAGTTCAACACTACGCATTCTTACAAGTCGCGATCACCTTCGAAAAGAGATACCTACAGGTTTACATGAAGCCGGTTTCAATACGGCATGGCGCGAACTATGCGATGTTTCGCCACCTGATACAGAAATCATCGTTATAGGAAAAGAGACAGATGGTCTTCATCCTGTCCATGATCGATGGATTGTCACGTTTGACAGTGGATTAAGATTAGGAACGTCAACTAATAGTATAGGCTGCGCGAGAATTTCTGAATTATCAACCTTGGACGAGTCTACATCTTTAGCACGGTTTAATATTATTTCTGATTTTGCAAATCGGCGGATTCGTTCGTGGGAAGGTGTTAAATTACAATTAAGTACATTTGAAATAAGTTGACATTGTTGGATTTAAAAAATATTAATATTCAATATCGGTCGATCTAAAAATCTTGCTTGGTCGATAGAATAGACGTTGCTTATCCTCCTTGGACTTGCATTGTCAGAGCAGAATCTGGTTCTGGTGGAAGTTGATCTTGATTTAATAAGTATTCAAAAACCTCTTCCCTGCTCCAGCCTGCATCAAATTGCGCATCGATATCGGAAAACTGATCGGGACTAATGAGCCTTAATTTATCCATTAAATCAGACGGCGGCATAGTGACATTGTCGTCAGGAGCATAGTCCTCATCCTCGTCGGACAACCGATCAAGGTAAGTACACAATGACTCAGTCGGAGGGTAGTTGGCTGTGGGCCTGGCCGCAGAGGCAATCCGCTTTGTAAACAGCCCCATAGCTTGAGCGTATGCAGAGGCCAAGGAGCTGAAATTTGTATCGTCGCCCAGACTATTTGATGACTGCTCGATCTTGATGACGAGGTTGAATGCCATGCGCATTTCCAGTCGATCTTCATCGTTGATCTGCTCCGCCAGAGATCGCGCCTTCACTGTGCTCATGCAAATCTCCTCGAAATTTGACTTGCAGTATTGCGCCTACGTACTCTTTCGTCTACTCGTAGATCATTGCAAAGTATGAGAGTTTGGGCGGGGCAAAGGATTTGCTCGCTGTTTCACTAGGCATCTGTTTAGCACCACATGCACGGTGGTTTCGGTGTTGGCAACGTGATGTGACGCTATTAGGTGGAAGAGCCCCCACCTTCCATCAATGAGCAGCGCGAGATAGAGGACATCGTTCCGCATTTGCCATCTACGTCAACAGGGCTGAGCGCCCATCGATTCTTCAACGCCCCTAACCAACTCTGCGCCGGACATGCCCAGCGCCAGCGCCACTCGAAGAATCACACCAAAGGAAGGTGACTTCTTCCCTCGCTCCAGCTGACTCACATACGAGGTGTGGATGTCAGCTCGATGGGCGAGCTCTTCCTGCGAGATCCCACAGGCAATGCGCAGTTTCTTAACCTGCTTGCCAAAGTGTTCTTCTGCTACGCCCATCCTTTGATGGTGCGCACTTCACTACTATAGTACCAGAGACTATAGTGTCAGTATGTCACCCCCAACGCCCCAAATTGTCAGTGGGTGCCTGCACCATCGGCAGGGCCGCACGCCTGACTTTCGGCACTTTTGGTTCAGGCTCGATGTCGCATAACAACTGACATAGCTTCAAATAATTATTTATATTGACGAGTAACGATTTTCCTGTCTATTTAAACAGGAGGCGTGAGGTCTCCTATATTTGTTGCCAATCTGAAATAGGTGGTGCAGTTTTCGTTACTTCTGGCTAAAATTATTTTTCAAGTGATTTTTTGAATATATTTCATCTTTTAATTTTTTCAATAGGAGTTGTGTAATGCAGAAATGAGGGAGTGTGAGGATTGAAGAATTTAAACAATAGGGAGAATATTTTGCGTGGTCAAATTTTGGATTATGTAGTTAGAACAAATTCTGGGGTCATATCCGCAGAAAACGGGGAGCGGTTCGAGTTTGTAGGAGCCGATTGGAATGGAAACAATGCCCCTATTCGTGGTGCTTGGGTCGACTTCAAGGCAAGCAATGAAAAGGCTATTGATATCTATGGTGCACTTGCTCAGGGGAAGACCAACGAAACAGGACCGAAGAAACCGGAAATTACGCTTTGGGCACTATTCCTAGGTGGCTTTGGTGCTCATAAGTTTTACCTGGGATCTTGGGGCTGGGGAATCGTCTATTTGGCTACCTGCTGGTGGTTGTTCATACCATTCCTAGTTGCAATGGTGGAGACCGTTCGCTACATCTTGATGACTGACGAGGAGTTTCGTATCAAGTTGGGGACCTATCAGAAGAGTCCGTTTGGCTTCTTTTGGTGAGTGCTTCTTGATCGATCTTTCGCTCTGGAGGTGCTTTAAAGAAATCCCAGGCAGAGTTAGCTATCTTTTAGAAGGGTGCCAATGAAGCTTGTTATTGCACTAGGAATAGGGTTTGGAGTCATCATTTTTATAGCACTCCTGCGGAGCCTTTTCTCGAAACGAAATGTTCCTGCAGTTGCAGTAGTAAAACTTGAAGAGCCAGGGGTTCCATGGTTTTCAATTGGAGTACTTCGACTATTAAGAATCCTAGTCGGCGTTCTTGCTATCTTGGTTGCGGTATTAACTCTGCGGTGGATGTTGTTCGGTTTTGCAGTGACCCTTGATACTGGTTCAAGTGGTAGTGGGTGGAAAATTGCTTTTTACTTCATCCTTAGGATGGTGCCATTGTTGACTGTATGCTGGATTGCCGGTGCACTAAGAGACAAGATAAATAGTATTTACCGAGATGGAGCTAGAACCCGTGAACTTTTGATTGCTACCCGTTGGCACTTTTAATGGAGTACTTAAATTGACAAGCATGAACCCTAAAGCAGCACTCTTGGAGTTGACGCTGTTGAATGCCGAAGTTGACGAAGAGAGCTTTGAGAACTTCTTCATCAAAGGAACCAAGATGGGGATACCTGCCGAGGTCTTAACCCGGCTAAATCAACTATGGGAGCAAGTGCAAGTCATCGGAGGGCACGCAATAGCGATCGGCAAAGTCATCGTCGAGCGCATATTTGCTTTCCTGTTGGCAAACCCGCGTATCGCTGTTGGGGCTGCAATTGGGTTGGCAGTGGGGTATCTGCTAACGGGTATCCCCTTTATTGGAGCCCTCCTGGCCCCTCTGGTCATGGTGCTTGGAATCGTTGGCTCTAGCTATGGTGCTGCAACTCAGAACGATGTGTCACCTTCCGCGCTGGCTGTTCTTACTGCCCTTGTAGAAAAATTCTTTGAACTGCTGAGGAGTGTCTTTGAGGGCGTTGCGCAGTATGTTGAGGCCGTCCAATGAAAGAGCATCAGGGGAAACACGATCATCGTGCTGACAGACCTGCAGATAGCACACCCGAAGATGCCGCTAAAGCTGACACCCTCAAGGCAATAGCAAGCCTGCAGGGCAAGGATAAGGTGGGACGAGCCGGTGAGCTACTGGGTATTGCTTCTGGTGCCGTCGCCGGTACCTCTCTTGCGGGTGCCGCCGCTGGGGCTGCAGGAGCCACCACACTGCTTGGTTCAGGAACTCTTGCCGGTGTCCTAGGCGGAGTCTTCGTGACGGCAACGCCTGTTGGTTGGGTCATTGGTGCTGCCGCAGCAGGTGCCGCCGCCGCTTACGGCATTTCCAGGTTGGTGAGGTCGGGGGCCACCCAAGACCATATCCGGGCTGGTCTGCGCAAGAGGTTGAAAGTGCTTGCAGGTGTCTCTGATTCCCCTGACCCGCTTCGTGGAGATTTGGAGGCAAGCGTTAACCATGCATTGATTGCAGGCAATTTGGATAGTACCCAAGCGGCTCGAATTCTGTCCTTGGTTGATAAGGGGAGGCTTCCAATAGACGTTGCCCTAGAAAGGGTCCAGGCACTTGGTCACGGCATTTGATCAATCTGTACTTTATTTAGAAAAACTATGCCGATACTTTCAAGTCCGCAGGTGAAAAATGGGCAAAAAAATTAGAGCGCCATTTTTGAGAATTATTGGGTTTTGGTAATTGTTATGTAGGACTAATTGATGCTTGATACTAAATATCCCTGATTACTACATGCCAATCAATATTCTCTATATCTTCGTTTTTAAGTTAAGTTAAGTTCATGAAAATGAGTGCTGGCTTTGTGCTTCCGTTCTGCCCTACCTAGGTTGCCCAGCGAACTGCTTTAGTGATTAGGCGATAGATAAATTTAAGAAAGGAATACAGACTGGTATTTGTAGAAAAGTTTCTCCCAAGCGCGCCCTCGGTTCACAGCCCTGGGCGTTTTTTCGTTTCTGAAAGGAGTATTTATGTTGATTACGAGAAACCTGATAGAGGAGGGCACTGATGCAAGTCATTCGTGACCCTGCGTTGACCGTGCAGATTCTGGATACGGAGATGGCTACCATCGCTGCCTGCAGATTTGCCATGTTGAGCGAAGACGAACCCTACGACCCGAATATCCACGGGTTCTTCGTCGTGTTGGAGGTTGGGGATAGTGTGGATGTGCTCGATGCACAACTGGGCTTCCCGGTCCTGGCTAACCGGTTCGATGGAGTGCGCTTCGGTGAACAAGGCTTTCGCCCAAGCTTTGAATGCATCGAGGAACACAAGGGGTGCTACGAAATGGTCTTTGTCCTCAGTGACGATGGCTATGGCGTGGAAGTGTTCATTCCCAAGGTCGGGGGCATTGATCCCGGTCTGCTAGCCATGTGCCGACAGTACGCGGTTCGTTCACCAGAGGTATCTATCCCATGAGACATGACACATCACCACCAACAGCCACCTTCGGGTGGTTTTTTTGTTTCTGGGCCTTGCATAGTGATCTGGCTTGCTGGATCCATCCCCCTGGGTGCTCCCGGCATGTATCAAAAACTGAGGAAAACCGCGTATCTGTAATGAAGGACATAGGCCTTCGAAACCACCATCAACCAACGGAGAAATGAAATATGAAATCGAAAACCACCACCGTAGCAGGATCCACCTCCACCAGAGTTCTCAAAATTGCCACCTGTCCCACGCTATCCGCTAAGTCCACTCTGACGTACCACGTCGGATACCGGGCCAACGCGGAGGTGTTGTTCAGGATTTATGGGAACAGCGGAGGCGGCTTTTATAGCAACGATTGGATTGCAGTCAGCGAGATAGAACGCACTCTGGGTAAGCAGACCCTGATCAGCAGCGTATCGATACAGCCTGTCTGCAAGGGCAAGTCGGCCAATACCGCTGGATTCGTGCTGGCGGCGCTGAAACAGGAAGGCTTGGTTGCCCGCTCAACGGAGAACCCGCGCCAATACATCCGCACCCCCTCTGAAGCCTTCATGGCCTCGGTCAAGGTGCTGGTGGAGTCGGGGGTAGATCTGGATCCAGAGCAGGCACCTGCCTCTAAAGCGCCACCTGTGAAGGTCGCGGTATCACCAGTCGTGAACACACCCAAAGAAGCCAAACCCACCGCCTAAATCTCCTGGGCGGGAGTGTCTTTCCCATGGTCACGCAATGCCATCGCTTCTAAGCCGTTGAAGCACATGGCGTTTTATTTTCTCGTACCGGTGGTTGGTGCAATGCCGACCAAAAACCGACCCATTCCCTCAAAAAAAGGATCTTGATGAAAACCATCGCCGCTATCACTGTCATTTTCTGCCTGACTGCCTGTGTTCCCTATGGAAGTCGCTGGATCGCCGCAGTGGTCATTGCAATCCTGTGTGCATTCTTCCCTGGGACCGTCCTGTTGGTGCTGTTCGCCATCATCGGCATCCGTGTGCTGTTGTACCTGCTTGAGAAGGAAATCAAGCGATGACATCGCAGACTTTCTCCATGAGCAGGGCGGTCGGACCATGGATGGCTAACGCGCCGCTCACCGTCATATTGCTATTTCTCTAGCCTTCCTCCTTCCCCTTTTTCTTGACCACTGAGATTGCTCAGTTCTGCCTTGTGCAGAGGCATTGCTACGTCTGGAATCAGGGGAATGGAGGGAGGCACCAATTCAACCAAGGAGTTTTTGATGACCGTTTCCTCTTTGATATCTCGTGAGCTTTTGACCGATTCACAGCGCGGCAAGTTCGTCGCTAGGCTATTCGGTGCACGCTTCATCTACCTAGAGTCCTTCACCTTCGACACCGCAGGGAGCTTGTCGGTGGACTATGACGGTGGCTACTGGCACTACTACACCTTGAGCAATGGTGCGTTCTATATGGCACCTGACCATGAGGGTGTCTTGCGGGTCAATTGTGACAACGGCTTCGAGGGCGATCTGTCTGCGGATGCCTTCGGAATCACCTGCTGCCTGTACGCCTATAGCTTGCTATCGGGTTCGCTGAACACGGAGTTCTCGGAGATGTGCACGGAACAATTCCATCTCTTGAGAGCCTACATGGCTGAGCATGCGGAGTTGGATGCGATTCTGGCCGCTGTCGATTGATGCGGTCAGTGTAGGCCGCACCCATGCTTCACCGAAAAGGAATTTTCTAGCGTTGGAAAGGGCGGTTCAGTGAAGTTTTTCTAGCGTGCGCGATTGGGGTACGTTGCCGGTTTTCAAGTGCAAAAACGTCATAAAAATATCTGAAATAGTTTGAGATTTTTGCTGGCGCTGGTTTAACATACGCCCCGCATCCGGATCACTGGTCTCCGATCAGTAAAGGTTGCAATCCTTGGCGCGGAGTCATTCGAGTCAGGCACGGAAATGTTGGCACTTGATGCCTTCGTTTCCTTTAAACCCATTGGGAATAGCGCGCTGGTGCAACGCCAGCTTGTTTGCCGATACATGAGATATCTCATACATCGGTGTTTCGTTCATGAACTTGCTTCATGAAGGTCCCTGAGAATTTTTCGTTATCGTTTTTGTTGTTCAACTGTTGCTTAGGAGGTTTTGCTATTCGTCAATATTTTTAGCTTCGATCAATTTTTTAGTTTCAGTTCCTAGGTCGTTTTTTGGACCAGGGCTGGTCAGTTCTGCACTGTCGTTTTGTCGTGCACTACTGGTCGGTACCTGTCAGTAATTTTTTATATTTAAGGTCTATCTCACTTTGTCTAACTTTTCCAATATCTCCGACGTGACCGCTTCGGTCGCTCCTTTGTCCCCACCAACAACTTTGACGGTCGCTGTTTGCAACGACGTGGTTGGCAATGATCTGGACACCGTGCTAACTATCGCGAATCCGAGCAATGCCCTTGGTCAGGTACTTTTGGTAGGCTCTGAGCATTCCAGCCAATCTGAGCTTGGACCTATTGTTGGGGATCATCAGTCCACACCATATCTAAAGGAGGTCTCTGCTACTGGTGATTCGAAATCCCAACGGACGGAGCAAGCTCAACGTGTCGTCATGGGTGCTATCCAGCTTGCGAAGGGTAGTGGTGATACCGGAATGCTCTTTGCCGATGATGTGCTCTCGGCATTTTCTCGTTTGAAGAGGTTTGACCAAGCCAACTTTCAGCGCGCTAAGTCAGAGATCAAGAAGCTAAAGTTCGGTGTTAGCTGGACCGATCTAGAAAGAGCAATTCGCGTACTTCCTAATACTGAGTTGGAGGTCAAACCGACTCATAACTGCTATGCCAGGGACATCCATCGGCACTTGACAGTTGATGTTCACGTTCCGATTCGCCACGAGGGGGAACTCTATTCGGTGGATGCTCCCAGTTCACTATGGGTCCCGTATGCGCACACTAAGCTAGTGCAGTTGGTTACGGAATTGCACGACGGAAAAGATCTGTGTAAAAAAGGGGGCGATTACAACAGTATTGCCAGCCTCGTCGTCTCTGTAGCTGCTGATTCCAACTTTGGGAGTGCGCCCATCGGCTTGGCTTGCGGAGATGAATTTTTTCAGGCGAACGGCGACACTTTCAGCAAGATGCCTTTGACGCCCGCGCACAAACAACGTTTCCGGGTTAGCTTCACACCCCGGAAGATGGACATGCCGCGCTTCAAACAGTTTTTGCGGGAGACTTTTTCTTCAAACGATACAGAAGAGGAAGTGCAACAGTTAGCACTAATGCAAGAGATTGCAGGAGCGGTCATGTTTGGTCTGACGGCAAGTCAGCAAAAAGCCGTTCTTTTCCATGACCCATTTGGTCGTTCAGGGAAGGGAACGATGGGGACGATACTGGAGCAGTTGGTCCCGGAAACGTATCGGGAATCCATTGATCCATTCCGTTGGGATGAAGAGTACTACTTGGCTAAGTTGGCCGGAGTTCGCCTAAACATGGTGGGTGAGCTTTCAATGGGGCGGACTATTCCTGCTGCTGTGTTTAAGCGCGTAACAGGGTTAGATTCGCTTACGGGGCGTGCAATAGCGAAGATGCCGTTCACGTTTAAAAATGAAGCGACACACATCTTCATGTCCAACCACATGATCACTACCAATGACCATACTGCGGCATTTTATGAGCGCTGGATTGTTGTCGTGTTCCCTAATAGCCGCGTGAAGCTGGGGCTTGGTATGGATCCGAATCTTGCCAAGCGTATCTTGGAAAATGAACTTCCAGGTATTGCCCAGTGGGCATTGGAGGGTGCTGAGCGTCTGCTGAAGAACGGAAAATTTTCCTATTCGAAGGCTCACGACCACTATATGCAAAAGTGGCGTATGAGTGCCAATCCAGTCGAAGAATTCATCCATGAAGTCTGCGATTTGGTTCCACAAGATCAGTTCCTTCGCCGTGCTGCTCTTCGTGACGCTTACGAAGCTTGGCGCATCGTGAATCATCGGAAGGCCTATTCGCCCAGAGAGTTTAAGGAAATGGTTGAGCACAACATTCCTTTGGGTATCACTGTGCTGGTCTAATTCCCCCGGACACCTCGATAGGTGGAATCCACCTGGACGAGAAATATGACCAAGAAGCAAAGACGAACATTCAACGCGGAGTTCAAGCTGCAAGTCGTGCAGA
>NZ_JBWMAV010000001.1:0-771571 GCF_056521425.1 Rhodoferax sp. LS1P39 | reverse complement strand
AAACACCAATGGCTTGGTGCGTCAGTACCTGCCCAAAGGCATGGATCTCTCAGATGTGAGCCAGGAGCAGCTCGATGCCATTGCCGATGAGATCAACAACCGCCCTCGTAAGACATTGAATGCGCACTCGCCTATTGAGGCCTATCGCGATTTCTTGCTCAAACACCATTCTCAGCACGCTACCATTCAATGATCCTTGTGTTGCACTTGCACTTGGACTTGAATCCGCCCTTATAGCAAGGGCGTGTGCAGCTATTTTTACGATAGCAATTGGATCGCTGGGGTGGTGGGGCTAGGGTCTGCCCTAGTTCCTGGGTGCAAAAAAGTACCAACATGGAACACACCGGCATCAATGGAATCGTCGGCGCTGCCTATGATTTCAGGTGTTTGTAAATTCAAGGCACCCCATAAGGAGAGACCCAATGGCAAGAGAACTGGAAGCTAAAGTGGCCGTCATCACCGGGGCTGCGTCGGGCATAGGCCTGGCCAGTACCGAGGCGATGCTGGCTGCGGGTGCGCGCGTGGTGATGGTTGACCGCGATGAGGCGGCGATGCAAGCGGTCTGCAGCCAGTACGGCGACGCGGTGATCCCGCTGCGCATCAACTTGCTCGACCCGAAAGACTGCGCGACCCTGGTGCCCAGGGCCCTGGACCTGGCCGGTCAGATCGACATCCTGCATGCCAATGCCGGCACCTACGTCGGCGGCGACCTGGTTGACAACGACAACGATGCCATCGACCGCATGTTGCACCTGAATATCAACGTGGTGATGAAGAACGTGCGCGACGTGTTGCCGCACATGATTGCGCGCGGGAGCGGCGACATCATCGTCACCAGTTCCCTGGCGGCCCATTTCCCCACGCCCTGGGAGCCGGTCTATGCGTCGTCCAAATGGGCGATCAACTGCTTTGTGCAGACGGTGCGGCGCCAGGTGTTCAAGCATGGCATCCGCGTGGGCTCGATCTCGCCCGGCCCCGTCATCAGCGCGCTGCTGGCCGACTGGCCGCCCGAGAAACTGCAGGAAGCCCGGGATTCAGGCAGCCTGCTGGAGGCCAGCGAAGTGGCCGAGGTGGTGCAATTCATGCTGACCCGCCCGCGCGGCATGACCATCCGCGACGTGGTGATGATGCCGACCAATTTCGACCTCTGAGCAAGGCAAACCGGGTGGCTTCAGCGCCAGTGGTGCCGGGAGTAGCCGAAGTTCAGCTCCACGCCGATCGGCAGAATCGGGCGGTAGGCGGGCACAGCCTGCACCACCACCGGGGCAGGCGTGGTGTAGACGGGTTCGGGCTGGTAGGTGTCGCCTGATATGACCTGCTGCTGCACCGGCGCGCGCACCGGTGGTATGTTGCTGTAGCCCATGGGGCTGACCTGCAGCGCAATGGTCGCGCCGGGGTCATTGGGCAGGGTGGTGGTGTACTGCTTGCCCGCGTACTCGTAGACCACGCTGTAGCCCGCGTTGCGGGTTTCATAAAAGGTTTGGGTGCTGCAGTTTTGCACCGTCTGCCATTGCGTCTGGCCCGGGCCTTCGATGTTGTTGCCCAGAATCACGCCGCCTAAAACGCCCAGCATGGTCGCCGCCGCGCGCCCGCTGCCACCGCCGATGGCGTTGCCCACCGCCCCACCGGCAATGCCGCCCATCAGCGCACCCGCACCGGAGCGCGGGGCTTCCACCGCCACCTGCTGGTTGCTGCACACCTGGCGGGGTACGGCCACCTGCTGCTGGATGGGGGTACTGGAGATGACCCGCCCGGTTTCCTGGGCGGCCGCGAAGCCTGTGACCAGGGTCAAGGCGCTGAGGAGGAGGATTTTTTGCATGGTGAGGATTAAACGCCGCAAAGCCCTCCGCAGTTCCCGGCTTTACCCGCTGGTTACCATTTTTCCCATGGAAAATTTAGCACTAAATTGGCACTCTGCGCTTATTCTATAAGCGTAAGTAGCTACGCTTTTGATAGTTCCTTGAACACTGCGTGCGCAGCGTCCACGGTGGCCGCAATATCGTCTGCCGTGTGTGCTGCGCTCACAAAACCAGCCTCGTACAGCGCCGGGGCGATGTACACGCCGCGGTCCAGCAGGCCGTGGAACAGGTGGTTGAAACGCGGGCTGCTGGTCTTCATGACCTGCGGGTAGTTTTGCGGCAGGGTGTCGAGCAGGAAGAAGCCGAACATGCCGCCCTCGCAGTCGCTGCTGAAGGCCAGGCCCTCTGCATCTGCGGCGGCCTGCAGGCCGGTGACCAGCGAGCGGGTGGTGGCCGACAGGGCTTCAAAAAAGCCGGGCTTGCGGATTTCGCGCAACGTGGCCAGCCCGCAGGCGGTGGCCACCGGGTTGCCCGACAGCGTACCGGCCTGGTAGACCGTGCCCAGCGGCGCCAGGTGCTCCATCACCGCGCGCGAGCCGCCAAAGGCTGCCAGTGGCATGCCGCCGCCAATCACCTTGCCCAGCACCGTCATGTCAGGGGCAAAGCCGGGGATGTGCTTGGCGTAGACGCTTTGGGCGCTGCCCAGGGCGACGCGGAAACCGGTCATCACTTCATCGAACACCAGCAGTGCGCCGTACTGGGTGCACAGCTCGCGGCAGCGGCGCATGAAGGGCACGGAGGCACGCACAAAGTTCATGTTGCCCGCGATGGGCTCGATCATCAGGCAGGCGATGTCCCGTCCGTGCAGGGCAAAGGCCTCTTCGAGCTGGGCGATGTGGTTGTATTCGAGTACCAGGGTGTGCTGCACCACCTCGGGCGGCACACCGGCGCTGGTGGCGCTGCCAAAGGTGGCCAGGCCGGACCCGGCCTTGACCAGCAGCGCATCGGCGTGGCCGTGGTAGCAGCCTTCGAACTTGATGATCTTGTTGCGGCCCGTGGCACCGCGCGCCAGGCGGATGGTGCTCATGGCGGCTTCGGTGCCGGAGCTGACCAGGCGCAGCATCTCCATGGACGGCACCAGCGACAGGATTTCTTCGGCTAACTCCACCTCGCGCTCGGTGGGCGCGCCGAACGAGAAGCCTTCGAGCAGGGCTTTCTGCACTGCTTCGACCACCACCGGGTGGCCGTGGCCCAGGATCATCGGGCCCCAGGAGCCGATGTAGTCGGTGTAGCGCTGGCCGTTGGCATCCCAAAAGTAGGCGCCGTGGGCGCGCTGCACAAAGCGCGGCGTGCCGCCCACGGCCTTGAAGGCACGCACGGGGGAATTTACGCCGCCGGGGATGACCTTGGTGGCGCGGTCAAACAGGGCTTGGTTCAGATCAGTGTCGGGTTTCATTCGGGGCCTCAAGTGCGGCAATGGCGCGCAGGGTTTCTTCGTCCAGGGGGGCATCGGGATCGCTGCCGTCGTCAGGTGCATCACCGTCTTCGGGCTGGGCCCAGAACATGCGGTCGGGCAGGATGTGGCCCATGCCGGGGCGAAAGCCGCCGTCCAGGCAGCGGTCCAGGTAGCTCATGGCTTCATTGGTGGCTTCGGCCAGGTCGCTGCCGCTGGCGAGCAGGGCAGCCAGCGCCGCCGACAGGGTTTCGCCCGCGCCGGTGAACACCGCCTCAAACAGCTCGAACTTCTCGCTGACCAGTACGGCCTGCGGGCTGGTGAGCACGTTTTCCACATGCTGGTCGGGCAGGGGGATGCCGGTGACCAGGGTGTAGGGCACGCCCATGGCGGACGCGGCCTTGGCGATGTCGCGCGGCGTGGGGTTGCGCTCGCCGCTCCAGTCGGGCAGCAGCCAGCGGCGCAGCGTGCTGTGGTTGCCCACCAGCACCGTGGTTTGCGGCAGCATCAGCTCGCGGAAGGCATCCAGGTAGTCTTCGATCTTGTCCTCGTCCCACCAGGACAGGTTGGGCATGTAGGCAATCACCGGCACGTCGGCGTAATCGGAGGTAATTTCTGCAATCGCGCTGACGTTTTCCGGGCTGCCCACAAAGCCGACCTTGAAGACCTGCACGGCAATGTCTTCCAGCACCGCACGGGCCTGCTCGGTGACGGCTTCTTCTTCAAAGCAGAAGTGCTCAAAAATCTCGCCGGTGTCGCGGGCGTAGGCCCCGGTGACCACGGGCAGGGCATGGCCGCCCACCGAGGCAATCGCCGTGGTGTCAGCGGCCAAGCCGCCCGCGCCGCTGGGGTCGCTGGCGTTGAACACCATCACGCAGGCCGGGCCTTCGAGCGGGTCGTCTTCGTCCTCGTCGGGTGCTTCAGGGGCCAGGGACGCGCCGGGCAGATCGTCGGGAGGGGGCTTTTTTGGGGGGGGAGGAGCAGTCATAGGCCTAAATCGGCTGAGGGGGCGTACAAAATGGTCAAGGCAATAATCTGCGTCTATACAATCCATTTCATTCTATTAGCTAAGGCTTTTTACGCTGTGACTGACTCTAAAACTTGGATGTGCCTGATTTGTGGCTGGATTTATGACGAGGCGACTGGCGACCCCGCCACGGGCATTGCCGCCGGAACCGCCTGGGCCCTGGTGCCCATGAACTGGACCTGCCCCGAGTGCGGTGCCCGCAAAGAAGATTTCGAGATGGTCCAACTTTGATGCGCGGCGACCGTCCGCGTCCCCCTGTTCTTTCCAGAAGAGGTGCCACGTGAGTACGCTTGCCACGACATTCAAAGTCCTTGTGGTGGACGACAGCAACACGATCCGTCGCAGTGCTGAAATCTTCCTGAAACAAGGCGGGCACGAGGTGTTGCTGGCCGAAGACGGCTTCGATGCCCTGTCCAAGATCAACGACCACCAGCCGCAGCTGATCTTTTGCGACATCCTGATGCCCAAGCTGGACGGTTACCAGACCTGCGCCATCATCAAGCGCAACCCCAAATTTGCGTCCATTCCGGTGGTCATGCTGTCGTCCAAGGACGGCGTGTTCGACAAGGCCCGGGGCCGCATGGTGGGCTCGCAGGACTATTTGACCAAACCGTTTACCAAAGACCAGTTGCTCCAGGCGGTGCAGCAGTTCGGTGCCGCCTTGCAAGGAACCATTTGATGCCTATCCACAACGTGCTGATCGTGGACGATTCCAAGACCGAGCTGATGTACCTGACCGACCTGCTGGAGAAAAACGGCATGGCGGTGCGTACCGCAGAAAACGCCGACGAGGCGTTTCGCCGCCTGGCCGAACAAAAGCCCGACCTGATCCTGATGGACGTAGTGATGCCGGGGCAAAACGGCTTCCAGCTGACCCGCACCATCAGCCGCAACCCCGAGTTTGCCGACGTGCCCATCATCATGTGCACCAGCAAGAACCAGGAAACCGACCGCGTCTGGGGCATGCGCCAGGGAGCCCGTGACTACATCACCAAACCGGTGAACGCCGCCGAGCTGAAGGCCAAGATCAGCGCCCTCAAGTAAGGCCACAGTTGCCATGGCGAACCGCGAAGCGCTCCGAGAACTGCAAACCCGATTGGCCTCCCGCCTGCAAGCGGCCCGCAGCGAAGGGCTGTCGGTGCGCTGGCTGGCGGCCCAGGTGGGCGGTGCCCGTTACCTGTTTCCGCTGGCCCAGTGCGGCGAAATTTTCCCCTGGACGCCGGTGCAGCCCGCCGCCTATACCCAGGCCTGGTTCATGGGCGTGGCCAATCTGCGCGGCGGCCTGTGCGGCGTGGTCGATCTGGTGCGCTTCATGGCCCCCGACACGCCGGTGCTGCGCAGCGATGCGGCCTTGTCCGAGTGCAGCCTGCTGTCGTTCAACGCGGGCATGGAGCTCAATTGCGCCATGCTGGTAGACCAGCTCAGCGGCCTGCGCGGCCCGGATGCATTTACCGCGTCCGCCCCGGCACCCGTGGGAGCACCTGGCTACCTGGGCCCCATCCACACCGACGCGGCCGGTTTGCCGTGGCAGGAAATCAACCTGCTGAGCCTGTCCCAACTTCCTTCTTTTCTGAGCATCAGTGCTTAGGGCCCCTCCAGAAAGCTGCACCATGCCCGCTGTTGACGACAAGTCCTACTCCCACCCGACCCTGGAGGACTCTGCGGATTCCGAGACCGATACCGTGGCCGATTACCCGGTTCTGCCGAAGGCGCACCCCAGCCACGACTTCGGCGAAAGCCGCTTTGTCAGCCCGCATGCGCCTGACGCAGCCGACGAATGGGTGAGCTTGCCCTTGCTGGGCCACCGCCACACCACCTCCCACCAGCGGATTCTGGCGGTGGTGATGGGGGCGGCCCTGCTGGTGCTGGCTGTGGTGGCCGCATGGGCCCTACACCGCGCCGACACGGTGGCGCAGCAACTGGCCGCCACCGGCCAGGCCCTGATGCAGTCCCAGCGCCTGGCCAAGTCGGTATCCCAAGCCCTGGTGGGCAGTGCACCTGCGTTTGCCGATGTGGCCGAAAGTGCCGACGTGCTGGCCAAGAACGTGCGCGGCCTGCAGGCTGGAGACGACCGTCTGAGCGCGGTCAACGCCGATGCCCAGACCGATATGGCCCAAATCACCCCGCTGATGGAGCGTGCCGAAAAGAACGCCGCCACCGTCATGGGCCAGCAAAAAATCCTGACCCAGGTGGGTGCCGCACTGCACACCATCAACCGCCAATCGTCCGATCTGCTGGAAATCGCGGAAACCGTGGCCTCGTTCAAATTGCAGCAGGCCGCCAGCCCGACCGAGATTTCTGCCGCAGGCCAATTGGTCATGCTGACCCAGCGCATTGGCAAGTCGGCGAATGAATTCCAGACCATGGAAGGCGTGAGTCCCGAGGCCGTCTTTTTGCTGGGCAAGGACTTGAATTCGTTCAAGGAAATCACCCAGGGTCTGCTGGACGGCAGCCCCGAGCTGCGCCTGGGCGCGGCCAAGGATGCGGCCACCCGCGAGCAGCTCCAGGCCTTGCTCAAGCTGTACGAAGAAACCCGCACCCAGGCCGGGGCGATTCTGGGCAACCTGCAAGGGTTGGTCTCGGCCCGCGAGGCGCAAACCGCCGTGGTGGGCGACAGCGAGCCGCTGCGCCGCCAGCTGGAGGCGCTGCAAGACAAGCTGTCGTCCCAAACCGGCCTGGGCCTGGTGGCCATTGCGGCGCTGGTGTTGTCGGCCTTGCTGGCCTTGGCCTGTGCCCTGGGCTTGGCCGCCGTGCAGTTGCGTGGTAGCCGCAAACGCCAGGCCACGGCCGAAATGCAGCGCCTGGATGCCGAGTCGTCGCAACAAGGCGCCAAACGCGTCAACGATGCCAACCAGGCCGCCATTTTGCGGCTGATGAACGAACTGCAGGCTGTGGCCGAGGGCGACTTGACCCAGCAGGCCACCGTGACCGAAGACATCACCGGGGCGATTGCCGACTCGGTGAACTACACCGTGGAAGAGCTCCGCGCCCTGGTGGGCAGCGTGCAGAACACCGCCACCCAGGTGGCCCAGACCACGGCGCAGGTGGACAGCACCTCGACCGAGCTGCTGGCCGCATCCACCGAACAGCTGCGCGAAATCCGCGAAACCGGCCGCTCGGTGCTGGACATGGCTTCGCGCATCAACGAGGTGTCTACCCAGGCGCAGGAATCGGCTGCGGTGGCGCGCCAGTCGCTGCAGGCCGCCGATTCGGGCCTGCAGGCGGTGCAAAATGCCATTGGCGGCATGAACTCCATCCGCGACCAGATCCAGGAAACCTCCAAGCGCATCAAGCGCCTGGGCGAATCCTCGCAGGAGATTGGTGAAATCACCGAACTGATCTCCGACATTACCGAGCAAACCAATGTGCTTGCGTTGAACGCCGCCATCCAGGCTGCATCCGCCGGGGAGGCCGGGCGTGGCTTCTCGGTGGTGGCCGAAGAAGTGCAGCGGCTGGCCGAGCGTTCGGCCGATGCGACGCGCCAGATTGCGGCGCTGGTGAAGGCCATCCAGACCGACACCCAGGATGCCGTGGCCGCCATGGAGCGCTCCACCCAGGGTGTGGTGGCCGGTGCGGCCCTGTCCGACAGTGCGGGTACGGCGCTGACCGAGATCGACCACGTGTCGCGCCGTCTGGCCGAGCTGATCGAGCAGATTTCGCAAACCACTTCGCGCGAGGCCGAAAAGGCCAACGTGGTGGCCGACAACATCCAGCACATCTTTGCCGTAACCGAGCAAACCGGTGCGGGCACCCGGACCACCGCGGCCCAGGTGCGCGAGCTGTCCGAGATGGCCGAAGAATTGCGCCTGTCGGTGGCGCGGTTCAAAATCAAGTAGGCGGCCATGCTGTTGTCGCCCACTGCCGCCACAGACACTGCCATGTCCTTCTCTGCATCCCCCACCGAAGAGGCTTCCGAGCACGACCTGGGCCCGCTGGCCTGGGTGCTGGACGAGCTGCGCAAAACCCTGGAAACCGCCGTTAAATCGCTCAAGCGCTATGTGCGCGAGGCCGATGCGTCGCAGGCCGCCGGTTTTGCCGTGCCCGATACCAGCCACCTGGGCACCGCGCTCCAGCAACTGCACCTGACCGTGGGCGCGCTGGAGATGGTGGGCATGATGCCGCCGTCGCTGTTGCTGCGCGCCATGGAGGCGGCGGTGGCCAAATGCCTGGACAACCCCAGCCTGTGCACCCCGGAGGCGGTGGACAAGATCGAACGCGCCGGGTTTGCCGTGGTGGACTACCTGGAGGCCGTGCTGGCCAGCAAGCCGGTGTCGTCGGTGGGTCTGTTTCCGCAGTACCGCGAAGTGCAGGCTCTGGCGGGCGTGGCCCAGGTGCATCCGGCCGACCTCTGGCCGCTGGAGCCGCACTGGCGTGATATTGCCGTGGCCGAACCGGTGCCCCCGCTGGCCTACGCGCCTGCGGTGCGGGCGCGGCTGGACCAATGCGTGCTGAAGGTGGTCAAGACCGGCGACCCGGTGGCCGCCCAGGAACTGGTCCGCATCTGCCTGGGTTTTGCCCAGCACCAGCAGCGCCAGTCCGAACAGGTGTTTTGGAACATCGCCGCCGCGTATTTTGAAGCCCTGTCGCTGGGGCTGTTTGCCTCGGACGTGTATTCCAAGCGCATTGCCTCGCGGGTGCTGACCCAGTACGCCGCCCTGGCCAAGGGCGATGCCACCATTGCGCCCCGCCTGGTGCAGGACATGCTGTTTTTCTGCGCCCAGGCGGTGCCAGTGCAGGCCGCCGATGCGCCCACGCTGGCTGCCGTGCGCCAGGCCTACGGTTTGCAGCGCCATGCGCCCATCGACTATGAAATGCGGCCCTTTGGCCGGTTTGACCCGGCCTTGCTGGCCCAGGCGCGCAAGCGGCTGGCGGCGGCGGCCGAGACCTGGTCGGCCCTGGCCGGGGGCGACACGCACCGCTTCAAGCCCGCCCTCGACCAGTTCGCCATGGTCGGCGAATCGCTGACCAAGCTGCATGCCGGTAGCGCCGTGCTGGCGCAGGCCCTGACCCACGCGGTCGAGTCCACGGTGCGCTCCAAGGCCCCGCCGTCCACCGCGCTGGGCATGGAAGTCGCCACCTCGGTGCTGTACCTGGAGGCCGCGTTTGAAGAGCTGGACCAGGCCGATGCCGAGCTGGCTGCACGGGCTGCTTTGCTGGCCGACCGCTTGACGGCGGTGGGCCAAGGTGCCCAACCCGAACCCCTGGCCCCGTGGATGGAAGAGCTCTACCACCGCGTCAGCGACCGGCAAACCATGGGCAGCGTGGTCGATGAACTGCGCCATACGCTGGCCGAGGTCGAGCAGGCGCTGGACCAGTTTTTCCGCACCCCGCGCGAGAAAGTGCCGCTGTCCAAGGTGGCGCACCAGCTGACACAGATGCGCGGCGTGCTGTCGGTGCTGGGGCTGGACCAGGCCTCGCACGCTGTGATGCGCATGCGCGAGACGGTCGATGGCTACATGGCCGACGACCTGGGCGACCCTGCGACCCAAGCTGCCAGTTTTGACCGGCTGGGCAACAGCCTGGGCGCATTGGGCTTTTTGATCGACATGCTGGGCTACCAGCGTGCACTGGCCAAGAAGCTGTTTAGCTACGACGAGGCGGCGGGCGAATTCAAGCTGGCGATGGGGCGCAGTACCGTGTCGGCCGCAGATTCGGTGCAGGCACCGTACCAGGACGCGCTGGAAGAGCGGGCCGCCGAGGTGCAGGAGCCGTTGCCGCTGCTGGAGGCCGAGCCCTGGGCCATTTCCGAACTGCCGGAACTGCTGGATCTGGACCTGGCCACCGTGGCCGCTCCGCTGGAGCCTGCCGCGCCTGTTTCCGAACCTGAACCGATATCTGCGCCCGCAGAAGACCTGGAGCCGGTGTCGGTGCAACTGCCCACCGAGCCGGAGCCAGAATTCACCCTGACCGCCGCTGCACCAGACCAGGGCCAGGTCACCGAGATCAGCCCCGCACCGGCACCCGCCGTGCCGTCCCCGGCGGCCGAGCTGTCCGAAGACGATGCCGAGCTGTTGGGCATCTTTCTGGATGAAGCCCGCGAAGTGGTGCATACCGGCCAGGGCGCGGTGGCGGCGCTGGTCGCCGCACCCAGCGATCCCGGGCCGCAAATCACGCTGCGCCGCGCCTTCCACACCCTCAAGGGCAGTGCCCGCATGGTGGGCTTGACCGAGCTGGGCGAAGCCGGTTGGGCCCTGGAGCAAATGGTCAACGGCTGGCTGGCCGAGCAAAGCCCGGCCCACCCCGATCTGCTGCAGGTGGCGGGCGATGCCCTGAACGCCTTTGGCCTGTGGGTGGAAGACATTGCCGTGGGTGCCGCCCAGCACTGGCGAGCCCAGCCTTTCCGTGCCTCTGCCGATGCCCGCCGTCTGGAGTTGCGCTACCTGCCGCTGGCCGTGCCGCAAGCCTCCGCCGACGTGCTGGACCCTGCGCACTTGCTGGTCGACATGCCAGAACCGGTGGTGGAGTCGGTCGTCGAAGAAGCCATGGCAGCCGAGTTGCCTGAGCTGCTGCCCGAAGCGGTGGCAGCAGTGGAGCCCGAGGTAGCGGCAGAGGAACTACCCGAGCCCACCGACAGCGCCCTGCTGCCGCTGGACACCCCGGTGCCCGACGAGGCCACCAAGGTCATCGGCCCGCTGCGCATCGGCATCCCGCTGTACAACGTCTACCTCAACGAGGCCGACGAATGGTCGCGCCGCCTGCTGACTGAGCTCAGCGAGTGGTCGCTGGAGCTGCACCAGCCGCTGCCCGAATCCACCGTCTCGCTGGCGCATTCGCTGGCGGGCAGCTCGGCCACGGTGGGCTTTCAGGCGCTGTCGCAGATGGCGCGGGCGCTGGAGTCGGCGCTGGAACATGTGCAGTTGATGCCCCAGGGCACGGCCCGGCACGCGCAAATTTTTACCGACGCGGCCGAAGAGATCCGCCGCCTGCTGCACCAGTTTGCGGCCGGTTTCCTCAAAGAACCGCATCCCGGCGTGCTACAAGCCCTGCGCGATGTGCTGGAAGACAGCCCGGTGCCCGTGCCCGCCGCTGTGCCAGAACCCGAAGAGGAGGCCGATGCCCAGGAGCTGGCCGATCTGGCCCTGCTGGATGCGGTAGAGGAGCCTATTGCCGCCGTAGAGGAGCCAGTCGAGGCCCCCGTGCCTGTTGAGGCGCTACCCGAATTCACTGCGGCCCCGCCGTCCGACTTCGATGAAGAGATCGATCTGGACGACGTGATCGATGTCGATCTGTTTCCGATCTTTGAAGAAGAAGCCGCCGAACTGCTGCCCCAACTGGGCGGTGCCCTGCGCCAATGGTGGGCCCGGCCCGATAACGGCGGTGCCCGTAACGAGGTGCTGCGCGCCCTGCACACCCTCAAAGGCAGCGCCCGCCTGGCCGGTGCATTGCGCCTGGGCGAAATGGCCCATCGCCTTGAAACCGAGATCGAGCGCCTGGGTGCCGAGCCGCTGCAGTCGGCGCAGATCGAACCGCTGTTGTCGCACTTCGATGCCTTGCAGACCCAGATGGACAGCCTGCGCCAGGCCCATTTGCGCGTGCCCAGCGAGGCCGAGGAGCAGCCTGCGCCACCCAAGACCGATGCCAAGCCCGAAACCTCGGCCATCATCACCCTGCTGACACCGGCGCAGCCCGCTGCCGTGCTGCCTGCGCCGCGCCTGATGGCCCACCAGTCGGTACGCGTGCGCTCGCAGCTGCTGGACCGGCTGGTTAACCAGGCGGGCGAGGTCATCATCACCCGCACCCGGCTGGAGACGCGCCTGTCGCAGTTGCGTGGCGCACTGGCCGACCTGACCGGTAACCTGGAACGCATGCGCGGCCACCTGCGCGACATTGAGGTGCAGGCCGAGTCGCAAATGCAGTCGCGCCTGGCCCTGGCCAAGGACACGGCGCAGGGCTTCGACCCGCTGGAATTCGACCGCTTCACCCGGGTGCAGGAACTGACCCGCATGATGGCCGAGTCGGTCAACGACGTGGGCACGGTGCAGCGCAATCTGCAGCGCACCATCGAGGGCACCGAGGACGACTTGGTCATCCAGGCCCGCCAGGCCCGCGAACTGCAGCGCGACCTGCTGCGCACCCGCATGGTCGAATTTGAAGGCATTGCCGAGCGCCTGTACGCCGTGGTGCGCCAGGCCTCCAAAGACACCGGCAAATTCATCAAGCTGGACATCACGGGTGGTTCCATCGAGATGGATCGCGGCGTGCTGGACCGCATGGCCCCGGCTTTCGAGCACCTGCTGCGCAACGCCGTGGCCCACGGCATCGAGTTGCCCGATGTGCGAATAGCGGCGGGCAAAACCGCCATCGGCAACATCCTGGTCGAGCTGCACCACGAGGGCAACGACATCTCGGTGCGCTTTGCCGATGACGGTGCCGGGCTGGACATGGACCGCATCCGCCAAAAAGCCCTGGACCAGGGCCTGGTGCAGGCCGACGCGCAGCTGGACCCGGCGGCCGTGGCCGACCTGATCTTCCTGCCCGGCTTTTCCACCGCGGCGCAGATCACCGAGCTGTCGGGCCGCGGCATCGGCATGGACGTGGTACGCGCCGAAGTGCTGGCCCTGGGCGGGCGTATTGAAACCCAAACTGCCGCCGGGCAGGGCACGCAGTTCAAGCTGGTGCTGCCGCTGACCACGGCGGTGACGCAGGTGGTGATGCTGCGCATGGGCACGCTGTCCATCGGCGTACCCGCCAACGTGATCGAAGTGGTGCGCCGCATGCCGCAGGCCGAGCTGGCCCAGGCCTATGAGAGCCAAACGGTGGACGTGGCGGGCGAGGCCGTGCCCTTCTATTGGGGCGGTGCGCTGCTGCAGTCGTCACGGCAGAGCAGCGAGCCGGTGGGCAAAAACAGCGCGGTGGTGATCTTTCGCAGCGCGGCGCAGCGCCTGGCCCTGCACGTGGACGAGGTGCTGGGCAACCAGGAGGTGGTGGTCAAAAACCTCGGGCCGCAGCTCTCGCGTTTGCCCGGCTTGTCCGGCATGTCAGTGCTGGCATCGGGTGCGGTGGTGCTGATCTACAACCCGGTGGCGCTGTCCTCGGTTTACGGTGTACAGGCCCGCCAGTGGCAAATGGGCGTGGGCGATGTGTCTGCGCTGCTGCCCACGGTGCAGCACACGCCGCTGGTGCTGGTGGTGGACGACTCCATCACCGTGCGCCGCGTCACCCAGCGCCTGCTGCAGCGCGAAGGCTACCGTGTGGCCCTAGCCAACGACGGCTTGCAGGCCCTGGAGCGGCTGCAGGAAGAAAAGCCCGCCCTGGTGCTGTCCGACATCGAGATGCCGCGCATGGACGGCTTCGACCTGACCCGCAACATCCGCAGCGATGAAGCATTGAAAGACCTGCCCATCATCATGATCACCTCGCGCATGGCCGAAAAGCACCGCGAGCACGCCCGTGCGCTGGGCGTGAACCACTACCTGGGCAAGCCGTATCCGGAAGAAGAGCTCTTGAGCCTGGTGCGCCGTTACACCACAGAAAATAGCAGTGTTTTAGGCCTCTAGCGCCCATTCCGTGGGCGTGAGAGGCTATAAATTAAATAGCGTTTCTGTCAAGG
The DNA here is from genome assembly GCF_056521425.1 of Rhodoferax sp. LS1P39. Lineage (NCBI taxonomy): Bacteria > Pseudomonadati > Pseudomonadota > Betaproteobacteria > Burkholderiales > Comamonadaceae > Rhodoferax > Rhodoferax sp. LS1P39. Next base: position 757,742 of record NZ_JBWMAV010000001.1, on the reverse strand, counting down.
CAATGCATGCGGCTTCTTGACCATCGCGTAGCGCAACAGGGTGCGGGCGCGGGCCTCGTCGTGCGCCACGATGGGCAGCGGGTAGGTTGTGCCCAGCACCACCTCCGCGGCCTGCAACTCCATCGGTTTGGCCAGCCAGGGCGCGTGGATGGCGGCGTTGGGTAGCTTGGCCAGTTGGGGCAGGTAGCGGCGGATGAACTTGCCCTCGGGGTCGAACTTTTCGCTTTGGCTGGTGGGGTTGAAGATGCGAAAGTACGGCTGGGCATCGCACCCGCTGGAGCTGGCCCACTGCCAGCCGCCGTTGTTGGCCGACAGATCGAAGTCGTTCAGGTGGGTGGCAAAGTAGGCCTCCCCCCAGCGCCAGTCCAGCCCCAGGTCTTTCACCAAGAAGCTGGCCACCACCATGCGCAGGCGGTTGTGCATGTAGCCGGTCTGGTTGATCTGGGCCATGGCCGCGTCCACCAGCGGGTAGCCGGTGCGGCCCTCGCACCAGGCGGCAAACAGGGTCTTGGCGGCCTTGCCATGCTCCCAGGCGATCTGGTCATATTCAGGCTTGAAAGCGCCTTTGGCGGCGTGCGGAAAGTTGCTCAGGATCTGCGCATAAAAATCCCGCCACACCAGTTCGCTGAGCCACACGCTGGCCCCCTGGATGCCCTGCAGGTGCAAGGGGTAGGCGGCTGCCGCCATCTGCCGGATCGATACCGTGCCAAAGCGCAGGTGCACGCCCAGGTAGCTGGGGCCCTTGACGCTGGGGAAGTCGCGGGTGGCGTGGTACTGGTCCATGCGTTCGAAGAACTCTTCAAACAGCTGCTGCCCGCCGCTTTGCCCCGTAGGCAGCTTGAGCTGGGCCAGGTTGGTGGGCTCAAAGCCCAGCGCCTGCAAGCTCGGCACGGGCTGGGCATTCTGGCGTGGTGCCAGGCGTGCGGCGTATTTTTCCACCGGGTAGGACTTCAGATAAAACGCGTCTACCTTCTTGAGCCAGGCATTCTTGTACGGCGTGAACACGCCATATGGGCGGCCCTGCTGGGTCAAAATTTCCCTGCGCTCGAAGACCACGTGGTCCTTGTAGGTGTGCAGCGCAATGCCCTGGTGCGCCAGGGCGCCCAACACCATGGCATCGCGGGCCAGGGCCTGCGGCTCGTCGTCGTGGTTGGCAAACACCGCCTGGGCGTGCAGCGCCTTGGCCAGCGCCGGAATCGCCTCGCGGGCGGCGGCGTGCAGGGTGATCAGGCCGCTGCCGGGCTGCAGCGCGCGCAGGGCGGTGTCCAGCTCGGCCACGGAGGCCTGGATGAACTCCACCCGGCGGTCGGCGCGGGGCAGGCTCTCCAGAATTTCGGTGTCAAACACAAACACGCAGTGCACCTGCTGGCACCACTTGAGCGCGTGGTACAGCGCCGCATGGTCAAAGCTGCGCAGGTCGCGGCGGAACCAGACGAGGCCGGTGGCGAAGGTGTCAGATCGGGGGTGGGCTAGCATTCCACGATGTTAACGGCCAGCCCTCCACGCGCAGTTTCCTTGTACTTGGTCATCATGTCGGCCCCGGTTTCGCGCATGGTCTTGATGACCTTGTCCAGGCTCACGAAGTGGCTGCCGTCGCCGTGCAAGGCCATGCGGGCGGCGTTGATGGCCTTGACGGAGGCAATGGCGTTGCGTTCGATGCAGGGGATTTGCACCAGGCCACCCACCGGGTCGCAGGTCAGGCCCAGATGGTGTTCCATGCCGATCTCGGCGGCGTTCTCCACCTGCTCGGGCGTGCCGCCCATCACCGCGCACAGGGCGGCGGCGGCCATGGAGCAGGCCACGCCTACCTCGCCCTGGCAGCCTACTTCGGCCCCCGAGATGGAGGCGTTTTCTTTGTACAGCATGCCGATGGCGGCGGCGGTCAGCAGAAAGTCGATCACGCCGCTGGGCGTGGACGTGGCCACAAAGCGCACGTAGTAGTGCAGCACGGCGGGCACGATGCCTGCGGCCCCGTTGGTGGGCGCAGTGACCACACGGCCCCCGGCGGCGTTTTCTTCGTTCACGGCCAGGGCGTATAGGTTCACCCAGTCCAGCACCTGCAGCGGGTCGCGCAGGGCCAACTCGGGGTTGGCGCAGAGTTTGGTGAACAGGTCGGCAGCCCGGCGCTTGACCTTGAAGCCACCGGGTAGCACGCCCTGGGTGCGGCAGCCGCGCACCACGCATGCTTGCATGACGGCCCAGATTTTGTTCAGCCCTGCGTCGATCTCGGCATCGCTGCGCCAGTGCTGTTCGTTGCGGCGCATCAGCTCGGCAATCGAGATGCCTGCGCCCTTGCACTGGGCCAGCAGCTCGTCGCCGCTGTGGAAAGGGAAGGGCAGCACGGTGGTGTCGGGGGCCAGCACTTTTTGTTTGTTGCCGTCGGCGGCCACTTCGTCGCTGACGATAAAGCCGCCGCCCACCGAGTAGTAGCAGCGGTTCAGCAGCTCGGCACCGTCGGCGTCAAAGGCGATGCAGCGCATGCCGTTGGGGTGGAAGGGCAGGGTCTCGCGGCGGTAGAAGGCCAGGTGGTCTTTTTCCTTGAACGCCACCGGGTGCACCCCGCCCACGCGCAGCAGGCCGGTGGTGCGGATGGCTTCCAGCAGGGCGGGAATGGCTTCCACGTCCACGCTTTCCGGGTCATGGCCTTCCAGGCCGAGCAAGACGGCTTTGTCGGTGCCGTGGCCCTTGCCGGTAGAGCCCAGCGAGCCGTACAGCTTGACCTCGACCCGGGCACACGCGCCCAGCAGGCCCTGGTGCGCCAGCCGCTCGGTAAAGATGCGGGCGGCGCGCATGGGGCCGACGGTGTGCGAGCTGCTGGGACCGATACCGATTTTGAAGATGTCGAAAACACTGACGGCCATGGTGGGCTTTCTGGTGGTGGGCGGGAGGGAGAGGCCCCCACCCCGGCCCTCCCCCGGAGGGGGAGGGAGGGATGCAGGGGGCGGTGTTTTCTAGCGCTGTGCGGTTTGGTAATCGGGGTGGACGAAATACGGTGCGTCCGAGCGCGGCAGGGCGGCTTTGCCCCGGATCGCGTCGGCCATCTTCTCGGCCAGCATGATGGTGGGTGCGTTCAGGTTGCCGCTGATCACGTCGGGCATGATGGACGCGTCCACCACCCGCAGATTGCCGATGCCGTGCACGCGGCCTGCACCGTCCGTCACAGCCATGTCGTCGGTGCCCATGCGGCAGGTGCAGGACGGGTGCAGGGCGCTTTCACCGTGCTCGCGGATGTGGGCATCGATTTGGGCATCGGTCTGCACGTCGTCCTTGGGCGACACGGCATCGCCGCGGTACTTGTCGAACGCGGGCTGGCTGAAGATTTCGCGCGTCAGGCGGATGCCAGCGCGCATTTCCTTGCGGTCCTGTTCGGTGGCCATGTAGTTGAACAAGATGCGCGGCGCATCCTTGGGGCTGGCGGTCTTGAGCGTGACCGCGCCGCGGCTGGTCGGGCGCATCGGCCCCACATGCGCCTGGAAGCCGTGGAAGCTGGCGGGCGCACTACCGTCGTACTGGATGGCCATGGGCAGAAAGTGGTACTGCAGATCGGGGTGCTTCACACCCGCTTCGCTACGGATGAAGCCGCCCGACTCGAAGTGGTTGGTGGCCCCCAGGCCGGTGCCCTTGAGCATCCATTCCGCGCCGATCTTCACCTTGGCCACCGGGTTCATGGCGCTGTACAGGGTGATGGGTTCCTTGCACATGTACTGCACATAGGTTTCCAGGTGGTCCTGCAGGTTCGCCCCCACGCCGCGCAGCGCGGCAACAATGGGGATGCCGAGCTTGCGCAGGTCGTCCGGGTTGCCCACGCCCGAGAGCATGAGCAGCTGTGGCGAATTGATGGCCCCGCCGCACAGAATCACCTCGCGGTTGGCACGGATCAGGTCAGTGCGGTGGCCGTGGACCACCTCTACGCCTATGGCGCGCGGCGGGCTGGTATCAGGGGCGAAGGCTACCTTGGCGACCAGCGCGCGGGTGCGTACCTGCAGGTTGGGGCGCTTCATGGCGGGCCGTAAATAGGCCATCGCGGTGCTCCAGCGGCGGCCCTTGTGGACAGTCATGTCCATGGGGCCGATGCCCTCCTGGCGGTATCCGTTCATGTCGGCGGTGTAGGCGTAACCCGCTTGCTGCCCGGCTTCGATAAAGGCCTGGTACAGCGGGTTCTCGCATGCCCCGGTGGATACGTTCAGTGGGCCGCTGTCGCCCCGGTAGGCATCGCCACCTTTGCCGCGGGTTTCGGCTTTGCGGAAGTAGGGCAGGCAGTCGGCGTACGACCAGTTTTCCAGCCCTTTGTACGAAGCCCAGCCGTCGTAGTCCAGCGCGTGCCCGCGGATGTAGACCATGCCGTTGATGCTGGACGAGCCGCCCAGGACCCGGCCGCGCGGGCAGTACATGGGGCGGTTGTCCATGAAGGGCTCGGGTTCGGAGTGGTAGAACCAGTTGAACTTGTCGTTGGCCAGCGGGTAGGCAAAGGCCGAGGGCATGTGGATGAAGATGCTGCGGTCGCCCGGCCCGGCTTCGAGGAGCAGCACTTTCACGTCCGGGTCTTCGGTCAGGCGGTTGGCCAGTACGCAGCCCGCAGAGCCTGCGCCGACGATGATGTAGTCGAAATTTTCGTTGCTCATTTAGCTTGATCTCAGCGGTAGCCGCAGGCGACTTCGCCCAGTTCCACGTACACGGTTTTCAGCTGGGTGTAGTGCTCCAGCGCAACCATGCTGTTCTCATGGCCGATGCCGGACTCGCCCGCGCCGCCGAAGGGGATTTCGATGGGCGTGATGTTGTAGTTGTTGATCCAGCAAATGCCCGCCTTCAAACGCGCCGCCACGCGGTGGCCGCGGGCTCCGTCGCGGGTGAACACGCCGGCGGCCAGGCCAAAGCGGGTGGCGTTGGCGCGCTGGACCACCTCGGCCTCGTCGTCAAACACCAGCAAGGCCATCACCGGGCCGAAGATTTCTTCCTGCACGATGGCCATGCCGTCGGTGCAGTCGGCAAAGATGGTGGGGGCGACGAAGTTGCCGTTCTCGCAGCCTTTGACGCTGACAGCTGTGCCGCCGCAGACCAGGGTGGCCCCGCCTTGCACACCCGCATCGATGTAGCCCAGCACCTTGTCGCGGTGGGCGGCAGAGATGAGCGCGCCGACTTCGGTTTCAGGATCTTTCGGGTCGCCCACGCGCAGCAGCAGGGTGCGTTCTTTCAGGCGGGCTAGAAATTTATCGGCAATGCCGCGCTGCACGAACACGCGGGTGCCGTTGGTGCAGATTTCGCCCTGGGTATAGAAGTTGGCCATCATCGCGGCGGTCACGGCCTGCTCGAAGTCGGCATCGTCAAACACGATCAGCGGCGACTTGCCGCCCAGCTCCATGGTCACCCGTTTCAGGGTGGCGGCGGCGCTGGCCATGACGCGCTTGCCGGTGGGGATGGAGCCGGTCACCGATACCTTGGCCACGCCCGGGTGGGCCGCCAGCAGTGCACCGGTAGTGCCCCGGCCTTGCAGCACGTTGAACACGCCGGGGGGCACGCCCGCCTCCAGGTAAATCTCGGCCAGCTTCACGGCGGTCATCGGTGTCAATTCCGATGGTTTAAAAATCATAGCGTTCCCCGCAGCCAGCGCGGGCGCAGACTTCCAGCACGCTATCTGGATCGGGTAGTTCCAGGCACCAATGCCCACGCACACGCCCAGCGGCTCGCGGCGGGTGTAGGCAAAGGCGTTCTTCAGCGGGTACTGGGCACCAGCCAGGGTGGCGGCGGCTCCGGCGAAGTATTCGATGCAGTCGGCCCCGCTGGCCACGTCGACCACGCAGGCTTCCTGCCAGGGCTTGCCGGTGTCTTGCACCTCGATGGCGGCCAGGGTGTCGTTGCGCTCGCGCAGCAGTTGGGCGGCGCGGTGCAGGATGCGGCCGCGCTCGGTGCCGGTCATGGCCGACCAGATGGCAAAGCCTGCTTCGGCGGCGGCCACGGCGGCGTTGACATCGGCTTCAGCGCTGTCGTGCACACCGGCGATCATGGTGCCGGTGGCGGGGTTAATCGTGTCAAAGCGCTCGCCGCTGCCGTGCACGGGCAGGCCATTGACGAAGCTGGGGATCAGGGATGCAGTCATAAAAAATCTCGGAAAAATATCAGCGCAAAACAACCGTCTTCATGCCGTTGATGAACACCCGGCGCTCCAGCACAAAACGCAGCGCGCGCGACAGCACCAGGCTTTCAACCAGGCGACCGGCTTGCGACAAATGCTGGGGCGTGTCGGCGTGGTCCACGCGCTCTACCGACTGCTCGATGATGGGGCCTTCGTCCAGGTCGGTGGTGGCAAAGTGGGCCGTGGCACCGATGAGCTTCACGCCCCGGTCAAAGGCCTGCTGGTACGGCTTGCCGCCCTTGAAACCGGGCAAAAAGGAGTGGTGGATGTTGATGACGCGGCCATGCAGCTCGTGGCATAGGGCTTCGCTCAGCACCTGCATGTAGCGGGCCAGCACCACGTACTCGGCATCGGTGTCCAGAATCAGCTGCTTGAGCTTGGTTTCCTGGGCGGGCTTGGTGTCGGCGGTGATGGGCAGGTGGTGGAAGGGGATGCCTTCGGCGGCAGCCAGCGGGGCCAGGTCGGCATGGTTGGAGACGATGGCCACGATGTCCATCTTGAGTTCGCCGCGCCGCCACTGGGCGATGAGCTCGCGCAGGCAGTGGTCGAACTTGGACACCATGATCAGCACGCGGGTGGGCACGGCCAGGTCATGCACCTGCCACTGTGCCTGCGGAAATCCCACCGCCAGTTCGGAAAACGCGCTGTGCAAGGCCTGTACCGAACTGGTCAGGCTGAACACGCTGCGCACGTAAAAGCGCTCGGTGCTGTGGTCGTCAAACACCGAAAACTGTTCGATGTAGGCCCCGTGCTGGTTCAGCAGATGCGAGACGGCGGCCACCTGGCCCTGGTCGCTGCCGCAGGCCAGGTTCAGGCAGTAATGGGTGGAGGGGGTCGTGGTCATGGCAATAAATGTTGCACACCCCCAGGCTGCGCACTTCGTGTCTTCGCCAACCCCCTTGCAGGGGGCGAACCCGACGGTCCGGCGAAGCCGGTCCCGTGGGTTCCTGGCGTAAGAGCCGTTGTGCCCTGACGGAGGTAGTGGAAAGTTGGCGAGGAGTTACTTCAACGAGGCCGTGACAGCCGCCAGGCCGTCTTTGCCGTCCAAGGTGGTCACACCCTTGAGCCAGCCGTCCAGCACGCCGGGGTTCTTCTTCAGGTAGGTGCGGGCGGCATCGTTGGGCTTGGCCTTGTTGATGATGTCCACCATCACCATGTTCTCAATCGTAGTGGTGAACTGCAGGTTTTTCAGCAGCGTGGCCACGTTGGGGCAGCGGGTTTCATAGCTGGGCGGGATGGCGGTAAAGACCTTGGACTCGCCGTAGTTGGGGCCAAAGCCGCTGGTGTCGCCGCCTTCCAGGTACTTCATCTTCATCTGCACGTTCATGGGGTGCGGCTCCCAGCCCAGGAACACGATGGGCTTGCTGGCGCGGCCTGCGCGCTGTACTTCGGCCAACATGCCTGCTTCGCTGGACTCGACCATCTTGAAGCCCTTGAGGCCGAATTCGTTCTTGTCGAGCATGCCCTGGATGACCAGGTTGCCGTCGTTGCCGGGTTCGATGCCGTGGATCTTGCCGTCGAGTTCGGTTTTGAACTTGGCGATGTCGGCAAAGGTCTTCAGGCCCTTGTCATACAGGTAGGCGGGCACGGCCAGGGTGTACTTGGCACCCACCAGGTTGGGGGTGTCCAGCACCTTGATTTGCCCGGCCTTGATGAAGGGCTCGATGATGGGGGTCATGGTGGGGTTCCAATAGCCCAGGAAGGCATCGATCTGCTTGGACTTGATGCCCGCAAACGTGATCGGCACCGAGGCAATGGTCACCGTGGGCTTGTAGCCCAGGCCTTCCAGTACCACCGAAGCCAGGCCGGTGGTGGCGGCAATGTCGCTCCAGCCCACGTCGGCAAAGCGCACGGCTTTGCAGCTGGCAGGGTCGGCGGCAAATACCATTTGCGCGCAGAGGGTGGCGGCAGCGATAACGGCAAGTTTGAGTTTCATGACCAGTTCCTTGGAGGTGAGGCTAAGACACCCCGGACTTTTACAGGTTGACACGCCAGAACTTGGCTGAGAACGACGCGGAGTTGTTCCAGGGCGGCAGTGCTGAAAAACAGGCAAAAATCCGGGCACTAAATAGGCTACCCGTGCTTATTCAATGAGCACGAGCAGCTATTTTTTAATTAGCAAACAATGGCGTGGATGCTAGAGGCAGGTTTTAGCCACGCTGCAGCACCCAGGCCGCAAACGGCGGCAGCAGGCCGTCGGCACGCGCCTCTACCGTGGCCAGCAAGGGCTGCCAACCGGCAGGTGGCGTGTATTTTTGGGGGCTGGCGGAGAAGTTGAGCACGGTGAGCGTGTGCGGGGTGGCCAGGGTGATGATTTCCGTCGCCGGGTCGGCGGCCACCTGCACCTGGTCGCGCTGGCGGGGGCCGAGCTGGCCGCTGCGTTTCAAGGTGATGAGTTGGCGGTACAGGGCCAAAATGGCCTGGTTGTCCGGCGCATCCAGCAAATGCCATTGCAGCTTGGAGGCCTCAAACGTGCTGCGCGCATGCGGGTCGGGTGGTTCCACGCCATCGGCACCGTCAAAGGCAAAGTCCGCTTTACGGCCCGCGCGCACGCCGTCGATCAGCGCCTGGTCTTGGAAGTCTTCAAAGAACAAAAACGGCGCGGTCTCGCCGTATTCTTCGCCCATGAACAGCATGGGCACAAACGGGCTGGCCAGCACCGCGGTGATGCCCAGCAGCGCCTTGGCCCGGCCATGGGTGGCCAGCATGCGGTCGCCCAGCAGGCGGTTGCCCACCTGGTCGTGGTCCTGGATGTGCACTACGTGCTCACACCCCTGGGTGCTGGCCGCGTCGGTGCCCAGAAAGTATTTGTAGATATTGTCAAAGCGCGTGCCGTCCAGCACAAAGCCGTCGCGCAGGGCTTTTGCCACGTCGGCAAAGCTGCCGAAGTTGGCGTAGTGGCGGCTGGTTTCGCCGGTGAGCTTGGCAAACACGGCATGGTTCAGGTCATCGTTCCATTGGGCGTGGTAACCAAAGCCTTGCTCGGAGGTCACAAATCGGTTGTTGCGCAGGTGCTCGGCAATCATCAGCACCTCGCGGCCCTGGGCCTGGCCGATGCGGCGGGCCAGGTCGGTGCATTCGCGCAGGATGTGCACCGGCATCACGTCAAAAATCAGCGACACCGCGTCCATGCGGAAGCCGTCGAAGCCGATGTCTTCCAGCCAGTAGCGGGTGTTTTCCAGGAAGAACTCGCGCACGCCGTGGTTGTACTCGCCGTCAAAGTTGATGGCAGCCCCCCAGGGCGTGGCCGCGCTCTTGGTGTAGGGCGCAAACGCCCCGGTGTAGTTGCCCTCGGGCCCGAAATGGTTGTAGACCACGTCCAGGATGACGGCCATGCCGTGCTGGTGCGCGGCTTCGATGAAGGCTTTGAGGTCGGCATAGCTGCCGTACGCCGCGTGCAGCGCAAACAGGCACACGCCGTCGTAGCCCCAGTTGCGCTCGCCCGGAAACGCCGCCAGCGGCAGCAGCTCGATGGCGGTGATGCCGAGGTCGCGCAGGTAAGGCAGCTTGTGCTGCGCCGCAGCCAGCGTGCCCTCGGGCGTGAAGGTGCCCAGGTGCAGCTCGTAAAGGATGGCATCTTCCATCTTCACCCCCGTCCAGCCGGGGCTGTGGGCGGGCGTGGCATCCACCACCATGGACGGGCCGTGCACGCCCTGCGGCTGGTAGTGCGATGCCGGGTCAGGGAAACGCTGGCCATCCACCTCCAGCCAGTACAGCGTGCCGGGCGGCAGCCGGTCGGTGCTGCCATGCCAGTAACCCACCGCATCGGCGGTCAGGGCGATGCGGCCCGGCGGCTCGACCAGCAGCACGCTGAGGCTGTTTTTTTGCGGCGCAAAGACGCGGAATGCCGAGCGCCCGTCGGCGGTAATGTGGTGGCCTATGGCTGCCATGGTGTGTGTCTCCAGCTGGGGGAAACGATGGTAGCAGGCACCCATATCCGCAGGCATCAGGGCACAACTCAGGGCTTCACATACGACTTGGTGCTGTACAGCGCGGCATCGAGTTTGCGCAGCACAGGCAGGCCGGTTGTAGCGTCTTTGGTCTGCTTGTCGATGTAGGCCTGGAACACGTCGGCATCGAGCACGCCGATGTCGAGGCGGCGCGCGGCGGGCACGGCGGCCAGGGTGGTGTAGCCATCGCCGCCGGTAGCGTTGAAGCTCAGGACAAACAGCTTGTAGGTTTTGGCCAGGTCGAGTGCGCCCCAGTTACCGGTGCTGGGGTTGCGCACCTCGATATTGGTGACGCGGCTGCCCCGGGCCTGGGTGGCGTTCACGTCAAAACGCAGGCCGCCGGTGTAGGGGTAGGGGCCGGTGGAGCCGCCGGTGCCGTACACCGCGTGCATGCCGTCCTCCAGCATGCTCTTGACTTCTTGGCCGGTGATCTCCAGGCGGAACAGCATGTTGCCGAAAGGCAGCACTTCGATGACGTTGGCAGCGGTGACGTTGCCGTTCAGTGGCACCCGCACGCCGCCGCCGCTTTGCAGCGAAATATCGGCCCCGCCGTACTGGGCGTTGGCCACTTCCAGGTACGACTGGGCTACCAGCTGCTGGATGTCGCCACCGCGCAGGCCCACTTCGCCCAAGGCATTGCAGGCTGCGCTGGAGCGGCTGTAGTCGGTGGTGCCGACCCCGCCCGGCACCCGGCGCGAGCACAGCTCTTGCGGCACGCTGGCGACCAGGCTCTTGCTGAACACATCCACCTTGTCCTTGAACGGCTTGAGCGTGGCGGTGGCCGCGGTGCTGGGGGTGGTCACGCGCAGAAAGCCGCTGGCGGCCACGTCGGCCAGGATGCTGGATTTTTGCGCCTCGGTGGCGGCCACACCGGCCACCGTGAAGCTGTCGCCGATCAACACGTGCGGTGTGCCGGTGCAGCTGGTCACATCGCCATTCGCGTCGAAGGCCACCTTGAGCTCGCCCACCACCTGGCTGTACTCCCAGGCTTGCACCAGGCAGACCTTTTTGCCGTCCTTGTTGCTGAGCTGCGTGGGGTAACTGCCCGCCGGTGAACCCACGCCATACGTGGTCAGGCTGTTAGGACCGAGCAGGGTGTGCGAATCGCCGCCCACCACCACATCCACGCCACTGAGTTTGGCGATGACCGCCTGGTCGTATTGGTAGCCGATGTGGCTCATCACGATGATCTTGTCGACACCTCTGGCGCGCAGCGCGTCGATCTCGCGCTGTGCGGCCACGGTCTCGTCTTCGAACGTGGTGTCCGGGTCGGGACTGGACGATGCCTTGGTCTTGGCGGCAATCGTCAGGCCCACCAGGCCAATGGCCTGGCCGCCGCGCTGCAGCACCACCGACTTGTTGACGTAGCCCGGCACCTTGGTCGGAAACATCACCGAGCTGGCACCAAAAGTGACGTTGGCGCTGAGCACTGGAGTCTTGCAGCTGCCCTTGTGCAGCAGGTCGATAAAGCTCTTGACGCCGCTGTCCCCCTTGTCGAACTCGTGGTTGCCCAGCGTAAACGCATCGAAGCACACGGTGTTCATCATGGCGGCATCGGCCTCGCCATTGGCACCTGCACGGTTGAAATACAAGGTGCCGGTTTGCGCATCGCCCGCATGCAGCTTGAGTACGTTGGACGACTTGGCCGCCAGTTCGTCTATTGCCGCTGTGACGCGCGGGAAGCCACCTGCGTTGGCGGTGACCGCGCCCGCCGTGCCACCGGTGGTGGTTTTGAGCTGCAGCACCTTGTTCTTGCTGTCCAGGTTGGAGTGGTGGTCGTTGATGTGCAGGATGGTGAGCTCCATCGGCTGCGACGGGTTGCCGCCGCCACCGCATGCGGTCAACACGACAGAGGCTACAAGGCCCAGGGCGAAGGCGTAAGGGGTGCGTTTCAAGGTGCGTCTTTCAGGATTCAAAAGCGCCCATGCTATGGAGTGGCCATGAAAACGGCGTGACATGCTGTCGCGGTTTCCAGCTATCCGCGCTGGGTACGGGAGGGCGTTGGATGGAAGCGCATAAGGCTTTCATGCATCAAGCACTGTATCAATTTAAATTAATATTTGTATACATTGAAATTTAATGATTTATTGTTTACAAGTTGATGCGAGCCAGGCCGTGGCTGACGAGCGTGCCGATGCCCCGATTGTTGGACCTTACCTCCAGCAACCCCCGCCGCCGCGCCCTGCCGATAGAATGAGTTGTAAACAAAAAGATACATCTCATGGGCTTGCGACTTAAATTCAATCTGGTGTTGGTGCTGGTTTTTCTAGCGGGGTTTTTGGCCGCCGGGGCGGTGTCGCGCCAGCTGTTGCAGGACAACGCGCGGGACGAAGTCGTGCGCAATGCCCGGCTGATGATGGAAACCGCCGGTGCGGTGCGCAACTACACCATCACCCAGGTGCAGCCGCATCTGCTCAAGCAGCTCGAAGAGGTGTTTTTGCCGCAAACCGTGCCTGCCTACGCGGCCACCGAGACGCTGAACCAGCTGCAAAAGAACTACCCCGAGTACAGCTACAAAGAGGCGGTGCTCAACCCCACCAACCCGCGTGACCGCACGGCCGACTGGGAGGCGGATGTGGTCAACCAGTTCCGCCAGCACGAGGCCGTGCGCGAGATCGTGGGCGAGCGGCCTTCGCTCACCGGGCGCAGCCTGTACATTGCCAAGCCCATCCAGATCACCAACGGAGCCTGCCTGCAGTGCCACAGCGTGGCCGCCGCCGCGCCGCCCACCATGCTGAAGATTTACGGCGCGGCCAACGGCTTTGGCTGGAAGCACAATGAAATCGTGGGCGCGCAGGTGGTGTCGGTGCCGATGGAGGTGCCGCTGGCCAACGCCAACCGGGCCTTTACCGCCTTTATGGCTTCGCTGGCCGGGGTGTTTGGGGTGGTGTTCATCGTGCTCAATGTGATGCTGAGCTGGCTGATCGTGCGGCCCATCCGCCGCATGTCGCTGGCGGCAGACGGCATTTCTACCGGCGACTTCAACCAGCCCGAGTTCAGCGAAAAAGGCGGTGACGAAGTCGCCGTGCTGGGCAGTTCCTTCAACCGCATGCGCCGCAGTCTGGAAAAGGCCATGCAGATGATTGACGACTAAGCCCATGGCGGAGCCCGGCGCAGTGCCCCAGAACACCCCGGCCGATGCGGCCAGCCTGCCGGTGGGCTACCGCATGCTCGAATACCAGATCCAGAGCGTGCTGGGCAGCGGTGGCTTTGGCATCACCTACCTGGCCCGGGACGACAACCTGGACCTCACGGTGGCCATCAAGGAATACTTCCCCAGCGGCCTGGTGGCCCGGGGCGAGAACCACGCGGTAGCGGTGCGCGAAGGCCACCACAGCGCGCAGGCCAAGTACGACTGGGGACTGCAGCGCTTTCTGGATGAGGCCCGAGCCCTGGCCTCGTTTCGCCACCCCAACATCGTGCGGGTGCTGCGCTATTTCAAGCAGAACGACAGCGCCTACATCGTGATGGAATACGAGGTGGGCCAGCGCCTGAAGCGCTGGGTGCCGAACCAGGCGCCGCTGACCCGCGACGCGCTGCTGTCTATCGTCCACCCGCTGCTCGACGGCCTGGACGCGGTGCACCAGACCGGCTTTTTGCACCGCGACATCAAGCCCGACAACATCTATGTGCGCGCCGACGGTACCCCGGTGCTGCTGGACTTTGGCGCGGCCCGCCGCGTCAGCAGCGACAGCGCCATGACTAACATCATCAGCCCGGGGTTTGCGCCGTTCGAGCAATACCACTCCCAGGGCAAGCAGGGGGCCTGGACCGATATCTATTCGCTGGGCGCGGTGATGTACTGGATGACCACCGGCGAGAAACCCACCGAATCCGCCGCCCGCGTCACGCAAGACACCATGCCGCCCGCCTCCAGCCTGGGCGATGCCGGGGTGTTTGGCAGCAAATTGCTGCAGGCCATTGATTGGGCGCTGCTGCCCGATGAAAACCGCCGCCCGCAGACGGTGGCCTTGTTCCGTGCCGCGCTGGTGGAGGCCGCCAAGCCGCAGGCCAACGATATGCTGGCTTTCCCGCTGGCCCCGGACAACGGCCTGACCAACCATACGGCCGCGGCCCGCATACCGGCCGACCAGCGGCGCAATCTGCTGTGCACCATTTTGTTTCTGGACCTGGTGGGCTATTCGATCCGCTCGGTGGATGGCCAGGTGGCGCTGAAGAAGGTGTTCAACGGGCTGATCGTCAAGGCCTTGCACGGCATTGCCGAAGAAACCCGCATCGCCATCGACACCGGCGACGGCGCGGCCATCTGCTTTTTGGGCGACCCGGAAGAGGCCTTGCAGTCGGCCATGCTGCTGCGCGACCTGCTGGGGCAACGCTATGGCAGCCACATGGCGGTGCGCATGGGCCTGCACATGGGGCCAGTGCGCATCATTTCGGATATCAACGAACGGGTCAACGTGGTGGGCGACGGCATCAACGTGGCCAAGCGGGTGATGGACTTTGCCCAGGCCAACCAGTTGCTGGTGTCGCGCTCGTACTTCGATGTGATCTCGCGCATTACCGACAGCACGGCCGCGCTGTGCCGCTACCTGGGCCAGCACGCCGACAAGCATGGCCGCCTGCACGAGGTGTATGCGGTGGAGGGCCAGGCGCCAGGCACCGAGACCACGCTCAAAATTACGCCACCCGGTAGCACCGCCTACACCACGACAGTGCGCCTGCAGACCGCCAACGTGCTGGCACCCGAGAAGGTGCTGGAGATCGAAACCGAGTTGTCGCGCCACATCGGCCCGCTGGCGCGGGTGCTGGTGCGCAAGGTGCTGCCGCTGGCGCAGGACATCAACCACCTGCGCGAAACCCTGGCCCCGGCGATCCAGGAGTCGCGCACGCGGGCTTCGTTTTTGGCAGGAACCTCTGCTGCGGGCCAGCCACAGCCGGGCAGCAAGACCACACCCAGCGGCTTCCAGGCCACCACCGGTGCCGCAAGCCTGTCCCCGGATGGGCTCGGTTCGCGGCCCATGCCGCTAAGTCAAGCGCCTAGCCTGCCGGTCGTGAGCCGTCCCAGCAGCCTGGGCAACCCCGGGGCCAGCCAGTCAGCATCGCAGCTGCAGTCGCAGTCGTCTATGCACCCGTTTGCCATTACCTCAGATGAGCTGGCCACCATCGAGCTGTGCTTGGGCAAGTTCATCGGCCCCATCGCCCGGGTGCTGATCCGCAAAAAAGCCGGGCACTGCACCAGCTTCAAGGACTTCATCGCCACCATCGCCCAGACCATCGACCGACCGGATCAGCGCGAGCAGTTCATCCAGTCGCTCAAGCGCGCACTGCCCAAACGAAGCTATTGATTAATTTATAAGAAAAGTGCCGCCCGTGCTTATGGATTAAGCACGAGAAGCTATCATATGCATAGCATATGACGGAGTGGATCAGGCCGCCCGCATCACCGGGCCGGGCCGCTCTTGCCAGTTGGCGGCGCGCGGCTTGGTGGTGGCGGCTGCGTGGCTGCGGCGCTCTTCGCTGGGCGACTGGCCAAACAGGCTGCGGTAGGCCTTGCAGAAGTGCGACGACGACTGGAAGCCGCAGGCCACAGTGACCTGCATGATGGGCATGCTGCTGTGCGTCAGCAGCTCCTGGGCGCGGCGCAGGCGCAGGTTCATGTAGTACTGCGCCGGGTTCATGCTGAAGTAGCGGTGGAACAGGCGCTCCAGTTGCCGCAGCGACAGGTTGATGGCACTGGCCAGCTCGGCCAGCGGCAGCGGTTCTTCGATGTTGGCGGCCATGATTTCGGCGGCCTCGGTGAGGTGCTGGTAGCCGGGGCCAATGCACTCGGGCTGCGGGATGCGCTGGCGGTCCTTGCTGGCGCGCAGGCGCTCGACGATGAACTGCTCGGACACATCCATCACCAGCTTGGCCCCAAAGCGCTCGCGCATCAGGTGCAGCATCAGGTGCAGCGGGCTGGTGCCGCCCGAGCAGGTGATGCGGTCGCGGTCGACGATGAAGACTTCGGTGGAAAACTGTACCTTGGGGAATTCTTCGCTGATGGCGGCCAGGTTCTCCCAATGGATGGCGCAGCGGTAGCCGTCCAGCAGCCCGGCATGGGCCAGCGCAAACGCCCCGGTGCACAGCGAGCCCATGGTGGCACCCGACGCTGCACATTGGCGCAGCAACTGGCGCACGGTGTCGTCGGTGGCCTGGCGCACATTGACCCCGCCACAGACAAATACCATGTTGCAGTCGGCCAGTCCGGCCACTCCGACAGTGCCAGCGGTATCGCCCACCGCGCTGATGGCCAGGCCGTTGCTGGCTACGGCGGCTTGCTCGCCAGGGCTGACCACGGTCCAGCGGTACAGGGTCTGGCGGCTGATGTAATTGGCCATGCGCAGGGTTTCCACCGCGTTGGCAAAGGCGATCATCGAATACTCGGGCAGCAGAATGAAGCCGACGTGGATCGTACCGGCCGCGGCCAGGGAGTCATTCGCGCCCACGGCGGCAGCCTGGGTGGATTCGGGGGAGGTGCGAGGCACGGTTCGGGGCACGGTACGGTTCCTTAACTTTCTCTGTTCTTGCGGGCCACACCGAAGCTTTCGGTGAGCCGGTCCAGAATGATAGCCAGCAAAACCACGGCCAGCCCACTCTCAAACCCGAGGCCGATGTCCAGGCGCTGGATACTGGCCAGCACGTCGTTGCCCAGGCCGCCCGCGCCCACCATGGACGCAATGATGACCATGGACAGCGCCATCATGATGGTCTGGTTGACTCCGGCCATGATGGTGGGAAGGGCAATCGGCAACTGCACCTTGAACAGCAACTGCGTGGCGGTGCAGCCAAAGGCGTTACCGGCTTCCACCTGCTCGGAGCTGACCTGGCGGATGCCCAGGCTGGTCAGGCGCACCACCGGCGGCATGGCGAAGATCACCGTGGCAATCGTGCCAGGCACGCGGCCCAGGCCGAACAGCATGGCCGCAGGGATCAGGTACACAAAGGCTGGCATGGTTTGCATGAAGTCGAGGATGGGGCGCACGCTGGCGTTGATGTGGTTGTTGCGGGCACACCAGATGCCCAGTGGAATTCCAAAAATCAGGCTGATGATGGTGGCCGACAGCGTCAGCGCCAGGGTCACCATGGTTTGCGGCCAGAAGCCGGTCACCACAATCAGCATCAGGGCTAAAGCAACAAACACGCCAAACTTCCAGCCCAGGCGGCGCCAGCCCACCACGGTGGCCACCAGAATCACCAGCCAGAAGGGAATGGCCAGCATGCCTTGCTCGATGGACTGGGCAAAACCTTCGACCACCACGCCGATGGAGTCGAACACGGTGGCGCTGTTGTCCAGCAGGCTTTTGACCCCGGCGTTGACCCATTTGCCCAGGGGCAGCAGGTTGCGGGTGGCTTCGGTGACTTGGGTGAGCAGATCAGACATGGCGGGCCTCTTGGGACATTTTGACGAGCAGGCTGCGGGCAGAAATGCAGCCCAGGCATTGTTCGGCATCGTTGAACACGCCGACGGGTTGGTCGCCGCCGAGCACCAGTTTCATGGCCTCGGGCAGGGGGGTGGACCAGGGCAGGCGCGGCCCACCGTTGTAGGAGTGGCCGTTCAGCGCCGGGTCGAGCAGGTCGGCGGCGGTGAGGTAGCGCGAGGTGTCCACGCCTTCAAAGAAGCGGCGCACGTAGTCGTTGGCGGGCTTGGTGATGATTTCGTGGGCGGTGCCCTCTTGCACCAGATTGCCGCCTTCCATGATGGCAATGCGGGTGCCGATGCGCAGGGCTTCTTCCAGGTCGTGCGACACAAACAGCACGGTGCGCTGCTGCTTCTTTTGCAGCTCCAGCATCAGGCCCTGCATTTCCACGCGCTTGAGCGGGTCGAGCGCGGAGAAGGCTTCGTCCATCAGCAGAATGTCGGGATCGACCGCCAGGGCACGGGCCAAGCCTACGCGCTGCTGCATGCCGCCCGAGAGCTGCGAGGGGAACTTGGCGGCATAGGTTTGCAGGCCGACCTGGCTGAGCACCTCCATGGCGCGGGTTTCGCGGGTTTTGCGGTCTGTTCCGGCCATTTCCAGGCCGAAGGCGGCGTTATCCAGTACGTTGCGGTGCGGCATGAGGGCGAACGACTGGAACACCATGGCCACCCGCTTGCGCCGCCACTTCACCAGTTCGGGCTGGGGCAGCTTGGCGATGTCTTCGCCGTCGATGTTGATGGAGCCCGAAGATGGCTCTACCAGGCGGTTGATCAGCCGGATCAGCGTGGACTTGCCCGAACCCGACAGGCCCATGAGCACATAGATCTCGCCCGCGGCGACATCAAAGCTGACTTTGTTGACCCCGACCACATGGCCGGTGGTGGCAAAAACCTCGTCCTTGCTGCGCCCTTCGGCCAGCATTTTTTGGGCGGGGGCGATATTGCTTCCAAATATCTTGTATAAATTTCTAACACTGATCTTGGGCTGGGGCATCGCGGGTCTCCGAGAATTGGGTACGACAAGGCACGTTGGAATATTTATTATTAGCAAGCAACGTGCCACCATTTTCTGACGAAAGTTTGATTTAGAACATAGGGTAAATCCATGAGAACTTTAAGATGGTGGGGGGAATTGCACCAATAGTGGGTTTGATTAACTTCAAGATACAAAAAGCCCGCCAAAACAGGATGTCAGGCGGGCTTTTTTGCACCGTCTTGTGCGTGGATGCGCTACTTTAGGCTAGCGATCCATGACGATGTCACTCGTAGGCTTGCTGCAACAGGGCAGAAACCAGCCTTGGTCTATTTCCCGTTGGCGAATACCACCGGCGTGTTTCATTTCTACCGTACCGGATATTTTTTTAGTTTTGCAGGTGCCGCATGCACCACCGCTGCACGACGAGGGTAAACGGAATCCAGCGGCAACCGAGGCTTGCAATACAGTTTGATCGGAAGGGCAGGTAAATGACTTGCCCATTTTCTGCAGATCAATTTTGTATGTGATTTCGGTATTTTCTTTTGGGGCCTCAGGATTAACTGGCGCATGTGCGGCATCGGCCACCAGGGTTTCAAAAGAAAAGCTCTCTTCGCGGTAGCGCGGCATGTCAAACCCGGCACCGACCAGCAGGCCGCGCACCGCCCCCATGAACGGCGCCGGGCCGCAGGTGTAGACATCGCGTTGCATGAAGTCGGGGGCGATGTGGGCCAGGCGGGCGGCGTCCAGCCGACCCAGGTGGCCTGCGTAGTTGCTGCCGGGTGTGTGCTGTTCGCAGACCAAAGCAATCCGGAAGTGCGCCATGTTGCGCGCCATCAGGGTCAACTCTTCGGCAAACAGCACGTCGGCGGGGGTGCGGGCGCAGTGCACAAATACGATGTCGGCATCGCTGCCCAGGTCGTGCAGGGCGCGGGACATGGACATCAGCGGGGTGACTCCGCTGCCGCCCGACAGGAACAAGTAGCTTTTGGCGGGCGACTTGAAGCAG
Organism: Rhodoferax sp. LS1P39; assembly: GCF_056521425.1. Taxonomy (NCBI): domain Bacteria; kingdom Pseudomonadati; phylum Pseudomonadota; class Betaproteobacteria; order Burkholderiales; family Comamonadaceae; genus Rhodoferax; species Rhodoferax sp. LS1P39. The sequence goes on along the minus strand of NZ_JBWMAV010000001.1, from coordinate 738,263 downwards.
CTGAACTCGCCAGACGGCCCCATCGCGCCCAGTTCCATGCCGACGCGCACGTTATCGTGCAGCCAGTTGGACACCGTGCCGCCGGGTACGCGCTTGACGGTGATGCTCACCAGGTCGGGCCGGGTGGGGGTGCTCGACAAGGTGTAGCAGCGGTTGATTTTTTCGCCGCCAATCTCCAGCTCCAGGGTCAGGAACTGGCCGGGCAGGTAGCGGAAGTTGCGCGGGCCGTTGGCGGCCAGCACAAAAGTCTTCACGTCATGGGTTTCCTGGCGGATGTGCACGCAGCGCAGGCTTTCGTCCTGGTCGGAGTTCCAGGGCGACGATACCGGGGCCGCGAAGTCGGGGGCGTAGAAAGGGGTGGGCATGTGCGGGCTTTGCTCAGTTCAACGCGTCAGGACGCTCAGGCGGTTCACGTACCAGTTGCAGAACTTCTCCACCAAGCCTTCGGTGAAGGGCGAGTAGGGGCCGGGCTGGTAGGCCCCGGTGGAGATGCCGATCTGCGACTCTTCCACCAGGCGGCGGTCCTGGTCGTTGGTGGCGTTCCACACGGCGGTGAGGTTTTCCTTGGTGTAGTCCACGCCTTCCACCGCATCCTTGTGCACGCACCAGGTGGTGCGCACCAGGGTTTTGGTGGCTGAAATCGGCAGCACGGTGAAGCTGACGATGTGGTCGCTCATGAAGTGGTGCCAGGAGTTGGGCTGGGTCCAGAACGACAGGCCGCCCAGCGCGGGGTCCACAAAGTCGGCCAGCAGCTTCTTGGAGGCGACTTCGGCGTTCATGGTTTGCGACTGGCCGGATCGGTCGATGGGCAGGCGCTGGGTGCGGAAACCGGTGATGCGGTCGTCCAGCGTGTCGATCTCGGCCGAGGGCAGGCCCATGCCTTCCCAGCGCTCGTGGTTGGCGGCCATGATGTCCTGGAAGCGCTGCAGGTCGGCCTTGTTGTCTTCGTTGGGTTGGTAGCCAAAGCCGTACTCGTACAGCGAAATGGTCAGTTCGGGGTGGTTGCTCATGCAGTGGTAGCACTCGCGGTTGTTCTCCATCGTCAGCTTCCAGTTGCAGTCTTCCACGATGTCGATCTGCGCCGCCACCTTGCACTGGCTGAGCTGGTGCGGGGCGATGTAGGGCGTCATCTCGGCGGCCATCTGCTCGAAGTCTTCGGGCGGGTTTTCGGCCAGGCAGATAAACAGCAGCCCGGCCATGTTGCGGATGTGCACGGGCTTGAGGCCCAAACCACTGGGGTCGAAGTCGTCGCCCATGTGCTTGGCATGGATCAGTTTGCCGGTGAGGTCGTAGGTCCACTGGTGGTAGGGGCAGACGATGTTGCCCACGATGCCTTTGGGCTCGGCGCACAGGCGAGAGCCGCGGTGGCGGCAGACGTTGTGGAAGGCCTGGATGTTCATGTCGTCGTCGCGCACGATCAGGATCGAATTGGTGCCGAAATCGACGGTGATGTAGTCACCGGCCTCGGGCACCTGCGGCTCCACCGCGACAAAGATCCAGTGCTTGCCGAAGATGTGTTCCATGTCGGTCTGCAGGATGGTCTCGCTGAGGTAGAACGGGGCCTCCAGGCTGTAGCCAGGGCGGCGGCGGGCCAGCAGTTCGCGGGTCAGCAGGGTTTGCGCGGAAAGGGTGGTCATGGGGGGTCTCCTCAAAAGGTCACAAGAGAATGGGTGCGCAGGTAGTCAAGAACTGCTTGGGCTTTGGTATCGGCGCTGCCGGTCTGGAGCACCATGCCGCCGGTAGAGGGCGACTCGATGGCGCCCAGCATGCGGGCATGGCCGGATTGCACGGTTTTGGCTTCCAGCAGCTTGCGCCGCTTGCGCGTGGCGACCAGGGTACCGCAGGGCATGGCATGGGCCACGGTGGCGGCTGCGGTGCGCACGATCTTGCCCGCCATGGCATCGGCCAGCGAATGGCGCAGCGTCAAAGGAGCCGCCGCGCTGATGGCCAGCACCGCCGGGGCCTGGACCTTCAAACGCCGCCGTGCACCCTTGGGCAGGGCCTGGGTAACGATCCAGCCGGAGCCGTCGGCTTCGACATGCAGCACGTCGGTGACCACGGGCCGCCCCAGGGCTGCTGCCAAGGCGTAGGGCAATACCCCCGAGCCCTGGTCGGCTTCGGAGCGGGTGCCGGTGAGTACCAGGGCCACATTGCGCAGGGCGGGCAGCAAGGTGTCCAGCAGAGCGGCATCGGTGGCCGACTGCAGCACTTCCACCACGGGTGCGCCCAGTGCCAGGTAATCACGGGCCACCGCGTCGGGCATATGGCCTGCACACAGCAGGCGCACAGACTTCGACAAGCCCAGGGCCAGAGTGGCTGCCGTGGCATCGGCCTGGCAGCGGGTCAGGCGCTGGCTGGTGGGGTGGCTGCGCGGAGCGACCAATACGGTGATCTGGCTCATACGCCCTCCTTTTCTTTCTTTACCAGGCCCAGCAGGGCCTGCATCAAGGCGGCGCTGTCTTCCACCACGGTCAGGTCGGCACGGCGGGCGATGGGGGCCGAGGCATCCAGGTTCACCGCAATCACGTGGCGGCAGTCCTTGATACCTTGCAAATGCTGCACCGCGCCCGAGATGCCCAGGGCCAGGTAGCCCGAGGCCGAGACGGTTTTGCCAGTGGCACCAATTTGCTGCGCACGCGCGAAGCGGCCATCGTCCACCGCCACGCGCGATGCGCCCACCGCCGCACCTACTTCCACCGCCAGGGCGTGGAACAGGGGCAGGTCGGTCACGCCATTGCCTGCGGCCAGGATGAAATCAGCTTCTTCCAGCGCCAGGGTTTGCGGGTCACCAGCCTTCATGCCGAGGTCTTCGATACCGGCATCGGGTGCGGCGGGCAAGGCGGGTGCGGCGGCGCGCAGGCCCAGGCCGACAAACGGCAGCTTGGTGCTGGCGACACCCTTGGCCAGCAACATGACCGGCGTGTGCGGGCACAGCCAGTCTTGCTGCACATTGGCGGGGATGCGCATGCCGTCGGCGGCCAGTTCCACGATGCCGCAGCCCAGGCCCAGGCCTGCCGCAATGGCAAACCGGCGGCCCAACTGGCCGTCGGCTCCGCTGTCGGCCAACAGCCACTGGGCTGGGGCCAGCGTGGTGCGCAGGCTTTGCAGCCACTGCACGCAGGCGCTGGGTTGGTAGGCGCTGGGGTCGAAACTGTCCAGCACCAGCAGTTTGTCTGCGCCCAGGGCGGCGGCATCGTCACCGCAGGCACCCAGTACCGCCACCACGACTTCGGTGTCCGCTGTGGCCAGGATGGCGGCGGCGGCAATCGCCTGGCGCGCGCCATCGGTCAACGCACCGCGCTCGGCGTAGGTGACGACCAGAGAGCAGCGGGTAAACGGGCCTTGGCTGCGCACCGGCTTGACGACAGGGCCATGGGCGGCGTGGGCGGCCAGGCGCTCGCCTTCGCTGCTGCCCAGGATGATTCGGCGCAGGCCTTCCGGGGTGATGATGGCGGGGCGGCGTGGGTCGATACGGCGGATGTTCATGCAACCTCCAGTGCGTGGGCCATCAGCTCGGCAATGTCCAATACCTCGGGCCGGGGGCCGACCACGCCTTCGAGCATGGCCGTGCAGTTGGGGCAGGCGACAGCCACCACGCCCGCGCCAGTGCTCTTGGCGTCGGCAATGCGGATGTCGGGGATGCGGGTGGTGCCGGGGATGTCGGTGAACGGCGCGCCGCCACCGCCGCCGCAGCAGCGGCCACGTTCACGGCTGCGTTCCATCTCCACCACCTTGATGCCAATGCCTTTGAGCACGGCACGCGGCGCATCCACTTCGCGGCCATAGCGGCCCAGGTAGCAGGGGTCGTGGTAGGTCACGGTCTCCAGGCTGCCTGCGCGGGTGGGCGTGAGCGTTTTCTGGGCCAGCAGGTCGGCCAGCAACTGGGTGTGGTGCCACACGTCGAAGTTGCCGCCCATGGCCGGAAACTCGTTCTTCAGCGAATGGAAGATGTGCGGGTCGGGTGTGACGATGTGCGCGAACTTGCGGGTCTTGAGCGTGGCGATGAGCTGCTTGGACAGGCGTTGGAAACCCGCCTCGTCGCCCAAGCGCCGTGCTAAATCACCGCAATCGGTCTCTGCCGCCCCCAGGATGGCGATCTTTAGCTCTGCTTTTTGTAGCGTCTTAATGAAGGCGCGCAGGCTGCGCTGGTAGCGCATGTCGAAGCCGCCCTCGCCCACCAGCACCAGCCAGTCGGTGGAGTCACCTTCATTGAGCACGGGCAGGTTCAGGTCTGCCGCCCAGTGGTGGCGGGCGGTGAGCGGGAAGCCGCCCACGGTATCGGTGTCGCGCAGCTGTGCCAGGGCTTCCATGCCCTTGTTGGGTACCACGCCGGTCACCAGGGTGATATGGCGGCGCATGTCCACGATGGCATCCACGTGCTCGATCAGCATGGGGCACTCTTGCACGCAGGCGCGGCAAGTGGTGCAGGACCAGAGCGTGTCGGAATTGATCAGGCCATTGACGATGGGCAGATGGGGCGCACCGGCATGTTCGCCCACCTTCTGGCCGGGGTAGGGGCTGCCAGCGTAGTTGGCATCCGACTTGGCGCTCATGCCGACCACCAGGTCCTGGATCAGTTTCTTGGGGTTGAGCGGCTGACCAGCGGCAAACGCGGGGCAGGCGGCTTCGCACTTGCCGCACTGCACGCAGGCATCGAAGGACAGCAGCTTGTTCCAGGCGAAGTCGGCGGGCTTGCCCACGCCCATATCGTCAGCGGTGAGCGTGAGGGGCTTCAGCGCGGTGGCAAAGCGTTTGTCACCAAAGCGCTCGGGCCGGGGATGCAGGCCCAGGTGCAGCAAGCCGGCAACGGCATGCTTCATGGGGCCGCCCAGGCCGATGCCAAAGGCCAGCTCTGCAGCGCCCGCGGCAAATGCCAGGCTGATCAGCCCCGCCAGCCATGGGGCCAGGGCGGTGCCGGTGAGTGCCACTGCGCCCACCAAGGCCACAGCTATCGCAAACAGCATCAGCGAGTAGGGTAGGCGGCTCCACGGCCCTTTGGACAGGCGCGCAGGCGCATTGCGGCGACGCGAGGCCATGGCCATGGCACCGGCCAGCATCATCAACCCGGCCAGCAGCAAGATGCCGTCCAGCACCGGCCAGTACAGGCCCAGGCCGTAGTTCAGCGCCACCAGGGCCAGCGCCAGAATCGCGCCGCCCGCCACGCCCACGTGGGCGCGGGCCACAAAGGGCTCGCGCGCCACCACGTCGTGCAGGTCGACAAAGTAACGCTTCGGAATTTGTAGCAGCCCACGCCCATCGAATGGGCTGGAGCGGCCTGTTTTCCATATGACTGCCCGGCGGGCCATGCCCCAGACCAGGCCCAGCACAGCCAGCCAGAAAATCGTGCTTACGAGGTGCGCGAGCATCTTAAAAGTCCTTGCACAGGCGCAGCGAATCGTAGATGGCGGCGTGGATGTTGTGCATCGACACGCAGTCGCCCACGCGGTACAGCAGGAAGTTGCCGTTGCCCGTGGCCTGGCTCAAGCCGGGCTGGGGCTGTGCGTCGTACAGCGCTTCGATGTCGGTTTGGCCCTTGTTCATCGACAGGGGCTTGAGCTGCCAGTACAGGCCGTCATTGGGCAGAATGCCGTTCTCCACCACCACCTGGTCCACGGCGCGCTCTTCCAGCGCTTCGGTGTACTCGTTCTTCAGCACGGCAATCAGCTTGTCGCCTTCGCGGTAGACCTTTTCCAGCCAGTGGTTGGGGGTCTGGATCACGCTGTTGGCGTAGAGCTGGCGGTAGAAGATGGGGAAGGTGGTGCCGCCCACGTCGTCGGCCACTTTCACGTCCGGCGTGACGATTTCCACCAGCTTTCCACGCGCCGCAATGAAGTCGGCCACGCCGGTGCCTGCATGGGTGCTGATGCTGTCGTAGACCACCACGTTTTCGCCCGGAGCCACGGCACCCGACAGGATGTCCCAGCCGCTGACGCACAGGCCTTCGGCGGCACCCCAGGCGGGGGTTTGGCCGGTGTGCGGCACGCCGCCAGTGGCCAGCACCACGATGTCGGGTTTTTCGGCCAGGATCATCTCCTGGGTGGCGGCCACGCCGAGGCGGCGGTCCACGCCCAGGCGCACGGTCTCCATGTCGAACCAGCGGATGATGCCGGCCATTTGCTCGCGCTTGGGCGGCTTGGCAGCCAGATTCACCTGTCCGCCGACCAGCGTGTTCTTCTCGAACAGCACCACATCGTGGCCGCGCTCGCGGGCCACGCGGGCTGCCTCCAGCCCGGCTGGGCCTGCGCCCACCACGACCACCTTGCGGCGCACGCCCGTGGTCTTTTCGATCACGTGGGGCATGGTTTCTTCGCGGCTGGTGGCGGCATTCTGGATGCACAGCACGTCCAGGCCGTTGTACTGGCGGTCGATGCAGTAGTTGGCACCGACGCATTGCTTGATCTGGTCTTCCTTACCGTCGCGGATCTTGATGACCATGTGCGGGTCGGCAATCTGCGCGCGGGTCATGCCCACCATGTCCACCATGCCGGTGGCCAGGATGCGCTCGGCCTGCGATGCATCACGGATGCTCTGGGCGTGCATTACCGGCACTTTGGAGACGGACTTGATACCGGCGGCCAGGTGCACAAACGGTTCGGGCGGCAGCGCCATGGGCGGCATGCAGTTGACCAGGGTGTTGTGGGTGTCGGCACCGGAGCCGACCACGCTCAAGAAATCGATCAGGCCGCTTTCGCTCATGGCCTGGGCGATTTCCTTGGCCATTTCGTGGCTGATGCCGTCTTCGTGGAATTCGTCGCCGCACATGCGCATACCCACGCAGAAATCTGCGCCCACTTGCTCGCGTACGGCATGCAGCACTTCCATGCCGAAGCGCAGGCGGTTTTCCAGGCTGCCGCCGTATTCGTCGGTGCGGTGGTTGACGCGGGGGCTCCAGAACTGGTCGATCAGTTGCTGGTGCGCGGCGGAGATTTCGATGCCGTCCAGGCCTGCATCCTTGACGCGCTTGGCGGCGCGGCCATAGTCGGCGGCGATGCGGCGGATTTCTTCAATTTCGATGGTTTTGGCGTTGCCACGGTGCACCGGCTCGCGGATGCCGGATGGGCTGACCAGGTGCGGCCAGTCAAAGCCGTGCCAGGCGTTGCGCCGCCCCATGTGGGTGGCCTGGATCATCAGCTTCGCGCCGTGCTTGTGCATGGTGTCGGCCAGCGTGGCCAGCGGCTCAATGACCTTGTTGGTGGCCAGGTTGATGGAGCTCCACCACGACCAGGGGCTGTCGCGCGACACCGGGCTGGAGCCGCCGCAGATGGCCAGGCCCACTCCCCCCTTGGCTTTTTCTTCGTAGTAGCGGATGTAGCGCTCGGTGGGGTTGCCACCCTCGGCATACACCTCGGCGTGCGCGGTACTGACGATGCGGTTGCGCAACAGCACCTGGTTCAGGCGGATGGGCTCAAACAAATGCGGATAGCGCATGGCGGTGCTCTGGAAAGAAATTAAAGGGGGCTGACGGTGAACACGCAGTGGGCATGGCCCTCTGCCGCACATTGGGTCTCGGTGCTGGTGGTGCGCACACTGGAGCCGCTGGTTTCCAATACCCAGTCCATCGCACCCGAGAACCAGCCTGCGAACAGGTAGCAGACCTTGCTGCGGTCCACCGGCACACCGGCAATACCTTGGGCCAGCACAAACACCGAGTGGTCCAGCTGGATCTGCGCATGGCCGGTGGCAGCATCGGCGCTAGCAAACTTGAACAGACCCCAGCCGCGCTGCGACAGGCGCTTCAGGTAGTGCTCGTACACCGCCATGCCGGTCAGGCCGTGGGTGGCAGACTCTTGCTGGCACCAGAAGTAGGCGGAGCGGTAACCGGCCTTGTACAGCGCCGGGGCATAGACCTCGCGGCCCACCACGGCTTCGGTCTCCACGTGGTTGTTGACGAAAAAGTGCCGCGGCACGTAGATCATCGGCAGCTTGTCGGTGGTCCACACGCCGGTGGTTTCGTTGACTTCGATGGGGAGTTGGGGTTGCATTTTTGTGTCGTGGGTTATGTTTTTGTTAAGGATGCCAATGACGCAAATCCCAGGTTTCAGTCGGAACGCACATCAGCCCAGAAACACCGCAGAACTGGCTTTGCCAGGCTGCTGGTGTTGCCCCCTGCAAGGGGGTTGGCGAAAGATGCGCAGCACTGCAGCCTGGGGGTGTGCCTAGCTAAGCCAACCGGCGACGCGGGCTGGGTTATCGGCAATCCATTTTTCGGCGGCGGCTTCGGGCTTGGCACCGCCTTCGACGGCCAGCATCACGGCACCGATTTCCTCGGGCTTCCACGACAGCTTCTTGAGGAAGGCCACCACGCTGGGGGCCTTGGTGTGCAGGCCAGGGTTGATCACGCTGTCCACATGCTCTTCGGCACCGTAGATGTTCTTCGGGTCGGCCAGGAAGCGCAGCTTGTACTTGGCAAACATCCAGTGCGGAATCCAGCCGGTCACAGCAATTGCCTTGTTGGCGCGGTAGGCGCGGTCCAGCTCTGCCGCCATGGCCGGGCCGGAGCTGGGCTGCAGGCGCATCTCCAGACCGTAGGCCTTGATGGCTTCTTCGGTTTTCTTCATCACACCGGCACCGGCATCGATGCCGACGATGCGGTCGCCGAAATCGGCCTTGTGGCTGTTCAGATCGGCCAGGCTGGTGGCCTTGACGTAGTCGGGCACGATCAGGCCGATCTTGGCACCGGGGTAGTTGGCACCCAGGATCTCGACCTTGTCCTTGAAGTTGGCCAGATAGGCCTCGTGCGTTACGGGCAGCCAGGCCGACAAGGTGGTGTCCAGGTCGCCACGGGCCACAGCCTGCCACATGATGCCGGCCGCCAGGGGCTTGAGCTCCACGGGGTAGCCCAGCTTGCTGCGGATGATGACGGCCGCCAGGTTGGTGGTGGCTACGCTGTCCGACCAGCCATCGACAAAGCCGATCTTGATGGTGGGCTTGGTCTGGGCGAAGGCGCTGCCGGACATGGCCAACGCGGACAGGCCCAAAGTCTGTGTGATGAACTCACGGCGCTTGCGGGGGGAGAACGAAATGGTCATGGCAGTTAACTCTTGGTTGTGGAGGGGGAAGGCGAGTGAGCGGGCAAGTTGGGAGGGGGCCTTAGCTACCCCAGACCTGGTCGAAGAATTTCATCCAGTTGGCACCCAGCACCTTGGTGATGCGCGCATCGGACCAGCCGGTTTGCTGCATCGTGGCCGTGAGGTTGGGGAAGTCGCCGATGGTGCGAATGCCCTCCGGGTTGATCACCTGGCCGAAGGTGGTCAGGCGGCGCCAGCGGCCTTTGTCATGCGTCAGCATGTCGAAGAACTCATGGCCGTGGCCTTGGGTGAAGTCAGAGCCCAGGCCTACGCAGTCTTCGCCCACAATGTTGATGACGTAGTCGATGGCCTCGACGTAGTCGTGCACGGTCGAGTCATTGCCGCGCTTGAGGAAGGGCGAGAACATGGTCACGCCGATGAAACCACCGTGGTCAGCGATGAACTTCAGCTCATCGTCGCTCTTGTTGCGCGGGTGGTCTTTCAGGCCCAGCGGCAGGCAGTGGGTGTAGGCCACGGGCTTGGTGGAAGCCAGGATCGCCTCTTCAGATGTCTTGCTGCCCACGTGCGACAGGTCGACCATGATGCCGACGCGGTTCATCTCTGCGATGACCTCGCGGCCAAAGCCGGAAAGCCCGCCATCGCGCTCATAGCAGCCGGTGCCCACGAGGTTTTGTGTGTTGTAGCACAGCTGGACCACGCGCACACCCATGTCGTGGAAGGCTTCGATGTAGCCGAGGTTGTCCTCAAAGGCATGGGCGTTCTGGAAGCCCAGGACGATGCCGGTCTTGCCATCGGCCTTGGCCTGCTTGATGTCCGCCGTGTTGCGGGCCAGGGTCACCAGGTCGCTGTTGTCGCGGATCAGCTGTTTGAGCTGGGCGATGTTGTCCACCGTCTTGGGGAAGTCGTCCCACACCGAGACGGTGCAGTTGGCGGCGGCCAAACCGCCCTTTTTCATGTCTTCAAAGACGCTGCGGTCCAGCTTGGCAATGATGAGGCCGTCGATGACGATGGAGTCTTGGTGAAGCGTGCTCATGGCGTTACTCCTTTAGGCGTAGAGGGGGAAACGGGCAGTCAGGGCTTTGACCCGGGCGTAGACCGAGGCTTCCAGGGCAGCATCGCCCTCCGGTTTTGTCTTCAGGCTGTTGAATACTTCCAGCATCAAACGGCCCACTTCTTCAAACTCGGCCGCGCCGAAGCCACGCGTGGTGCCTGCTGCGGTGCCGACGCGGATGCCCGAGGTGACGGTGGGCTTTTCGTCGTCAAACGGTATGCCGTTCTTGTTGCAGGTGATGCCTGCGCGCTCCAGCGCCACTTCGGTGGTGTTGCCTTTCAGGCCCAGGGGGCGCAGATCGACCAGCAGCAGGTGGTTGTCGGTGCCGCCGGTCACCAGGTCTAGGCCACCGGCCTTGAGCACTGCGCCCAGGGCTTTGGCATTGGCCACCACCTGCTGGGTGTAGGCCTTGAAGCTGGGTTGCAGGGCTTCGCCAAAGGCCACGGCCTTCGCCGCAATCACGTGCATCAGCGGGCCGCCTTGCGAACCGGGAAACACGGCGGAGTTGATCTTCTTCGACAAGGCCTCGTCGTTGGTCAAGATCACGCCGCCGCGCGGGCCGCGCAGGGTCTTGTGGGTGGTGGAAGTGGTCACATGGGCGTGCGGCACCGGGCTGGGGTACACGCCGGTGGCGACCAGACCGGCCACGTGGGCCATGTCCACCATCAGGTAGGCCCCCACCTTGTCGGCGATGGCGCGAAAGCGCGCCCAGTCGATGGTGCGGGGGTAGGCCGAGAAGCCGGCAATGATCATCTTGGGCTGGTGTTCCACGGCCAGGGCTTCGACTTCGTCGTAGTCGATCAGCGAATCGGCACGGCGTACGCCGTATTGCACGGCCTTGAACCATTTGCCCGACAGCGCCGGTTTGGCACCGTGCGTCAAATGGCCGCCTGCCGACAGCGACATGCCCAGCACGGTGTCGCCGGGCTGCACCAGGGCCAGCATCACCGCTGTATTGGCCTGCGCGCCGGAATGCGGTTGCACATTGGCGTATTCGCAGCCAAACAGTTTGCACAGGCGCTCGATGGCCAGGGCTTCGACCACATCCACGTGCTCGCAGCCGCCGTAGTAGCGCTTGCCGGGGTAGCCTTCGGCGTACTTGTTGGTCAGCACCGAGCCCTGGGCTTCGAGCACGGCCTTGGAGACGATGTTTTCCGAGGCGATGAGTTCGATCTGTTCGCGCTGGCGTTGCAGTTCGTGGTCCATCGCGACGCTGACGGCGGGGTCGGCCTGGGCCACACCCACGGAGAAGAAGCTTTCGGTTGTCATGGCAGAGTCCTAAACGGTTTCAAACAAGGGGGTGAACACAGGGTCGGCGCATTGCGCCGGGCTGGTGATGCACAGGCGGTAGGGCAGGGCGGTGCGTTCCAGCAGGCGCCAGGTGTAGTCGGCAAAGCTGCGGCGGAACACCAGCACCACACCCGCTTCGTCGGTACGGGCCACGGTGAGCCCGGTTTTGGACACCACGGTGCTGGCACAGCGGCCCACGGCCAGGCTCTCGTAGTCATACGGGCCCATCTGGCGCAGCAGCAACAGGTGGTCAGGGCCGCTCAGGCGCATGGCGGTCAGGCCACCGCTGTTGTCCACCACCTGGGCAAACAGGTCTTGCACGGCGGCGGTCAGTGCGGCCAGCAGGCTATCGCGGGTTGAGCGCTTGCACACCAGCAGCCATTCGTCGGGCGATACCCACAGCACTACACCGGCGGTGGTGGCCAGCACGGTCATCGGCTGGGTCGGCAAGGCCTGGCCCAGCACACCGGCCACGGCCTGCATGAAGGCTTCATCGTCGGCCTTGCCGCGCAGCACGATGTAGCCCATGTTGCCCAGTTCGCTCACCACCACCCGGTTTTGGGCGGTGGGTGCCGCCACGCGGGCGGGCAGGTCAAAGGCGTGCAGGGGGGATTCCAGCATCGCGTTCAAATCTTTAGACATTTTGACGGTCACCTTTCACATCGACAAACACGCTGCCGCCCACCTTCACCGGTGTCACCTTGCCGTGGGCATGCACGTACAGGGTTTGCTCCTTGCGCTGCAGGCCACCGGCGACTACCGCCATGGCGATGGAGCGGCCCAGGAAGGCGCTGTGGTAGCTGGAAGTCACGTGGCCCAGCATCTGGTTGCTGCTGCCCACCGTGGGGCTTTCCATGATTTGCGCGCCTTCGATCAGCACGGTGTTCGGGTCTTCTGGTAGCAAGCCCACGAGTTGTTTGCGGCCTTCGCGGGCTGTGTCGCTGCGGGCCAGCGAGCGTTTGCCCAGGAAGCTGAACGGCTTCTTCATGCCCACGGCCCAGGCCATGTCCAGGTCCATCGGGCTCATGGAGCCGTCGGTGTCCTGGCCGACGATGATGAAGCCCTTTTCAGCCCGCAGCACGTGCATGGTTTCCGTGCCGTAGGGCGTGATGTCGAACTCGGCCCCGGCGGCCATCACGGCCTCCCACAGGGCGTGGCCGTAGCCGGATTCGACATTCAGCTCGTACGACAGTTCGCCGGAGAAGCTGATGCGGAACACGCGGGCGGGCAGGCCGTTGACCGTGCCAGCGCGCCAGTCCATGAACTTGAAGTTCTCGGGCGAGAGGTCGATGTCGGGGCACAGCTTGGCCAGCACGGCGCGGGCCTTGGGGCCGACCAGGGCCACGGTGGACCAGTGGTCCGTCACCGAGGTCATCCACACCTTGAGTTCGGGCCACTCGGTCTGGTGCCAGCGCTCCAGCCAGTTCAGCACGCGGGCGGCACCGCCGGTGGTGGTGGTCATGTAGAACTGGTTTTGCTGGATGCAGGCAGTCACGCCGTCGTCCATCACCATGCCGTTTTCGTCCAGCATCAGGCCGTAGCGGCATTTGCCCACGGCGAGCTGGGTCCAGGCGTTGGCGTAGATGCGGTTCAGGAATTCGCGGGCATCCGGGCCATCGATCTGGATCTTGCCCAGGGTAGACGCGTCCATCACGGCCACGCCGTTTCGGGCGGCCAGGCATTCGCGGTTGACGGCGGCGTGCAGATCTTCACCGGGCTTGGCAAAGTACCAGGGCCGTTGCCATTGGCCTACCGGCTCCAGGGCGGCGTTGCGTGCCACATGGGAGGCATGGATGGCGCTGTAGCGGTTCGGGTCAAACAGCTCTTCGGTCATGGTGCCGGCCAGCGCGCCCAGGCTCACCGGGGTGTAGGCCGGGCGGTAGGTGGTGGTGCCCACCTGGTTCACCGGGCGCTTCAGGGCGCGGGCGGTGATGACGAAGCCGTTCACATTCGACAGCTTGCCCTGGTCGGTACCGAAGCCCAAAGCGGTGTAGCGCTTGACGTGCTCGATGGAGTGGTAGTTCTCGCGCACGGCCAGCTCGATGTCGGCGGCGCTCACGTCGTTCTGGTAGTCCACAAAGGCCTTGGCACCTGCACCTTCTTGCTTGCCGTCGGGCAGGCGGAACATGGGGCGGGCCGCCAGGCGCTTGGGCTGGATGCAGGCGGGGACTTGCAGCGATTCGCGCTTGCCGCAGGTGGCCAGTACCTGTTGCATGGCATGGGTGGTTTGCGCCAGTGCGTCGGACAGCTCGAACGCTCCGGTGACCGAACCCACGCAGGCCACGCCCTTGCGGCCTGTGCGCGGCACCACGAAGGCGGCGACGGCTTCATCCCAGGTGGGGCGGCTGCCGTCGTGGCAGAACAAATGCACGGTGGGCGACAAACCGCCGGAGCTCAGCACCACGTCACAGGCGATGTGTGTGCCGGTGCCTGCCACCTCGTCCTTGGTGGCGTGCAGGGGCACCAGGCGTACGCCCTTGACCTCGCTGCCGCCGGTGACTTCGGCAATGCCGTGGCCTGCCATCACGGTGTAGCTGCCATTGCGGGCCACCGCGCCATGGCGCACATCGGCCACGGTCACAACGGCACCGGCTTTGGCCAGCACTTCGGCGCAGTCGTGGACCAGGTCGCTGGTGCCGCAGATGACGATGCGCTCGCCCACCCGCACGCCGTAGCGCACCAGGAAAGTCTGGCCCGCCGACACGGTCATTACGCCGGGCAGGTCGTTGTTGCCAAACACCAGGGGGCGTTCGATGGCACCGGTGGCCAGCACCACCTGGTGGGCGCGGATCTTGTGCATGCGGTGGCGCGGCAGGTGGGCCTGGCGCTGGGCGGGGGCGATGTGGTCTTGCACCAGCTCCACGGCTTGCACCAGGTTTTGCTCGTACATGCCGAAGGCCGTGGTGCGGGGCAATACGGTGACGTGGGGCATATCGGCCAGGGCAGCTTGCACCGAGCGGATGTAGGCATCGCTGGTACGGCCATCGATCTGCGCCGTGGGGTCGGACAGCAACCAGCCGCCCAGTTCATTTTGTTCGTCCACCAGCAGGGTCTTGAGCCCGGCGCGCCCGGCTTGCAGCGCGGCCAACAGGCCACAGGCACCGCCGCCCACCACCAGCACGTCCACATGGTGGTGCAAGTGGTCGTATTTTTCGGGATCGGGCTCGGTGGGGGCATCGCCAAACCCGGCAAACTTGCGGATCACGGTCTCGTACAGCGGCCACAGCTTTTGCGGCCATTTGAAGGTCTTGCTGTAGAAGCCCGCAGGCATGAAGCGCGAGCCCTGGCCCAGCACCGATTTCAAATCAAAGTCCAACGAAGGCCAGCCCGAGGTGGAGCGGGCGCTCAAACCGTCGTACATCTCAGCCTGGGTGGCTTTGACGTTGGGCGTGGTCAGCGCGCCCACGCCCATTTGCACCAGCGAATTGGGTTCTTCCGCACCCGCGCCGATGATGCCGCGGGGGCGGCCATATTTGAAGCTGCGGGCCATGCGGCGCACGCCATGGGCGAGCAGGGCAGAGGCCAGCGTGTCGCCGGGGTGGCCGGTGTATTCGCGGCCATCGAAAGTGAACTTCACTGTGCGCGTGGTGTCGATGCGCGCGGTGGTTTGGGGGACGCGGATACCGCTCATGCCGATTTCTCCTGGGCCAGATCGGCCAGAAACAGTGCTTTGCCTTCGGCCAGCGTCCAGCTCCCGGCAATTTCGTAGGTGGCGGTGTTGCGTTTCACGGCAAACACCTTACGGCAGGCCGCGGTGTGCTGCCATTGCTCCCAAAACCAGCCTTTGGTGTTGCGGCGCATGAAAACATAGTCGCCCCAGGTGGCATCGTCCACCTCTTCGGGCTTGGCAGGGCGGGGGATATAGGCTTCACCGGCGTTGCTGAACTCTTCTTCGTCCCGCGTTTCGCCGCAGTGGGGGCAGTGCAATAAAAACATGGTGGTCTCGCTCAGTGGGCAACGCCAGCGGCGCCGTGTTCGTCGATCAAATGGCCGGTATGGAAGCGGTCTACGGAGAAGGCTTTGGACAGCGGGCCTGCTTCGCCCTTGGCCAGCATGTCGGCAAACACATGGCCGGAACCCGGCGTGGCCTTGAAGCCGCCGGTACCCCAACCGCAGTTGAAGAACAGGCCTTGCACGGCGGTCTTGGAGATGATCGGGCAGGCATCCGGGGTCACGTCCACAATCCCGCCCCACTGGCGGTTCATGCGCACGCGCGAGAACTGCGGGAACAGTTCGATGATGGCGGCGGCGGTGTGTTCGATCACGTGCGGGCTGCCGCGCTGGCCGTAGCCCAGGTAGCTGTCGATGCCTGCGCCGATCACCAACTCGCCCTTGTCGGACTGGCTCAGGTAGCCGTGCACCGCGTTGGACATGATCACGGTGTCGATCACGCGCTGCATGGATTCAGACACAAAGGCCTGCAGCGGGTGGCTTTCCAGCGGCATGCGCAGCCCGGCCATCTTGGCCAGCACCGAGGAGTGACCCGCGGCCACGCAACCCACGCGTTCGGTCTTGATGGCACCCAGGTTGGTTTGCAGGCCTCGGATCTGGCCGTTCTGGATGTCCATGCCGGTGACTTCGCAGCCTTCGATCAGGTCCACACCCAGGCGACTGGCGGCGCGGGCAAAGCCCCGGGCTACTGCATCGTGGTGGGCCACACCGGCACGGGGCTGCCAGCTGGCACCCAATACGGGGAAGCGGCGGCTGCGGCTGCAGTCGAGCTGGGGGATTTTTTCTTTGACTTCTTGTGCGTTCAGCACGTGGGCATCCACGCCTTGCAGGGCGTTGGCATTGACCCGGCGCTCGATGTCGCGCATGTCTTGCAGGGTGTGGCCCAGGTTGAACACGCCGCGCTGGCTGAACATGACGTTGAAGTTCAGGTCTTCGGTCAGGCCTTCCCAGAGCTTCAGCGAATGCTCGTAAATCGCCGCCGACTCGTCCCACAGGTAGTTGGAGCGCACGATGGTGGTGTTGCGGGCGGTGTTGCCGCCGCCGAGGTAGCCTTTTTCCAGCACTGCGATCTTGCCCACCTCAGGGTGGTTCTTGGCCAGGTAGTAGGCTGTGGCCAGGCCGTGCCCGCCACCGCCGACGATGACCACGTCGTAGGAAGGTTTCAAGGCCACCCGTTCCCAGGCGGGTTCCCAGGTTTGGTGGTTTTTAAAGCCGTGCTTGAGCAGGCTCCAGAGGGAGTAGTTTTGGCCGCGCATAGTGCTCTCGTGGGGGTCCAATGAATCTGGCTGCATTGTTGGATGTCGCCCGTGTGTCACCTTGCGCCTCGCAGACGCACACTTGTTCAAATTCGACATTCCGTCGGATTGCGTCAAATTTGTCGCTTTACAGCCCGTGCATTTCTATGCCGATTGAACCCTTAAAATCGCCGGATGACCACCGACACTGCCCCCATGAACCTGACGCATCACTTTTTGATTGCGATGCCTGGTCTGGAGGACGAAGCCTTCGCCAAAAGCGTGGTTTACCTGTGCGAACACAGCCCGCGCGGTGCCATGGGCCTGGTGATCAACAAACCCAGCGACATCAGCCTGAAAAGCCTGTTCGACAAGGTCGAGCTGCCGCTGCGGCGCGCCGACCTGAGCGATAGCCCGGTGTTCCAGGGCGGCCCGGTGCAGACCGAGCGCGGCTTTGTGCTGCACGAGGCCTTTATCGGCACCGATATCGACCCCTCGGAATCCGTCTACGCCTCCACCATGGCCATCCCCGGTGGGCTGGAGATGACCACCTCCAAAGACGTGCTCGAAGCCCTGTCCACCGGGGCCGGGCCGCGCCGGGTGCTGGTGTCCCTGGGCTATTCGGCCTGGGGCGAGGGCCAGCTGGAAGCCGAGCTGGGCGAAAACAGCTGGCTCACGGTAGAAGCCGACCTGGGCGTGATCTTCGACACCCCGGTGGCCGAGCGTTACGACCAGGCTTTGCTGCTGCTGGGTTTGCAGTCGTGGATGCTCTCGCCCGAAGCGGGCCACGCATGACGGAGCCCGTCCCCGCACATTTGCAATCCTTCCTGGCCTTCGACTATGGCCAAAAGCGCACCGGCGTTGCCGTCGGCAACCGCCTGACCCGCACCGCCACGCCGCAGGGCACCATCACTGCCGAGGGCGATGCCCGTTTCATCCCCATCGCCGCCCGTGTCAAGGAATGGCAGCCCGATGCCTTGGTGATCGGCGTGCCCTTCCACCCCGACGGCGCGGCCCACGACAACACCCGGCGTGCGCAAAAGTTTGCCCGCCAGTTGCGCGGGCGCTTCAATCTGCCGGTTTTCGAGGTAGATGAGCGCTATAGCACCACAGAAGCGCTGGAGATGGGCGCAAAAGACGCAGATGCCGCAGCCGCCTGCATCATCCTGGAACAATTTTTGAGGAGTATCCCGTGAGCACACTCATGCTGAACGCCGAGGCCCTTTACCTTGAATTACTCAAGGGTGTCAAAGCCTTGCTGAATGCCGACACCCGCCTGGTCGGCATCACCTCCGGCGGGGCCTGGCTGGCCGAGCGCCTGCAGGCCGACCTGCAACTGCCCGGCAAGCCCGGCGTGATCTCATCCGCCATGCACCGCGACGATTTCTCGCAGCGCGGCATGGTGTCGGGCAGTGGCGGGCAGACCGCGCTGGACTTTGACGTGAATGGGGCCGACATCATCCTGCTGGACGACGTGCTCTACACCGGCCGCACCATCCGCGCCGTGGTCAACGAGTTGTTCGACTATGGCCGCCCGACCAAAGTCAAGCTGGCTGTGCTGGTGGACCGTGGCGGGCGCGAACTCCCTATCCATCCCGACTTTGCCGCTGCCCGCGTGGCGCTGCCCGCCACCCAGAAGCTCGAATTGGCGCGCAGCGCCACCGGTGCCTTCAGTTTCAACGTAGAAGGCTGACAAGATGCTCTACAAACGCAACAACCCCCAACTCAACAAGCACGGCGAGCTGGTCCACCTGCTGTCCACCGAAGGCCTGCCCAAAGACATCCTGACGCAGATTCTGGACACCGCCGCCAATTTCGTCAGCGTGAACGACCGCGAGGTCAAAAAAGTGCCCTTGCTGCGCGGCAAAAGCGTGTTCAACCTGTTCTTCGAGAACTCCACCCGCACCCGCACCACCTTCGACATTGCGGCCAAGCGCCTGAGCGCGGATGTGATCAACCTCGACATTGCCCGCTCCAGCGCCGCCAAGGGCGAGTCGCTGCTGGACACCATCGCCAACCTCAGCGCCATGGCCGCCGACATCTTTGTGGTGCGGCACAGCGAATCCGGTGCGCCCTACCTGATCGCCCAGCACGTGGCACCCCACGTGCACGTGGTGAACGCAGGCGATGGCCGCCACGCCCACCCGACCCAGGGTCTGCTGGACATGTACACCATCCGGCACTACAAAAAAGACTTCAGCAACCTCACCGTGGCTATCGTCGGCGACGTGCTGCACTCCCGCGTGGCCCGCTCCGACATCCACGCGCTCACTACCCTGGGCTGCGCCGAAGTGCGCGTGGTCGGCCCCAAAACCCTGGTGCCGGCCGACATGGCGCAGATGGGCGTGCGCGTCTGCCACACGCTGGAAGAGGGCATCAAGAATTGCGACGTGGTCATCATGCTGCGCCTGCAAAACGAGCGCATGAGCGGCGCGCTGCTGCCGTCCAGCCAGGAGTATTTCCGCAGCTTCGGCCTGACACCGGAAAAGCTCGCTCTGGCCAAGCCCGATGCCATCGTGATGCACCCCGGCCCGATCAACCGGGGCGTGGAAATCGACTCTGCCGTGGTCGACGGCAAGCAGGCCGTGATCCTGCCGCAGGTGACCTTCGGCATCGCCGTGCGCATGGCGGTGATGGGCATCGTCGCAGGCAACGAAGCTTGACCGTGGTTGCTATGCAATCAATAGCTGCTTGCGCTTTTTCAATAAGCGCTAGAGCCCTATTTGGTATAAAAATATGAAAACCCTGATCCAACACGGTCGCATCATCGACCCCGCCAGCGGCCTGGACACCACCGGCCCCATCGCCATCGCCACGGGCCGCATCATTGCCATGGGCCGCGATCTGCCCGACTTCACGCCCGACCGCGTGGTCGATGCCAGTGGCTGCATCGTGCTGCCCGGCTTGGTGGACCTGTGCGCCCGCCTGCGCGAGCCTGGCTATGAGCACGAAGGCATGATGGAGTCTGAAATGGCGGCGGCAGCGGCAGGTGGCGTGACCAGCCTGGTCTGCCCGCCCGACACCGACCCCGTGCTGGACGAGCCCGGCCTGGTGCAGATGCTGAAGTTCCGCGCCAAAAAGAACCACCAGGCGCGCCTGTTCCCGTTGGGCGCGCTCACCCGGGGCTTGCAGGGCGAGGTGTTGACCGAGATGGTCGAGCTCACCGGCGCGGGCTGTATCGGCTTCGGCCAGGCCGAAGTGCCGCTGGGCAACACCCAGGTGTTGCAGCGCGCGCTGCAATACGCCGCCACCTTCGACTACCCCGTCTGGCTGCGCCCGCAAGAGCTGCACCTGGGCAAGGGCGTGGCCGCCAGCGGCGCGCTGGCCACCCGCATGGGCCTGGGCGGCGTGCCGGTGGCCGCAGAAACCATTGCGCTGCACACCATTTTCGAGCTGCTCAAGACCACCGGCGCGCGCGTCCACCTGTGCCGCATCAGCAGCGCCGCAGGCATCGCCCTGGTGCGCCAGGCCAAGAAAGACGGCCTGCGCGTGACCTGCGACGTCAGCATCAACTCGCTGCATTTGACCGACACCGACATCGGCTACTTCGACAGCCGCGCCCGCCTGACCCCGCCCCTGCGCCAGCAGCGGGACCGCGATGCCCTGCGCGCCGCCCTGGCCGACGGCACCATCGACGCGCTGGTGTCCGACCACACGCCGGTCGAGGCCGATGCCAAAGCCCTGCCGTTTGCCGAAGCCGAGCCGGGTGCCACCGGCCTGGAGTTGCTGCTCAGCCTGGCCTTGAAGTGGAGCGAAGACGATGGCGTGCCCCTGCACCGCGCGCTGGCCACCGTCACCAGCGCCCCCGCCGCCGTGCTGGGCACCAGCCTGGGTACGCTGCAAGCCAGCGTGGGCCAGTTGGTGGTGGGCGGCGTGGCCGACGTCTGCGTCTACGACCCTGCGGCCCGCTGGACCGTCACCGCCGACAGCCTGCGCAGCCAGGGCAAGCACACGCCGTTCTCGGGCTACGAGCTGCCGGGCCGGGTGCGTTGCGCGGTAGTGGCCGGGCACGTGGCCTTTGAGGCCCGCCTGGTTTAACTATCAAATAAATAGCTGCTCGTGCTTACGGAATAAGCGCTGGCGGCCTATTTCTTATAAATTTCATGCGACTATTTCGCGTCCTGGCCAAGCTGCTCCACCTGGTGCGGCACATCGCCGTAGGCTGGTGGACCATCCGCCGCCACTTTCCCCAGATGGACGATGCCGCACGCGGCCAACGGGTGCAGGCCTGGTCGCTGCAGGTGCTCAAGGTGTTGGGCATCACGCTGCGGGTGCAGGGCACGCCCCCGGCCCAGGGCCCCTTGCTGCTGGTGGCCAACCACATTTCGTGGCTGGACATTGCGGTTATCCATGCGGCGGGCTACTGCCGGTTTGTGTCCAAAGCCGATGTCAAGCACTGGCCCATTGTCGGCACGCTAGCCACCGGCGCGGGCACGCTGTACATCGAGCGCGAATCCCGCCGCGACGCGATGCGCGTGGTCCACCACATGGCCGAGCGGCTACAGGCGGGCGAGGTCGTCGCCGTGTTCCCCGAAGGCACCACGGGCGATGGCCGCGCCATGCTGCCGTTTCACGCCAATCTGCTGCAGGCAGCGATATCGGCCGATGTGCCGGTGCTGCCACTGGCCTTGCGCTTTGTAGATGTGCACACCGGGGCCTTGCACTTCGCGCCCAGTTTTGTGGGGGACGAGACCCTGCTGGGGTCGCTGTGGCGCACGCTAGGAGCCAACGACTTGGGGGCCGAAGTGTGTTTTGGCCTACCCGAACGCGCCGAGGGCCGCGACCGCCGCACCTGGGCGCAGGATTTGCAGCGCACCGTGGAACAGTTGCGACAGCCCTGAGCCCTTCGGGCTTTCAGGCTTTCAGGCCATGTTGGCTTTTGAGAACGCCGCGCAGCAGGAACGTCTTGGCCAGATGCAGGTTGGTGATGTCCAGCTTCCACGCCGTCCATAGAAACAGCTTGGCCTTGGTCAGATCCTGCAGCTTTTCTACATAGTGGTAACCGATGGCAAATACCGTTTGTGCCAGCCGGGTGCGATTTTTGGGGTTTTTATTCCAGGGGGCGCGGTCGAGATACACCAACTGCACATCCAGGGTTTCCTTATCTACGGCAAACCGGTTATTCGCACCCGATAAAGTGTTCGGAGAATCGTAGAAAACGCCCAATGGCTCGGCAATATGGACGAAGGGATGCGTCTGCGCAATCCGCATCCAGAACTCAAAATCTGCAGCGATCCGGTATTCCTCGCTGAACACCCCATGCTCGGCATGCACGCTCCTGCGCCACATTGGCTGCGAACCCGTCAGGCAGCCCAGAATCAGCGTGTCATGCGAAAAATCAGGCAGTTTGAATTGCCGGGGATTGCGGGCAGCACAGGCTTCAAAGCACTCGTTCTCAATCGTGCTGGTGAATTGGTCGTGGTAGGCCAGAACGCACTCGGGTGCGTCATCCAATTGCTTTACCAACCTCTCAAATGCGCTGGGGTGGTGGCGGTCATCGGTATTGGCATTGGTCAAATACTTGCCTTTGGCCATGGCTATGGCGCGGTTCCAGGCGGTGTAAAGCCCTTCGCGCTGGTCGGTGCGCAGGTACACGATATTGCTGTAGCGGCTTTGGAAATCTCTGACGATGTCGCCTTCATTTTCAGGCGAGCAACTGTCAATAACGATAATTTCCAACTGGTCTGCGATGGTCTGGCGTTCCAAGTCTTCCAGGCAATGGCGCATAAACCGCTCGGAACGGTAGGTGGACACAATCGCCGACACCAGAACTTCTTTTCCCATCAGGTGATCCTTGATCCAGGGGGCGTTTGTCAAATGGAGTGACTCAGGCAACCCTGAGACAGCAGGCAAGCAACTCTTTCCAGGCCGCAGGATTGCCGGGCCGTTTTGTAAGCCATTGTAATGTGTTGCGCAAGGCGGTTCCAAATCGCCGTTTACCGCGATAAAAGTAACAATTGTCTTGCATGACAAGATCAAAACGCTTAAGCAGCAACTCTTTGTGCGCCATACCTAGCGGGTCTTTCAACAGCAACTCGATCATGGCATCTTCATGCAGTAACTTTGGCGCATCGCCATGGGTCAGGCTGGCGGAATGGATGCGGTAAAAGGCAATATCGGCATCCAGTATCCACAGATCATGCTGAAACGCGCATTGAAACCATAAATGGTAATCTTCGGCGCGGCGCAGTTTCTCGTTGAACATGCCTTTTCCAGTAATAAGCTCTCGCTTAATCAGCACAGTCATGATGCCAATCATGCAACTCTTGGAAAAATCTTCTACTGGCCTTTGCAGTCGTTTTGCTGTGGCAGGCAAACTGTTGGGTGGAATATGGGCGATCAGTTCTTTGGCTGTTTCGAAAAATGGAACACCAGAGGCATCTGTTTTAGGTTTCAATAGTTTGAATTTGGCTCCAATCCATTCAATTTCGGGATTTTTCAGAATGGCATGCCAGCGTGATATAAGCGACTGAGGGGTTAATATGTCATCTGAATCAAGAAATCCAATCCATTCCCCTTGGGAGTGAACAATGCCGGTATTGCGGGCGCCGGCAGCACCTTTTGATCTTTGATTTTTGAGTACTGTGACGCGCGGATCGGCATTGGAAAAAATCTGCAAAATCTCAAGCGTATACGGATCGGTACTGTGGTCGTCTACCACCACCAGTTCAAAAGTAGGAACCTCGCAATCCATGCTGGGTTGCTGTTCCAGTACCGATTGAATGGCCTCGTTCAGATATTTCCCTGTGTTGAACACGGGCATAATTATGGAAACTTTTGGTGATGCAGTTTTTTGCATTTTTCAAGAGGTGTTAAATGGCTGTTTAATTTCATGCGGTCACATCCAGGCGCTATAAAAGTAGCATCGACTTGTACCGAAGCCTGGTCTATGATATTCTATCGTTAAATTTAGTAACAAAATATAAAAAACTGTATGAAATCACCCCAAAGTAAAACAGCTCTGATATGTGGCGTGGCGGGGCAGGACGGCGGATATCTCGCCCAGTTCCTCCTGGGAAAGGGTTACACCGTATGGGGTACCTCCCGGGACGTGCAAGGGGCCAGTTTTCGCAATTTGGTGTCATTGGGAATTGCAGGGTCGATCCAAACGCTTTCCCTGGTGCCTGGGGATTTTCGGTCGGTATTTATGGCTGTCCGGCAAAGCCAGCCGGACGAAATTTATTATCTTGCCGGCCAGTCTTCTGTGGGGCTTTCATTTGAGCAACCAGCAGAAACTATACAGAGTACGGTGGTTGGTGTGCTCAATGTGTTGGAGGCCTGTCGATTGATGGATTATCCGATCCGCTTTTACCATGCGGGTTCCAGTGAATGCTTTGGCGATACCCATGGCCAGTTGGCTAATGAGGAAACACCTTTCAAGCCCAGTAGTCCGTATGCAGTGGCCAAAGCGTCGGCCCATTGGCTGCTGGACAATTATCGCAACGCCTATGGCATTCATGCTTGCACGGGTATTTTGTTCAACCACGAATCACCTTTGCGGCCTGCGCGGTTTGTTACCCAAAAAATAATCAGTACCGCACGGCGTATTGCCCAAGGGTCTGATGAAAAACTTCAGTTAGGACGTTTGGATATTCAGCGGGATTGGGGGTGGGCGCCCGAATATGTGGATGCCATGTGGCGAATTTTGCAAAACGACACGGCGCAAGACTATGTGATTGCAACCGGAGTCACGCATTCACTGGAAGAGTTTGTGTCTTTGGCATTTATGCATTTTGAACTGGATTGGCGAGAGCATGTGGAGCAGGCCTCGCATTTGTTACGTCCTACAGATCCGTTGTTGATTGCAGGTGATCCCTCTAAAGCAGAGCGTGTTTTAGGCTGGAAGGCCCAAAAACTCATGCCCGATGTAGTGGCGGCCATGGCTGCGGCATAGTTTTCTATTTGCGCATTAGCTTTTAATCAAATTGCCATGAAAATACTATACGACCACCAGATTTTTGAACAGCAGAAATTTGGTGGAATTTCTCGTTATTTCTGCGAAATCATGGAGGGCTTGAGTCAGAATGGAGATGCCAAGGTAGATGTATCACTGATGTATTCGAAAAATGAATATCTTAGAAAATCTATTTTTTCCCATAAGGCCAACGATGATCCAGGTGCCTATGAGAATTTTATACCAGGACGTGATTTCAAGGGAAAATGGAATTTATATTCTGCGCGAAATAAAATAAAAAAACCTATTGAAACAGATGCAGTAAATAAGTCCTTGTCAATCGAAGCGTTGAAAAAGAAGGATTTTGATGTATTCCATCCTACCTACTACGATGATTATTTCTTGCCTTACATGGGTGAAAAGCCATTTGTGCTGACAGTGTATGACATGATCCATGAGATATACCCGGAATGCTTCAGTTTGGCAGACAAGGTGTCTGAGCAAAAAAGAGGTTTGGCCAAAATGGCACACAAGATCGTGGCTATCTCTGAATGCACAAAAAAAGATTTGATCCGATTTTTCGGAGTTGCACCCGACAAAATAGCGATAACGCATTTGGCGACCTCCATGCGCGCAGTTGCGGGTGGGGTAACTACGTCGCCCTTGACCGCGGCATTGCCAGAACGCTATATCTTGTTTGTAGGTGCCCGCACGATTTACAAGAATTTCTATTTTTTCATTAACAGCATGCGCGCTTTGATGGACGCGGACCCGACTTTGCATATTTTTTGCACCGGTGGTCCTTTTCATAAAAATGAAAAAATCTTCTTTGAAACCCACGGTATTGCCGACAGGGTGCACCAGCATGCCGCAAGTGACACCGAACTGGCGTTGCTGTACCAGCGGGCCCTGGCTTTTGTGTTTCCGTCTTTGTATGAAGGATTTGGTATACCCGTGCTAGAGGCGTTCAGCAACGCCTGTCCGGCGGTACTGGCCCACGCGGGCTCGCTGCCAGAGATTGCGGGCGATGCCGCGGTGTATTTCGAGCCCAAGGATGCGCAGTCGGTGCATGCGGCCATGACGGAGGTTCTGTACCAGCCCGGACGGCGTGCAGAGCTGGTCGCGCTGGGTCAGCAGCGCCAGCAGCAGTTTTCGTGGCGCAGAACCTGCGAGGAAACCGAGGCCGTGTACCGCAGCCTGGCGGCAGGCTTACCCGCATGAAGAGCTACCAAATAGATAGCTAACAATGCTTATAGAGTAAGCACAAGAGCCTTATTTCATTTGCTTTTTGAATCTGCTGCATTTCGCACCAGCACCGCCATTGACTCCGCCTGCGCTGTGCCCCGCGCCTGCAAGCCTGCTGCCACACCCAGCCGGTCGTCTTCCGTGCGGTTCTGGCTGACTTTCCACTTGCCCACCCAGAGCTGCACCGGGATCTCGATGCCGACGATAGCACCCAGCATGGTGTCGATGTAAGCAGCCGGTGCATCGGCCACCTGCCAGGGGAGGGGCAGGGCGGCTTCGTGCCGGGTGGTGAGCCGCGTCACCAGGGCCCGTAACTGCTCTCGGTCGTCAAACACCCGGGCGATGCCGTGGGCGTGCACCACGGCGTAATTCCAGGTGGGCACGACCTTGCCGTGCACCGGCTTGCTGGGGTACCAGGACGGCGACACATAGGCCTCGGGCCCCTGGAATACCGCCACCGTGGCAGCAGCGCCCAGCGCCCGCCAAACCGGGTTGGCCCGCGCCACATGGCCGACCAGCGTGCCGTGAGGGCCTCGGTCGGCATCCAGCAGAAACGGGATGTGGTTGACCAGCAGCTCGCCATCCGTCTGCGGCACCACCCAGGTGGCCAGCGGGTGGGCGCGCACCAGCGTGTGCAGGGTGGCGGGGTCGGTTTCTTCGAAGTGCTTGGGCAGGTAGGTCATGCGGTTTGTCAGACGGGTTCGCACACCACTTCGGTGGTGACCGAATTGGCGATGTAGCAGGCATCGTGCGCGGCGTGGTGCAGTTGTTCTAGTGCGGTGCGGGTGGGCGCGTGGCCTGGCGCGAATTGCACATGGGGGCGCAGCAGCACCTGGGTCATGGCCATGCGGCCTGCCGCGTTGCGGCCCATCTGGCCCACGGCTGCATCGGCGTAGTGGTCCACCACCCAGCCCGCCTTGGCCGCCAGGTGCAGAAACCACAGCATGTGGCAGCTGGAGAGCGCCGCCACAAACGCTTCTTCGGGGTCTACCGCCGCCGGGTCCGAGAACGGCAGCGGTACGGAATGCGGCGAGGACGAGGCAGGCACCGCCAAGCCGCCGTCGAATTGCCAGGCATGGCGGCGGCTGTAGCGCTGGTCGGTAAAGGGCTCTGGCGGGTCGGTGGCACGCTGCCAGACCACGGTGGCGGTGAATTCGGCCATACAGGGGGTCTCCAGGTCGGTGGCTTCGGTGGATTGCCGTTGCTATTGAAATGAGAGCTTGCCACGCCCATTGGATAAGCGCAGAGTGCCGATTTTTTATAAATCGGTGGGTGCCTGTACAGCAGGAGAGTTGGTCCCCTCGACAGGAATCGAACCTGTATTTAGCACTTAGGAGGCACTCGTTCTATCCATTGAACTACAAGGGGGAGGGCGGATTGTAGGGCCTGCGCCGGGCCGTTTTTCTAGCCGCGCTTAGTCGTATTGCAAGGTGAAGATGAGGTCGATGGCGCTTTGCTCGCCGGTTTGGCCACGCAGGGTGAAGCGCTTGCTCAGGTCGTAGAAGATGTACAGCGTGCCCAGTGTGCCCGCCAGGCTGTGCTCGTAGGCCACGTAAAAATTACGCGACAGGCGCTTGCCGAAGGTGACGGCGGCGGCGCTGGTGGTGCCGTCGGCGTTGCTGCCGGTGCCGCTGAGCGACAATTCGTCCAGGCCCAGGGCCGAGGCCAGCCCACCCGACAGGCCTTTGCCGTTGCCGCCCAGCAAGGCCAGCGCGGCCTGTTGCAGCACGGCACCTTCGGCCCCACCGTTGGCGGCGCTGCGGCCCAGCACCAGCCAGGCCAGCTTTTCCGCATCGGACAGGTCGGAGTCGGAGTACAGGCGGATGTTGGGCGACAGCGCGGTGCCGTTGATCTGCACGCCGACGCGCACGCTGAGGTTGGGCCGGATGGCCAGCACGTCGAGCGACGGGTTGTCATAGCGGCCACTGAAACGCAGGATGCCTTCTTCGATGTCCAGCGCCTGGCCGTAAGCCTTGTAGCTGCCGCGCGCGGTGCGCAGTTCGCCGGTGATGCGTGGCCCGGCCAGGGTGGGGCCCGCGCGCAACACGAGCTTGCCGGTGAGGCGGGTGTCCAGGCCCCGGCCGACCAAGTGGAAATCGTCGCCCAGGTCCAGCGTGATGTTGACTTCGGGGGTGTTGGTGTTTGCCACGGGCACGGCGGTGGGCTGTGTGGTGGTGGATGGGGTGGGTAGGGTGGCGCTGCGTTTGCGCACTACCACATCGCTTCCGAGTGTGGGTGCGGTCTCGTCGGGCAGGATGAACAAGGCCTGGTCGGCCCGCAGCGCGCCTTGCAGCGCCAGTTTGCCCTGTGCCAGGGTGGCTTGCAGGTTACCGGATACGGTGAGGCGGCGGTCGGCGCGGGCGGAGATGCGCAAGGTTTTGGCCCGGGCCTGGATGTCCATCTGGATGCCTGCCGGGGCGGTGTTGTTCCAGCGCACGTTGCCAGTGGCGCTGAGGCTGCCGCCGTCGCCGCTGGGCGGGGCCGTGGTGGTGTTGGCCGCGGTGTTGGTGGCGCTGGGGGCACCGCGCAGGCTGAATTCGGTGATGTTCAGGCGCTGGCCGTCCAGGCTGGCACGCAGGCGGCCATCGCGCAGCTCGATGCCCTCGACCACCGAGCGCAGCGCCAGGTCGTCGGCCTGCAGCGTGCCGGTCCACAGAGGTGCCAGGCGGGTGCCGCTGAGGGTGGCGTTGGCGGCCAGCGTGCCGCGCAGCCGCCAGCCGGGCGGTGCCAGCACCGACCAGATGCCGACCCGGGGCAGCGATGCGCGCACCGTGCCGTTGAGCGGTGCGTCGGCGGGCCAGAGCCAGGTGCCGTCGGTTTGGCGCACCTGGGTGCTCAGCTCGGCCTCGGCCTGGCCTGCGCGTTCGCTGTCCCAGCGCAAGCTGGCGCTGAGCTTGTTGCCGTCGGTGCGCAGGCCGATGCGGGCGGTGCGGATGCCTGCGCTGATGGTGTTGGGTGTGCCGTTGGCGGCATCGTCGCCGGTCAGCAGTTGCAGGTCGCCGCTTTTTTGGTACAGGTTGGCGCTGACCTGCAGGGTTTGGGCGGACTGCACGTTCCAGTCGCCGTCCAGCAGCAGATCGCCTTTGAGGCCCAGCTGGGCCAGTTGCCCGTTACCCGCGGCCAGGGTTTCCAGCCAGCCCATGGGCAGGCCTTGCAGCGTGCCCTGGGTGCGCAGCAGGGTCTGGGTGCCGTTGCGCGACCATGCCACGGGCTGCCAGGCAATGCGCACGCTGCCGGGGACCGGGCCTTTGACGCTGGCACTGCCTGCGGCTGCATCCAGCGAGGTGCGGGTGCCCTTGAGCGCCAGGGCTTGGTCCAGCTGCAGCATCCAGGGCCCGGGGCGGGTGCTGTCCTGCATTTCCAGGGCCAGGCTGGTGATGCGGGCCCGCCACTGGTTGGCGGTGCCCAGGCCGCCGGTGGCACGGGTGCTGAGGCTGGCGCGCTGGGTGCCGGTGGCCAGCTCACCTTGCAGGGCAACGTCCAGCGCACCCAGGCTGCCGGACGCATCCAGCTGCAGCTTGTTCAGGCGGATGGGGTTGCCGGTGGCGGGGCGTACTTCCAGGGTTGGTACGGCCAGTTGGGCGTTGAGTTGGAAAGGGGGCGTGCCCGCCTTCACCGGTGCCGTAGAGAGGGCATTGGCCCAGCCACCGGTCCAGCGCCCGGTCAGCTCGGCCTGGCCCAGGATGGTGCCGGGCAGGCTGGCCGCCACACCGGGCAGGCGGGCCAGCCAACGGGTAGCCTTGCCTGCGTCGGGCACGCGCAGGGCAAAGTCGCCCGCACCTTGTGACGCGCTGATCTGGCCTTGTACATCGGCCTGCGCACCGGGCAGGCTCAGCTGCAGTTGGCCTTTGGCGGCGCGGGTGGCCAGGGTCAGGTCCAGTTGGCCTTGCAGCAGTGCGTCGTCGGTTTGCAGTTTCAGGGCCGACAGGCTCAGGGTGCCTGCAGCCCATCGGCCTGTGGCCTGGGCCGTCTGGATGCGCAGGCCTTGCAAGGCGGCAATGGCGGGCGCTTTGGCCGATGGCTGCAGGGCGGCATCGAAGTGGATGGCGGCGGTGGTGCTGCTGGCGGTGACCCGACCGTCCAGTAAAGCAGGTGCCATGCGGGTGTGCAGGGCGGCGGGGTTGATGCGCAAGAGCTTGGCCTCGGCCGTCCAGTCGGTGGCGCCCGCGCCTGTCCAGCGGCCCTGGAGTTGCACATCGCCTTTGCCGAGCTGGGCGCTCAGCGACTCGATGACCCAGGCACCTTGTTGGTACTGCAGCCGGGTGTTGGCGTGGTCCAGCGGGATGCGGTTTTTGTCCCAGGGACCGCTGAGGCGGTTGTCGATGTTGGCCTCGGCGCGCCAGGCGTTGCCAGTAGGTAGAGGATCAGGCCGCACGTGGGCGCTGCCGCTGAGCAGGGTGTGCGGTGCGTCAGGCCACAGGTCGGCCAGATTGAGTTGTTGGAACGTGGCATCGGCCTGGTGCACCGGCTGCGCCGCCCAGGGGTGGATTTGTGCGGCCAGTGTGGCCTGCAAGGCCTTGGGGGTGGCGGGCGTGAGCTGGGCCTGGATGTCCAGCAGTGCATCTTGCCCGGCCAAGGCTCCGCTGGCGGACGCGGTGGCCGTGATGGTGGTGGGGCGGGTGTTGCCGGGCAGGGTGGTGTCCACGCGGCCTTGTACGGCGGCTTGCAGCGTGAGCGAGCTGCGGGCCAGCAGGGTGGCCTGCCCTGCGTACTGGCCTGAAGCAACCTGGACGCTGCTGACGCTGAGCTGGTGCTGCGTGCCGTCATAGCGGTAGTGGCCGGCTATCTGCGACAGTTGCAGCGGCGGTGGGCCTTGCCAGCGCAGGTCGGCAATCTCGAAGGGCAGGTCTACCTGCAGGGGCAGCACGATCTCGGTGGGTAGCGCCGTGGGTTCGGTAGACGGGGTTTGCGCAATGCTGAGCTGGGCGATGTGCAGCTTGCCCAGCTGTAGTTCTCGCTGCAGCAGCCGGTCGAGCCGCCAGTCCACGGCGATGTCCTGGGCATCCACCTGGAGGCTGGGGCTGCGGTAGGCCAGGCTGCCGATGTGGCCACCCTGGCGGACCGAGCCGGTCACGCCGCGGGCCTCCAGCGTGTGGCCTGCGGGGAGGTAGGCGGCGGCGCGGGCCAGTGTGGTGGCCAGCGAGGTGTCGGTCCCCAGCCAGACCCAGAGCGCGCCCACCACCGCAGCCAGTGCAGCCAGTACCAGCAGCGGCGCGCACAGCAGCCACAGCAGGCGTTTGCCAGAGGGCATCCAGCGCCGCTGGGTGGATGGGGCTGCTTCGGTACTCAAAAGCTGAACCCTACGCTCATGTGCAGGCGAGCCTTGCGGCTGGCCAGGCCATAGGCGATGTCCATCTGCACCGGCCCCACGGGGCTGCGCCAGCGAATGCCGCCGCCCACGCCCACCTTGGCTTCCAGGGCCCCCACGGTATTGGCGACGGCCCCGGCATCAACGAACAGTGCCGTCTCCCAAGGGCTGGCCTTGCCGTTGAGGACGATGGGCCGCTGCCATTCAAAGCTGCCCGAGGCCATATAGCGCCCGGCGGTGACCGATCCGCTGCTGCCCGCCACGCCGATTTCCTGGTAGCCGTAGCCGCGCACGGTGGTGTCGCCACCGGTCAGGAACTGCTGGGTGCTGGGCACATTTGCGTCGGCCTTGGCCACCACGGCACCCACTTCGGCCCGCAGCGCCAGGCGGCCCGCGCGCATGAATAGGCCATCACCGGGCAGCAGTTTGCCCAGGGGTACATAGCCCAGCCAACGTGCCAGGCTGCGGGTGTAGGGCTGGCGGTTGCCTCCCAGGGTGAAGCCGCCACCCAGCTCCACGGCCACGCCGTAGCCCTGGGTAGGGGTGCGGATATCGTCAAAGTTACGCTGCGTCCAGGCGTAGTTGGCGCTGATGGCGCTGGATGCCACCGTGGGGTCGGTGCCGCTGGTGGTCAGCGCGTGGTCGAATTGCAGGTAGATGTTGCGGTCGATGTGGTCGTTGCCCTGGGTGCGCCCGGCCCGCAGGCGTTGGCTGCGGGTGACTGTTTCACTCAGCTTCTGGTGCTGTACCTGGGCCGAGGTCACCCAGCGCCAGTTGCTGGCATCGGGTGGGGCGGTGAGCTCGGTGCCCAGGGTTTGGGTGTCTTTGTCCAGGCTGAGCTTGGAGATAGCGCGCCATTGCAGCCAGGGCAACTGGTGGTGGGTGTGCTCGGCCGACAGGCGCGGCCCGCTGTCGGTGCTGAAGCCCACGCCCAGCACCAGTTTTTGCAGTTTGGCCTCGCGCAGTTGGGCTACCACCGGGGCCGCCTGCGGGTCGCCGCTGGTGTCCAGGGTCAAAAATACCGAGTCGAAGTAGCCGCTGTCGGCCAGCCGTTGCTGGGTTTGCAGCAGTTGCGCCTGGCTGTAATCGGCCCCGGTGGGCAACTGGGCCAGGCGGCTGACCAACTCTGGGCCGTAGCGCTGCAGGCCCCGCAGGTCCAGCGGGCCAAACCGGTAGGCTGGGCCGGATGCCAGGGTGACGTTGAGCTGGGCAGTTTGCGTGTCGGGGTCGATATCGGCCAGGCTGTTGCGGA
The DNA here is from genome assembly GCF_056521425.1 of Rhodoferax sp. LS1P39. Classification (NCBI taxonomy): domain Bacteria; kingdom Pseudomonadati; phylum Pseudomonadota; class Betaproteobacteria; order Burkholderiales; family Comamonadaceae; genus Rhodoferax; species Rhodoferax sp. LS1P39. The sequence goes on along the minus strand of NZ_JBWMAV010000001.1, from coordinate 706,008 downwards.
TCTCACCCGTGGGAAAGCGCTGCACCGTGAGGTTGCGCAGGGCCTGGGTCTTGGCATCGTCCCAGGCATCCTGGGTAAACGGCGTGCCGGGGCCCAGCGACCAGTCGCTGCGGATGGTGTCGCGCAGCGATGCGTCCGCCGGGTCGTTGGCGATCGGGCCGGTGAAGTCCACCTGCACTGCCTGGATGCGGACCGGTTCACCTGGCTCCGCGGTGATGGTGATGTCGCGCGGGGCGCTGGTGCTCTGAGGGGTCAGAGTCAGCTTGAGCGTAACCTGGGCCGCAAAGTAGCCTTGCGTGGCCAGCAAGTCATGCGCGTTGCGTTCGGCGGCCTGCATGAGCCGCGCCAGTTCGGTGCTGTCCAGGTCCGTCAGGCTGCGATAACGCTGCAGTTCCAGGTGTTTTAGAAGCAGATCCCGGATTTTGTCTGGGGCCACGACTTGCAGGTCGAAGGCAAACGCAGGCGCTGCAGTGGCGGGAGTTTGTGCCCACAGCAGCCCGGGCAGTAACAACAGCCCGCACCAAGCCCACACCCGCATGCCGAATCTGCGCATTGCTTACTTCGACAGCAGCCGCATGGTGTCTTCCAGACCTTTCAGCGTCAGGGGAAACATGCGTTGGCCCACCAGCTGCTGGACGATGCTAATGCTTTGGCGGTACTCCCACAGGCCCTGGGGCTCGGGGTTGATCCAGGCAAACTTGGGGAAGGCGTTGGTGAGCCGCTGCAGCCACACGGCTCCGGCCTCTTCGTTGCTGTATTCCACGCTGCCGCCGAGCTGCAAAATCTCATAGGGGCTCATGGTCGCATCGCCGATGAACAGCAACTTGTAGTCTTTGTTGTACTTGCGGATCACGTCCCAGGTAGAGAATTTCTCGGTGTAGCGGCGGCGGTTGTGCTTCCACATGAAGTCGTAGACGCAGTTGTGGAAGTAGTAAAACTCCAGGTGCTTGAACTCGCTTTTGCTGGCGCTGAACAGCTCCTCCACCCGCTGTACATGCTCGTCCATGCTGCCGCCCACATCCATCAATAGCAGCACTTTGACGTTGTTGTGCCGTTCCGGCACCATTTTGATATCGAGATAACCGGCGTTGGCAGCAGTAGAGCGGATGGTATCGGCCAGGTCCAGTTCGTCGGCATGGCCTTCGCGGGCAAATTTACGCAGGCGGCGCAATGCCACCTTGATGTTCCGTGTGCCGAGCTCCTGGCTGTCGTCGTAGTCTTTGTAGGCCCGCTGGTCCCACGCCTTCACTGCACTTTTGTTGCGGCTCTTGTCCTGGCCGATGCGGATGCCCTCGGGGTTGTAGCCATTGGCTCCAAAGGGGCTGGTGCCGCCGGTGCCGATCCATTTGCTGCCGCCTTCGTGGCGGTCTTTTTGTTCTTCAAAGCGTTTCTTGAGCGTTTCCATGAGCTTGTCCCAGCCCATTTTTTCGATTTTGGCCTTTTCTTCGGGGCTGAGTTCGAGCTCCAGGTTTTTGCGCAGCCATTCCAGGGGGATATCCTGGGTGAAGTCCGTAACTGCTTCCACGCCTTTGAAATACGTAGCAAAGGCCTGGTCGAACTTGTCGTAGTGCTTTTCGTCTTTGACCAGCGTACAGCGGCTTAAGTAGTAAAAATCGTCGATCTTGTAGCTATCTTCGCTGTTGGGGCCTACTACTCCCACCTTGAGCGCTTCCAGCAGGCTCAGATACTCCTTTACCGAAACCGGCAGTTTGGCGGAGCGCAGAGTGTAGAAGAAGTCGATAAGCATTGGTTCAAGCTATCGGTGGTGGCGTTGCATGAACACCAGTTTTTCAAACAGGCTGACATCCTGCTCGTTTTTCAGCAGCGCACCTACTAGTGGTGGCACCGACACCATGTTGTCCTGGCTGTGCAAGGCTTCGGCCGAAATGTCCTCGGCCACCAGCAGCTTGAGCCAGTCCAGCAGCTCCGAGGTGGAGGGCTTTTTCTTCAGGCCGGGCAGGTTGCGGATGTCGTAGAACGTTTTCATGGCCGCTGCCAGCAGCTCGCGTTGAAGGCCGGGGAAGTGCACGTCCACAATTTGCTGCATCGTGGTGGCATCGGGAAATTTGATGTAGTGGAAGAAACAGCGGCGCAAAAAAGCGTCGGGCAGCTCTTTTTCGTTGTTGGAGGTGATGAACACCAGCGGGCGGTTCTTGGCTCGGACCAGCTCGCGGGTCTCGTAGCAGTAGAACTCCATGCGGTCGATTTCGCGCAACAAGTCATTGGGAAACTCGATATCAGCCTTGTCGATCTCGTCGATCAGCAGCGCCACCGGTTCGTCGGCGGTAAAAGCCTGCCACAGCACGCCTTTGACAATGTAGTTGTGGATGTCTTTAACCCGCGCCGAATCTTCGATGCCGGCCAATTGCGAATCCCGCAAGCGGCTGACCGCGTCATATTCATACAGTCCCTGCTGTGCCTTGGTGGTGGATTTGATGTGCCATTGCAGCAGTGGCATGCCTAAAGCGGCAGCCACTTCCTCGGCCAGCATGGTTTTGCCGGTGCCGGGCTCGCCCTTGACCAGCAGCGGGCGTTTCAAGGTGGCCGCGGCATTGACGGCCAGCATCAGGTCCTGGGTGGCGACGTAGTTGTTGGAGCCTTGGAACTTCATGGTGGTGGGACAAGAGCGGGGGATGAATATGGGGCCGCATATAATCTGCGGTTGATGGCAAGCCTGCTAAACAGGGCTGAATGTAGGCTTGATTTTTCCCCAGATTGTGCGCGCAAAAATGAATAAATTACTGACCACGGTGTTCGCGTTTGCTGCTGTTTCGCTAGCAGGTATTGCCAATGTGGCCAGTGCCCAAGACATCGTGGGGGATGCCAAAGCAGGCCACGCCAAGGTGGATATGTGCATCGGCTGCCATAGCATCGTTGGCTACCAGGCCAGCTTTCCCGAAGTGCACAAGGTGCCCAAAATATCGGGACAAGGTGCCAAGTACATCATTTCGGCACTCAACGCCTACAAAAAGGGCGAGCGCAAGCATCCCACCATGCGCGGTATCTCGGATTCGCTCAGCGACCAGGACATGGCCGACGTAGCGGCGTACTACAGCGCCAGTGGTGTGGTCGAGGGGGCCGCGTTGCCCGCCAAACCCGTTGCCGTGCCCAGTGCCCAGGTGGCCGCACTGTTGACCAAGGGTGCCTGCGTTTCTTGCCATGGTGACAACTTCTCCAAGCCGATCGACCCCACCTATCCCAAGATTGCGGGCCAGCACGCAGATTACTTGTTCGTGGCCTTGAAGTCGTACAAAACCGAAGGCAACGCCTTGGTGGGGCGATCCAACGCCATCATGGGCGGCGTGGCCAAGCAGTTTTCGAATGCGGAGCTCAAGGCGATGGCCAGCTATATGCACTCGTTGGACGGCGATCTGAAGGTCGTGCCGCAGTCGCGCTTTCGCTAAACAAGTCCATCCCATAAAAAAGCCCGCTGTAAGCGGGCTTTTTTGCGTCTCTCGGGTCAGTCTTGCGTGGCGCGGCGCTGTACGCAGTCGATGTAGGCGGCACCGTCGGGAGGGCGGCCTGCCCGCTGGCTTTCCCATAGCATTTGACCCAGGCAATCCATGGTTTCGTGGTGGGCATCGTGCAATGAGTCGCGGCGGCGCGTCAGCAATTCAACCGACTGCCGAATACCGCGCGGCTGGTCAATCGAGCACTGCTCGCTGATCGATAAATGCATCGAAAGGTGTAGAAACGGATTGGTTTTGCCGGCTTCTGCGTCGTAATTGCGCGCTACTGCAGCTTCTGCATCCAGCATGTCGGCATGGTATTCAGGGTGTTCGTCCAGCCACTGGCTTGCTATGGTTTCAATAGCTTCCAGCGCCTGCCCGGTCCTTGCCTTGGCATACACAGCGCAAAAGAAACGGCGAACATCGGCTTGGGATGGATTGAACATGGGTATGAGCCTACCACGGTGAAACCACGCGCACATGGCCCACGCTGGAGGCCCTGGCGGACTGTGCCGTTGGGCAAGAGCGGGTTGTTGCGAAATGCACGCAATTCCACAAAGTGTGTCTTTTGCGTTGTCGCTGCTGCAGTCTGTTGCGTTTGGAGTCTTTTCTGGAAATGGCTGGGAAGCGCCTTTTGACGGGCTTTTCGGTGGTATGGATATCTTTGGTGGTATTCGAAAAATGTCCAATAAATCCCAGTGGAGTGCGCACTAATACCGCAATGCACTGGCTTCGCAGGACCATGCGCACATCGTCTGTGCGAAAGTGCCTTGCTCTCTTCCTCGCTATGGAATCAAATAGTTACACCTATTACAAAAAACCGAATCGACTTTCGGCAACGACATGGACCAGACCGGGCGCCTCTACAAAATTGACCAGCTTTTGCGCCAGCACAAAGTGATTAGCTTTGCTGCCTTGCAAGCGGAGCTGAATGTCTCGCGAGCCACTTTGAAACGCGATCTGGATGATCTGCGAACCCGCCTCAAGCTGCCTATCGAATGGAGCCGCTCAGCAGGTGGCTACCGATTGGCATCGACCGGTGAGCCACCCACCAGCACCCATGAGCTTCCGGGCCTGTGGTTTTCATCGACTGAAATCCACGCCCTACTGACGATGCAGCAGTTGCTGGTGCATCTGGATACGGGTGGTTTGATCATCAATCCGGTGCCCGTGGCCGACCGGCTCAATGCCTTGCTGACCAGTGACGATATCGAGCTGCAAGAGCTGCGGCAACGGGTGCGCATTCCTGGCCTGGTGCAGGAAACCGCGACACCGCGCTACTTTGAGCGGATTGGCTTGGCACTGGTGCGGCGCAAGCGCCTGGTGGTGGCTTATGCTGACTCGACCGCAGGGCCTTTGGAGTGGGAGGTGTCGCCCCAGCGGCTGGTGCACTTCCGCGGCAGCTGGCACCTGGAGGCCTGGTGCCACCCGCAGGCCGAGCTGTACAGCTTTGCGGTGGATGCCATCACCGACGCGCGCGTCTTGCCCAGCAGCGCCATCGAAGTGGGCGAGGACAAACTGGATGCCCAGTTTGGCCCGGCGTACGGGGTGTTTGCCAGCGGCCGGGTGCGCTGGGCGCGGTTGCAGTTCAGCCGCGACAAAGCCTGCAGTGTGGCGAATGTGCAATGGCATCCCTTGCAGCAGGGAAAGCAACAAAACGATGGCACCTACCTGCTGCGTGTGCCCTACATGGACCCACGCGAGCTGATGGAGAAAATCCTCCAGTACGGGGCGCAATGCCAGGTGCTGGGCCCGGCCAGCCTGCGCCAGGCGGTGACCGAGGAGGTGGCGCAGATGGCCACCATGTACCAGTCGGCCGCGCCGCTGGACGAAGACGGCATGCTGGACGACGCTGCGCTCGACTGAACCCGTTATTTCCCCCAGCCCTTGGGCCGCCGCTGCGCCTGCTGCGCGCGCTCCTGGGCCATTTGCTCTTCCAGCTGCTGGCGGCCCTCGGTGGCCACGGCGATGAATTTCGCCCGGTCTTTGCGGTGCGGGTACATCTGCTCGAACAAGGCCAGGTTGTGCTGGCGAAAGCGCATCGCCTGCTGGCGCGCTTCGTGCGCCGGGTAGCCCAGGATCTCCAGCACCGAGCGGGCACTGCGCAGGCTGGATTCGAACAGCTCGCGCTCCACCCGCAGCACGCCCCGGGCGCGCAGTTCGTTCCAATGCGGCACATCGCGGGCGCGGGCCACGATCTCCAGGTTGGGGAAGTGTTCGCGGGCCATATCCACAATCTTCAGGCTTTGCGCTTTGTCGTCCACCGCGACGACCAGGATCTTGGCGGTGGCCGCGCCCGACAGGCGCAGCAGGTCCAGCCGGGTGGCATCGCCGTAAAACACCCGAAAGCCAAACTGGCGGATCGCCTCCACCATGTCGGCATCGTGGTCCAGCACGGTGGCGCTCAGGCCCTGTGCCTGTAGCGTGCGGCCCACGATCTGGCCGTAGCGGCCAAAACCGGCAATGATGATGGGCGCTTCCTGTTGCTCGGCGAGCTCTTCCATCTGGCTGCCGCCGCGCTGCGCCAGACGGGGCAGCAGCAGTTTGTCGATGGCCAGCAGCAGCATGGGGCTGACCAGCATCGAGATGGCGACCGAGCCAATCAGTAGCGACGAGGTCTGGCTGGAGAACACGTTGGCCGCCGTGGCGGTCTGGAACACCACAAACGCAAACTCGCCGCCCTGCGCCAGCAGCACGGTAAATACCGGCCGCTCCTGGAAGGGCACGCCCATGTACTTGGCAATGGCGTAAATGACGGCCAGCTTGGCCAGCAGAAAGCCCGCTACGATCAGCGCCATCAACCCCGGCGACTGGCGCAGCACGCCAAAGTCCACGCTCATGCCCACGGCGATGAAGAACAGGCCCAGCAACAGGCCCTTGAAAGGCTCGATGTCGGTTTCCAACTCGCGGCGGTACTCACTCTCGGCCAGCAGCACGCCGGCCAAAAAGGCCCCCAGCGCCATCGACAGGCCCACCGACAGCATCAGCGAGGCGATGCCCACCACCAGCAGCAAAGACGCAGCGGTAAAGATCTCGGGCGTATTGGAGCGCGCAATCCAGCGGAACAAGGGCCGCAACAGCAAGCGCCCACCTAGTACGATGCCCGCAATGACTGCTACTGTTTTAAGAGCTTGTAGCGCTTGTCCTGTATGGCCTAAGGCCTCATTTTGTTCAGAAATACTGCCCAACAAGGGAATCAGCGCCAGAATCGGAATGGCCGCCACGTCCTGGAACAGCAGGATGGAAAACCCCGCCTGCCCGCTGCGCGTGGGCAGCAGGTTGCGTTCGCCAAACACCTGCAGCGCAATCGCCGTGCTGGACAAGGCCAGGCCCAGCGCCGCCACCAGCGCAATGCGCCACGGCACGCCCGCAGCCATGGCCCCCAACAGAATCACCACCGCGCAGCCCACGACCTGGGCCGTGCCCCAGCCGAAGATCGGGCGGCGCAGGCTCCACAGCCGCTTGGGCTCCAGCTCCAGGCCGATCAAGAACAGCATCAGCACCACGCCGAATTCGGCGAAATGCAGGATGTCTTGTACCTCGGTGACCAGGCCCAGGCCCCAGGGGCCGATGGCAATGCCTGCGGCCAGGTAGCCAATGATGGAGCCCAGGCCCAGGGCTTTGCTCAGCGGCACGGCGATGACGGCGGCGCTCAGATAAATGAAGCTGTTGATCAGCCACGAAGGTGCATGTTCCATAGCGGTTTACGGTGTAGGCCAGTGGGGATAGGTCTGCAGCCGTTGGCTGAACAGGGCGATGTGGTCCAGCACCTCTTGCTTGCCTGCGCTGTGGGCACCGTGCAGCACCAGTGGCGGCAAAAAGCGCATGCCGCACAGGGCAGCAGTCTGGGCGTAGGGCGGCAGGAACGCGTCGAACGGGTAGCGGTTGTAGCTCTCGGGGTGGTACGAGTCCTCCTGGCCAGCGGTGGTCACCACCAGCCACAGCGCCTTGCCGCGCAGGGCGGTACCGGGGGCGCCGGTAGGGGCGGCCTCTTCGGTCTCGGCCGACACCGCACCAAAGGCCCAGCCGTAGGTCAGCACCTCGTCCAGCCAGAGTTTTTGCAGCGCGGGCATGGAGTACCACTGGATGGGGTGCACCAGCACCAGCAGGTCAGCGGCTTCCATGCGGGCCTGCTCGGCGGCCACGTCGATGGCGTAGTCGGGGTAGTTGGCGTACAGGTCTTGCACGTCGAGCTGCGGGTTGCCGTCTGCCAGCGTGCGGGCCGCCGCCAGCAGGCGCTGGTTGACGCGAGAAGCACGCCAGTTGGGATGCGCGGCGAGCAGATAGATCTTTGGGGGTGTAGGAAGATTGGGTGAAAGGGAAGGTGGATGCATCCCGCTAACATAGCAAAATTTTGTCGCCCGTCTTTTTCAGGAGTTCCCATGCCCATCGTCGTTGTTGCCAGCCCCAAAGGCGGAGTCGGCAAGTCCACGCTGTCCACCCAGATTGCGGGCTATTACGCTGCGCAGGGGCACACCGTGCTGCTGGGTGATGCGGATCCGCAGCAGTCGTCCCATTTGTGGCTGGGTCTGCGCCCGGCCACGGCCAACCCCATCCAGGCCTGGGAGGTGGATGCGGACGATATTGCCAAGCCGCCTAAAGGTGGCAAGGCGGGCAACGTGGTGGTGCTGGACACGCCTGGCGGGCTGGACGGTAAGCGCTTCAAGGACGTGATGCGCCTGGCCGACAAGATCGTGGTGCCGCTGCAGCCCAGCGTGTTCGACATCTTTGCCACCCGCAAATTTCTGGACCGCCTGGCCGAGCACCGCCGTATCGACAAGATGCAGGTGGGCTTGGTGGGCATGCGGGTGGACGAGCGCACTTTTGCCGCCGACCGCCTGCGCGAATATCTGGACGGGCTGGAGGTGCCGGTGATCACCAACCTGCGCGACACGCAAAACTACCTGCACCTGGCCGCGGGTGGGTTGAGCCTGTTCGACGTGGCCCCGAGCCGGGTCGAAAAAGACCTGGAGCAATGGGCCCCCCTGGCCGCCTGGCTGGATGCCTGATCTTGCGCAGCTTTGACACCTTTGCCGCCCTGGCCCAGGCCGTGGGACAGGATATCGCCGTCAGCGACTGGAGCCCGATCACCCAGCAGCAGGTGGACCAGTTCGCCGATGCCACGGGCGACCACCAGTGGATCCACATGGCGGGCGAACGGGCCAACGCCGGGCCGTTTGGCGGGCCGATTGCGCACGGCTTCCTCACGTTGGCGCTGCTGCCGCGCCTGTTTGAAACCTCGTTTGCCATTACCGAGGCGGGCATGGCGGTGAACTACGGCCTGAACAAGGTGCGCTTCATCACCCCCGTGCCGGTGGGCAGCCGGGTGCGCGCGCATCTCAAGCTGCTGGACTGCAGCCCGCTGGTTGCGTCTGGCGTGCAGATCACGCTGGAAGCCACCATGGAGCTGGAGGGCCACCCCAAGCCCGCCTGTGTGGCCGAATCCCTGCTGCGCTATACCTTGTAAATTTATAAGAAATAAGCCTCTAGCGCTTATTCCGTAAGCGTGACAAGCTACTTAATCTATAGCATCTCAAAGCCGCACTGCCGCCAGGCCTCAAACACCGTGACCGCCACCGCGTTGGACAAATTCAGGCTGCGCTGGCCGGGGCGCATGGGCAGCTTCAGGCACCGCTCCGGCGCAAAGGCGGCGCGCACGTTCTCGGCCAGGCCCTTGGTTTCCGAGCCAAATACCAGCCAATCGCCTCGGGCAAAGGCGCTGCCGTGCACACTGCCGGTGCCGCGGGTGGTCAGGGCAAACAGGCGCTGGGGGTCGGGTTGGGCGGTAGCCAGAAAGCTTGGCCAGTCGGCGTGGCGGGTGAGGGTGGCGTACTCGTGGTAATCGAGGCCAGCGCGGCGCATGTGCTTGTCGTCCATCGAAAAGCCCAGCGGCTCGACCAGGTGCAAATTGCAGCCGGTGTTGGCCGCCAGGCGGATGACGTTGCCGGTGTTCGGCGGGATTTCGGGTTCGACCAGGACGATGTTAAACATAGAAGCCAATTATCCGAGAGACTCGGGCCCAGTCCCCAACCTATGAAACCCCATGCAAACAATTGACCTGCGCAGCGACACCGTGACCCGCCCCACCCCAGGCATGCAAGCCGCCATGGCCAGCGCGCCGCTGGGCGACGACGTGTTTGGCGACGACCCGACCGTCAACCTGCTGCAGACCACGCTGGCCGAGCGCCTGGGCTTTGAGGCCGGGCTGTTTTGCCCCACCGGCACCCAGAGCAATTTGCTGGCGCTGATGACGCACTGCCAGCGCGGCGACGAGTTCATCGTGGGTCAGGAGGCGCATTGCTACAAATGGGAGGCGGGCGGCGCTGCCGTGCTGGGCAGTGTGCAGCCCCAGCCGCTGGACCACGCCAGCGACGGCAGCCTGCCGCTGGAGCGCATTGCCGGGGCCATCAAACCGGATGACTTTCACCACGCCCGCACGCGTTTGCTGGCGCTGGAAAACACCCTCGGTGGCAAGGTGCTGCCGCAGGATTACGTGGAGGAGGCAGTGGCCCTGGCCCATGGCCGGGGTTTGCAGTGCCACCTGGATGGCGCGCGGTTTTTCAACGCCGTGGTGGCCTCGCAGCACGCGGGCGAGGGCCTGGCGCAGGCGGAACACCGGCTGGTGGCGGGATTTGACTCGGTCAGCATCTGCCTGAGCAAGGGGTTGGGTGCGCCGGTGGGCTCGGTGCTGCTGGGCGGCAAGGACTTCATCGCCCAGGCCCGCCGCTGGCGCAAGATGCTGGGCGGCGGCATGCGCCAGGCCGGGGTGCTGGCCGCTGCCGGTTTGTACGCGCTGGAACACCACGTGGCCCGGCTGGCCGACGACCATGCCAACGCCCGGCTGCTGGCGGCCTTGCTGGCCGATGTGCCGGGCCTGCAGGTGGAGGCGGGCCCCACCAACATGGTGTTTTTGCAGACCACCCCGGAGCGGGCCGAGGCCTTGTTGGCCCATTTACGCGGCCACCAGGTGCTGGCCACTGGGCTGTACAAGCTGCGCCTGGTGACCCATCTGGACGTGAGCGAGGCCGACGTGCGGCGCGTGGCCGAGGTGATTCGCAGTTTTTAATCCACTGGCGTGCGCGCCACCACCAGCCCGGTGACATGCACCGCCCCGGCCTGTTTCAGCACCTCCGCGGCGGCAAACAGCGACGCGCCGCTGGTCATCACGTCGTCCACCAGCACCACGCGGTGGCCGCGCAGGGCATCGGCCTGCAGCGGCTCCAGCGCGAACGCGCCCTGCACATTGCGCAGGCGCTCGGCGCGTTTCAGGGTGGGCTGGGGCGCGGTGTGGCGGGTGCGCAGCAGCAATTGCGCGCGGGTTTTCTGCGGGGACAGGTGGCGGGCCAGCTCCAGCGCCTGGTTGAAGCCGCGTTCGCGCAGCCGCTGGGCCGACAAGGGCATGGGCAGCACGCTGTCGCACTGCTCCAGCGCGGGCTCTACCCAGGGGCTGTGGCGCAGCAAATCTGCCAGCGTGCCCGCCCAGCCCACCTGCTGGTTGAATTTGAACTGCGCAATACACATCGACCACGGGTAGGCATAGGCCACTGCGGCCAGGCAGGCATCCAGCGCAGGCGGGCGCAGGACGCAGGCTCCGCACTGGCCAACCCCCTCGGGCACAGGCAGGGCGCAGGTACGGCAGCGCGGCACCGGCTGGGCAAAGCGCGCCACGCAGGCCCCGCACACCGGCTGGCTGGGCCAGGCGCGGCACACGGCGCACTGGCTGGGAAGCAGGGTTGTCGCCCGGTGCAGAAGCGCGCGAAACATCGCATCAATATACTCGCAGGCTACCGTATGACGACCCAACTTCCCCCCACTATCGACCCCGCCGCTGCCGCCCGCTGGGCCCATTTGCGCACGGCCCAATCCCCCTGGCTGCACGAAGAAGTCGCCAGGCGCATGGAAGACCGCCTGCAGTGGATCAAGCTGCAGCCCGAGGCCTGGGCGCACTGGCAGCCCACGCGCGGCGGCCTGCAGGCCCACGCCAAACTCACCGAGCGGTATCCCAATTCAGCATGTTTTGTGGTTGAAAACCATATGGAACAAGCGCAAGCAGCTATTCAATCCGTAGCAAAGCCGTGGTGGAAGCCCAGTGGCTGGCGTGCGCCCGCGCAGCAGGCCACGCTGCCGCCCGACGGCAGCGTGCAGATGCTGTGGGCCAACATGGTGCTGCACTCGGCTGCCGACCCGCAGGCGCTGATCGCCCAATGGCACCGGGCGCTGGCGGTGGATGGCTTTGTGATGTTCTCGTGCCTGGGGCCGGACACGGTGCAGGAGCTGCGCGGTGTCTACAGCGCCCTGGGCTGGCCGCTGCCCGGCCACCAGTTCACCGACATGCATGACTGGGGTGACATGCTGGTGCACGCCGGGTTTGCCGAGCCGGTGATGGACATGGAGCGCATCCGCCTGACCTACGAGAGCCCGGCGCGCCTGCTGCAAGAGCTGCGCGAGGTGGGGCGCAACCTGCATCCGCAGCGCTTTGTCGGCCTGCGCGGGCGGCAGTGGCGTGAAAAACTGGAGCGCGAATTGGCCCTGCAACTGGCCGACACGGCGGAAAATGGCCGTTTGCCACTGACGTTTGAGCTGATTTATGGCCACGCCCTGAAGCCCAAACCGAAACTGCGCGTGAGTGCCCACAGCGCGGTTTCGCTGCGCGACATGCGCGACATGCTGCAACAGGGCAAGGCACATGGGGTTTGACAGGTGAGTTTCAAGCCCCCTACCGGGCTTGGCCCTGGAAAGCAAGGCTACAATTCACATGAAGAAAAATGAATTTGGGTATCTCCCCACGCATCTAGGCAGACCCACAGGCGGCACGTTCGCCATGGCATCTGCCTCATTTTTGTGAGTGCCAAACGTGCCGAACTTGGTATTTCGCTTCGCCACAGTTTCGGGCCAGAACATCCACTGGTTCCTGAAGCGCAACTGTTCGGTGACACCGGCCCAGTTGGGTTGGATGTATGCATCGATCTGTGTGGTGTCCATGGGTATTGCGACGTTTTTCTGGATGCAAGGGGCCAAGTTGGTGTTGCCGTTTGCATGGCTGGAATTGGTGGCGGTGGGGGCGGCATTTTTGGTGTACTCCCGGCACGCCACCGATGGCGAGAAGATTTCGCTGCAAGGTACGCAGCTGGTGGTCGAGTTGGAGAGCGCCGGTCGCCTGGAGCGGGCAGAGTTTCGCCGTGAATGGGTCCGTATCGAGCCCAAAACGGGCGATCGCTCCCTGATCGAGGTCTCGGGCCAGGGGCGGTCGGTAGAAGTAGGGCGGTATGTGAGCCCGGAGCTGCGGTCGGCTCTGGCACGGGAAATTCGGATGGCGTTGCGCAGCGCATGAGACAGGTCCCTAGGGGCATATGGCTGGCGCGGCAAGATTGGTTCAATTGAGGTGTTGAATAAGTGAAAACGATGAAGATGATTCCTAACAAGTTGGCTTCACTGCTGCAAAAAATCGGCGTATCCGCTGCTGTCTGTACTGCGGCGGCTGCCCATGCGGTCAATGATCTTCCGGGTGGCCCCGGCGTGCGCCAATTGAACCTGCCCATGGGTGTCACCAAGATCTCGGAAGAGCAGCAGTTCCTGCACATGGGCATGCTCTACACCTGCCTGGTCATTTTCATCGCGGTCTTCAGCGTGATGTTTTATTCCATCTGGAAGCACCGCAAGTCCAAGGGCCACAAGGCGGCCAACTTCCACGAGTCGGTTACCGTGGAAATCATCTGGACCATTGTTCCGTTTGTCATTGTGATCCTGATGGCCTTGCCCGCCACCAAGGTGGTGGTAGCCATGAAAGACACCACCAACGCCGACCTGACCATCAAGGCCACCGGCATGCAGTGGAAATGGGGCTACGACTACCTTAAGGGCGAAGGCGAAGGCATTGGTTTTGTGTCCACGCTCGACAGTACCCAGCGCGCCATGTCCAACAACGGCGGCCCCAAGGCGGGCGAAGTGGTCGATGACTACCTGCTCAAGGTCGACAACGCCCTGGTCGTGCCGGTCAATAAAAAGGTCCGCATCATCACTACCGCCGACGACGTGATCCACGCCTTCATGGTACCGGCCTTCGGTATCAAGCAGGATGCGATCCCCGGCTTTGTGCGCGACACCTGGTTCCGCGCCGAAAAGATCGGCAGCTACTACGGCCAGTGCGCCGAGCTGTGCGGCAAAGAACACGCCTACATGCCCATCCACGTGAAGGTGGTGTCGGCCGAAGACTACTCCGCCTGGGTTGACGGCGAGAAAAAGAAGATGGCCGCCAAGGCCGACGATCCATCCAAGGTCTGGACCCTGGACGACATCTCCAAGCGCGGTGAAAAGGTCTACGCGGCTAATTGCGCGGCCTGCCATCAGGCCAACGGCAAGGGCGCAGGTCCGATCAAGGCATTGGATGGCGCGGCTGTGGTGCTGGACTCCGACATCAACAAGCAGATCCATGTGCTGCTCAATGGCCAGAACAACGGCAGCATGCCCGCTTGGAAGCAACTCAGCGATACCGACATTGCGGCGGTCATCAGCTACACCAAGAACAACTGGTCCAACAAGACGGGCCAACTGGTGCAGCCCGCTGACATCCTGGCCCAGCGCGGCAAATAAGCTGCACTCGTTAACGTACAAGATTCCCAAGGAAAGCCAAGATGAGTGCAGTTCTCCATCCCCACGACCACGCACACGACGAGCATGGTCATGACGACCACCACCACGCCCCCACCGGCTGGCGGCGCTGGGTGTTTGCCACCAACCACAAGGACATTGGCACGCTGTACCTGCTGTTCAGCTTTACGATGTTGATGGTCGGCGGCCTGCTGGCGCTGGTCATCCGCGCCGAGTTGTTCCAGCCTGGCCTGCAGTTCGTCAACCCTGAGCTGTTCAACCAGCTCACCACCATGCACGGCCTGATCATGGTGTTCGGTGCCATCATGCCGGCCTTCGTGGGTTTTGCGAACTGGATGATTCCGCTGCAGATTGGCGCCTCCGACATGGCTTTTGCCCGCATGAACAACTTCAGCTTCTGGCTGATGATTCCGGCGGCGGCTACCTTGGTGGGTTCGTTCTTCATGCCCGGCGGCGCACCCGCTGCGGGCTGGACGCTGTACGCACCGCTGACCCTGCAAATGGGCCCGTCGATGGACGCGGGTATTTTTGCCATGCACATCCTGGGTGCTTCGTCGATCATGGGTTCGATCAACATCATCGTCACCATCCTGAACATGCGCGCCCCCGGCATGACCCTGATGAAGATGCCCATGTTCTGCTGGACCTGGCTGATCACCGCCTACCTGCTGATCGCCGTGATGCCCGTGCTGGCCGGTGCCATCACCATGACGCTGACCGACCGCCACTTTGGCACCAGCTTCTTCAACCCGGCCGCCGGTGGCGACCCGGTGATGTACCAGCACATCTTCTGGTTCTTTGGCCACCCCGAGGTGTACATCATGATCTTGCCGGCCTTCGGCATCATCAGCCACATCGTGCCCGCGTTTGCCCGCAAGAAGCTGTTTGGCTACGCCTCTATGGTGTATGCCACCTCGTCGATTGCGATTTTGAGCTTCATCGTCTGGGCGCACCACATGTTCACCACCGGCATGCCGGTGACGGGCCAGTTGTTCTTCATGTACGCCACGATGCTGATTGCCGTGCCGACCGCCGTGAAGATCTTCAACTGGATCGCCACCATGTGGCAGGGCTCCATGACCTTTGAAACCCCGATGCTGTTTGCGGTGGGCTTCATCTTCGTGTTCACCATGGGTGGCTTCACCGGCCTGATCTTGGCCGTGGCACCGATCGACATCCAGCTGCAGGACACCTACTACGTGGTGGCGCATTTCCACTACGTGCTGGTGGCGGGCTCGCTCTACGCCATGTTTGCCGGTTTCTACTACTGGTGCCCCAAGTGGACCGGTGTGATGTATAGCGAGCGTCGCGGCAAGATTCATTTCTGGTGGTCGCTGATTTCGTTCAACATCACCTTCTTCCCGATGCACTTCCTGGGCCTGGCCGGTATGCCACGCCGTTATGCCGACTACCCCATGCAGTTTGCCGACTTCAATGCGGTGGCTTCGGTGGGCGCGTTCTTCTTTGGCTTTGCCCAGGTGTACTTCTTCTTCTTCATCGTGCTGCCAGCCATGCTGGGCAAGGGCGAAAAGGCTTCGGCCAAGCCCTGGGAAGCTGCCGAAGGTCTGGAGTGGGAAGTGCCTTCGCCTGCACCATTCCACACCTTCGAGACACCGCCCAAGCTGGACATCACCGCAACCCGCGTGATTGCTTAAGCATGTTGACTCCCCAGCAAAAGAAAAACAACCTGCGCACCGGGCTCATCCTGGCGTCCATTGCGGTGGTGTTTTTCATTGGATTCTTCGCCAAGATGGTCCTGTTGAACCAGCCTTGAATGGCCATCCAGCGGTTATGAACGTTCGCAGCGAAAATTTCAAAATGGTCGGCAAGCTGGCCGTCATCACCGTAGCCATGTTTGCATTTGGCTACGGTCTGGTGCCGCTGTACAAGGCTATTTGCGAAATGACGGGCATCAACATCCTGTCGATCGCCGAGCGCCAGGTGGCCGGCCTGGGTACGCCGGGCAATAGCGCAAGTTCCCCTGCCAACACGCAGGTGGATTTGAGCCGCACCATCACCGTCGAGTTCGATGCCAATGCGCGTGGCCCGTGGGAATTCAAGCCCGCCCAGCGTTCGCTGCAAGTCCATCCCGGTGAGCTGGCCACGGTGGTCTACGAATTCCAGAACACGCAAAACCGGCGCATGGCAGCGCAGGCGATTCCCAGCTACGCCCCCCGCCAGGCGGCGGCGCATTTCAACAAGCTGGAATGCTTTTGCTTTAACCAGTACACGCTGGACCCGGGCGAGAAGAAAGAATGGCCGGTGGCGTTCATCATCGATCCCAAGCTGTCCAAAGATGTGACCACGATTACCTTGTCGTACACCTTCTTTGAAGTGGGTGGCAAGACACCGCCTGCGCCGACCTCCACCGTCGATGCCGGTCGGCATGTAGAAGCCGGGCAGGGGTCATGAGTGCGCCTGCTGGCAAGGCCAGCTTGCTGCAAACGGTCAAGGCGGTTGCGTGGTCGTTTGTGGGCATCCGCAAACGCAGCGGTTTTGAGGATGATCTGGCCAAAATCAGCCCCTTGCATGTGATTGCGGTGGGCTTGGTGGCGGTGCTGTTGATCGTGGTGGGTTTGGTTATTTTGGTGAATTGGGTGGTGGCAAAGTAAATTTGCCCAATAGGTCTTACAAGAATCGAGAGAGCAAGGAGCTGACATGAGTTCAACCGCACACGCTGCAACACCGTACTACTTTGTACCCGGCCCGTCACGCCATCCGGCCATGGCTTCTTTGGGCCTGTTTTTTGTCATCCTGGGCGCAGGCCAGTGGATCAATGGAGCGGACTGGGGCAAGTGGTCGCTGGCCTTCGGCATGCTGTTCTGGTGGGGCGTGCTGTACCAGTGGTTCCGCGATGCCATCAACGAGAGCGAAGGCGGCCTGTACAGCCACAAGATCGACCTTTCTTACCGTTGGAGCATGACCTGGTTCATCTTCTCCGAGGTGATGTTCTTCGGCGCGTTCTTTACCGCCCTGTGGTGGGCGCGCGGCCATTCGGTGCCTGCTCTGGGCAGCCTGGACAACGCCTTGCTCTGGCCCGACTTCAAAGCCGTGTGGCCCAGCATTGCCGCCGGTGTGACGGCTTCTCCTGCCAACATCATCGAGCCGTTCCAGACCATGACCCCGTTCTGGCTGCCGACCATCAACACCGGTTTGCTGCTGACCTCGGGTGTCACCCTGACCATCGCCCACCATGCGCTGGTCAAGGGCGAGCGTGGCAAAACCATCGCCTTCATGTGGGCTACGGTCTTGCTGGGTACGGTGTTCCTGTTTGTGCAGGGCTATGAGTATGTCCATGCCTACAACGATTTGAACTTGAAGATGACCTCCGGTGTGTACGGCTCCACCTTCTACATGCTGACCGGCTTCCACGGTTTCCACGTGTTCGTGGGCATGTTGATGCTGCTGTTCATTACTCTGCGCCTGATGAAGGGCCACTTCACCCCCAGCAAACACTTCGGTTTTGAAGGTGCTGCCTGGTACTGGCACTTTGTGGACGTGGTGTGGTTGGGTCTGTACGTCGTTGTCTACTGGACTTGATGGACTTGCTTTCGCCAAAACAAAAAAGCGCCACCCGGCGCTTTTTTATTGACCCGACTGGATACCCGTCGGGTGCAAATACCCCAACTTCCAGCCCACCAGGATGCAGATGAACAGCAGCACCGACAGTCCGATACGAAACGCCAGCGCTTTGGCCATGCGTCCGGATTTGGCTGCCTGCTCGGCCTCGGTTTTCCCGCTCCCCTTGAGCATGAAGTACAGGGCAGCACCAAGGCTGGCTAAGATGGCCGCAAAAGCGACAAGGGCGAGATAAGTCATGCCCGGTATTATCCCGTGAGCCCCAAGCTACGCTTTGCCTTGCTGACGGCAGGGGCTTTGATCGGCCTGGCGGTGACCTTCTCCCTGGGGCGCTGGCAGTTGTCGCGCGCTGCCCAGAAAGAGGCCTTGTACGCGGCCATCCAGTCGCAGCACACGCGCCCGGCTGTAGGCTTTGCGGACCTGACTGCGCCCTTCAAGGTGGATGATGTGCTACACCGCCAGGTGCGCCTGCGTGGCCAGTGGGTGCCGCAAAACACCGTGTTTCTGGACAACCGCCAGATGCACGACCTGGCCGGTTTTTACGTCGTCACACCCCTGAAGCTGGCAGGCAGCAACACCGCCATCTTGGTGCAACGCGGCTGGGTGGCGCGCAATTTTCTGGACCGCACCGTCTTGCCCGTGGTGGACAGTCCGGCAGGCGAGGTCGAAGTGCAAGGGCGGATGGCCCCGCCGCCGTCCAAGCTTTATGCCTTCAAAGGTGTTGAGTCCGGTGCCATCCGGCAAAATCTCGATCTTGCAGAGTTCAGCGCCGAGACCGGGCTGGCCCTGCTGCCGCTGTCGGTGCTGCAATCCGGCCCCACCGAGGGCCGCCTGCAGCGCGACTGGCCGGCCGCCAATCTAGGTGTTGAAAAACACCACGGCTACGCATTCCAATGGTTTGGGCTCAGCGCCTTGATCGCAATTCTTTATGTCTGGTTCCAAATTGTCCGACGCACCATCTTTCCGGCCCCAAAGCGGTCCACCTGAAGACCACCCGCTGGGGCTCACCGTGCACAACCTGCCCACGCCCGAGCAGGCCATGGACGGCGCACGCCGCCGCACGGTCATGGGCCGCTGGAAGATGCTGGGCGTGCTGCTGACCTGCGCCGCGCCAGTCATTGCCTCCTACTTCACCTACTACGTGGTGCGTCCCCAGGGCCGTGCCAACCTGGGCGAGCTGATCGAGCCGCAGCGCCCGTTGCCTGACCAGGCGGTGGTGGGGCTGGATGGCCAGCCCGGCAACCTGCGCAGCCTCAAGGGCCAGTGGCTGCTGGTCAGCGTGGCGGGCGGGGCGTGCGACGACGCATGCCAAAAGCACCTGTACCTGCAGCGCCAACTGCGCGAAACCCTGGGCAAGGAAAAAGACCGTGTCGATTGGGTCTGGCTGGTCACCGACGACGCGCCCATTGCCGAAGCCCTGCGCCCGGCCCTCAAAACCGCCACCGTGCTGCGCGTGGGCGAGCTGCAACTGTCCCAATGGCTGTCGCCCGCCGTCGGCCAGTTGCTGCCTGACCACCTGTACGTGGTGGACCCCATGGGCAACTGGATGATGCGTTTTCCTGCCGGGCTGGACATCGAAGGTGCCTCCAAAGCCAAGCGCGACCTCGACCGCTTGCTGCGCGGCTCCAACTCCTGGGACGACGCGGGGCGCTGAATGGAATCCCAAGCCTTGTACGACCTGTCGCCCGCTATCCGCCTGATGCTGATGGGCGTGGTGATTGCCCTCGGCCCGCTGGCCTGGGTCTGGCTGCGCAATAAAAACGCCGCACCCGCACGGCGCCTGCAGGCCCTCACGGTGCTGACGCTGTTTTTGACCTTCGACCTGGTGCTGTTCGGTGCGTTCACCCGCCTGACCGATTCCGGCCTGGGCTGCCCCGACTGGCCCGGCTGCTACGGCAACGCCAGCCCACTGGGCGCAGTGGCCGAGATCACCCAGGCGCAAACGGCCATGCCCAGCGGTCCCGTCACCCACAGCAAAGCCTGGGTCGAAATGGTCCACCGCTACCTGGCCACCGGCGTGGGCGTGCTGATTCTGACGCTGGCCATCGCCAGTTGGTGGGCGCGTAAAAAGGACGCCTCCATCAACCCCTGGTGGCCCACCTTCACACTGGTGTGGGTCTGCGTGCAGGGCGCTTTTGGCGCGCTCACCGTCACCATGAAGCTGTTTCCGGCCATCGTCACCCTGCATCTGGTGGGCGGGCTGGTCTTGCTGGCTCTGCTGTGCGCACAGGCCGTAGGCTTTACCCGCCCGCGCGCCATGCCTGTCGCCCGTGTGGGCTTGGGCCTGGCCTGCGTGCTGCTGGCGGTGCAGATCGTGCTGGGCGGCTGGGTCAGTACCAACTACGCGGTGCTGGCCTGCAACACCTTCCCGCTGTGCCAAGACAGCTGGTGGCCTGCGATGGATTTTCAGCACGCGTTTGAAATCTGGCGGCCCCTGGGGCGGATGCAGGACGGTAGCTACCTGAGCTTTGCCGGGCTCACCGCCATCCACTATGCCCACCGGCTGATGGCTTACCTGGTCTTGCTGGTGCTGGCGTGGGTGGCCTGGCGTTTGCACCGCAGCCCGGCCACCCGCCGCCAGGCCCGCTGGCTGGCCGGGTTGACCTTGCTACAGTTCGCCACCGGCCTGAGCAATGTGGTGCTGGGCTGGCCGCTGCTGGCCGCCGTGGCCCATACCGGCGGTGCCGCTGCGCTGGTGGTGGTGCTGACCTGGGCGGTCTGCGCCCAGCGCACTGCACGGGTGGCCACCCCGGCTGTTTCCCCTAATAGATCGAGATTGTCTGCATGAGTGTTGTTGAACCCACCGCCCCGTCCGTGACCAGCCTGCCGTCGCGTCTGCGGCAGTACAACGCGCTGACCAAGCCGCGCGTGATCCAGCTCATCGTGTTCTGCGCGCTGATCGGCATGGTGTTGGCCGTGCCCGGCGTACCCACCTGGATGGAAGCCCAAAAGGGGCTGATCGCCTGCCTGGGCATCTGGCTGGTGGCGGGCGCGGCGGCGGCGTTCAATTGCCTGGTCGAAAAAGGCATCGACTCGCGCATGAAGCGCACCGCCTGGCGGCCCACCGCGCGCAACGAACTGCAAGACTGGCAAACCCTGTTGTTCTCGGCCCTGCTGTGCGCAGCCGGTTCGGTGCTGCTGTACGTGTGGGTCAATCCGCTGACCATGTGGCTGACCTTTGCCACCTTTGTGGGCTATGCCGTGGTCTACACCATGATCTTGAAGCCGCTGACCCCGCAAAACATCGTCATCGGCGGGGCCTCGGGTGCCATGCCGCCGGTACTGGGCTGGGCCGCCATGACCGACAACGTCGGCCCCGAGGCGCTGATTCTGTTTTTGATCATCTTCTTGTGGACCCCGCCGCACTTCTGGGCGCTGGCCCTGTACCGGGTGGAGGACTACCGCAAGTCGGGCCTGCCGATGCTGCCGGTGACGCACGGCAACGAGTTCACCCGGCTGCAGGTGTTTCTGTACACCCTGGTGCTGTTTGCGGGCTGCCTGATGCCTTTCATCTACGGCATGAGTTCCTGGCTGTATCTGGCGGTGGCCGTGGTGTTGAGCCTGGGCTTTTGCGGCTATGGCTTTGCGCTGTGGCGCAACTACTCGGATGCCCTGGCGCGCAAAACCTTCCGTTTCTCCCTCATCCACCTCAGCGCCTTGTTTGCCGCGCTGCTGCTGGACCATTACCTGGTCTGATATGCATAAACGTGATGCTATTAAAAAAATAGCTGCTTACGCCCTTACCATAAGCGCTAGCGGCCTATTTGTTGCTTGTTCTGAGCCTGCGGCCAAGTTTGCTGCCATCGACCTGACCGGGGCCGACTACGCCAAAGATTTTCAGCTCAGCGACCACACCGGCCAGCCGCGCAGCATCAAAGACTTCGCGGGCAAGCTGGTAGTGGTGTTCTTTGGCTACACCCAGTGCCCCGACGTGTGCCCCACCACCATGGCCGAGCTGGCCGAGGTCAAAAAATCCCTGGGCGCGGATGGCGACAAGCTGCAGGCCATCTTCATCACGGTAGACCCCGCCCGCGACACGCCGGAGGTGCTCAAGGCCTACATGGCCAACTTCGACCCCAGCTTCCTGGCACTGATCCCCACGCCCGAACAGTTGGCCAAAGTGGCCAAAGACTACAAGGCCTATTACAAGAAAGTGGAGGGCACCACGCCCACCAGCTACACCATGGACCACTCTGCGGGCAGCTACGTGTACGACACCCAGGGCCGCCTGCGCCTGTACGCCCGCTACGGCGGTGGCGCGGCGGCGCTGGCCGGGGATTTGCAGCTGCTGCTCAAGCAGAAGGCGTAAAAAAAGGACCGTAGGGTCCTTTTTTCATGGGGCCGACCGTGTGGTCAGGCGTATTCGGCGAGTGATTTCTTCATCTTCTTCATCGCCGCAGTTTCGATCTGGCGAATCCGCTCGGCGCTGACACCGTAGACCGCTGCCAGGTCGTGCAACGTCATGCCTCCCGAGCCGTCATCGGCCACTTTCAACCAGCGCTCTTCCACAATCCGGCGGCTGCGCTCGTCCAGGCCGTCCAGGGCGCTCTGGATGCCGTCGCCCGCCAGGTAGTCGCGGTCGCGGGCTTCCAGCAGGGCGGTGGGCTCCTGGTGGGTATCGGCCAGGTAGGCGATGGGGCCGTAGCTGTCTTCACCGTCGTCGCCCGGGCCGGGGTCCAGCATCACGTCGCCGCCCGACAAGCGGGTTTCCATCTCGATCACGTCTTCGCGCTTGACCTTGAGCTGGGTGGCCATGGAGTCGATTTCGGACTCGCTCAGCGTCTCGCGGTGGGTACCGGCATCGGCCGCAGCGGAGTCGGACTTGAAACCCTGCTTCATCGACCGCAGGTTAAAGAACAGCTTGCGCTGCGCCTTGGTGGTGGCCACCTTGACCATGCGGCAGTTTTTCAGGATGTATTCGTGCATCTCGGCCTTGATCCAGTGCAGCGCGTAGCTCACCAGACGCACGCCTTGGTCGGGGTCGAAGCGCTTCACGGCCTTCATCAAGCCGACGTTGCCTTCCTGGATCAGGTCGCCGTGGGGCAGGCCGTAGCCCAGGTACTGGCGGGCCACCGAAACGACCAGACGCAGGTGCGACATCACCAGCTTCCCGGCGGCATCCACATCGTGGTCGTCGCGGAGTTGGCGGGCAAACTTCTGCTCCTGCTCCAGCGTGAGCATGGGCATGCGGTTGACTGCCGAAATATAAGCGTCGAGGTTGCCCAGCGACGGCACCATTGCCCAGGGATTGGGGGCGGCCAGCGCGGAGGACATCGTTCCAGTTTGAAGGTTCATACCAGATTCCTTTTCTCTAAGCGGCAATATTAGCACTCTATAGGGTGGAGTGCTAAGGGCCCTATATTTCACTTGCAATACGGGTATTTACTAGGAGTGGCGCTGGGGTGCGAAGTTCCATGCCAGGGCTGTACAGTGCCGATACCGACCCACCTACCAGAGCCCACCATGCCCATCCAAGCCCGCCTGCACCGCGCCCAAGGCGCACTCACCACCCTCACCAACGGCCACCACGCCTGGCACGCCGACGTGGACAAGACCCTGGGCTCTGACGACCTGGCCCCCGACCCGCACGACCTGCTGGACTCGGCCCTGGCCGCCTGCACCGTGCTCACGCTGGAGCTGTACATCCGCCGCCGCAAGCTGGCCGTGACCGACCTGCGGGTGGACATCAGCCACGTGGAAGGCAAAACCGAGGATGGCCGCGTGCGCTACCAGCTCCAGCGCAGCCTGCACATCGAGGGCGACATCACGCCCGAAGACCGCGCCAAGCTGCTGGAGATTGCCAACAAATGCCCGATCCACCGGGTGCTGGAAGGTGAGATTACCGTAGCCACCGCACCGGTAGACTGATGCTGCGTTTTTTATAGCTTCTCGTGCTTATCCTATAAGCGCTAGAGGCCAATTTGGTCCTAAATAATTGCCGCGTCCAACACTTCCACCCAATGTTTCACCGGTGTGGCTGTGCCGCTTTGCAGGTGCTGGATGCAGCCGATGTTGGCCGACACGATGACCTGCGCACCCAGCGGCTCCAGGTTTTTGAGTTTGCGGTCGCGCAACTGGGTGGACAGGGTGGGCTGCAGCACCGAGTAGGTGCCCGCCGAGCCGCAGCACAAATGGCTTTCTGACCCTGCAATCTGCACCTTGAAGCCCAGCGCGCCCAGGTGCGTCTCCACCCCGCCGCGCAGCTTCTGGCCGTGTTGCAGCGTGCAGGGCGGGTGGAACGCAAGCTGGCCCACAGCGCCCACTTTTACCTTGCCGCGCAAGGCCTCCACCAGGTCCGGCAGCAGTTCGCTCAGGTCGCGGGTCAGTTCGCTGATGAGCGTGGCCTTGTGGGCGTAGGCCGGGTCGGCGGCCAGGGCATGGCCGTAGTCCTTGACCATCACGCCGCAGCCGCTGGCGTTCATCACGATGGCCTCGGGTTTGTGGGCTTGCAGCAGCGGCCACCAGGCATCGATGTTGCGGCGCATGTCATCCAGGCCACCGGCGTGGTCGCCCAGGTGGCTGCGCAGGGCGCCGCAGCAACCGGCCTTGTCTGCCACCAGGGTCTGGATGCCCGCCGCGTCCAGCACGCGGGCGGTGGCGCTGTTGATGTTGGGCATCATGGCGGGCTGCACGCAGCCGGTCAGCATCAGCACCTTGCGGGCGTGCTCGCGGGTCGGCCAGGGTTTTGCGGGGTGGGCAGCAGGCACTTTTTTCTTCAACACCGGCGGCAGCAGCGGGCGCAGGGCCTGGCCGGTTTTCATGGCCGGGGCGAACAGCGGCGAAGTCAGGCCTTCCTTGAGTAGCCAGCGGGCGGCTTTTTCCAGGGTAGGGCGCTCTACCTTGGCATCGACGATGCGCCGCCCGATGTCCACCAGCGCGCCGTATTCCACGCCGCTGGGGCAGGTGGTTTCGCAGTTGCGGCAGGTGAGGCAGCGGTCCAGGTGTTGCTGGGTGCTGCGGGTGACTTCCGCGCCTTCCAGCACCTGTTTCATCAGGTAGATGCGGCCCCGGGGCCCGTCCAGCTCGTCGCCCAGCAGCTGGTAGGTGGGGCAGGTGGCGGTGCAAAAGCCGCAGTGCACGCATTTGCGCAGGATGGCCTCGGCGGCCTGGCCGTCGGCGGTGTTCTTGAATTCGGGGGCTAGGTTGGTTTGCATGCTTTAAAGCCCTGGGTACAGGCGGCCAGGGTTGAAGATCCCCCGGGGGTCGAAGGCGGTTTTCAGGCCTTTGTGGATGCGCTGCAGGGGTTCTGACAGCGGGGTGAAGATCTGCGCCCGTGGCGCGGCGGCATGGAACAGGGTGGCGTGGCCGCCCGCCTGGGCCGCTGCGGCGCGCACCTGTTTGGCCGTGGCGATGCCGCGCAGCCAGCGCTGGGCCCCGCCCCATTCGATGAACTGCAGGCCCGGCAGGTCCAGCGGCGGGGTGGTGGCGGGCACCGCAATGCGCCACAGGTGCTCGCCCTTGGCCAGGTGCGTGCTGTCGAGGCGGAAGAAGGCATGCTGGTGGTCGCGCACGCTGTCCCACCAGCTGGCCGCTATTTCGGGCTCCACCACCGTGCCGCCTAACTTTTCGCAGGCCGCGTTGACAGCCGCCTGCGCACCCGCCAGCCGCAGGTGCAACTGGCCGTGGTGCCAGGCGCTGGCGTTGATGGGCAGCGGCTGGCCCGCCCAGGCATTGAGTTGCTTGAGTGCGGCGGCTTCGTCCATCACAAACACCCGGGTGGCGGTGGCCGTGGCGATGGGCAGCACTTTCAAAGACACCTCGCAGATGACGCCCAGCACGCCCAGCGACCCGGCCATCACCCGCGACACGTCGTACCCGGCCACGTTCTTGATGACCTGGCCGCCAAAACTCAGCACCTCGCCGTGGCCGTTCAGCACCGTGGTGCCCAGCACGTAGTCGCGCACGCAGCCTACGGCGGCGCGGGATGGGCCGGACAGCCCGGCGGCCACCATGCCGCCCACCGTGCCATCGCCAAAGCGTGGCGGCTCGAAGGGCAGGCACTGGCCTTTCTCGGCCAGCCGGTGCTCCAGCTCGGCCAGGCTGGTGCCCGCCCGCACGGTGACCACCAGCTCGCTGGGTTCGTAGCTGCTGATGCCGTTCAAAGGGCGCATGTCCAGCACCTCGCCGTGGGAGATCTCGCCGTAAAAGTGCTTGGTATTGCCGCCTTGGATGTCCAGGGGCTTGTGGGCGCTGCGCACCTGGTCGATCAGGCGCTGGAGGATGGGGGCGTTCATCAGAACCTTGGCAGGTGGGGGAAGGGCAGCAGGCCGCGCAGCACGGTGAGCTTGCCGTATTCGGCGCAGCGCTGCAGCGTAGGGATGACCTTGCCGGGATTCAGCAGCTCTACCGGGTCGAAGGCGCGTTTGACGGCAAACATCTGCTCGCGCTCGGGCGCGCTGAACTGCACGCACATGGAGTTGAGCTTTTCCACGCCCACGCCGTGCTCACCCGTCACCGTGCCGCCCAGGCGCACGCTGGTTTCCAGAATGTCGGCACCAAACAGCTCGCAGCGGTGCATCTGGTCGGGGTCGTTGGCATCAAACAAGATGAGTGGGTGCAGGTTGCCGTCGCCCGCGTGGAACACATTGGCGCAGGCCAGGCCGTACTGCGCCTCCATCGCCTCGATGGCGCGCAAAATTTCGGCCAGCTTTTTGCGCGGAATGGTGGAGTCCATGCACATGTAGTCGGGGCTGATGCGGCCCGAGGCCGGAAAGGCGTTTTTGCGGCCGCTCCAGAACTTCAGGCGCTGGGCCTCGTCGCGGCTGATGGCGATGCCGGAGGCGCCATTGGCCTCCAGCACGCTGCGCATGTGGGCAATTTCTTCTTCCACCTCTTCCAGGGTGCCGTCGCTTTCGCACAGCAGGATGGCGGCGGCGTTCAGGTCGTACCCGGCGTGCACAAAGTCTTCTACGGCGGCGGTCATGCGCTTGTCCATCAGCTCCAGCCCGGCGGGAATGATGCCCGCGGCGATCACGCTGGCCACGGCGTTGCCCGCGGCCTCTACCGTCTCAAAGCTGGCCATGATGCAGCGGGCAATCTGCGGCTTGGGGATGAGCTTGACGGTGACCTCGGTGGTCACGGCCAGCATGCCCTCGCTGCCGATGATGAGCGGCAGCAGGTCCAGGCCGGGTACGTCCAGCGCTTCCGAGCCAAACTCCACCGCCTCGCCTTCCACGGTAAAGCCGCGCACCCGCAACACGTTATGCAGGGTGAGGCCGTACTTCAGGCAGTGCACGCCGCCGGAGTTTTCGGCCACGTTGCCGCCGATGGTGCAGGCGATCTGGCTGCTGGGGTCGGGGGCGTAGTACAGGCCGTGGGGCGCGGCGGCTTCGCTGATGGCCAGGTTGCGCACGCCGCACTGCACGGTGGCGGTGCAGGCCAGCGGGTCTACTTTCAGGATGCGGTTGAACTTGGCCAACGACAGCGTCACACCCAGGGTGTGGGGCATGGCCCCGCCGGACAAACCGGTGCCCGCGCCCCGGGCCACCACCGGCACATTCAAGCGGTGGCAGATCTGCAGCACCGCCGCCACCTGGGCCTCGGTTTCGGGCAGCACCACCACCAGCGGCTGGGCGCGGTAGGCGGTGAGGCCGTCGCACTCGTAGGGCGTGGTGTCCTCGGTGCGCGACAGGATGGCGTGGCGGGGCAGGGCGGCGGCCAGGGCGCTGGCGACCTCGGCACGGCGGGCCTGTATCGGGGTGCGGTCTTGGGGTGGGGCGGTGTTCATCGTAGGTGTGTGCAGCGGGTGGGTGACTATAAGCAGCGCTCGCCCTGCGGGGGGCTGAAATTTCTGGTGGCAAACGGTGAAGAAATCTGTGCGCGTGGGTGGCCTGTTTCATGCTTCACACCCGCGTACCTCCATTCACCAGAGAGCCAGCCCATGTCTTCCGCCCCGCCAGACCCCGTAGAAGAACGCCTGCCCGCCACCCAGCTCACTGCTTTGGGCCTGCAGCATGTGCTGGTGATGTACGCCGGTGCGGTGGCCGTGCCGCTGATTGTGGGCCGCGCGCTCAAGCTCAGCCCGGAGCAGGTGGGCATGCTGATTTCGGCCGATCTGTTTTGCTGCGGCCTGGTCACGCTGATCCAGGCGCTGGGGGCTACGCAGTGGTTTGGCATCAAGTTGCCGGTGATGATGGGCGTGACCTTTGCGTCGGTGGCCCCCATGGTGGCCATGGCCAACAGCCACCCCGGTGCCGAGGGCGCGGGCCTGGTGTTTGGCGCGGTGATTGGCGCGGGCGTGGTGTCTATCGTGATTGCGCCGCTGGTCAGCCGCCTGCTGCGCTTCTTTCCGCCGGTGGTCACCGGCACCATCATCGCGGTGATCGGCATCAGCCTGATGCGGGTGGGCATCAACTGGATTTTTGGCAACCCGTTTGGCCCCACCGCGCCCAGCGTGGTCAACCCCGACCACGCCCAGTGGCTGGCCAACGCCGCCGCCGTGGCCACCGCGCCCGGCTCGCCGCTGCCGCCCGTGCCCAGCG
The DNA here is from genome assembly GCF_056521425.1 of Rhodoferax sp. LS1P39. Classification (NCBI taxonomy): domain Bacteria; kingdom Pseudomonadati; phylum Pseudomonadota; class Betaproteobacteria; order Burkholderiales; family Comamonadaceae; genus Rhodoferax; species Rhodoferax sp. LS1P39. Next base: position 677,891 of record NZ_JBWMAV010000001.1, on the reverse strand, counting down.
GCTTGGCCATTGCGCCCAGCGTGCCGAATCCCAAGTACGCCGAGCTCACCGGCGTGGGCATTGCCGCCCTGGTGCTGGTGACGATTTTGCTGATTGCCAAGCACGCCAAGGGCTTTTTCGCCAACATCTCGGTGCTACTCGGGATCGTGGTGGGCGGTGTGGTGTCTACCGCGCTGGGGCTGATGAGTTTTGACAAAGTGGGCAAGGCCGCGTGGTTTGACCTGGTGCTGCCGTTCGAGATTGCGCTGCCCATCTTCGACCCCATGCTGATCCTCACCATGTCGCTGGTGATGGTGGTGGTGATGATCGAGTCCACCGGCATGTTTCTGGCGCTGGGCGACATGACCGGGCGCAAAGTGGACCAGGCCGCACTCACCCGGGGCCTGCGCACCGACGGCCTGGGCACGCTGATCGGCGGCATCTTCAACACCTTCCCCTACACCAGCTTTTCGCAAAATGTGGGCCTGGTGGCGGTAACCGGGGTGAAGAGCCGGTTTGTCTGCGTGGCCGGGGGCTTGCTGCTGATCGTGCTGGGTCTGCTGCCCAAGATGGCGGCGCTGGTGGAGTCGCTACCCACCGTGGTGCTGGGCGGCGCGGGGCTGGTGATGTTTGGCATGGTGGCCGCCACCGGCATCCGCATCCTGGGCGGGGTGGACTTCAAAACCAATCGCTTCAACGCGCTGATCGTGGCCATTTCCATCGGCATCGGTATGGTGCCGCTGATTGCGCCCAACTTCAAACAGTGGATGCCGCACAGCCTGCATTCGCTGATTGAGTCCGGCATCTTGCTGGCATCCATCGCCGCCGTGGCGCTGAACCTGTACTTCAACGGTGCCAAGGGCGGGGCCGAAGAGGCCATCGCCGCCGCCAAGATGGCCGACGCGCATTGACCGACGTTGTTACTCCTGAAAAGTAATGATCGAGCTCCCTCGTGCAGACATAACGCTTCTCTTCCAGGAACACCGCAGAACTGGCTTTGCCAGGCTGCTGGTGTTGCCCCCTGCAAGGGGGTTGGAGGAAGATGCGAAGCACTGCAGCCTAGGGGTGTGCAAATTCACTCCTAAAAAAATAGCTGCTCACGCTTAATAAATAAGCGGTAGCAGCTATTTTTATGTCTTAAATTTTAGGTTAAAAATATAGCAATCAGCTACCCGGCGAAGTGCCTGCATGCGGGTTGGCGGGTGCGGGGGCAGCAGCGGTGGCACCGGGGTGGCCCCACCAGTCTTTGGGATCGGTAAAAGTGACCCGGCAGCCGGTGCAGCGGTACACGCCGGTGGGCATGAGAGCGCCGCTGGCATCGCGGCCAATCACGGGCTGGTAGCTGGTGGCACCGCATTGGCTGCATTTGTAAATCGTTTTGTAATGCGTCATGGTGCGGGTAATGTAAATGCATACAGGGCGGCTCTGCCTCCCAAGGCGGTAAAGCCGTGTGTCACGCAGGGAGCACAGGTACAAACGGCGCGAATTTGCTGCGTTTCAGGCTGAAAAATGCCTTCACGTTGCGCACATTCGCGTCACTGGTAAACAAGCGCTGCGCCAGCGCCAGGTAGCCCGGCATGTCGTGCGCAAACACCACCAAGCAGAAATCAGGCCCGGGCGACACGCGGTAGCACTGCTGCACCGACTCATCCAAGGCCACCCGCAGCTCGAAGGCGGCCAGGCGCTCCTCGTCCTGCCGGTCCAGCGTGATCTCCACAATGGCGGTGAGGCCGTGGCCCTGCTGCACTGCCAGCTTGTCGGCGCTCAAAATCGCCACCTGCCGCTCGATCAGCCCCGCCTCCACCAGCCGCTTGACCCGCCGCAGGCAGGTAGGGGCTGACACATGCACCAGTTCGGCCAGGGCCAGGTTGCTCAGCGACGCATCCACTTGCAGCTGGTGCAGCAGGCGCAGATCGGTGCTGTCTAGTTCTATTTGTTCCATAAATTAAATGTATATGAAACTTAATTTCTTGTGTTTGTGAGTGAGAAATTAAACTGCAAAAAATGTGAAATATTGAAACCTTTGTTGTGAGGCGTAGGCTTAACATCCGCACACTCAACTAACTGGAGTTTTTATGTGTGGCATCGTCGGCGCAGTCTCTACCCGCAATATCGTCCCTATCCTGGTTCAGGGTTTGCAACGGCTGGAGTACCGGGGCTATGACTCCTGCGGCGTGGCCATCCAGGACAACGGCCAGACCACGCAAAACACCGGTGCCCTGCGCCGCGCCCGCAGCACCTCGCGCGTGGCCGAGCTGATGGCCCAGGTGGCCGAGGACCATATCGAAGGCGGCACCGGCATCGCCCACACCCGCTGGGCCACCCACGGCGCACCGGCGGTGCACAACGCCCATCCCCATTTCAGCCACGGCCCTGGCAAAGATGCCGCCGACCGCGTGGGCCGTATCGCCCTGGTGCACAACGGCATCATCGAAAACCACGACGAACTCCGCGCCGCCTTGCAAGCCAAGGGCTACGTGTTCACCAGCCAGACCGACACCGAAGTCATCGCCCACCTGGTCGATAGCCTGTACAACGGCGACCTGTTCGAAGCCGTCAAAGCCACCGTGCTGCAACTGCGCGGCGGCTACGCGATTGCCGTGTTCAGCAAAGACGAGCCGCACCGCATCATCGGTGCGCGCGCCGGTTCGCCCCTGATCCTGGGCGTGGGCCAGGGCGAAATCTTTCTGGCCAGCGACGCGATGGCGCTGGCTGGCGTGACCGACCAGATCGTCTACCTGGATGAGGGCGACGTGGTGGACGTGCAACTGGGCAAATACTGGATCGTGGACAAGGCCCACAAGCCCACCCAGCGCACCGTTAAAACCGTGCACGCCCACAGCGGCGCGGCCGAGCTGGGCCCGTACCGCCACTACATGCAAAAGGAAATCTTCGAGCAGCCCCGCGCCATCGGCGACACGCTGGAAGGCGTGACCGCCATCGTGCCCGGCCTGTTTGACGGCCCCAACGGTGGCGATGCCGCCAAGGTGTTTGCCGACATCGACTCGGTCCTCATCCTGGCCTGCGGCACCAGCTACTACAGCGGCTGCACCGCTAAGTACTGGCTGGAATCCATCGCCAAGGTGCCTACCCAGGTGGAAATTGCCAGCGAATACCGCTACCGCGACTCGGTGCCCAACCCCAAGACCCTGATCGTCACCATCACCCAGTCGGGCGAAACTGCCGACACCCTGGCCGCCCTGCGCCACGCACAGGGCCTGGGCATGCAACACACGTTGACGGTCTGCAATGTTTCCACCTCGGCCATGGTGCGCGAGTGCGAGCTGGCCTACATCACCCGCGCCGGGGTCGAGATCGGCGTGGCCTCCACCAAGGCCTTCACCACCCAGTTGGCGGGCCTGTTCCTGCTGACTTTGGCCCTGGCCAAAACCAAGGGCCGCCTGAGCGCCGAAGAAGAGGCCGGTCACCTCAAAGCCATGCGCCACCTGCCCGCCGCCCTGCAAGCCGTGCTGGCGCTGGAGCCCCAGCTCATCGCCTGGGCCGAAGACTTCGCCCCCAAAGAAAACGCCCTGTTCCTGGGCCGTGGCCTGCACTACCCCATCGCCCTGGAAGGCGCGCTCAAGCTCAAGGAAATCACCTACATCCACGCTGAAGCCTACGCCGCAGGCGAGCTCAAGCACGGCCCCCTGGCCCTGGTGACCAGCGAAATGCCCGTGGTGGCCGTGGCCCCCAACGACACGCTGATCGAAAAGCTCAAGAGCAACCTGCAAGAAGTCCGCGCCCGCGGCGGCGTGCTCTACGTGCTGGCCGATGCCGACTCCCACATCGCCAGCGGCGAAGGCCTGCACGTGATCCGCATGCCCGAACACTACGGCGCGCTGTCACCGCTCCTGCACGTGGTGCCGCTGCAATTGCTGGCGTACCACACGGCCTGCGCGCGGGGGACGGATGTGGACAAGCCGCGTAATTTGGCAAAGAGCGTGACCGTCGAATGACGGGGGCATCCATATGTCTTATCAGAATTCACTATTTTTTATATAGCTAGCGGCGCTTATAAATAAAGCGCTAGAGGCCGATTTGGCTAGAAAATAGCCTGAGCCGCTCCACCGGCCCAGGCGCACTACCATTGGCCATGCACCACCTACGCGGCTATTGACCACCATGGAACCACGCTCCGACCCCGACCAGACCCTGGTCCGCATGCCCTCGCTGCGGGCTATCAAGTCGTTTGTGGCGGCGGCCAAGTACCAGAGCTTTACGCGGGCGGCCGAAGCGCTCTGCGTAACGCAAGCCGCCATCAGCCGCCAGATCCGGGAGCTGGAAAACCATCTCGGGACGGAGCTTTTCATTCGCTCGGGGCGCACGGTCAAGCTCAGTGCCGATGGGCTGGTTTTTTTTGACGCTGCGCAACTGTCGTTCATCAACATTTCGCAGGCGGCGGAGCGGCTGCGCTCCAAGGACCGGGCGCGGCACACGCTGACGGTTTGCTGTTCGCCCGCGTTTGCGTCGCTGTGGCTGCAAGACCGGCTGCCGGATTTCTTTTACGCCAACCCCGAGATTGAGCTGCGCGTGGTGGTGACGCAAGACTATCTGGCGATGGAGTCCAGCCTGCGCCCGGACGTGTTCATCTCCAAGATGGCCCATGTGCGCAGTTGGTACAGCAGTGTGCGGCTTTTCCACGACCTGATCTACCCGGTGTGCTCGGCGCAGTACCTGGACGAGCACCCCACGCTGCGCACGCTACAGAGCCTGCGGGAAGCGGATCTGCTGGACCTCAGCCCCTATGGGCGCTCGCAACTGGCGGAGCACATTGACTGGTCGGTGTGGCTGGCTTTCCACGGCATCGACCTGGGTGAACGCGCTCCGGCTGCCCGCCCGCCGTTCAGCACCAATGACTACAACATGCTGGTGCAGTTGGCGCTGCAACACCAGGGTGTGGTGCTGGGCTGGGACCACCTGGTGGGCCATCTGGTGGCCGATGGCCTGCTGGTGCGCCCGATTGCCGAAGAGGTGTCGCACACCGAGCGGTGCCACTACCTGAGCATCCGCTCGGATGTGGAGCACAACGCGGCTTGCTCGACGTTTCGCGACTGGATCCTGGGCCAGTTTCCCGGCTGAAACTGCCAGGTTTTGCAAGCCAGCACCCCGGCTGTGCGTGGGCCTGCAGGCATGCACCACACAGCCCCTCGAACTGCACTGCAACGGTGCTTTACCTGCTTATTTTTTCAGGGTTAATACTGATCCATTACCTGCCGTTATCGATCGCAGGACGGAAATGTCGTTTGTGTGACATGGGCATTCAACCTAACCTTAAGGCCTGTTCAGCAAGCCATGCTGGACGCGCAAACACAAGGAAGAAGCATGAACTTTGACGGCATTTGGACACCGATCGCAACCCCTTTCGGGGCAAACGGCAACATCGATACCGCAGCACTCGAACCGCTGCTGGAGAACCTGGTGCGGCACGCGGTGAGCGGCATCATCGTTGGCGGCACCACCGGCGAGTACTACGCCCAGAGCAATGCCGAGCGCAAGCAACTGCTGGATGTGATCGCCAAGCTGAACCGGGGCCGCCTGCCGCTGATGGCGGGCATCAACGCCACCAGCACCGATGAATCGCTGGACCTGGGCCGCTACGCCAAGGATGTGGGCTACAACTGCATTCTGCTGGCCGCCCCCTACTACTGCCAGCCCACGCAACAAGAGCTGCTGGCCCACGCCCTGGCGGTGGATGACGCCCTGAACCTGCCCGCCATGCTCTACAACTTTCCGGCCCGCACCGGCACGGAGATGGGCTTTGATTTCATCAACGCGCTGCGCAGCCGCCCCAACTTCCAGTCCATCAAGGAGAGCACGGGTTCGGTGGAGCGCATGCACCGCCTCATCACCGAGCACGCAGACCAGCTCCAGGTGAGCTGCGGCATGGACGACCAGGTGCTGGAGTTCTTTGCCTGGGGTGCACGCAGCTGGACGGCAGGGGCTTCCAACTTCGCCCCGCAGCAGCATGTGGCCTTGTACAAGACCTGCGTGGTGGACCAGGACATGGTCGCTGGCCGGGCACTGGCGGCCCGCTTCCTGCCAATGCTGAATCTGCTGGAGCAGGGCGGCAAGTTCTGCCAGTACGTGAAGTACGGCTGCGAGCTGGCCGGTACGCCGGTGGGCGTGACGCGCCGCCCCTTGCTGCCGCTAAGCGCGGACGAGAAAACCCAGTTCCAGCGGGTGTACGAGCACCTGATGCAGGCCTGACACAGGTCTGGATAACTGCGCCCTTTTTGACCACCTAGCCAGCCCGGCTCCCTCCCATTTTGAATAGCGCAGAAGCCTGCGCAGGGAGAGCCGCGTCTGGGCGAATTGTTGAGCCTACATCTTCAGGAACCCACCATGAGTGACTTGCCCACCCACACCGACTACATCGCCATCGCGAAGGCCCTGTCCTTCCCGACCCAGGCCTACATCGACGGTACGTTTCGCCCCGCGCTCTCGGGCGAGGTATTTGCCACCCTGAACCCGGCCACAGGCCAGGTGCTGGCCGAGATTGCGGCCTGTGGCGCCGCCGACGTGGATGTGGCGGTGCAAGCGGCCAAGACGGCGTACGAGGATGGCCGCTGGAGCAAGCTGCACCCCGCTGAGCGCAAAGCCACGCTGCTGCGTCTGGCGCAACTGGTCGAAGACCACCAGCAGGAACTGGCAGTGCTGGAAAGCCTGGACAGTGGCAAACCGGTCTGCGAATGCGCGGCGGTGGATGTGCCCGAGACGGTGAAAACGCTGCGCTGGCACGCCGAGCTGATCGACAAGATCTACGACACCACCGCACCTGCAGGCCCTAGCACCCTGGCACTCATCACCCGCGAAGCCATTGGCGTGGTGGCCTGCGTGCTGCCCTGGAACTTTCCGCTGCTGATGCTGGCCTGGAAGATCGGCCCGGCACTGGCCTCGGGCTGCTCGGTGATCGTCAAACCCGCCGAGTTGACCAGCCTGAGCACGCTGCGCGTGGCGGAGCTGGCGGCCCAGGCGGGTATTCCGGCCGGGGTGTTCAACGTGGTCACGGGCACGGGCAAGGATGCGGGCGAACCCCTTGGCCTGCACCCGGACGTGGCGATGGTGAGCTTCACCGGATCAACGGCCACGGGGCGGCGCTTTCTGCGCTATGCCGCCGACTCCAATCTCAAGCGCATCGTGCTGGAGTGCGGTGGAAAAAATCCTGCCGTCGTGCTGGCCGATGCGGAAGACCTGGCAGCGGTGGCCCAACACGTGGCCAACGGGGCCTTCTGGAACATGGGCGAAAACTGCTCGGCCACCTCCCGCCTGATCGTCCACGCATCCATCAAAGATGCCTTGCTCGCCGAAATCGGCAAGTCCCTGGCGGCCTGGAAGACCGGCGACCCGCTGGACCCGCAAAACCGCATTGGGGCGCTGATCTGCACCGCGCACTACCAAAAGGTGGTGTCGTACCTGGAACTGGCGAAGGCAGAAAACTGCACTGTGGTGTTTGGCGGCACGGCCAGCGGCGGCATCTTTGTCGAACCCACGGTGATCGATGGCGTAACCCGCCAGTCGCGCCTGTTCCGCGAAGAAATCTTTGGCCCGGTCTTGTGCGTCACTACCTTTACCACGGTGCAGGAAGCCATTGCCTTGGCCAATGACAGCGACTACGGCCTGGCCGCATCGGTGTTCACCGCCAACCAGCGCCATGCCATGAAGCTGGCGCGCGAGATCCGCACCGGCACCGTGACCGTGAACTGCTTTGGCGAGGGCGATGTCTCCACGCCCTTCGGCGGCCAGAAGGAGTCCGGGTTCGGCGGGCGCGACAAATCCATCCATGCGCACGACCAGTACACCGAGATCAAGACGGTGTGGATTGATGTGTCGGAACCCGCCGAGACCAGCGCCCCATGACCCGCCTGAGCGTCAAACGCCTGCCTGTGGAAACCGGCCGCTCGGGCTGGGAGGCGATTTGCGCGCGCCAGCATCCCCTGCGGGTGCTCGATGCGCCCATGCAGGCGGACTGGGTGATTGTGGGGGGCGGTTTTGCCGGGTTGTCTGCGGCACGCAGGCTGACCCAGATGCGCCCGAAGGACAAGGTGGTGGTGCTCGATGCCAAGGCGCTGGCCGAAGGGCCTGCCGGGCGTAACTCTGGCTACATGATCGATGTGCCGCACAACCTGTCGTCTGGCGAATACTCGGCCGCAGGCGAAGAGGCCACGGCGCTGGAAATTGCCCAGAACCGTTTTGCCATCGAGTTTGCCGCCTCGGCAGCCGCGGAATACGGCATGGACGCAGCCACTTTCGACCCCTGCGGAAAAATCAACGCCGCCGCCACTCCACGGGGCATGGGCTTCAACGCGCGGTACGCCGCGTCGCTGGCACGTATTGGTGAAGCCAGCACCCTGCTCGACGCGCAGGCCATGCGCGAGATCACCGGCAGCCGCTACTACCTGGGCGGCCTGAAAACACCGGGTGCCGTGCTGATCCAGCCCGCGCAGTACATCCGCTCGTTTGCGGCAGGTTTGCATGCCAAGGTGCAGATTTATGAAAACTCGCCGGTGACAGGCCTGGAGCGCACCGGCCAGGTGTGGACGGTGCGTACGCCCCAGGGCGCGGTGACCGCTCCTAAAGTCATCCTGGCCGTCAACGGGCACATCCAGGACTTTGGCTACTTCAAGGGCCGGTTGATGCACGTGTTCACCTATGCATCGATGACGGCTGCCTTTGACTCCACCGGCTTTGGCCAGAATGCTTCCGGTGCGCCCCGCTGGGCGCTGCTGCCAGCCGACCCCATGGGGGCCACGGTGCGCAAGATCTCCGACCAGGGCAAGAGCCGCATCGTCGTGCGCACCCGGTTTACCTACGACCCCAGCATGCAGGTGACTCCGGCGCGGGTGGCGGGCATTGCCGCCGACCAACGCGCATCGTTTGTGGCCCGGTTTCCCGAGTTGGCCGCGGTGCCACTGGAGTACAGCTGGGCAGGCCGCCTGTGCCTGAGCCGCAACAACGTACCCGCCTTCGGCGAGATCGACGACGGCCTGTATTCGGCCTGCTGTGAGAACGGCCTGGGCACCGTCAAAAGCACGCTGGCCGGGGTGATGGCCGTAGACCTGGCAGCCGGGGTCCAGTCCCTGGCCCTGGAGTCCTTCAGAAATCAAGCCGCCCCGCAAAGAATCCCGCCCGAGCCCATGGCCTGGTTGGGCATCAATGCGGTGATCCGGTGGCAGGAATTGCGCGCAGGCCGCGAAGCATGAAACCGCATGCAACGGGCTGTCGCAACAGCGAAGTTCTGGCCGCAAGCCAGTCTTCACACTTTCAATGTAAGCAAGGTAAGGAGTCTCGTATGAAGCGTTTCTGGAAAACACTATGTGCCCTGGCACTGGCCGGTATGGCCACTTTCTCGGCACAAGCAGAGGAAAAAACCATTTCTATGGGGACACTGTCCTGGGAGGACCTCACACCCATCACCGGCATCACCAAGAAGGCGTTGGAGGACCAGGGCTACACCGTCAAGGTCACCACCTTCGCCGAATGGGGCATTGCCTATGCGGCTCTGGCCAAGGGTGACATCCAGATGCTGGCCTCGCAGACAGATTACGCAGCCCACGATTTCTGGGACAAAAATAAGGCCCGATTGGAGAAAATTTCTCCGGTATCGCACGGTTTGTACCAGGCTTTCGTTGTGCCCAAGTACGTGCCCATCGACTCCATTGAGCAGCTTAATGCCAATGCCGCCAAGTTCGGCGGCAAGATCATTGGCATCGAACCAGGCTCGGGTCTGATGCGGGATGCCACCAGTGCCGTTAGCAAATACAGCCTCAAGCTCAAGTTGGTGGAAGGCAGTACGGCAGCCATGACGGCAGCCCTGAAATCGGCCATCGACCGCAAAGAGTGGATCGTTGCCACGCTGTGGGACCCCTCCTGGATGATGCAGAAGTTTGACGTGAAGTTCTTGCGTGACCCCAAAGGCGTTTTTCCCCCGGCCCAGGGCTACTACTGGATTGGCCAAAAGGGTTTCTCCGCCAGCTACCCCCGTGCCCGTGAAGTGATTTCCAGCGTCTATGTACCGTTGCCAGCCATCACCGAGATCAACGGTGCCGTCAAAGATGGCAAGACCATGGATGTCGCCGTGAAAGACTGGACCGATGCCAACGCCGACCTGATGAAACGTTGGAAAAACATCAAGGCGGAATAAGCCGGAGATACCGCCAAGGTATTTCCCAATGAAACGGTCGCAGCGGCTGGCACAAGCAGCCAGTCGATGCCGCCAGAGCGGTAAATGGGGCAATCATGATGAAGCAAGACACCGGCGTGGATGAAGTACTGATCGACTGTCGATCAATGTGGAAGATATTCGGGGACAAAGCACCCCAGGCCCTGCAGGCGATTGAGGCACGGGGGTTGACGAAGACCCAGGTGCTGCAGGAATTTGACTGCGTGGTCGGCGTATCCAACGTCAACCTGCAGGTGCGCAAGGGTGAGATCTTTTGCATCATGGGCTTGTCGGGCAGCGGCAAATCCACGCTGATCCGGATGCTCAACAGGCTCATTGATCCGAGTGGCGGCTCTATCCGCATCAAGAACCAGAACCTGATGGACATGAACGCCAAGGAGCTGCGCGCCATGCGTGCCAAGCACATTGGCATGGTGTTCCAGAGCGTGGCTCTGCTACCGCAACGCACCGTGCTGGAGAACACGGCATTCGGCCTGGAGGTGCAAGGCGTAGCACAGGCCGAACGGCTCAAGGTGGCCGAAAGGGCGCTGGCCAAGGTAGGACTCTCCGACTGGGCGAACCGCTATCCGGGCCAGCTCTCGGGCGGCATGCAGCAGCGTGTGGGTCTGGCCCGAGCCCTAGCGGCCGACCCTGACATCATTTTGATGGACGAGCCCTTTAGCGCGCTCGATCCACTGATTCGACGCCAGTTGCAAGACGAGTTCCGGCAACTGAGCAAAGAGCTGGGCAAGTCGGCAGTCTTCATCACCCACGATCTGGAAGAGGCCATCCGCATTGGCGACCGCATCGCCATCATGAAAGACGGCGTGATCGTGCAAACCGGTACCGCTGAAGACATCGTGATGCACCCCGCCAACGACTACGTGCGTGAATTTGTGGGTGGCATCTCGCCCTTGCACCTGGTCAAGGCCCACTCGGTGGTCTGCCCGGTCGCACAGTACCAGGCCACACATCCGCAGGTAGACATTGCGCAGCTACCGCGCGCCAGCAGCGAGGCCGATCTGGATGCCCTTATCTCCCTCATGCTGGTGGCCAAGGACGCAGCCATTGCCGTCACCCAGGGGGATGGCATTCTGGGCATCGTGACTGTACAGACCCTGTTGATGGGTTTCAAGGGCGCTGCAGCGCAGCCTGAACCAGAACCACAGGCAAAGGCGGGCTGAATGGACACCGAACAATTCGCCGCCGACTTCGATGCCCGTGTCGAGGCCGCGCTGGCCCACCTAAGTGACAACGCGGGCAACATCTTCAACACCGCACGCAGCGGTCTGGAGGGCCTCTACCACGCCATCAACTGGGCGCTGTCCACCCCGCCTTTTTACCTGGTCTGCGCACTCATCCTGGCCCTGGGCTGGTGGCTGGTGGGCCTGGGCTTTGGCGTGCTGGCCGGCGTTGGCATGTTGGCCTGTGCCGCCATGGGCCTGTGGTCGGTCACCATGGACACACTGGCTCTGGTGTTGGCCGCTACCACGCTGGCTTTGGTGTTTGCCATTCCGGCGGGGGTGATTGCAGGATTCTTTCCCGCACTCGACAGGCTGGTGGAACCACTTCTCGACATGGTGCAGACCCTGCCACCGTACATTTACCTCCTGCCTGCCATTGCGTTGATGGGCTACGGGCCGGCCACGGCGCTGGTGGCCACCGTCATCGTGGCGATTCCGCCCGCCTTCAAGCTGACCTCGCTGGGCATCCGCCGCACACCCCATGCGTTCATCGAGTTGGGGCAGGCCACCGGCACCACCACGTTGCAAATGTTCTTCAAGATCCGCTTGCCGTTTGCGGTGCCCAGCATCATGGCGGGCATCAACCAAAGCCTGATGATGGCGTTTGGCATGGTAGTGATCGCGGGCATCGTAGGCTCGGGCGGCCTGGGCGAGACCATCTACGGCGCCATTCGCACCCTCAATATCGCGCAGTCCATCGACGCTACGGTGGCGATTGTCATCCTCACCATGGTGTTGGACCGCATGACCCAAAGCGCCGCCAAAACCCGCACTGGGAGCACCCAATGACCCCTTTCACTTTTTCGCCAGGTGCACTGGTGGCCCCGGCTGTCGATTGGCTCAACCGCAATCTGCACCCTGTGTTCTTGTTGATCAGCCAGGTGCTTGAAGCCGTGCTTGACAGCCTGGAGGCCGGACTGCTGGCCGTGCCTGCCTACGGGATGATCGCTACCGTGACGGTGGTTGTGGCGGTCTTGCTCCACGGGCGCACCGCTTTGATGTGCCTGGCAACGCTGGGCTTTTGTGTGTTGACCAACCTGTGGACCGGTGCAATGCAAACCTTGGCCTTGGTGACCGTGTCGGTGTGCATTTCGGTAGTAGTGGCCTTTCCGCTGGGCGTGCTGGCATCGCGCAGCAAGCGGCTGGAGGCCGCCGTCCGTCCCGTGCTCGACATCATGCAGACCGTGCCGCCATGGGTCTACCTGATACCGGCGGTGATCTTCTTCAGCCTGGGCCGTGTCCCGGCCTTGATCGCTACCGTGGTCTACGGCATTCCGCCCATGCTCCGGCTTACCACCCTGGCCTTCAAGCAAGTGCCCCGCGAACTGATCGAGCTGGGCCAAGCACTGGGTGCCACCCGCAACACCATTCTGTTCAAGATTGAGATCCCGGCTGCCAAGCCCACGATTCTGCTCGGCCTGAACCAGTGCATTCTGATGTCCCTGGGCATGGTGGTGCTGGCGGGGCTGGTGGGAGCGGGTGGTCTGGGGGCCGAAGTGACCCGTGGGCTGACGCGCATGGACATGGGCCTGGGCCTGCGCTCGGGGCTGTGTATCGTGGCCGTAGCGCTGCTGCTGGACCGTTTGTCGCGGGCTGCCTTGCAGGGCAAACGCAATACCAAGGGCGCGAGAAAATGAACGGCGCGGCCCGGGCCACGCTGTCGGTGGGGTTTGTGCTGTGTCCCAGTTTTACCTTGGTGGCGCTGTCTGCCTTTCTGGATGCCTTGCGGCTGGCCGCCGACGACGGCGACCGTAGCCGCCCCATCCACTGCAGCTGGACCATTCTTAGCCACGACATGCGGCCCATCCGCTCCAGCGCGGGCATCGAGGTCATGCCCACCGCCGAGATTGTGGACCCCGCCCATTTCGACTACGTGGTGGTGGTGGGCGGGTTGACCAATGGCCCACCTTGCCCGCAGCCCCTACAGGAATTTTTGCTACGAGCCGACGGATTGGGGGTGCCGTTGGTGGGCTTGTGTACGGGGTCCTTTGTACTGGCCCGGCTCGGGCTGATGCAGGGCCGCAGGTGCTGTGTCAGCTGGTTCCACCACGAGGCTTTTGTGGCCGAGTTTCCGGACATTGCCGCCACATCGGCGGAGCTGTTCGTGGTGGACCACCAGCGCATCACCTGCGCCGGTGGCACCAGCGTCGTGCACGCGGCTTCGCACCTCATCGCCTTGCACTTCGGCAGCGGCCAGGCTCAGAAAGCGCTGCGCATCCTGATCGAAGACCAGCCTTTGCCCGCCACCACACCGCAGCCGTTATCGCTGCCCACACCAGGCAAGATCGACGCGCGGGTGCGCAAAGCCGTGCTGCTGATTGAGCAGTCATGCGACCAGCCTCTGACCATCGATGCCATTGCCGAGCGCATTCACCTGAGTGCGCGGCAGATCGAACGCCTGTTTCTGCGCGACCTGGGCATGACGCCCGCAGTCTTTGGCGAGAAGTTCCGCCTGGCCCGGGCCAGGCAGTTGCTGCGCACCGCCACCGAGCCGCTGTATGCCGTGGCGCTGAAGTGCGGCTACAAAAACCAGTCGCATTTCGCCAGCCGGTTTCGGGCCGAGTTTGGGGTCACACCATCCAGCGTACGCGGGCAAAGCAGCGGGGTTTCTAGCCAAGTCTGAACGGCATGCGGATGTCGGAGACGGCACACACATTGTCGTGATCTGCATGACCTGAAAAGCGCCTGGCAACGACGATTGCCAGGCGCTTTGTTCCATCTGATTCACCCAAGGAAACCCGCCATGTTCAGCTATAGCACACAGTCTCTCCAAGCCACCGACCCGGCCCTGTGGTCCATCATCCAGCAAGAGCACCGCCGCCAGGAGCAGCATATCGAGCTGATTGCCAGCGAGAACTACACCTCGCCTGCCGTGATGACGGCGCAGGGCAGCCAGCTCACCAACAAATATGCCGAGGGTTATCCGGGCCGCCGCTACTACGGAGGCTGCGAGTTTGTGGACCAGGCGGAGCAACTGGCGATTGACCGGGTCAAGCAATTGTTTGGGGCCGACCAACATGGTTGGGCCGCCAACGTGCAGCCGCATTCGGGCGCACAGGCCAACGAGGCCGTGTTCATGGCCTTCATGCAGCCGGGCGATACCTTCATGGGCATGAACCTGGCCGAGGGCGGCCACCTGTCGCACGGCATGGCGCTGAACATGAGCGGCAAGTGGTTCAACGTAGTGAGCTACGGCCTGAACGCACAGGAAGAAATCGACTACGACGCGATGGAGCGCAAGGCCCATGAATGCCGCCCCAAAATCATCATCGCCGGTGCCTCGGCGTATGCCCTGCGGATCGATTTCGAGCGATTCGCCAAGGTTGCCAAAGACGTGGGGGCGCTGCTGATGGTGGACATGGCGCACTACGCTGGCCTGATCGCTGCGGGCGAGTACCCCAACCCGATCCCCCATGCCGACATTGTCACCAGCACCACGCACAAGAGCCTGCGTGGCCCTCGTGGCGGCATTATTTTGATGAAGCCAGAACACGAGAAGGCGATCAACAGCGCCATCTTTCCCGGCCTGCAAGGCGGGCCGCTGATGCATGTGATTGCAGCCAAGGCCGTGGCATTCCACGAAGCCCTGGCACCCGAATTCAAAGCCTACCAGCAGCAGGTGGTGAAGAACGCCGTCGCACTAGCCGAAACGCTGGTGCAACGCGGCCTGCGCATTGTCTCGGGCCGCACCGAGAGCCATGTGATGCTGGTGGACCTGCGCGCCAAGGGCATGACGGGCAAGGCTGCCGAAGCCCTGCTGGGCCGTGCCCACATTACTGTCAACAAGAACGCCATTCCCAACGACCCCGAAAAGCCGATGGTGACCAGCGGCATACGCCTGGGCTCTCCGGCCATGACCACACGCGGCTACAAGGGAGCAGAGGCGCAGCAGGTGGGCCACTTGATTGCCGACCTGCTCGACCACCCGGAAGACGAGCGCGTGGTTTCCCGCGTGCGCGCCGCCGTGGCGGATTTGACCGCCGCCTTCCCGGTCTACCGCTGAACCACCGGCCTGACCCATGGCACTCAGCACTTTCGACCTGTTCAAAATCGGCATCGGTCCGAGCAGCTCACACACCGTGGGCCCGATGCGCGCCGCACATTTGTTTGCGCAGTCGCTGCAATCCGGTGGGCTACTCCCTGCCGTGCATGCCGTGCGCTGCGAACTGTATGGTTCGCTGGGGGCCACCGGCAAGGGGCACGGCAGCGACAAAGCCGTACTGCTGGGCCTGGAGGGGGAAGAACCCGACCACATCGACCCCGACACCATTTCGCCGCGCCTGCAAACCGTACGTGACACGCAGACCCTCAAGCTGCTGGGCATCCACGCGATTGCCTTCAACGAGCGTGAGTGCCTGAAGATGCTGCGCAGGCCCTTGCCGTTCCATCCCAATGGCATGCGGCTGTACGCATTCGATGCACAGGGCGAGACCTTGCTGGAAAAGACCTACTTCTCGGTGGGTGGTGGCTTCATCATCAGCCAGGCCGAGGCGGGCCAACCCCTGCTGGTGCCCGATACCCAGGCATTTCCCTACCCCTTCACCACGGGCGATGAATTGCTGCAACGCTGCCGCGACAGCGGTATGGGTATTGCGCAGGTGATGTGGCACAACGAGCTGGTATGGCGCGATGCGGCAGCGGTGCGCTCGGGTCTGCTGCATATCTGGAACACCATGCAGGCCTGTGTGCGCCGGGGCATCGCCACCGAAGGCATGTTGCCGGGCGGCTTCCAGGTCAAGCGGCGCGCCGCCGATCTGCACCGCAACCTGACGGCCCACCCCGAAGCCGCGCTGAAAGACCCGCTGCAGGTGATGGACTGGATCAACCTGTACGCACTGGCCGTGAACGAAGAAAACGCCGCAGGCGGGCGGGTGGTGACGGCTCCCACCAATGGCGCGGCGGGCATCGTGCCGGCGGTACTGCACTACTACAGCCGCTTCGTACCTGGTGCGAACGACCAGGGCGTGATCGACTTCCTGCTGACCGCCGCCGCCATCGGCATCCTCTACAAAGAGAACGCCTCCATCTCGGGGGCCGAAGTCGGCTGCCAGGGCGAGGTGGGCGTGGCCTGCTCCATGGCGGCCGGGGCCTTGGCCCAGGTCATGGGCGGCACACCCGAGCAGGTGGAAAACGCGGCCGAGATCGGCATGGAACACCACCTGGGCCTCACCTGCGACCCCATCGGCGGGCTGGTGCAGATCCCGTGCATCGAGCGCAATGCGATTGCCTCGGTCAAGGCCATCAACGCCGCACGCATGGCGCTGCGGGGCGATGGCACCCACATCGTCAGTCTGGACAAGGTCATCCGAACCATGCGGCAAACCGGTGCCGACATGATGACCAAATACAAGGAGACCTCTCGTGGAGGTCTTGCCGTCAACATCATCGAGTGCTGAGCCAAGGAACACACACATGCAAAAATTTTCCATCTGGTCATTGCTGCGCAACAGCATGTCCTACCACGAAGGCTGGCAGAAGCAGTGGCGCTCACCCGAGCCCCAGCGCGAATACGACGTGGTCATCATCGGCGCGGGCGGCCATGGCCTGGCCACCGCCTACTACCTGGCCAAGGAGCACGGCGTGCGCAATATCGCCGTGATCGAACGTGGCTACCTGGGCGGCGGCAACACCGCGCGCAACACCACCATCGTGCGCTCCAACTACCTGTGGGACGAGTCCACCGCGCTGTACGAGAAGTCGATGAAACTCTGGGAAGGCCTGTCGCAGGACCTGAACTACAACGTCATGTTCAGCCAGCGCGGCGTACTCAACCTGGGCCATTCGCTGCAGGACATGCGCGACATCGAGCGCCGCGTCAATGCCAACCGACTCAACGGGGTGGACGGCGAAGTCGTCACCCCCGCGCAGATCAAGGAGATGATTCCGTTCATCAACCTGAACACGCGCTACCCGGTGCTGGGCGCTTCATTGCAGCGCCGGGGCGGTGTGGCCCGCCACGATGCGGTGGCCTGGGGCTTTGCCCGGGCGGCCGATGCGCATGGTGTCGATCTGATCCAGAACTGCGAGGTCACGGGCATCCGCCGCGAAGGTGGGCAGGTGGTGGGGGTGGACACGGTCAAAGGTTTCATCAAGGCCAAGAAGGTGGCCATCGTGGCCGCCGGGCACTCCAGCGTGGTGGCCAGCATGGCCGACATCCGCCTGCCGATCGAGAGCAAGCCCTTGCAGGCACTGGTGTCCGAGCCGCTCAAGCCCATCTTCCCGAACGTGGTGATGAGCAACGCCATCCACGCCTACATCAGCCAGTCCGACAAGGGCGATCTGGTGATTGGCGCGGGGGTGGACCAGTACAACGGCTACGGTCAGCGCGGCAGCTACCACACCATCGAGCACACCTTGCAGGCCATCGTGGAGATGTTCCCTTTGTTCTCGCGGGTCCGCATGAACCGGCAGTGGGGCGGCATCGTCGATGTTTCGCCCGACGCCTGCCCCATCATGGGTCTGACCCCGGTCAAGGGCCTCTACATCAACTGTGGTTGGGGAACCGGCGGCTTCAAGGCCACGCCCGGCTCCGGCTGGGCCATGGCCTACACCATTGCCCAGGACCGCCCGCATGCGCTCAACGAAGCGCTATCCCTGGACCGCTTCTACAACGGCCACCTGATCGACGAACACGGCGCTGCAGGCGTCGCCCACTGAGGAAACACACCCATGTTGCAAATCGACTGCCCCTGGTGCGGCACACGCGCCGAAATTGAATTTACCTGTGGCGGGGAGGGCGGCATCGTGCGCCCCCTGGCCACCGACACCCTGAGCGACACCCAATGGGGCGACTACGTCTTCATGCGCAAGAACCCCAAGGGCCTGCACCATGAGCAGTGGCGACACAGCAGCGGCTGCGGGCGCTGGTTCAATGCGCTGCGCCATACCGTGAGTTACCGCTTTGAGGCCACTTGGAAGATCAGCGAACCCGTACCCGCCGCAGCCGCGGCCCATGTGTCGACCGGAGCTGCCCAATGAACGCCCGCCTGTCCACCGGTGGCCGGATCGACCGCCAACGCATCCTGAACTTCCGCTTCAACGGCAACGCCTACCAGGGCCTAGAGGGCGACACCCTGGCCTCGGCTCTGCTGGCCAACGGTGTCAGCATGGTGGCCCGCAGCTGGAAGTACCACCGCCCACGGGGCGTTCTGTCCGCCGGGGTGGAAGAGCCCAATGCGCTGGTGCAGTTGTTTGACGGTGAACGCACCGTGCCCAATGCCCGCATGACCGAGGTGGCGCTGGTGGAGGGTCTGAGCGCCCGCTCCATCCATGCCCGCCCCAGTATCCAATTCGACACCGGCGCAGTGAACGGCTGGTTCTCGCGCCTGATCCCGGCGGGGTTTTATTACAAGACCTTCATGGCCTCGCAAGCGGCCTGGCACTTCTTTGAAAAACACATCCGCGCCTCCAGCGGTCTGGGCACGTCTCCCACCGAGGGTGACCCTGACCGCTACGCAAAATGCTTTGCCCACTGCGACGTACTGGTGGTGGGCGCGGGCATTGCAGGCCTGACGGCGGCGCTGACGGCTGGGCGCACCGGGGCGCGTGTGCTGCTGTGCGATGAGCAGTCCGAACCCGGCGGCTGGCTGCTGTCCAGCGATACGCTGATCGACCACATTCCCGCTGCGCAGTGGGTGGCCCAGGCACTGGCCGAGCTGGCCACATTGCCCGAAGTCACGGTGCTGCCCCGCACCACCGCCTTTGGTTACCACGACCACGACCTGGTGACCCTGGCCGAGCGCCGGGGCGACCACCTGCCCACCGCCCAGGCCCCGGTGTTCCGCGAACGGCTGTGGCGCGTGCGGGCCAAGCAGGTGGTGCTGGCCACGGGCGCACACGAGCGCCCGCTGGTGTTTGGCAACAACGACCTGCCAGGCGTGATGCTGGCCGGTGCCGTATCCACCTATGTGCGCCGCTACGCCGTGCTGCCGGGCCGCCAGGCGGTACTGTTCACCAACAACGACGCGGGCTATGACGCGGCACTGGCATTGGCAGCCGCGGGCGCTACGGTCCAGGTGGTTGATGCCCGCACGTCTCCCACCGGTACGCTGGGCCAGCGCGCCCGGAGCCAAGGCATTGCGGTGTTGACCGGCCATCTCGTCACCGAAGCCCGTGGCGGCAAACGCGTCAGTAGCGTATGGGTACAGCCCATCGATGCGCAAGACCGGCTGACCGGTACCCCGCGCGCGCTGGCCTGTGACCTGGTCGCAGTGTCGGGTGGCTTCAGCCCGGTGATCCACCTGCAGTGCCAGGCGGGCAGCAAAGCCGCGTGGAACGATGGCCAGGCGGCCTTTCTACCCGGCACGCCCGCGCAGGCTGAGCATTCGGCTGGTGCCTGTGGCGGCATGCTGTCCCTGAAAGAATGCGCGCAGGATGGCGCAGCTGCAGGCAGTCTGGCGGTGCAAAAGCTCGGCCTGCCGCCTTCGGCCCCCATTGTTCCCCTGGTGGCCGCCATCGATAGTGGCAACATTCGCCCCCTGTGGCTGGTGCCGCATGCCCGCAAGGTGAGTCGGGCACCCAAGCAGTTTGTCGATTTGCAAAACGACGTGGCCGCGTCCGACATCCATTTGGCGGTGCGCGAAGGGTTTGAGTCGATCGAACACGTGAAGCGCTACACCGCCATGGGCTTTGGCACCGACCAGGGCAAGACCGGCAACATCAACGGCATGGGCATCGCGGCCCAGGTGCTGGGGAAGACCATCCCCCAGGTGGGCACCACCACCTTCCGCCCCAACTACACCCCGGTCACCTTTGGCACCGTGGCTGGGCTGGAGCTGGGCGATGCCTTTGACCCGATCCGCACCACCGCCATGCACGACTGGCACGTGCAGCAGGGGGCGCTGTTCGAGGACGTGGGCCAGTGGAAGCGCCCCTGGTACTACCCGCGCAGGGGCGAAGATCTGCATGCCGCCGTGGCGCGCGAGACGCTGGCGGTGCGCAACGGCGTGGGCACGCTGGACGGCTCCACCCTGGGCAAGATTGACATCCAAGGCCCGGACGCGAGCGTGCTGCTGAACTGGGTCTACAGCAACGCCTGGTCCAAGCTGGACATAGGCAAATGCCGCTACGGCCTGATGCTCGATGAAAACGGCATGGTATTCGACGACGGCGTCACCGTGCGCCTGGCCGAAAACCACTACCTGATGCACACCACCTCGGGCGGTGCAGCCCGTGTACTGGCCTGGATGGAGCGCTGGCTGCAAACCGAATGGCCCCACCTCAAGGTCTATCTGACCAGCGCCACCGACCACTGGTCCACCTCCATCGTGGCCGGCCCCAAGAGCCGCGCCGTGCTGCAGAAGATCTGTCCCGACGTGGACTTTGACGACGCCGCGTTTCCCTTCATGTCGTACCGCGAAGGCACGGTGGCAGACCTGCCAGCGCGCATCATGCGCATCAGCTTCTCGGGCGAACGCTGCTACGAAGTCAACGTGGCCGCCGAAGACGGCCTGCGGGTCTGGTCGGCGATCCACGCTGCCGGGGCCGAGTTCGGCATCACCCCGTACGGCACCGAAACCATGCACGTGTTGCGCGCTGAAAAGGGCTACATCATCATCGGCCAGGACACCGATGGCTCCGTCACCCCCGGCGACCTCGGCATGGGTGGCCTGGTCACCAAGACCAAGGACTGCCTGGGCAAGCGCTCGCTGTCCCGCGAGGACACGGCGCGTGCCGACCGCAAGCAGCTCGTGGGGCTGCTGCCCGACGACCCCTCCTGTGTGCTTAGCGAAGGCGCGCAAATCCTCAACCACGCGCCGGTGGCCGCCATCGCGCCTATGGTGGGCCACGTGACATCGAGCTACATGAGCCCGACGCTGCAACGCTCCATCGCCATGGCCCTGGTCAAGGGCGGCGCCAGCCGCATGGGCGAACGCGTGTTCGTCTCCATGCAAGGTGGCCGCACCGCCACCGCCACCATTGCCAGCCCAGTCTTCTTCGACCCCAAAGCGGAGCGCCAAAATGCGTGAATCTTCCCCAACCCTTGGCCGCCCAGCGCCCAACCGCTCCGTCACCGAACAGGCCTTGCTGGCCGGCTGGCGCACCGGCCTGTCCATCGTCAACCTGCGCGGCAACGGCGAAGACCCACTGTTTTGCGCTGCGGTGTCCCAGGCGCTGGGGCTGGAACTGCCAGTGCGTCCGTGCACCAGCCATGCCAATGCCGCGCACCGGCTGGTCTGGGTCGGGCCGGACGACTGGTTTGTGATCGGCCCCAAAGGCCAGGCTGCCGCCATTGCTTCGCTGCTGCGCCAGGCCCTGGTGGGCCAGCACCATGCCGTCACCGATGTCAGCAGCGGCTACACCGTGCTGCAGCTCAGCGGCACACCGGTGCGGCAGGTGCTGGCACAGGGCTGCCCACTGGACCTGCACCCCCGGCAGTTCGGGCCGGGCTCCAGCGCGGGCTCGTTGTTCTTCAAGGCATCCGTCTGGCTGTGGCAGACCGACGACGTGCCCGTCTACGAAATGCTGGTGCGTAGCAGCTTCAAAGGCTACGTCTGGCTGATGCTGGAGCGTACCACCCAGGCCTGCGGGCTGGTCACCCACCGCTTCCCATGAGTCTCCCCATGCAGACTCTGAAACCCACGCCTACACCCGATGCCGGCCGCTATGTGCTGACCCTCTCCGTGGCCAGCGACCGGGGCCAGGTGGCTGCCCTGGTGGCCCTGCTGGAGCGGCATGGTGCCTATATCGAAGAATTCGCCGTGTTCGACGACAGCCTGGTGTCGCGCTTCTACATCCGCATCGTGTTTCGCCTGGATGTTTCCGAAATCGAGGTATTGCGGCATGCCTTTCATACGCTAGTGGCTAGCTTCGCCGACGGCCAGGGGGCGTTGCATGCCATGAGCCGTCCCACGCGGGTGCTGATCATGGTGTCCAAGGCCGACCACTGCCTGCGTGACCTGTTGGCCCAGTGGCGCCGCAAGGAGCTGAACATGGACATCGTGGCCGTGGTGTCCAACCACGCCGACCTAGGCTCCTTGGCCGAAGCAGAAGGCATTCCTTTTCACCACCTGCCCATCACCCCCACTACCAAGCCGCAGCAGGAGGCCGCGCTGCTCCAACGCATCACGCAATACAGCGCTGAACTGGTGGTGCTGGCGCGCTACATGCAAGTTTTGTCGGAGGAGCTGTGCCACGCCCTGGCCGGTCGGGTCATCAACATCCACCACTCCTTCCTGCCCGGCTTCAAGGGCGCACGTCCTTACGAGCAAGCACATGCCCGCGGTGTCAAGCTGATCGGTGCCACTGCCCACTTTGCCACCAGCGACCTGGACGAAGGCCCCATCATCGAGCAGGCATTGGAGCGCGTAGACCACGCCTTCAGTCCCGAGCAACTGCTCAGCACCGGGCGCAATGTCGAATGCCTGGCTCTGGGCCGTGCGCTGCGCTATGTGCTGGAGCACCGGGTGTTCATCAACGGCTTGCGCACGGTGGTGTTGAGGTAAGAGTTTTCTCGGACCTACGAATGGAGGGGGTCTCAGAGTTCTCTGCCGAGGTCTGTGATTGCAACCCGCTCTAGTTGCATTTGTCTCAGACTTCAGCTTGTAGACGCAGCACATAAAGCAGCGCTTTTCAGTGGAGAGTCTGTCTCACACATTAATGGCGAAGAACAGAAGCCTTGCTCGGAAGAAGCTTGTAGCGTCTGACCTTGCCAATCATGTCCATGGTGATCACCTTGTATCCCCGCCGAAAGTTTCAGCAGGTCAGTGGAACACCCTGGTCCAATTTGGATTGGCACTTGCGGGCTTAGGTGGTCAGTTTTGGGTTGGCGGGAACACTTTGATCAGACAGTACCGCCGCGTCCGTCGCCAGACTGGACGGAAAGGCGTTGGTCTGAAAGTCCAGCCACGGCGGGTTCTGGGCATACATCTCAACGATGAGCTGTTTGATCGCCACGAGATACCACGAGTCGTCGTTGAGCCGGTGACTGAGGATGATGGGCGAGGTCGCATTTTCGTCGGCAATCAAGCGGTAGACGAGGTCCGAACGTAGCCGCGCGGCGGCTGGCACGATGCACAGTCCCACCTCTGCGGCGACCAGGCCCAACGCGGCATGCAACTCGCGCACCTCATGGACTTCGGCCAGCTTGATGCCCTTTTCATGCAGCATGCCCAGCACGTGGTCTGCAAAGCTGGGGCGTGGCTCTTTCGGAAACACGATCAACTTGTGGTGTTCGAGGTCTTCAAGGTCCACTGATCCTTTATCAGCCGCCAACGGCCAGGCCGACGGGATGGCCAGCACCAGCCGTTCCTCGCGCAGCACCGTGCGAGCCACCGTGGTGTCATTGGTTCGAATGCGACCGAACCCCAGGTCGATACGCCCGGACTTGAGCTCACTGATCTGCTGGATCGACCCCAGATCGACCAGATGGACGTCGGTATCGGGGTAGCGTTGGCGAAACATCCGCACCAGCATGGGCAGGCCGCCGTAGAGCGTGGATGGAACGTAGCCGATGGAAATCGACTGCCGCTGGTTGCGGCTCGCCTGCCGCGCAGTGTTCTTCATCTGGTCGACCCGGTGCAGCACCTGTAGCGATTGCTCGTAGAACAACCGGCCTGCCTCGGTCAGTCGCACCGGGCGGCTGCTGCGCTGGATGAGTTGGACTTCCAGTTCCTCTTCCAGTAGCTGGATCTGGCGGCTGAGCGGCGGCTGTGCAATGTGCATCTGCTCTGCAGCGCGCGTGAAGTTTTTGGTGGTAGCCACCGCCACGAAGTATCGGAGTTGACGCAGATCCATAGGGGAAAACCATAGTTAATGAAGTTGGTTGCGCTCTAAGTGTTTGATTTCCAAATAAAAACTAGCACATGATACCAAATAGGTATTGACCCAGATGAATTTAGTGTTTGCTGGTAAGCGGCTGCAATCGTCCAATACAGCCTATGCAACACACTGTCTATCAACAAGCCGCCATCGGCGCCGTCGTCATCGAACGTGTCGAGACAATGCTGGTCGATCTGCCGACGATCCGTCCGCACAAACTGTCGATGGCCGTCATGAACGGCCAGACGCTGATGCTGGTGCGCATCCGCTGCTCGGACGGAACAGTGGGCATTGGCGAGGGTACGACCATCGGTGGCCTGGCCTACGGCGCCGAATCGCCCGAGGGCATGAAGCTGGCCATCGACACCTACTTCGCCCCCCAACTCATCGGCGCGGACGCGAACCGTGTGCCCGCATTGATGGACCGCCTGAACACCGCCTTCCGCGACAACCGCTTCGCCAAATGCGCTGTCGAGACCGCGCTGTTCGATGCGCTGGGCCACCGCACCGGCTTGCCCGTGTCGGAACTGCTGGGTGGGCGGCTGCGCGACCGGCTGCCAGTGGCGTGGACCCTGGCCTCTGGCGACACCGGCAAAGACATCGAAGAAGCGCAGCAAATGCTGCAATTGCGTCGGCACCAGATCTTCAAGCTCAAGATCGGTCGCCGTTCGGTGCGCGAAGATGTAGCGCATGTTGCCGCCATCAAGAAGGCGCTGGGCGATCTGGCCTCGGTGCGTGTAGACGTGAACATGGCCTGGAGCGAGTTGCAGGCCCAGCATGGGCTGGCCGCTCTGGTGGATGCGGGCTGCGAACTGGTCGAGCAGCCCGTCGCAAACGTAGACGCCCTGGCCCGGCTCACCGGCAAGTACCCCATTGCGGTGATGGCCGATGAATCGCTGGTCGGCCCTGAAAGTGCATTTGCACTGGCACGGGTCGGCGGTGCCAACGTGTTTGCCATCAAAACCGAGCAATCCGGTGGCCTTCAGGCAGCCCAGCGCGTGGCAGCCATTGCCGATGCGGCCCACATCGAGCTGTACGGCGGCACGATGCTGGAGGGGGCAGTCGGCTCCATCGCCTCGGCCCATGTGTTCGCCACCTTCCGCGAGTTGCGCTGGGGCACCGAGCTGTTTGGCCCGCTGCTGCTGACGGAGGAGATTCTGGCCCAGCCGCTTGAATACAAGGACTTCCATCTCACCGTCCCCACATTGCCAGGCCTCGGCATAGCGCTGGACGAAGACCGCGTCGCGCACTTCCGCCGCGACCGCACGCGCACCACCGTCGGCCCGGCCGCCACATCCCTGACCTGACCCCTTCCCCCCCCCCCACGAAACGGAGACACCCCATGAGCGTTCACATTTTCAACACCACCGAAGTCCAGGATTTCCTGCGCCTGGCCTGCGGCCTTGACCAGGACGGCGGCACCCCCCGCACCAAGAAGATCGTCCACCGCATCCTGACCGACCTGTTCAAGGCCATTGAAGACCTGGACGTGACCTCCGACGAATACTGGGCTGGCATTGCCTATCTGAACCAGCTCGGCGCACGTGGCGAGGCTGGCCTGCTGTCGCCGGGCCTGGGCCTGGACCGGTACTTTGACATGCGCATGGATGCAGAGGATGCGGCGCTGGGTGTCGAGAGCGGCACGCCGCGCACCATCGAGGGCCCGCTGTACGTGGCGGGTGCACCGGTGGAGAAGGGCTATGCACGCCTGGACGACGGCAGCGACAAGGCTGGCCACACGCTGGTCATGCACGGCACCGTCTACGCAGCCAACGGCAAGCCCTTGCCCAACGCCACGGTCGAGGTCTGGCACGCCAACACCAAGGGCTTCTACTCGCACTTCGACCCCACAGGCGAACAGCAGCCCTTCAACATGCGCCGCACCATCGTCACCGACGCACAGGGCCGGTACAAGTTCCAGAGCATCGTGCCGGTCGGCTATGGCTGCCCGCCCGACGGCCCCACGCAGGCGCTGCTCAACCAGTTGGGCCGCCACGGCAACCGCCCGGCGCACATCCACTTATTCGTCACCGCCGACGGGCACCGCAAGCTGACCACGCAGATCAACATCGACGGCGACCCGCTGGTGTTCGATGACTTCGCCTACGCCACGCGCGAAGGTCTGGTGCCACCGCTGCTGGAGCGCACGGACGCGGCCAGCATCCAGGCCGAAGGCTTGAACGGGCCGTTCGCCGAGATCGTGTTCGACATCCGGCTCAGCGCCCTGGTGCAGGGCGTGGACAACCAGATCGTCGACCGCCCCCGCCTGGCCGCCTGAGTGCAGGCGTGCTGCGGCGCAGGCCGTCGCAGCACCAGTCAGACCGTCATTCCCACAGGTTTTCAACCGCGACGCAGGTCGTGGGGGATGACCTCACCCCAAAGAGACCTCACACCATGAACACGACCGCCACCACCGACCGGTACGCCGATGTCGAACAGCTGCTGAACAGCGCCCTGCAGGACGACAAGGAGGCCGGCATCTTCCGCTGCCGCCGAGATATCTTTACCGACCCCGCGCTGTTCGAACTGGAGATGAAACACATCTTCGAAAGCAACTGGGTCTACCTGGCGCACGAGAGCCAGATCCCCGCGATCAACGACTACTTCACCACCACCATCGGCCGCCAGCCCATCGTTATCACGCGCGGCAAAGACGGGCTGCTCAACGCGGTGATCAACGCCTGCGCCCACCGCGGCGCGATGCTGTGCCGCAAGAAGCACGGCAACAAGGGCAGCTTCACCTGCCCCTTCCACGGCTGGACGTTCAACAACACCGGCAAGCTGCTCAAGGTCAAGGACGAGAAGACGACCGAGTACCCGGTGCAGTTCAACAAGGAAGGCTCGCACGACCTCAAAAAGGTGGCGCGCTTCGAGAGCTACAAGGGCTTTTTGTTCGGCAGCCTGAATGCCGACGTGCAGTCGCTGGACGACTACCTGGGCGAGACAAAAGTCATCATCGACCAGATCGTGGACCAGGCGCCCGATGGGCTAGAGGTGCTGCGCGGCAGCTCCACCTATACCTACGACGGCAACTGGAAGCTGCAGATGGAAAACGGCAGCGACGGCTACCACGTCAGCTCCGTGCACTGGAACTACGCCGCCACCATGGGCCGCCGCGCCGAGGGCGGTACCAAGGCCGTGGACGCGGCCGGCTGGAGCAAGAGCGTGGGCGGTGTCTACGGCTTCGAGAACGGCCACATCCTGCTGTGGACCAAGACCATGAACCCGGAAGTGCGTCCGGTCTACAGCCGCCGCGAAGAGCTCAAGGAGCGCCTGGGTGAGAGCAAGGCCGAGTTCATCGTCAGCCAGACGCGCAACCTGTGCCTGTACCCCAACGTGTATTTGATGGACCAGTTCTCCACGCAGATCCGCGTGACGCGCCCCATCAGCGTGGATAAGACCGAGATCACCATCTACTGCTTTGCGCCCAAGGGCGAGAGCGCGGAAGACCGCGCCGTGCGCATCCGCCAGTACGAAGACTTCTTCAACGTGTCCGGCATGGGCACGGCCGATGACCTGGAAGAGTTCCGCTCCTGCCAGACTGGCTATGCCGGTAAGGCCGCGCCCTGGAACGACCTCAGCCGCGGTGCGCCGCTGTGGGTCGAGGGCGCCGATGAGAACGCCACCAAGATGGGCATGAAGCCTTTGATCAGCGGGGCGCGCAGCGAAGACGAAGGCCTCTTCGTCTGCCAGCACGACTACTGGGCCAAGGCCATGCGCAAGGCTGTGCAGCAGGAACGCGCAGGAGAGCAAGCATGAGCGCCGCCCGGCCGCCCGAAGGCGCTCGCTTCGTAGCCGAAGGCGAAGTCACAACATCTTTCGCCGATCTCGCAGCCATCTGCGCATTCCTGTACCGCGAGGCGCGCCATCTGGACGACCGCGAGTTCGAGCCCTGGCTCCAGCTCTATGCGCCGGATGTCGAGTACTGGATGCCGGCCTGGGACGATGACGACCAGCTCACCGAAGACCCGCACAGCCAGATCTCGCTGATCTACTACCCCAACCGCAATGGGCTGGAAGACCGGGTGTTCCGCATCAAGACGGAGCGCTCCAGCGCGTCCATGCCTGAGCCGCGCACCAACCACATGCTGGCCAACGTGGAGGTGCTGGCCGAGCGGGGCGACGAGGTGGACATTCGCTACAACTTTCACACGCTGAGCCACCGCTACAAGAAGACCGACCACTACTTCGGCACCATCTTCGCCACGCTGCGCCAGGGCGGCGACACGGGCTACCTGATCGCGCGCAAGAAGATCGTGCTGAAGGACGACTACATCAGCCAGGTCGTCGACATCTACCACCTCTGATGCACGAAGAAGCAACAGGAGACACACAATGAACAACCACTACCGCATCGCGCTCAACTTCGAGGACGGGGTCACCCGCTTCGTGGACTGCGGCGCCAACGAGAAGGTGCTCGACGCAGCCTTCCGCAACCGCATCAACCTGCCCATGGACTGCTCCGACGGCGTGTGCGGCACCTGCAAGTGCCGCGCCGAAAACGGCAGCTACGACCTGGGCGACGACTACATCGACGAGGCACTGACGGCCGACGAGGCAGCCGTTGGCTTGGTGCTGACCTGCCAGATGATTCCAAAATCGGACTGCGTGATCGCCGTGCCCGTGCCGTCGACGGCCTGCAAGACTGGCACGGCGCAGTTCGGTGCCGCGGTTGGCGAGGTAACGGCGTTTGCTGACGCAGCCTATGAACTGGTGCTCGATATCCCGGCCGAGGCACCCGTGTTCTTGCCTGGCCAGTACGTGAACATCGACGTGCCGGGCAGTGGCCAGCACCGCTCCTACTCGTTCAGCTCTGCGCCAGGCAACAAGCGCATGACGTTCATGATCAAGCAGGTGCCCGGTGGCCTGATGAGTG
Source organism: Rhodoferax sp. LS1P39 (assembly GCF_056521425.1). Classification (NCBI taxonomy): domain Bacteria; kingdom Pseudomonadati; phylum Pseudomonadota; class Betaproteobacteria; order Burkholderiales; family Comamonadaceae; genus Rhodoferax; species Rhodoferax sp. LS1P39. The sequence goes on along the minus strand of NZ_JBWMAV010000001.1, from coordinate 648,874 downwards.
GCTGGCTGGGCAGCGCCCAGGCCGGGCAGCCGCTGCAGATGACGGGCCCGCTGGGCAGTTTCTACCTGCGGGCCGTCACGCGGCCGCTGCTGTTCCTGGCGGGTGGCACGGGCCTGGCACCGTTCCTGTCGATGCTCGAAGTCCTCGCGCAGCAGGACGCGAAGCAACCCGTGCACCTGATCTACGGCGTGACGCGCGACCAGGACCTGGTGATGGTCGACCGGCTGGCCGACTACGCCCGCCGCATCCCCGGCTTCACCTACGGCACCTGCGTGGCAGACCCGCAAACCGTGCACGAGCGCCAGGGCTATGTGACCCAGCACATGCCCGCCGAGGCGTTGCACGGCGGCAATGTCGACGTGTACCTGTGCGGCCCGCCGCCGATGGTGGACGCGGTGCAGAAGTACTTCAAGGCCGAAGGCATTGCGCCCACCAGCTTCCACTACGAAAAGTTCACACCCAACCAGACGGCGGTGGCGGCATGAACACGGCACAACGCTTCCAGGGCAAGGTCGTTCTGGTGACCGGCGCAGCCCAGGGCATCGGCCGTGGCGTGGCCCTGTGCATCGCGGCCGAAGGCGGCCAGGTGCTGGCCGTAGACCGGTCGGACATCGTCGACGAGGTGGTCGCGCAGATCCGCGAGTCCGGTGGTGTGGCTGCTGCGGCGCAAGCCGATCTCGAAACCTATGCGGGCGCGCAGCACGTGGTGGCGCAATGCCTGGCGCGCTTCGGCCGCGTCGACGTGCTGGTCAACAACGTGGGCGGCACCATCTGGGCCAAGCCCTACGAGCACTACGAAGAGCAGCAGATCGAGGCGGAGATCCGCCGCTCGCTGTTCCCCACGCTGTGGTGCTGCCGCGCGGTGCTGCCGCACATGGTGGTGCGCCAGCAGGGCGTGATCGTCAACGTGTCGTCGGTGGCCACGCGGGGCGTGCACCGGGTGCCGTATTCGGCGGCCAAGGGCGGCGTGAACGCGCTGACCGCGTCGCTGGCGATGGAGCACACGCGCAATGGCATCCGCGTCAACGCCACCGCGCCCGGCGGCACCGACGCGCCGCCGCGACGCGTGCCGCGCAACCAGGCCCCCGCCAGCCAGCCATCGGCCATCGAGACGCAGTGGTACCAGGGCGTGGTCGACCAGACCAAGGAATCGAGCCTCATGCACCGCTACGGAACCATCGATGAGCAGGTGGCCCCGATCCTGTTCCTCGCGTCCGACGAATCCTCGTACATCACTGGCTCGATCCTCGCCGTCGCTGGCGGCGATCTCGGCTGAGCCCACCTACAACACCACAGAGACAAAACATGAAACATATCGACCTGCACAAACTGGCGGACAACGCCAGGTTCAACGGCTTCCACCGGGGCGTGCTGCTCTGGTGCGCCCTCATCATCATCTTCGACGGCTACGACCTGGCCGTCGCGGGCATCGCCCTGCCGTCGATCATGAAAGAGATGGGCGTGAGCCCGACCAATGCGGGCTTCATGGTCAGCTCGGCGCTGTTCGGCATGATGTTCGGCGCGATCTTTCTCGGCACGATTGCTGACAAGATCGGCCGCCGGCGCGCCATCGCCATTTGCATCGCACTCTTCAGCGTGTTCACCGCAGCGGCGGGCTTCACCAGCGACCCGGTCAGCTTCAGCGTGATGCGCTTTCTGGCGGGCCTGGGTATCGGCGGCGTGATGCCGAACGTGGTGGCGCAGATGACCGAGTACTCGCCGCGCAAGATCCGCAGCACTATGGTCACGCTGATGTTCAGCGGCTACGCGGTGGGCGGCATGCTGGCCGCCGTGGTGGGCAAGGGGCTAATCGAAAGCTACGGCTGGCAGTCCGTGTTCCTGGCGGCGGGCCTGCCGGTGCTGCTGATCCCGGTGATCCTGAAGTCCATGCCCGAGTCCATGCCTTATCTGATCAAGACGGGGCAGAAGGCACGCCTGCAGGAAATCGCCGCTCGGCTCGACCCGAGCTACCGGCCGCAACCGGGTGATTCGTTCGACCTTCCGCAGCAGGACCGCGCGGCGGGCGCACCCATCGGCAAGCTGTTCCAGGACGGTCGGGGCTTCAGTACCGTGATGTTCTGGATCGCTTTCTTCATGTGTTTGTTCATGGTCTACGCACTCAGTTCGTGGCTCACCAAGCTGATGGCAGGCGCTGGCTACACGCTGGGCTCGGCGCTGACCTTCGTACTGGTGTTGAACTTCGGCGGCATGGTCGGCGCCATCGGCGGCGGCTGGCTAGCCGACCGCTTCCATATCAAATACGTGCTGGTGGGCATGTATGCGTTGGCTGCAGTATCCATCAGTTTGCTGGGCTACCCGGTGCCGACCGAGGTGCTGTACCTGCTGGTCGGCCTGGCGGGCGCATCCACCATCGGCACGCAGATCGTGACCTATGCCTATGTGGGCCAGTACTACCCGATGGCGGTGCGCGCCACCGGCATCGGCTGGGCGTCAGGCGTGGGCCGCAGCGGCGCCATCTTGGCACCCATCGTGATCGGCAGCCTGGTCGCCATGGCGCTTCCGCTGGAGCAGAACTTCCTGGCTATCGGCTTGCCGGCGGTGATCGCGGCAGTGGCGGTGTTCTGCATCCGGCACGGCCGTGCCGCGCAAACGCATGGTGCAGATAGTGCTGCGACGCCGGGCCAACCCGCAGTCGCCGCCAAGTGACCCAGTCGCTTCAACGCTACGCCACATTTCCCTGAAAGAGACGTTTTCATGATCAACAAGATCGCCCCCTCGGTCGCCGACGCCATGGCCGGCATCCAGGACGGCGCCACCGTCCTGATCGGCGGCTTCGGCACCGCCGGCATTCCCAACGAACTCATCGACGACCTGATCGCGCAGGGCGCAAAAGACCTCACCGTCGTCAACAACAACGCCGGCAATGCCGAGGTCGGCCTGGCCGCGCTGCTGCAGGCGGGCCGCGTGCGCAAGATCATCTGCAGCTTCCCGCGGCAGGCGGACAGCCAGGTGTTCGACGGCCTGTACCGCGCAGGCAAGCTGGAGCTCGAACTCGTGCCGCAGGGCAACCTGGCCGAGCGCATCCGCGCGGCCGGTGCCGGCATCGGCGCGTTCTTCTGCCCCACGGGCTTCGGCACCGAGCTGGCCGGCGACCGCGAGACGCGCGTGATCGACGGCAAGCACTATGTGCTGGAGTACCCCATCCACGGCGACGTGGCCCTGATCAAGGCCGAGGCGGGCGACCGCTGGGGCAACCTGGTCTACCGCAAGGCCGCGCGCAACTTCGGCCCCGTGATGGCCATGGCCGCGCGGCGCACCATCGCCACGGTGCACGACATCGTGGAGCTCGGCGCGTTGGACGCGGAGACCATCGTGACACCCGGCATCTTCGTCCACAAGATCGTCCAGATCGACCGCATTGCCACCCAGGCAGGTGGTTTCAAGAAGGCAGCATGAGCATGGGAACACCCACCTACCAACGTCGCACCAAGGACCAGCTCGCCGCGCGCGTGGCTGCCGACATCTTCGCCGGCGCCGTCGTCAACCTGGGCATAGGCCAGCCGACCGCCGTGGCCAACCACCTGCCCGCCGGGCGCGAGGTCATCCTGCACAGCGAGAACGGCATCCTGGGCATGGGCGCTGCGCCGGCCGAGGGGCACGAGGACTACGACCTGATCAACGCCGGCAAGCAGCCGGTGACGCTGCTGCCCGGTGGCGCCTACTTCCACCATGCCGACAGTTTCGCGATGATGCGCGGAGGCCATCTGGACATCTGTGTGCTGGGCGCGTTCCAGGTCTCCGCCACCGGCGATCTCGCCAACTGGAGCACAGGTGAGCCCGGTGCCATTCCCGCCGTGGGCGGGGCCATGGACCTGGCCATCGGCGCCAAGCAGACCTGGGTCATGATGGACCTGCTCACCAAGCAGCAGACCAGCAAGCTGGTCGAGAGGTGCAGCTATCCCTTGACCGGCCTAGCCTGCGTCAAGCGCGTCTATACGGACCTGGCGACGTTCGCCTGCACACCCCAGGGACTGCAGCTCATCGATGCCGTCGAAGGGCTCAGCCGCGAAGCGCTGGAAGGCATCGTGGGTCTGCCCATTGCACCTGTTGCGCCCGCCACGAAAGAAAACCCATGACTGAAACCGTGTTTATTTGCGACGCCATTCGCACCCCCTTCGGCAAGTACGGCGGCGCGCTGTCCTCCGTGCGGCCCGACGACCTGGGCGCGGTCGTGCTCAAGGCGCTGACCGAGCGCAACGCCGAAGTGGACTGGAGCGCCGTCGACGACGTGATCTTTGGCTGCGCCAACCAGGCCGGTGAAGACAACCGCAACGTGGCGCGCATGTCGCTGCTGCTGGCCGGCCTGCCCTTGCAGGTGCCGGGCACTACCGTCAACCGCCTGTGCGGCTCGGGCATGGACGCCATCGGCATCGCGGCGCGGGCCATCAAGTCGGGCGAGACCGGCCTGATGATCGCGGGCGGCGTGGAGAGCATGAGCCGCGCGCCTTTCGTGGTGCCCAAGGCCGACTCGCCCTTTTCGCGTGCCAACTCCATCCAGGACACGACCATCGGATGGCGCTTCGTCAACCCGAAGATGAAGGCGTTGCATGGTGTCGACGCCATGCCCGAGACGGCCGAGAACGTGGCCGACGAATTCAAGGTATCGCGCGAGGACCAGGACCTGTTCGCCTGGCGCAGCCAGGCCAAGACCGCCGCGGCGCAGAAGGCTGACCTTTTCTCCGCCGAAATCGTCCCGGTGGCGGTACCCCAGCGCAAGGGCGAGCCGGTGTTGGTCAGCGTGGACGAGCACCCGCGCGAGACCACGCTCGAAGCGCTGGCCAGGCTCAAGCCCGTGGTGCGCCCAGGCGGAAGCGTGACGGCGGGCAATGCCAGCGGTGTCAACGATGGTGCTTGCGCCTTGCTGCTGGCCAGCGCGGCAGCAGCCCAACAGCACGGCCTCACGCCGCGCGCCCGCGTGGTCGGCATGGCCACCGCTGGTGTGGCACCGCGCACCATGGGCATCGGCCCCGCGCCCGCCACGCAGAAAGTCCTGGCGCAGACCGGACTGAGCCTGGCGCAGATGGATGTGATCGAGCTCAACGAGGCCTTCGCCTCGCAAGGCTTGGCGGTGCTGCGCCAGTTGGGCCTGGCCGATGACGATGCCCGCGTGAACCCCTATGGTGGTGCGATCGCGCTGGGCCACCCTTTGGGTGCGAGTGGCGCGCGCCTGGTGACCACGGCCATCCAGCAGTTGCACCGCACGGGTGGCCGCTACGCGCTGTGCACCATGTGCATCGGTGTGGGGCAGGGCATCGCGCTGATCATCGAACGCGTTTGAGGGAGACAAGGAATGTCGCAAGCCCACCATTCACCACCCGTATCGCTGCAGACCGCACGCGGCGCGTTCCGCGTCACCATCGACGGCGATGCCGCCGCACCGGCGCTGATCCTGTCCAACTCGCTGGGCACCCTGCTGGAAATGTGGGACCCGCAGGTCACCGCGTTCTCCGAGCACTACCGCGTGATCCGCTACGACGCGCGGGGCCACGGTGGCAGTCCGGTCACGCCCGGCCCCTACACCTTTGCGGACCTGGGGCAAGACGTGCTGGCCGTGCTGGACGCTCTGGGCATCGAACAGGCTGCCTTCTGCGGCATCTCGATGGGCGGCCACACCGGTCTATGGTTGGGCGTGCATGCGGGCAACCGCTTCAACGCCATCTCGGTCTGCAACAGTGCCGCGAAGATCGGCACGCCGCAGGGCTGGAACGAGCGGGCGGCGATGGTCCGCGACGGCGGCCAGGCCGCTATGCAGGCGCTGGCCGAATCCTCCCCCGGCCGGTGGTTCACCGCGGACTTCGTCAACGCTCAACCGGCCACGGTGCAGCGCGCCCAAGCCTGGATCGCCGGCCTCGCCCCGCAAGGCTACGCCGCCTGCTGCGAGGCCCTGGCGGCATCGGATCTGCGTGACGACCTGCACCGCATCACCACCCCCACCCTGTTGTTGGCGGGCGCGTCTGACCCGGTGACCACTGTGGCCGATGCCCAGGCCATGCAGGCGGGCATTGGGGGCGCGCGGCTTGCCGTGGTGCCCGCGTCCCATCTTTCCAACTTGGAGGCGCCGCGTGCGTTCGACCAGGCGGTGCTTCACTTTCTCGCCACCCCACAACCCATTTCCTGACCGACAAGGACATCCCATGCTGTATCTGGTTCACATGATCGTCAACATCCCGTCCACACTCGCACCCGAGGAAGCGGCCCGCATCAAGGCCGAGGAGATGGCCTACTCGCAGCAACTGCAAGGTTCGGGCAAATGGCCCCATCTTTGGCGCGTGGTGGGTGAATATGCCAACTACAGCGTGTTCGACGTGGAAAGCAACGACGAGCTGCACGATACGCTAAGCAAGTTGCCGCTATTCCCGTTCATGCAGATCACGGTCACACCGCTGGCCAAGCATCCCTCGTCCATCGTCTAGTCCATGGCCTTGCACAGAAGCCCCCTGGCCTTGCTGGCCGCCGCCATGCGACGCGAGGACTTCTCCATCAGCGCCTGGGTGGCGGGCTTCCTGGCGGTGCTGATCTCCTACTGCGGCCCGCTGGTCATCTTCATCCAGGCCGCGCAGGCGGGCGGCATGTCGCAGCAGATGCTGACGTCCTGGATCTGGGCGATCTCCATCGGTGCGGGCGTCAGTGGCCTGGTGCTGAGCGTGTGGCTGCGCCAGCCCATCATCACGGCATGGTCCGCGCCCGGCACGGCCTTGCTGCTCAGCCTGTTTCCCCACATCACCATGCCCGAGGTGGTGGGGGCCTACCTGATGGCGGCGGCGCTGGTCATCGCCATCGGCGTGACGGGCAGCTTCGAAAAGATCGTCAACCGCATCCCCAAAGGTATCGCGGCGGGGATGATGGCCGGCATCCTGTTCCAGTTCGGTACGCAGGCCTTTCGCGCCAGCATGGAGTTGCCGTCCGTGGTGTTCGCGATGCTGGCCGCTTACCTGCTAGGGAAACGCTGGTGGCCGCGCTATGCCATCGTGCTCGTGGCACTGATCGGGCTGGCGGTCGCGGTTGCGACGGGTACGACGCACCTGGGCACGCTGGAACTCGTTATGGCCCTGCCTGTGTTCACCGTGCCAAAGTTCGACGCTGGAGTCTTCCTCAGCTTCACGGTGCCGCTGTTGATGGTCAGCCTCACCGGGCAGTACCTGCCGGGTATGGCGGTGCTGCGGCTGGCCGGCTACCGCACGCCATCGCGCGCCGTGGTCATGGGCACGGGCCTGGCGTCCATGCTGGTCGCCTGCTTCGGCGGCATCACCATCGTGCTGGCGTCCATCACGGCGGCCCTGTGCACCGGCAAGGACGCGCACCCTGACGCCGGCAAGCGCTACGTGGCCGGCATCTCCAGCGGCGTGTTCTATCTCGTCGGCGCCACGTTCGCCGGCACCATCGTGCTGGTGTTCAGTGCCTTCCCGTCGGCTTTGATCGCAGCGCTGGCGGGGTTGGCACTGATCGGCGCCATCGTCTCCAACATCAGCCTGCTGGCGCAGGACAGTGGCTCCACCGAGCCTGCGGTGATTGCGTTCCTGGCGACAGCTTCGGGCATGTCGCTGTTCGGTCTGGGCTCGGCATTCTGGGGCGTGGTTTTGGGTATGGCGGCGCACGCGCTACTGCGACCGAAGGCCTCTTCCGCGACGCGCACCGACAGAGAAGACAAGACATGAAGATAGAGGTCTTTTACCGAGTGTTTGTGTGTATATGGCCGACGAACTGAGCCGCACCAGCTTTCGTAAAGGCCGGTCCTTCAAAGTATGCCTCCACCTCACCCCCACCTCACCCCAACTCCCGCCGCACATGCCTGAGCAAGCCCTCACACGCATCCTCCACCAGATCCAACACCTCCTCAAACCCGCGCTCCCCCCCGTAATACGGGTCTGGCACGACCGGGTTGTCGTGGCTTTCGCAGAACTCGGTCAAGCGGCGGATCTTGGGGTGGTGGCGGGGTGGGCTGGCGCTTTGCGCGAGAGCCAGGTTGTCCCAGTCCATCACCAGGACCAGGTCGTGCTTTTCAAAGTCGGCATCCAGGATTTGCCGCGCCCGCAAGCCTGACAAGTCGTAGCCGCGCCGGGACGCATGGGCCTGGGAGCGGGTGTCCGGCGGGCTGTTGGGGTGGTAGTTGTGGGTACCCGCGGAATCCACCTGGATGCGATGGCCCAGACCGAGCGCGTTCACTTTGTGCTGGAACACACCGTGGGCGGTTGGGCTGCGGCAGATGTTGCCCATGCAGACAAACAGAATAGAGTAGGTTTTCATCATCAAGCGGATCGGAGCGGATAGTTAACCCGCCTCCACCTTCACCCCCAACGCCTCAAACACCGCTACCGCATTGCGCCCCTTCTCCTTGGCGGCGTAGCAGGCGGCGTCGGCGGCGCGCAGCACGTCGGCGACCGTGGTGTAGCTGCCGTCTACCGCCACCAGGCCGATGCTGGTGGTGACGCTGAAGCTCTGGCCTTCCCAGGGGAGGCGGTAGGCTTCTACGGCGCTGCGCAGTTTTTCGCCGATCTCCAGCGCCTGGGGCAGGGGGCAACTGCCCAGGTAGATGGCGAACTCGTCACCGCCCAGGCGGGCTACGGTGTCGGTTTGGCGGACCTGGGCGGCCAGGGTTTGGGCCACGTCGCGCAGCAGGGCATCGCCTGCGGCGTGGCCGCCGGTGTCGTTGACCAGTTTGAAGTGGTCCAGGTCGATGAACATGGCGCAAAACGGCACGCTGGCGGCGCGGTCGGTGGCGCGGGCCAGCAGGGCCTCAAAGGCCGGGCGGTTGGCCAGGCCGGTGAGCGCATCGTGGTTGGAGGTCCAGGCCAGGCGTTCCCGATGTTCGCGCGAGGCGGTGACGTCTTCCACCGTCCAGACGGTGCCTTGCGAGCGGTCGCCCGGCACCACGGCGCGGCCCCGCATATGGGCCCAAAATAGCGCGCCCGTGCTGCGCTGCAGTTCCACTTCGCCCTCAAAAGCTCCGCTCTGCATGAAGGCCGGGTGGGCCCGTGCCGAAAGGGCCTGGTAGGCCTCGGGCGAGGGGTGGATGCGCAGCGTGGGCTGGCCCACGAGCTGGTGCTTGTCGAGCTGAAAGATTTGGCAGAACTGGCGGCTGACCAGTTCAAAGTGCCCATTGCGGGTCAGGGTGATGCCGACCTCGGCATGGTCCAGCACCGCGGCCAGCTTGGCCAGCAGGGCCTGGGTTTCGCTTTGTTTTTGCTGGCGTTGCTCGACCACCTGTTGGAACGCGTGGGCCAGTTGGCCGACTTCGCCCCGGTCGCTCGGCCAGGCCTCGGCGGGGTTGGCCCCTTCCCACAGCATCTTTTTGGCGCGCAGGCGCAGTTCGGAAATGGGGCGGGTGAGGCGCCAGGCCATGACACCGGCCAGCAGGGCTACCAGCAGCCCGACCCCCACAGCGGCTTTCCAGGCGGTGGCCTGGGCCGCTTTCACGGGCTGCATGGCCACTTCCAGCGGGGTCAGGCGCACCAGCGTCCAGCGTGAGCCGGGAATTCCGGCCATGGCCACCAGGTGGCCTTGTTCCAGAACGGCGGTTCCGGTGGTCTCGATCGGGCCGCCTCTGGCCTGCCAGCGCTGGAACACGCCCGCCAGGCCCGGTTCATCCGCCGCCTGGGCCATCAAGCGGGCAGTGTGGGTATGGCCCAGCAGCACCCCGGCCTGGTCCATGATGAGCACGCGCGAACCATCCTGGCGGGCCACGCGGGTTACCTCTGAAAACAGGCTGCTGGACTGCAGTCGCACGACTCCGGCAAGCACCCCGGTGACTTGGAGCTTGGCATCCCGCGTCGCAGTGGCGATGACCACCACGGGCGTTTTGGCGATCTTCGCCAGCAGCGGGTCGGAAATCACCGGTGGGTTGCTGGTCAGTGCCTGCTGAAAATAGGCCCGGTCAGCAATATTGGGCATATCGTTGGAGCCCGTATCGGCACCCACGCGTGCCAGCATCTGGCCATCGGTACGCATGGCCAGCAGGTTCTCAAACAGCGTATTCAATGCCGACTGGCCCGCCAGAAACTGCTGGACCGAAGTGGCTTCATGCCATATCTCGGCAGGTGCCCGCTGTGCCACGGCCTGCAATGCGCCGCTGAGCATGCCCACCTTGGTGCCCAGCAGTGCGGCGGTACGCTCCACCTCGTTGCTTTCGCCCTGCATCAGCATGCGCTGGATGTGGGCCTGCGTGGTTACCAGCACCAACTGGGTGGTGACCAAGGCCGACAAAACCCCTGTTATGACCGCCACCGCAATGATCTTGAACTTGAGCGTATGGACCCAGCCAAATCGGCTGTAAGCACGGGGTGAGGACTGCATGGGAAGAATGTTACCGTGGCACTTCGCTCCTTTGCTAGAGGTTAAAAGAGTTCTTGGTATGGCTTTGTTACAAAACTGACGGGTGCACCCGCCACGATGAAAGATACAGCAAAGTAAATTTTGCTATGCTAATTATAGCTGCTCGTGCTCATGAAATAAGCGCTGAAGGCAGATTATTATGGTTTTTTTGCAGCCAGGGTCTGGGGCTCCAGCAGCAGGTCGACCTCCGCGATGTCAGCGGTATCCAGTGCACCAGCGGTGGCCTTGAGCTTGAGGCGGTTGTTCAGGAATTCGTAACGCGCCTGAGCCCGGTCCCGCAGGGCCGAGAAGTACTGCCGTTCGGCATCCAGCACCTCGGTGTTGGTGCGGATGCCTGCGGCCAGGCCGCGCTGCGTGCCCTCTACCGCCACCCGGCTGGATTCCACCGCGCGCTCAAACGCAGCCACCTTGGTGATGCCGGTGCGGGTGGCCAGAAACCAGCGGCGCAGGTCCAGTTGCACCTTGAGGGTGCTGGCATCCAACTCGGCCTCCACCCGCTGCAGGTTGGCCTGGGCCTGGTCGGTTTGCGACACCACGCCCAGGCCCGAGAACAGCGGAATCGTCAGCTGCACCCCCACCGAGCGCACGGTGGATTGCTGGTTCAGCGTGGTCAGGCTGTCGCTGGTGGATTTGCTGATGCTGGCCACCAGGTCCAGGCGCGGCAGGTGCCCGGCGCGGCTGCGCTGGATGTCCAGCCGGGTGGATTCCACCAGCTTGCGTTGGGCGGCGAGATCGGGGTTCTGGTCCAGGGCCAGGGCGGTCCAGGCCTCCAGGCTGCCGGGCTGCAGCACGCTGGGGGCGAAGCCGGGCTTGAGCACCGGCAGGCCCAGCGCGGGCTGGCCGGTCATGGCCTCCAGGGCCTGGCGGGCGACCAGCAGCAGGTCGGTGGCATCGGCCCGGTTGGCTTCGGCAATGGCACCCCGGGCGCTGGCCTCGGCAATCTCGGTCACCGTGCCTTCGCCTGCCTTGTAGCGCCGCTCGGCCGATGTCTGCTGGGCGCTGAAGGCATTGACTTCGGCGTTGGCAAAGGCCAGCTTTTCGGCGGCCAGCAGCAGGTCGAAATAGGCACCGGCCACGCGCACGGCCAGGTCGTCCTGCTTCTTGAGAAACACGAATTCGCTGTACTCGGATTGCACCAGGCCCTGCTGGTAGCGCACGTTGGCTTCACCGTTGTACAGCGCCTGGCGTAGCGCCAGGGTGTCTTGGGCGGAGCGGTATTTCAGGTCTTGCTCTGGGGTACCGGGGGCCAGGCTGCGGTCGCCCTGGTTGCCGGAGCGGCTGGAGCTGAAAGACAGGTTGGGCAGCAGCGCGGCCCGGGCAATCGCCGGGGCCATGCGCCCGGCCTCGCGCTCGTAGCGGGCGGCGCGCAGCGTGGGGTCGTTTTCCAGTGCCTGCTGGTAGGCCTCGAGCAGGCCGCCTGCGTGGGATGCCGTGCACACCAGTAGAGCCGCCGCCAGCAGGGTGCACCGCATGCCTATTGCTCCGTCAGCGCGGCGCGCATGTGGTCGCTGAGCGGTTTGAACAGGTAGTTCAGCAGGGTGCGTTCGCCGCTTTTGACAAACACGTCGGCGGGCATGCCGGCCTTGATCTCATAGGTAGCCAGCTTGCCCATACCTTCGGGGGTGACCACCACCTGGCCCTTGTAGAACGGGGGCATCTTGCCCTGCGGGTCGGTGGTGGCATCGGCGGCCACCTGCACAAACCGGCCCGGGATCTGCGGGGTGGTGCGCTGGTTGAATGCCGGGAACATAATCTGCACCGGCAGGCCGATCTTCACCTTGTCGATCATGTTGGTGGGGATTTGCACCTCGACCTTGAGCTCTTCGTTCTTGGGCACGATTTCCATCAGCGGGTGGGCAGCGGGCACCACGCCGCCTACGGTGTGCACGTTCAGGCCCACCACCACACCTTCGCTGGGGGCTTTGACCACCGTGTTGGCCAGCTCGTACGCCAGGCCTTCGAGGCGGCTGTCCAGGCTGCTGGCTTCCTTTTGGGCCTCGGACAGGCCGACCTCGTTTTCTTTGCGGTACTCCTGCTGGCGGGCCAGCATGCGCATGCGCAGCTCGACGATGCTTTGCCGTGTGCGCCCCAGGTTGGCGGCATCTTCGGAAGCCGCGCCTTGCAGCTGCACCAGCAGCCGCTCTTGTTCGGAGAGCCGGTTGCGCGGCAGGTAGCCGTCGCCCGCCAGGGTGCGCAGGCCGGTGAGCTCTGTGCGCAGCAACTGGGCCTGGTCTTCCTTGGCGCGGCGGGTGGCCTCGATGCCGACCAGGGTGGACTCCAGCCCCACCACGCTGCTGCGCAGCACATTCAGGTCGGCTTCCAGGGCCGCGCGGCGGGCGCGCAGCAACTGGGTCTGCACGGCCATGGCGGCGCTCCAACGCTGGTCGGCGGCGGTGTTGGTGCTGCTGGTGAATTCGGCGGGGAAGCGGATGTCTTTTTGCCCGGTGGTGTCGGCCAGAAAGCGGGCTTCACTGGCCTTGGCGGTGATCCACTGCGCGCGGGCAGTTTCAAAAAGCGCACGGGCGGCGGTGGCATCCAGGCGCACCAGCACGTCGCCGCTCTTGACCGTGTCGCCGTCCTTCACCAGGATGGCCTCGACCATGCCGGGGGCCAGGTTTTGCACTATTTTGCGGTTGCCCGATACCACCACCTGGCCGGTGGCCGCCACGCCTTCGTCCAGCGGGGCCAGCGCTGCCCACAGCACAAAGCCGCCAAAACCCAGCAGTGCAATCCACCAGCCCAGGCGCGAGCTTTTGGCGTGGTTGATGTCCAGGCTGGTCGGGGCATCGGTGGGAGTTTCGTTGGCCATAAGGTCAGGCAGTGGGGCGTGCCAGGGCGGGATGTGCCACGGGGTGCGGCCGGGCCGGGGCCTGGGGTTGCTTGAGCGCGTCGATCACCTCGTCGCGCGGGCCGAAGATCTTGGGCGTGCCGTCTTGCATCACCAGCAGCTTGTCGGCTACGGCCACGGTGGTCATGCGGTGGGTGATGATGATGACGGTGCAGCCCTTGGCCTTGAGTCCGCGGATGGTGGTGGCCAGGGCTTGCTCGCCCAGTTCGTCCAGGTTGGAGTTGGGTTCGTCCAGCACCACCAGGGCCGGGTCGCCGTACAGGGCGCGGGCCAGGCCGATGCGCTGGCGCTGCCCGCCCGAGAGCGCGCTGCCCTGGTCGCCCAGCGGGGTGTCGTAGCCCTTGGGTAGCTGCAAAATTTGCTCGTGCATACCGGCGGCCTGGGCGGCGGCGATAATTTTTTCGGAGTCTGGCGTGGCAAAGCGGCCAATGTTGTCGGCCACGGTGCCGTCAAACAGCTCGATGTTTTGCGGCAGGTAGCCTACATGCGGGCCGAGCTCGTCCTTGTTCCAGCGGTACACGTCGGCACCGTCCAGCCGCACCGAGCCCGATACGGCCGGCCAGATGCCCACCAGCAGCCGCGCCAGGCTGGACTTGCCGGAGGCGCTGGGGCCGATCACCGCCACCACCTCGCCTGCGGCGATTTTCAGGCTGACGTTTTTCAGGATCATCACATTGGTGCCGGGCGCGGCGGTGCAGGCGCTGTCCAGCACCAGCGCGCCCTTGGGTTTGGGCAGGGGCATTCCGCCTTCGCGGGCGGGGAACACCCGCAGCAGCTCGGACAGGCGGCCATAGGCCGAGTAGGCGTTGACCAGTTGCTTCCAGTTGGTAATCAGCATCTCCACCGGGGCCAGGGCGCGGCCCACCAGGATGGAGGCGGCACTCATCATGCCCGAGGTGATCAGCCCCTCGATGGCCAGCAGCGCGCCGTAGCCCAGGGTCAGCGACTGCATGCCGATGCGGGCAAACTTGGTCAGCGCGCCCAGCAGACCGGCCTTGTCGCTGGCCTGGGCCTGCTGCACCAGCAGCTTGTGCTGCAGGTCGAACCAGCGCGCGCGGATGGCGGGCAGCATGCCCATGGCCTCGATCACCTCGGCATTGCGCAAGTTGTTGTTGACCAGTGCGTTGGTGGCCATGGCCAGCTTTTGCACTTCGGCCAGGGGTACTTTGGACACGCGTTCGTTGGCGAAAGCCAGGGCAATCAAAATCAACGCCCCCACAATGGCAAATATGCCCAGGTAGGGGTGGAACAAGAAGATCACGAAGATGTAGACCGGCATCCACGGCGCATCCATCACGGCCACCACGCCCGCGCCGGTGAGAGTTTGGCGGATGGTGGCCAGGTCGTGCATGGCCTGGGCGGGGTTTTGGCCTGCCAGGCGCAGGTTGCGCTCGAAGGTGGCGTTGAAGATGCGCACGTTGATGTCCATGTCCAGCCGCGCGCCCACCCGCACCAGCACCATGGAGCGCACCCATTCCAGCAAGGCCATCAGGGCCACCATGCCCAGCACCATGCCGGTGAGGGCCGCCAGGGTGGTCATGTTGCGGCTGCCCAGCGCCCGGTCGTACACCTGCAGCATGTAGATCGACGGGGCCAGCATCAGCAGGTTGATGATGAAGCTGAACGCCCCGATGGTGACGTAGGCGCTATGGAACGCCAGCAGCGCCTGTTTGAGTTCGCCTGTCTTTGGGGGGGCTTGGGCCATTCCGAAAACGGGCCAAAAAACTTAGCGCAGCTTGCGGGCGCGGGATGCACCCAGGGCCAGCAGCGCCAGGCCAAACAGGGCGATGGAGCTGGGCTCGGGGATTTCCTGGCGCACCAGGTCGCCCTCTACCAGGTAAGCGCGTGGACCGAAGGGGTCGGCTGACGCGCCCTGCCAGTACCACTCCAGGTCCAGGCTGTCGTTGAGGATGCCGAGGTCGACGGGGCCGCCCGGAAAGTATTCGGCATTGATACCGCTGAGGTCCAGAAAGTACTGGTAGAGGTTGACCGTGCCGCCGTTGCCGTCGTCCAGGTCGCCGACATCGGTGCGCACGATCGCGGGGAAGCTGGTCAGGGCGGTGCCGTTGATGACGAAGTTATCGATGTTGGGGTCTTCGCCCGCAAGGTAGTAGCCCCACCAGGTGATGCCGGTGACGAAGGCAGGGCCGGTAATATTGATGTTCTCGACGTAGGGAGTCGTGCCTCCATCAGATTGCTGGCCTGCCAGCGCGGTGCTGGGTCCCATGCTGGACAACACCACAGCCGATACCTGCACGGGGGATGCCAGCAGTGCCGCCCCCAGAACCGCTCCACCCAGCCATGTGCCTACAGAGTTCAAAAACGCCATGCCGCTCTCCAATCAAGGTAATTCCTGCCCTATGCGCAAGAATGAGGCCAGGTGAAATTCACCAAATAAATCAATAACTTGTGCGATCGTGTCGATTTTTGTGTAAAAAAAATCGACAAAATGTAACAAGTGTTTTAAACAACCACCGGGGGCACGCCCAGTACCGGCAGCTTGAATTCCACCGCGTCCACCAGGAAGTCGCTGCCGTGCAATACGCCACTACCGTCGGTGGTCACGCCCGAGCCAAAGCTGCCATTCGCCAGCGCATAGCCGCCGTAGACGAAGGTGCTTCCGTCGTAAACCCCGGCACTCAGCTCGATCGTGGTGAAGGCGGTGGTGGAGGACAGGGTGACTTGCAGTTGCCCGCTGGCATCGCTGGCGTGGAACACCGATTCGCCCACTACCGTGCCGGCCGCATCCAGCAAGCGCACCCGGCCACTTTCCACAAAGGCACCGCCGTCGTCTTGTGTGAACAGGCGAGACAGGTACAGCGTCATGCTGGTGGCGGAGTCTTGCGGGTCGGTCAGGGCAAAGCGCAGACCTTCCTTGCCGTCGATTTCCTGGCGCACCGCCGAGGTGGCCATGGACTGCCCGCTCACCCCCAGGTCGCCCGCGTAGATATCGCCACCCGCCAGGAGCTGGGGCGACACGGCGGTGAACTTGGCGGCAGACCAGGCTTCCAGCGCGCTGGTGTAGTCCAGCTTGTGGCCGATGGCCACATCGGCATTGCCCCAGGCCGCGGCCCACTGGCCACCCGCGCCGACCTGCCGGTCGGGGCCACCGCCTATGCGCAGGGTTTCCGTGGCCTGGCTGCCTACCGTGAGCTGCTGGCTGCCCAGGGTGAAGCTGCCGTCTTCGTCGGTGGCGGTGACCACGATGGTGGGGTTGGGGCTGCTGCTGCCAAAGGTGTGCGAGAAGCTGCCCGCTGCCGCAGCCCATTGCGCTGGCGTGAGCGTGGTGGTGCTGCCGTCGCCCCAGTCGATGCTGTAGGCGGAGCGCACATCGGTGCCGGGGTCGGTGAGCGCGCCCACATTCAGCGTGTAGGCATTGCCTGCGGTGGCGGTGGTGGCCCCGCTGACGGCGGCCACGGGAGCCACGTTGTTGACGTTGACCACCTTTGTCGCGGTGGTGGTGCCACCGTCACCGTCGTTGGCCGTGACGCTGATGGTGCGGGGCGTGCTGTTGACGGGGCCATTCTGGTCGTCGGCAAAGGTGTGGGCCACATTGCCCGCCAAGGCGGCCAGTTGCACCGCCGTCAGCGTCTGCACGGCGCTGCCGTCGTTCCAGTCGATGCTGTAGCTCAGCGGGTCAGCCGCTCCGGCGGCATCGGTGCCGACGATGTTCAGGCTGTAGCTTGCACCTTCATTTGTGCTTGCAGCGCCCGTCAATTGGGCGGTAGGAGCTACGTTATTGATAGTAACGGCCTGGGTGCCGAGTACAAACGTGCCGTCTTCATCGGTAGCACTCACCGTGATGGTGGTGGCGGCGTTGTCGGCATAGGTGTGGGTGAAGCTACCCGCGGCTGCGGTCCACTGTGCGGGCGTGAAGCTGCTGGTGTTGCCATCGCCCCAGGCGATGGTGTAGCCGGTGCGGGTGTCGGCACCGGGGTCGGTGATGGCACCTACGCTCAGGGTGTAGAGGCTGGCTTCATTGACCGTGGCCGCGCCGCTGACGGTGGCAGTGGGGGCTATGTTGTTGACCACCACCTGGAAGCTGTCGGTGCTGCTTTCGCCGGTGATGTCGGTCACCGTGACGGTTGCGGTGCGGGTGGCGGTGCCGTCGGCGTACAGGTGGCTGAGGTCAATGCTCTTGACCAGGGTGGTGCCGGTGACAGCCGCGCTGCCGTCGCCGTAGTTGATGCTGTAGCTCCAGCCCTGCGCGCCGTTGTCGGTGCCGTCGGTGAAGGCGATGGTGCGGCTGAAGGTGCTGCCTTCATTGAGCGCCGTATCCGCACCGGCTTCCACGCTGACCGTTGCCGGTGGCGTGCCCACGGTGACCGCCACCGAGGCCAGGTTGCTGTAGGTGCCGTCTTCGTCGGTCAGCGACACCTGCACGGTGCGTGCGCCCGCCGTGGCAAAACTGTGGGTCACGTTGCCACCGGTGGTGACCACTTGCGCCGCGCTGCCGTCGCCCCAGTCGATGCTGTAGCTGCTGACCGTATCCTGGCCGGGGTCGGTGATAGCACCCAGGTTCAGGGTGTAGGTCTGGCCGGTCTCGATGGTGGCTGCGCCCGTGACCGCGATGGTGGGGGCCACGTTGTTCACGTTGACCACCTTGGTGGCGGTGGTGCTGCCACCGTCACCGTCGTTGGTCGTGACGCTGATGGTGCGTGGGGTGCTGTTGACGGCCCCATCCTGGTCGTCGGCGAAGGTGTGGGTCACATTGCCCGACAAGGCCAGCAGTTGCGCGGCGGTCAATACCTGCACGGCACTACCGTCGTTCCAGTCGATGCTGTAGCTCAGCGGGTCGGCGGCTCCGGCCACGTCGCTGCCCACGATGTTCAGGCTGTAGAGTGCACCCTCATTTGTGCTGCCAGCGCCTGTCAATAGGGCGGTAGGTGCTACGTTATTGATAGTTACAGCCTGGGTGCCAAGTACAAACGTGCCGTCTTCATCGGTAGCACTTACCGTGATGGTGGCCGCCGCGTTGTCGGCATAGGTGTGGGTGAAGCTGCCTGCTGCTGCCGTCCACTGGGCCGGGGTGAAGCTGCTGGTGAGGCCGTCGCCCCAGGCGATGGTGTAGCCGGTGCGGGTGTCGGTGCCGGGTTCGGTGACCGGGCCAACCGTCAAGGTGTAGACGCTGGCCTCATTGACCGTGGCGGCTCCGCTGACGGCGGCCAGGGGGGCGACGTTGTTCACGTTGACCACCTTGGTGGCGGTGGTGGTGCCACCGTCGCCGTCATTGGCCGTCACGCTGATGGTGCGTGGGGTGCTGTTGACGGCCCCATCCTGGTCGTCGGCAAAGGTGTGGATCACGTTACCCGACAGCGCAGCCAGTTGTGCTGCCGTCAACACCTGCACGGCGCTACCGTCGTTCCAGTCGATGCTGTAGCTCAGCGGGTCGGCCGCTCCGGCCACGTCGCTGCCGACGATGTTCAGGCTGTAGATTGCACCTTCATTTGTGCTTGCAGCGCCCGTCAATTGGGCGGTAGGAGCTACGTTATTGATAGTAACGGCCTGGGTGCCGAGCACAAAGGTGCCGTCTTCGTCGGTCGCACTCACCGTGATGGTGGCAGCCGCGTTGTCAGCATAGGTGTGGGTGAAGCTGCCTGCTGCTGCCGTCCACTGGGCCGGGGTGAAGCTGCTGGTGAGGCCGTCGCCCCAGGCGATGGTATAGCCGGTGCGGGTGTCGGCACCGGGTTCGGTGATGGCACCCACGCTCAGGGTGTAGACGCTTGCCTCGTTCACGGTGCTGGCACCACTGACCACCGCCACCGGGGCTACGTTGTCCACGGTGACCTGGAAGCTGTCGGTGGAGGCTTCGCCGGTGATGTCGGTCACCGTGACGGTTGCGGTGCGGGTGGCGGTGCCGTCGGCGTACAGGTGGCTCAGATTGATGCTGTTGACCAGGGTGGTGCCGGTCACCGCTGCGCTGCCGTCGCCGTAGTTGATGCTGTAGCTCCAACCTGCCGCGTCGTTGTCGGTGCCGTCGGTGAAGGCGATGGTGCGGCTGAAGGTGGCCCCTTCATTGAGTGCCGTGTCCGCACCGGCTTCCACGCTGACGGTGGCCGGTGGCGTGCCCACGGTCACGGCGACCGAAGCCACGTTGGTGTAGGTGCCGTCTTCGTCGGTCAGTGACACCTGCACGGTGCGTGGCCCTGCGGTGGCAAAGCTGTGGGTCACATTGCCACCGGTGGTCACCACCTGGGCTGCACTGCCGTCGCCCCAGTTGATGCTGTAGCTGCTGACCGTGTCGGTGCCGGGGTCGGTGACGGCCCCCAGGTTCAGGGTGTAGGTCTGGCCGGTCTCGATGGTGGCTGCGCCCGTGACCGCGATGGTGGGGGCCACGTTGTTCACGTTGACCACCTTGGTGCTGGTGGTGATGCCCCCGTCGCCGTCGTTGGCCGTCACGCTGATGGTGCGGGGCGTGCTGTTGACGGCTCCGTCCTGGTCGTCGAGGAAGGTGTGGGTCACATTGCCGGACAAGGCCAGCAACTGCGCGGCGGTGAGGGTCTGCACCGCACTGCCATCGTTCCAGTCGATGCTGTAGCTCAGCGGGTCGGCGGCTCCAGCCACGTCGCTGCCGACGATGTTCAGGCTGTAGCTTGCACCTTCATTTGTGCTTGCAGCGCCCGTCAATTGGGCGGTAGGTGCTACGTTATTAATAGTTACAGCCTGGGTGCCAAGTACAAACGTGCCGTCTTCATCGGTAGCACTTACCGTGATGGTGGCCGCCGCGTTGTCGGCATAGGTGTGGGTGAAGCTGCCTGCGGCTGTGGCCCATTGCGCCGGGGTGAAGCTGCTGGTGTTGCCGTCGCCCCAGGCGATGGTGTAGCCGGTGCGGGTGTCTGCGCCGGGCTCGGTCACTGCGCCCACGCTCAGGGTGTAGACGCTGGCTTCATTGACCGTGGCGGCTCCGCTGACGGCGGCCAATGGGGCGACGTTGTTGACGTTGACCACCTTGGTCTGCGTGGTCACGCCACCGTCGCCGTCGTTGGCGGTGACGCTGATGGTGCGGGGCGTGCTGTTCACCACGCCATCGGCATCGTCGGCGAAGGTGTGGGTCACATTGCCCGACAAGGCCAGCAGTTGCGCGGCGGTAAGGGTCTGCACGGCGCTGCCGTCGTTCCAGTCGATGCTGTAGCTCAGCGGGTCGGCGGCTCCGGCGGCATCGGTGCCGGTAATGGCCAGGGTGTAGCTGGCACCTTCGTTGGTGGCGGCATTGCCGCCCAGCACCAGGTTGGGGTCTACGTTGGTGACGTTAAGGATCTTGCTGCCCAGCACGAAGGTGCCGTCTTCGTCCGACGCGGTGACGGTCACGGTGCGCGGCGTGCCCACGCCTGCACCGTCGGCAAAGGTATGGGTGATGTTGCCCCCGGCGGCCTGCAAGGTGGTCCACTGGGCCGGGGTGAAGTTGTCGGTGGGCGTGCCGTCGCCCCAGTTGACGCTGTAGCCGGTGCGGGTGTCCTGGCCGGGGTCGGTGACCGCGCCCACGTTCAGGGTGTAGACGCTGCCCTCGGCCACGGTGTTGGCCCCGGTGACGGGTGCGGTGGGGGCGACGTTGAACACGGTGAGGCTGCCACCGGTGCCCACGTTCACAAACACGCCGTCTTCATCGACCACATCGACCTTGATGGTGTAGCTGACGCTGCCGTCGGCATAGGTGTGGGTGAGCTGGCGGTTGGCGGGCAGGTTGGCGGCCAGCACGATCTGGTCCTGGCCATCGCCCCATTGCACGTTGTACTGGGCAATGGTGTCGGTGCCGGGGTCGGACGGGTTGAGCGTGAGGGTATAGACCCCGCCCTCGTTGACCGAACCCGCGCCGCTCAAGCCCACGCTGGGTGCCACGTTGTTGACGTTGACCACAAAGCTGTCGCTGCCCGACTGCAGCACCACGCCGTCGTTGTCGTGCACCGTGACATCCACGGTGTACGGGCCGGTGTTGTCGGCGTAGGCGTGGCTGATGTTCACGCTGGTGGCCCCGGCGGCAATGCCACCGGTGCTGGTTTGCCCGTCGCCCCAGACAGCGGTGTAGGTGCGCCCGGCAGGGCCCTGGTCGGTGGCATCGGTGAAGTTGATGGTCTTGGTGAAGGTGGTGCCTTCGTTGACCGTGATGTCGCTGCCCGCATTGACGGTGATGACTTCGGCGGGGGCGCTGACGGTGACGGTGCGGGCACCGGCATTGGCGTAGGTGCCGTCTTCGTCGCGCAGGCCCACGGTGATGGTCTTGTCACCGGTGGTGGCGTAGGTGTGCGTCAGGATGCCGTTGGCGGGCAGGGTGGCGGGGGTGTAGACCTCGGCGGCGCTGCCGTCGCCCCAGTTGATGGTGTACTGGTCTACGGTGTCCGTGCCGGGGTCGCTCACGCCGTGCAGGTCCAGCGTGTAGGCCACGTTTTGCTGCACCGTGGTGTTGCCGGTGGTGCCTATGGTGGGGGCCACATTGGCCACGGCCACGCTGAAGCCGGTGCTCTCGATGCTGTTGGCCAGGCCTTGCTGGTCGTTCACCGTCACGCTGACGTTGTAGTTGCCGTTGTCGGCATACACGTGCTGGATTTGCGGCGCAGCCGAGCTGGTGCTGAACACCGAGTTGGCGCTGCCGTCGCCCCAGTTCACCGTGATCTGGTGGCCCTCGGGGTCGGGGTCGCCAATGGCCAGGGTGCGGCTGAAGAAGCTGCCTTCGCTGCTGGTAGCGTTGGTCAGTGTGCCCAGGCGCGGGCCGTCGTTCACGTTGGACAGCAGGATGTTGGTAAACACCGGGGTGCTGGCAAAGGTAATGCCGTCTGAGCCGGTCCAGCGGAACTGGTCGGCCCCGAAGTAGTCGGCCCGGCCCTGGTAGGTCAGGGCCCCGGCCTGCAGATCGGCCAGGCCGATTTCCTGGTTGGTCGTCACGGCCACACCGTTCAGCCGCAGGGTGCCCTCGGCCGACAGGTTGATGATCTTGATGGCCTGTAGCGACTGCCCATCGGGGTCCACAAAGCCGCCCTCAAACAAGGTGTTGGTGAGCACCAGCACCGTGTCTTCCAGGCCGTTGGCGCTGACGTTGGACACATTGGGCGCGGTGTTGCTGAAGCGCTGGAGGCGGATCTCGTAGGTGTCGTTGCCGCCGTCGGGTGTGCCGTCGCCGTTCTGGTCGCTTGAGTACACCAGCCCGGTGTAGGCCACCACAAAACCCCCATCGGCCATGCTGGTGATGCTGGGTGCGAACTGGTTATGGGGCGTGTAAGTGTTGACCCGGGTTTCGCCATCGACTGCCTGGCCCAAGGCGTTGTACTGCTGCACAAACACGTCGTTGCTGCTGCCTGCGGGGTTGCTGTTGTCGGTCCAGCCTACCACCCACCCGCCGTTTTCCAGGGCCGATACGGTGGGTTCGGATTGCGTGCTGCTGATATGGGTGTTGACCCGGAACTCGGTGCCCACCTTGGCCCCGGTGGCATCAAACCGCTGGGCGTAGATGCCGGTGCCGGAGAGGTCTTGCCCTTCTGATTGCCACACCGCAATAAAGCCACCATCCTTCAGCCCGGCTACCGAGGGCAGGTTCTGGGTGGTGGTGATGTAGGAGTTGATCTGCAGCACAGGCCCTGCCGCCACGCCCAGGGCGGTAAAGCGCTGGCCGTAGATGCCGCTGCCGCTGCCGTCCTTGCTGGCATCGGTCCATACGGTCATGAAGCCGCCACCGGCCAAGGCGGTGATGCTGGGCTCGTACTGGGCCACCGTGCCTTCGCCATTGGGGTTGGCGCGGGTTTCCACACCCTGGGCCACGCCGGTCGCATTGAAGCGCTGGAACATGATGTCCGCGTACTCGGTGTTGGTGGCGTTGGTGTAGTAGTTGTCATACCAGCCCACCACAAAGCCGCCGTCGGCGGTGGCGGTGATGGTGGGTTGGTACTGGCTCTGGTCGGTGGAGGTGTTGACCTTGAATTCGGTGCCCTGCGCCACACCTGCGGCGTTGTAGCGCTGGCCATAGACCCCGGCACCGCTGCCATCCTGGCCGTCCGAGCGCCACACCACGACGAAGCCGCCGCCGTTCAGGCCGGTGACCTGCGCTTCGTACTGGCTGCCTGCGGTGAACGTGTTGGCGCGGAACTGGGCGCCCACCGCGTTGTCGTTGGCGTCGTAGCGCTGGCCGTACACGCCGTTGCTGCTGCCGTCGGCACCGTTTTCGTCTTGCCACACGACGACGTAGCCACCGTCGCTCAGGTGGGCGATGGAGGGCTCTTGCTGCGCACCCGTGATGGTGGTGTTGACCACTTTTTCCAGCCCAAAGCGCACCGCACCGTCGATCTCGGGGGTGACGACGATCTCTACATTGCGCGGCACACTGGCACCGCCATCACCGTCGGTGACGCGGATGGAGATGGTGCGGCTGGAGATGGGGTTGGAGACGGTGTTGGCGTAGGTGAGGTTCTCGATCACGTGCTCCACCGCATCGGCCGTGGCGCTGGCGTTGAACTGCACCGTCAGCTTGCCGCCGTTGGCACCGTTGTTGCTGATGGTGCCAATGGCCGTACCGCCATAGCTCACCACATTGCCCGCCACGCCCACCTGGTGCGCGCCGCTACCCTGGTTGCGGATGCCCAACTGGTCCTGGTTGTCCAGGCCCTGCAGGCCCAGTTGGTCCTGTGCGCCGTAGTCGGTCAGGTAGTTGACCTCCAGAATGCCACCGGCAAAGTTGCTGGAGTCGGTATCCGTCAAGCCCACACCGGCATCGATGAGTTGGGGTGCGGCGTTGACCAGGTTCTCGGCAAAGGTCACGCGGGTCGACACATCCACCAGCTCGGGGTTCGCCTGGCGCACGATCTGGGCCGGGTTGCCGTAGAGCTGCTGGTAGACGTTATAGGTGTTGGTGGTGTAGTTGTAGTCGGGGAAGGTGACCACAAACGCGCCGTTGGCCAGGCCCAGTACCACGGGTGTGGAGCCGTTGGCATTGTTGTCGATGGTGTCCACCCGCAGCTCACCGTCCAGCCGGGCACCGCTGGCATCGAACTGCTGGGCGATGGTGTGGCTGCCGGATTCCCAGGTGACCACAAAGCCGCCGGTGGACAGGGATGCCACATGGGCCTGGGACTGGTTGCCCGTGGTGGTGTTGTTGACGCGGAACTCGCTGCCCACGGCGGTGCCGTTGCTGCTGTAGCGCTGGCCGTACACGCCGTAGCTGCTGCCGTCCTGGTTCACGGATGTCCACACCACCACAAAGCCGCCGTTGTTGAGTGCTGTGAGAGAGGGCTGGAACTGGGTGCTTTCGGTAAAGGTGTTGACCAGGAACGATGTGCCTGCTGCGACCCCGGTGGCGTCAAAACGCTGGCCATAGATGCCCTGGCTGCTGCCGTCTTTGCTGTCATCCGTCCACACGGCGACAAAGCCACCACCGGCCAGGCCCACAAAGTGGGGTTCTGACTGGGTGACCGTGCCTTCGCCTGTGGGGTTGGCCTGGATTTCGCTACCTTGGGCCACGCCCGCCGCGTTGAAGCGCTGGAAGAAGATGTCCCGGTAGGTGGTGAAGGTGGGGTCGTAGTAGTCCGACTGCCAGCCCACCACAAAGCCGCCGTCCGCCGTGGCGGCCAGGCTGGGGTTGGATTGGCCCTGGTAGGTTTGCGCGTTGACCAGGAATTCGTCGCCCAGCAAGCTGCCGTCATTGGCAAAGCGCTGTGCGTAGATGCCTGCGGCGCTACCGTCCTGGTCGGCCGAGGTCCAGGCCACCACATAGCCGCCGCCGGTCAGGCCGATCACGCTGGGTTCGGTCTGGTTGGTTGGCGTGTAGGTGTTGATCTGGAATTCGGTGCCGATGGGCACGCCGTTGGCCGCAAAGCGCTGGCCATAAACGCCGTAGCCCCAGCCGTCCTGCGTATTGGAGGTCCACACCGTGAGGTAGCTGCCGTCGGACAGCAAGGCCATGGCGGGCGCGTTTTGGGTGTCGGGTTCAAACGTGTTGACCTGTTCGTTGCTGAACAGTGGCTGGGCTGCGTCGTACTCGGGGGTCACGTGGATGGTGACCGCGCGGGCCACGCTGGCACCGCCGTCGCCATCGGACACGCGGATGGAGATGCTGCGCTCCAGGCTGGCATCCGAGAAGGTGTTGGCGTAGGTGATGCTCTCCACCACCTGCTCCACCTTGTCGGGGGTGGCCTGGGCGTTGAACAGCACGGTGAGCTTGCTGCCGTTCACTCCGTTGCTGGTGATGGTGCCGATCTCGACCCCGCCGTAACGCACCGAATTGCCGACGATGCCCACTTGGCCCGCACCGCTGCCCTCGTTGCGCAGGCCCAATTGGTCTTGCACCGACAGGCCTTGCAGGCCGAGCTGGTTTTGCAGGTCGTAGCCGGTGAGGTAATTCACCTCCAGCATGCCACCGGCAAAGTTGGCCGAATCCAGGTCGGTCAGGCCGACCTGGGCATCGATCAACTGGGGTGCGGCGTTGACACTGTTTTCCAGAAAGGTCACCTCGCTGCTCACATCCACCAGTTGCGGATTGGCTTGCCGGGTGAGGGTGGCAGGGTTGCCAAACACCTGCTGGTAGATTTCGTAGTTGCCGATGCTGTAGTCGTAGTCGGGCCAAGTGACCACAAACCCGCCATTGGCCAAGCCCACCACGGTGGGGGTCGAGGCGGTGGCGTTGTTGTCTGCCGTGTCTACCCGCACTTCGCCGTCGATGCGCGCTCCACTGGCATCGAACTGCTGGGCGATGGTGGTGCTGTTGGAGTTCCAGGTCACCACAAAGCCGCCGTGCGACAGGGCCGCTACCGAGGGCTGGTACTGTGTGCTGTTGTTGGCGGTGTTGACCCGGAATTCACTGCCCACCGCCGTGCCGCTGCTGTTGTAGCGTTGGCCGAACACGCCGTAGCCGCTGCCGTCCTGGCCAGAGTCCGAGGTCCACACCACCACAAACCCACCGTCGTTCAGCGCTGTCACGTTGGGCTGCAGCTGGCCGTTCTCGGTGTAGGTGTTGACCTTGAAAGAGGCCCCCGCCACGCTGCCGTCGGCATTGAAGCGTTGGCCGTACACGCCGTAGCTGCTGCCGTCCTTGCTGTGGTCTGTCCACAGGGCGACAAAACCGCCACCGGCCAGGCCGACAAAACTGGGTTCCGACTGGGTGACCGTGCCTTCGCCCATGGGGTTAGCCTGGGTCTCACTGCCCTGGGCCACGCCCGCCGCGTTGAAGCGCTGGAAGTAAATGTCCCGGTATTCGGTGAAGGTGGGTTCGTAGTAGTCGCTTTCCCAGCCCACCACGAAGCCACCGTCGGCGGTGGCGGCCAACGTGGGGTTGGACTGGCCCTGGTAGGTTTCGGTGTTGACCTGGAACTCACTGCCCAGCAGCGTGCCATCGTTGGTGAAGCGCTGTGCGTAGATGCCGCTGCCACTGCCGTCCTGGTTGGCCGAGGTCCAGGCCACCACATAGCCGCCGCCGGTCAGTCCGATCACGGTGGGCTCCGTCTGGTGGTAGGCGGTAGTGCTGTTGACGCGGAACTCGGCCCCTACGGGCACGCCATGGTTGTCGTAGCGCTGGGCATAGACACCGTTGTCCCAGCCATCCTGACCGACGGACACCCAGGTGGTGATGTAGCCACCGTCCGAGAGCGCTGCCGTGGCCGGCGCAGACTTGGTACTGGCCAGGTAGGTGTTGACGGTCTCGTTGCCAAACAAGGGCTGGGCACCGTCGGCTTCAGGGTCGACGTTGATGGTCACCGTGCGCGGAATGCTGGTGCCACCGTCGCCGTCGCTCACGCTGATGCTCACGGTGCGGCTGGCCACCGGGGCCGACGAGGTGTTGGCGTAGGTCAGGTTCTCGATCACCGCCTCTACCGCCTGGGCCGACGCGCTGGCGTTGAACAGCACCACCAGATCGGCACCAAAGGCACCGGTGGTTTCGATGCTGCCGATCACCACATTGCCATAACGCACCACGGTGCCCGCCACGCCCACCTGGCCCGCGCCATTGCCCTGGTTGCGGATGCCAAACTGGTCCTGCGCAGGCAGGCTTTCCGAGAGCTGGGCGGCTTCTACCGTGCCGTAGCCCGAGATGGTGCTCACCCACAGGCGGCCGCCGTCGAAGTTGGTCGAATCGGCATCGGTCAGGCTGACACCCGCGTCGATGGTTTGCGGTGTGGCGTTGACCAGGTTTTCGTCAAAGCTCAGCGTCTGCACCATATCCACCAGCACGGGGGCGCTGGAGGTGGCAAGCGACCCCGCCGTGCCCAGAATCTGCTGGAACACGCCATAGGTGGTATCTGTGTCACGCTCCTGGTTGTAGCCGGCCCACACCACCACGGCGTTGTTGCCGGTGAGGCCCACGATATCGGGCAGGTACTGGGTGCTGGCAATGGTGCTGTTGACCACGCGCACGCCATCTATCTTGTTGCCGCTGGCATCGAACTGCTGGGTCATCACATCCGCGCCGCTGCCGCCGAGAACGTTGCTCGGATTGCCGTCCCAGGCCACGATGAAACCGCCGGTTTCCAGTGCCGCCACCCGTACATAGTCGCTTTGGTTGGCAGGCGAGTCGGCGGTGTTGACGGTGATTTCCCCACCTACCGCAGCACCTGCTGCCGTAAAGCGCTGCATGTAGACGGTGTTGGAGTATTCCCATACGGCCACAAATCCACCACCCGCCAGCCCCACCACGTCGGGGCCGGTCTGGCTGCCCGTGACAGAGGTGTTGACGGCAATCTGGGAGCCGACCTTGCTGCCGTCGTTGTTGAACACTTGCGCGACCACACCAGAGCCGTTGGCATCACCACTGGTGTCCGTCCAGATGGCCACGTAGCCGCCGCCGGTGAGGGCCGACAACTGGGGTTGGTACTGGGTCGCGCCGCCGCTGGCGTTGAGGGTGATCTCGGCCCCCACCGCGTTGCCGCTGGCATCAAAGCGCTGTGCCAATACGTCGTAGGTGTAGTTGGCCGCTGCGTTGGAGTAGTCGCTGCGGTAGGCCACCACAAAACTGCCGTCCGACAGGCCCAGCAAGGCGGGTTCGTACTGGTTGCCAGTGGTGGTGGTGTTGGCGCGGAACTCGCTGCCCACGGCACTGCCGTTGGCCGCATAACGCTGGCCGTACACACCATAGGTGCCGCTGCCGTCCTGGTTGTCGGCACGCCAGACGATCACGTAGCCGCCATTCGCCAGGCCGGTCACCGCCGTATCGGTTTGGGTGCCCAGGGTCTGGCTGTTCACCTGGAATTCGGGGCCGATGGCTGCACCGTTGGCGGCGTAGCGCTGGGCAAATACACCGTAACCGCTGCCATCCTGGCCGTCTTGTGATGCCCAGGTGACCACGTAGCTACCGCTGTTGCTGCCCTGCAGGCGGCCCACAGAGGGGGCGGTTTGCTGGCCTGCTTCAAAAGTGTTGACCTGTTGCTCGGCCAGTAGCGGCACGGCGGCAGTAGGGGCATTGACCGCGTCGATATGGATGTCCACATCGCGGGCGGTGCTGGAGGCTCCGGCACCGTCGGTGACGACGACGCGGATGGACCGGTCGGCCAGTGGCCCGGCAGACGGGTTGGTGTAGACCAGGTTTTCAATCACCCGCTCGATGGCCTGGTCAGTAGCGGTGGCTTTGAAGGTGATGTCCAGGTTGGCCCCATTGGTGCCGTTCAACGTGCCGCTGATAGTGCCGATGGAGACGTTCTCGTACAGCACATCACTGCCTACGCGGCTGACCTGGTTGACACCTGTGCCCTGGTTGCGCACGGTGATCTGGTCGTCTGGTCGGCTGGTAGAGCTGAGGTAAGACACCACCAGATGGCCGTTGAGGAAGCCGGTGGCACCTGCGTAGTTGAGCTGCACCGCGTTGTCCAGCAGCACGCCTGCCTGGGCCTGTGTCTCCGTGATGGACACGTTGGGGGCAATATCGTCCAGAAATACGGTCGGCGGGACGAAGCTGTTCTGGATCAACACCTCGATATCGCTGGGGTCACTCGCACCACCGTCACCATCGGTGAGGCGCAGGCCGATGGTCCGGCTGGTCGTGCCCGCCGGGGGGGCGGTGTTCTGGTAGGTGATGTTTTGCACCACCGCGCGGATATCCACCGTGAGCGCGTTGGCGTTGAAGGTAATGGTGAGCGTAGCTCCACCCGCACCGCCGCCGGTAAAACTGCCGATGACCACGCCACTGTAGGTGACGTTGCTGCCCGATACCCCGACCTGGCCGTTGCCGCTGCCTTGGTTGCGGATGCCCAGCACGTCGGTGGCACTACCGCCCGACAGTATGTTGACCACCAGCGTGCCGCCGTCCAGATTGACGGAGTCGGTATCCACCACCGACACATCGGTGTCCAGCAGCTGCGCATTACCCGCAAACAGGGCATCGGCGGCGTTGTTGGTCAGGGTGCGCTGGGCGCGTACGTCGCTCAGTACCGGGTTGGCGCTGCTGCGCACCAGTTCAGCGGCAGAGCCAAAGATCTGCTGGGTGATTTCGAAAGTGGCGTTGCCACCGTCCACTGCGGGCACATGGTCGGCATAGGCCACCACGAAGTTGCCGTTGCCCAGGTCGGCAATGGCGGGCTGGTACTCCTGGTTGCTGCCGGTGGCGGTAGCGCTGGGCAGCTTGCGCTGGCCGTCGATGGGTGTGCCGGATGCGTCGTACTCACGGATGTACACGTCGTTGTAGCTGCCCGCACCGGTGAGGTCGTAGTTGTCGTTGTAAAAGCTGACCACAAAGCCGCCGGTAGACAGGCCGGTCACGCTGGGCTGGTACTGGCCGCCTTCAGTGGTTTCGTTCACCCGGAACTCGCCACCCACGGCCGTGCCTGCGGCGTTGTAGCGCTGGCCGTAGACCCCGGCACTTGCACCGTCCTGGCTGTCCGAGCGCCACACGATCACAAAGCCGCCATCGGACAGGGTGGCCACATCGGGCTCGTACTGGTTGCCCACCACCGTGCTGTTGACCAGGAACGTGCCCGACAGCGTACCGGTGGCCGCGGTGTAGCGCTGGGCGAAAACCCCGTACGAGGCTCCGCCGTCATTGGCGTTATCGTCACGCCACACAATCACCAGGTCGCCGTTGCTTTGCGCCGCAACGCGCGGGTAGTACTGCTGCCCGGCCTGGGCGGTGGCCACCCCTGGCGTGGTGCTGACGCGCACCTCCCCCCCTAGCTTGGCCCCGCTGTTGTCAAAACGCTGCAGGTAAATGTCGTAGCCATTGCCGCCGGTGTTGCCGCTGGAGGCCCACACGGTGGTGAAACCACCCACTACCGCACCCGCACCGGCATAGCCCGCTACATCGCTGTACTGCTGGGTGCTGGCGGTGGTGGTGTTGGCCACAAAGTTGGCACCCACCGTGGCACCGGTGCTGCTGTAGAGCTGGGCAATCACGCCCTGGCCGCTGCCGTCCACGCCACTGGCATCGTCCCAGGTGATGACGAAGCCGCCATTGCTCAGGGCCGCCACGTGGGCACCGTCTTGTGCGGCGGCGGTGGCGGTGTTGGCGCGGAACTCGGCCCCGATGGCCACGCCCTGGGCGCTGAAATGCTGGCCGTACACGCCGTAGGTGTTGTTGGCATCCTGGTCGTAGGACTGCCAGACGATGACGTAGCTGCCGTCGGTGAGCACGGCAATCTGCGGCTCGCCTTGGGTGTTGGTGGTGAAGGTGTTGACCTGCGATTCGCCATACACCACCGGCGCGCCGTCCAGGCTGGGGGTGACGGTGATCTGCACTGTGGTGGCGTTGCTGCTGCCGCCGTCTCCGTCGGAAACGCGGATGCCCACGGTGCGGTTGGCGGCGGGGCTGGACGAAGTGCTGGCGTAGGTGAGGTTCTGGATCAGCGCCTCTACCGCTTCCACTGTGGCCAGACTGGTCAGGGTGATTTGCAGTGCGGCTCCGTTGCTGCCGCCGCCCAGGGTGCCGATGATCGCCCCACCGTAGGTGACGTTGGCTCCGCTGGTGCCGATTTGCCCGGCGGCGGTACCGGTGTTGCGCACGCCCAGCTGGTCGGTGGATTCACCGTCCTGCACATAGAACAGGTCGAGCTTGCCACCTGCAAAGTTGGCCGAATCCAGGTCGGTCAGGCTGACTGCTGCGTCGATGATTTGCGGCGTGGCGTTGACCAGGTTCTCGGCGAAGGTCACCGTGCCGATGAAGTCGCCCAGCTCGGGGTTTTGCTGGCGCACCAGTTCAGCGGCGGAGCCAAAGATCTGCTGGGTGATTTCGAAAGTGGCGTTGCCACCGTCCACTGCGGGCACATGGTCGGCGTAGGCCACCACGAAGTTGCCGTTGCCCAGGTCGGCAATGGCGGGCTGGTATTCCTGGTTGCTGCCGGTGGCCGTAGCGGTGGGCAGCTTGCGCTGGCCGTCAATGGGTGTGCCGGATGCGTCGTACTCACGGATGTACACGTCGTTGTAGCTGCCCGCACCGGTGAGGTCGTAGTTGTCGTTGTAAAAGCTGACCACAAAGCCGCCGGTAGACAGGCCGGTCACGCTGGGCTGGTACTGGCCGCCTTCAGTGGTTTCGTTCACCCGGAACTCGCCACCCACGGCCGTGCCTGCGGCGTTGTAGCGCTGGCCGTAGACCCCGGCACTTGCACCGTCCTGGCTGTCCGAGCGCCACACGATCACAAAGCCGCCATCGGACAGGGTGGCCACATCGGGCTCGTACTGGTTGCCCACCACCGTGCTGTTGACCAGGAACGTGCCCGACAGCGTACCGGTGGCCGCGGTGTAGCGCTGGGCGAAAACCCCGTACGAGGCTCCGCCGTCATTGGCGTTATCGTCACGCCACACAATCACCAGGTCGCCGTTGCTTTGCGCCGCAACGCGCGGGTAGTACTGCTGCCCGGCCTGGGCGGTGGCCACCCCTGGCGTGGTGCTGACGCGCACCTCCCCCCCTAGCTTGGCCCCGCTGTTGTCAAAACGCTGCAGGTAAATGTCGTAGCCATTGCCGCCGGTGTTGCCGCTGGAGGCCCACACGGTGGTGAAACCACCCACTACCGCACCCGCACCGGCATAGCCCGCTACATCGCTGTACTGCTGGGTGCTGGCGGTGGTGGTGTTGGCCACAAAGTTGGCACCCACCGTGGCACCGGTGCTGCTGTAGAGCTGGGCAATCACGCCCTGGCCGCTGCCGTCCACGCCACTGGCATCGTCCCAGGTGATGACGAAGCCGCCATTGCTCAGGGCCGCCACGTGGGCACCGTCTTGTGCGGCGGCGGTGGCGGTGTTGGCGCGGAACTCGGCCCCGATGGCCACGCCCTGGGCGCTGAAATGCTGGCCGTACACGCCGTAGGTGTTGTTGGCATCCTGGTCGTAGGACTGCCAGACGATGACGTAGCTGCCGTCGGTGAGCACGGCAATCTGCGGCTCGCCTTGGGTGTTGGTGGTGAAGGTGTTGACCTGCGATTCGCCATACACCACCGGCGCGCCGTCCAGGCTGGGGGTGACGGTGATCTGCACTGTGGTGGCGTTGCTGCTGCCGCCGTCTCCGTCGGAGACGCGCAAACCCACAGTGCGGACGCTGGTCGGGCTGGACGAGGTGCTGCCATAGGTGAGGTTTTGCAGCAAGGCCTCGACGGCGCTGAGGCTGGCACCGGCATTCAGGTTGATTTGCAGATTTGCCCCGTTGCTGCCGCCGCTGATGCTGCCAATGCTGGTGCCGCCATAGCTGATGTTGGCCCCGCTGACCCCGATTTGCCCGGCCGCCGTGCCGACGTTGCGCACACCCAGCTGGTCGCTGGGTTCGCCGCCCTGTACATAAAACAGGTTGACCGCACCGCCTGCAAAGTTGGCTGAGTCCAGGTCGCTGAGGCTGATGGCGGCATCAATGACCTGGGGCGTGGCGTTGATCAGGTTCTCGGCAAAAGTTACGCTGCCGGTAAAGTCGCTGAGCACCGGGTTTTGCTGGCGTGCCAGTTCGGCCGCAGAGCCCAGGATTTGCTGCGTGATCTCGAAGGTGGCGTTACCGCCGTCTATGGTGGGCACATGGTCGGTGTAGGCCACCACGAAGTTGCCGCTGCCCAGGTCGGCAATGGCGGGCTGGTATTCCTGGTTGCTGCCGGTGGCCGTAGCGGTGGGCAGTTTGCGCTGGCCGTCAATGGGTGTGCCGGATGCGTCGTATTCGCGGATGTACACGTCGTTGTAGCTGCCCGCGCCGGTGAAGTCGTAGTTGTCGTTGTAAAAGCTGACCACAAAGCCGCCGGTGGACAGGCCGGTGACGACGGGCTGGTACTGGCCGCCGGTGGTGGTCTCGTTCACTCTGAACTCTGCGCCCACCTTGGTACCCGCTGCGTTGTAGCGCTGGCCGTACACCCCGGCACTGGAGCCGTCCTGGCTGTCCGAGCGCCACACAACCACAAAGCCGCCGTCCGACAGGATGGCCACATCGGGCTCGTACTGGGTACCGTCGGTGACGCTGTTGACCAGGAAGCTGCCTGAGAGCAGGCCGGTCGCGGCGGTGTAGCGCTGGGCATAGACCCCTTGGCCGCTGCTGTCGTTGCCGCCCTGGTCGGTCCACACGATTACCAGGTCGCCATTGCTCTGCGAGGCAACGCGCGGGTAGAGCTGGTTCCCGACCTGGGCTGTTGCAGCCCCTGGCGTGGTGCTGACGCGCACCTCACCCCCCAGCTTGGCCCCGCTGTTGTCAAAGCGCTGCAGGTAGATGTCGTAACTGCTTCCGCCGGAATTGCCTGCAGATGCCCACACCGTGGTGAAACCGGCCACCACCGCGCCTGCACCGGCATAGCCCGCCACATCGCTGTACTGCTGGGTGCTGCTAGTGGTGGTGTTGGCCACAAAGTTGGTACCCACCGTGGCACCGGTGCTGCTGTAGAGCTGGGCAATCACGCCCTGGCCGCTGCCGTCTACGCCACTGGCATCGTCCCAGGTGATGACGAAGCCGCCGTTGCTCAGTGCCGCCACGTGGGCACCGTCTTGTGCGGCGGCGGTGGCGGTATTGGCGCGGAACTCGGCCCCGATGGCCACGCCCTGGGCGCTGAAGCGCTGGCCGTACACGCCGTAGGTGTTGACCGTATCCTGCCCATAAGACTCCCATACGATGACGTAGCTGCCGTCGGTGAGCACGGCAATCTGCGGTACGGCCTGGGTGCTGTCGGTATAGGTGTTGACCTGCGACTCGCCATACACCACCGGTGCGCCGTCCAGCTCGGGCGTGACAAGAATCTCCACCGTGCTGGAGGCACTGGCTCCACCGTCGCCATCGGACACCCGGATGCCCACACTGCGGCTGGCCGCGGGGTTGGACGAGGTGCTGGCGTAGGTGAGGTTTTGTACCAGCTCTTCCACCGCATCCAGGGTGGCGGCAGCGGTCAGGGTGACCACCAGGTTGCTGCCATTGCTGCCGCCGCTGATGGTGCCGATGATGTTGCCTTCATACCGCACCGTGCTGCCGGTCACGCTGATCTGGTTGCTGCCGTTGCCCACGCTGCGCACACCCAGCTGGTCGGTGGTGTCGCCGTTTTGCACGTAAAACAGGTCGATCTGGCCACCTTCGAAGTTGACTGAGTCGATGTCGGTCAGGGCCACGGTGGCACGGATGACTTGTGGTGTGGCGTTGACCAGGTTTTCTCCCAGCGTGACCGTGCCGCTGAAGCCACCCAGTTGTGGATCTTGCTGGCGGGGCAGGGTGGCGGCGCTGCCAAAGATCTGCTGGCCGATTTCGGCGGTGCCGTTGCCGCCGTCTGCGACGCGGATGCCGTTGGTGTACGACACCACATAGTTGCCGTTGCCCAGGCTGGCCACTACCGGCGTGCTTTCCTGGTCGAAACCGTAACCCGATGCCAGCTTGGTCTGGCTGCCCAGGGGGGCGCCAGCGGCGTCGTATTCGCGCACGTACACGTCCTGGTAGCTGCTGGTGTCGCCCACGCCGTAGTTGTCGTTGTAGAAGCTGACCACAAAGCCGCCGGTGGACAGGCCGGCCACGCTGGGCTGGTACTGGCCACCGCTGGTGGACTGGTTGACCAGGAACTCACTTCCCACCTTGGCTCCAGCCGCCGAAAAGCGCTGACCGTACACGCCATCACCGCTTCCGTCTGTGCCAGCGGAGGTCCACACCACCACATAGCCGCCGCCGCTCAGCATGGCCACACTGGGCTGGGACTGCTGGCTGGAGACGGTGGTGTTGACTAAAAAGGTGTCGGAGTAGGTGCTGGTGCTGGCGTTGTACGAGCGGCCATATACGCCGTAGCCGCTGCCGTCGGAACCGTTCGTGTCGGTCCACACGATCACCAGGTTGCCGTTGGCGCTGGCGGCAATGTCGGGATACTGCTGGGTACCCGATTGCGCGGTGGCGGCACCGGGCGTTTTGCTGATCAGCGTCTCACCACCCACCTTGGCACCGGTGTTGTCCCAGCGCTGCAGGTACACGTCGTAATTGCTGTTGATGTAGGACACCCAGACGGTGGCAAAGCCGCCGGTGTAGCCCGCCACGGCGTTTTGGTACTGGGTACTGGCCGTGACGGTGCTGACCACAAAGTTGGCACCCTGGGCCACACCGGTGGCGTTGAAGCGCTGCCCGATCACGCCTTGGCCGGAACCATCCACGCCGCTGTCGTCGTCCCACACGATCACAAATCCACCGTCTGACGTGGCGGCCACGTGGGGATAGTCTTGCGCGCTTGCCGTGGCCGTGTTGGCGCGGAATTCGCCACCCAGCGGCACGCCCGACGCGCTGAACCGCTGGTAGTACACCCCCCAGGTGTTGTTGGCATCCTGGTCATACGACTGCCACACGGTGACATAGCTGCCATCGGCCAATACCGCGGTATCGGGGTTGCTTTGCGTGTTGGCGTTGAAGGTGTTGACCGTGGATTCAGGATAGAGGCTCATGGCACGAAATCTCCGAGGTGTAAGAAGGCGGCCTTAGGCGCGCCAAAGCAAGTGGCGGAACAAGTTCAATGGGTGCAAAACGGGGGGCGTGGCCAGCCGGGCTGGGCGCCGGGGGCTTACGAAGGCAGGGGAATGGGGTGCGTCGGACAGGGGCATCCGTGCGATACCGGCGCAACCCGCTGCGCGGGCAGGGAGCAGGCCGCGCCGCTGGAGTGGCTAGCGTGGCAGCGGGGGCTGGAGCAGCCCCGGTCGATGATTTTCATTCAAAAATCTCCCCTGTTTCAAGGCGACATCCACTGCGTGAATTTTTGTGAACGCCTTATTTCAGCCTGTAAAGCAATCTTCGCACCAGTTACTTATGTCGTTGATTTGCATGGAGAAAACGGAAATATGTCACGAAGCTTGTAATAAATATCGACACTTGTTACTTCTGGTTGTTGTTTTATGGCAACGATATGTAACGACGGCATCGTCCAGGCTCGGCAAAACGGCTGCTGCTACACTGAAAACTTCAATAGGTGTCTTGCAGCTTGCGCGCTGCGGATTAAACGGGAAGTTGGTGAAGCGCAGTAGTTGCTACTGCGCCATGCCCACGCTGCCCCCGCAACGGTAAACAGGTCAAAGCGAGGCCCGGGACGTATGTCCCCACCACTGTGCAAGTGCATGGGAAGGTGGCCCCGCAGCAGAGTCTCCACTCTGCACCTGTGAGCCCGGAGACCGGCCTGCTGATTTAGCGTGACTTTGCGGCGGGCGAAGATCTCAGCAGGCCCCCGCGCAACTCTGTCCCAGTACAGGTCCGTTTGCGTCCCGCCTACTGATCCCTTTCCCCATCCCCAGTCACACCGTTCCACAACCACGCGGCGGGCGTGCAGGGGTCAACCATTTACTATTTTATTTATAGCTGCTCACGCTTAATCCATAAGCACAGAGGGGCTATTTGATGCCTAAAACCTGCCATGCGTTGCTGGTGGCTGCGCCTGCGTCCGGCCAGGGCAAAACCACGGTGACAGCAGCGCTGGCCGCCTGGCACCGCAGCCAGGGCCGCCGGGTGCGCGTGTTCAAAACCGGCCCCGATTTTCTGGACCCCACGATTCTGGAGCGCGCCAGCGGCCACCCCGTGTACCAGCTCGACCTGTGGATGGGCGGCGAGGCCCACTGCCGGGCGCTGCTGCACACGGCAGCGCTGCAAGCCGATGTGATTCTGGTTGAGGGCGTGATGGGTCTGTTCGACGGCACGCCCAGCAGTGCCGACCTGGCCCAGGCCCTGGGCCTGCCGGTGCTGGCCGTGATCGACGGCTCGGCCATGGCGCAAACCTTTGGTGCCGTGGCGCACGGCCTGTCCACCTTTCGCCCTGGCCTGCAGTTTGCCGGAGTACTGGCCAACCGCGTCGGCAGCGCCAGCCATGCGCAGATGCTCCAAGACAGCCTGCCAACAGGCCTGCGCTGGTTTGGCGCCATGCCGCGCTCTGCCGAATTCGCGCTGCCCGAGCGGCACCTGGGCCTGGTGCAGGCCTCTGAGGTGGCGCATCTGGACGAGCGCATCGCCCTGGCCGCCCAGGCCATCGGGCCTAGCGTGGAGGGGATGGCCAGCCCGGTGCGGTTTGAGCCCAGCCCGTCAGAGATCGCGCCCCAGCTGCTGGCCGGTGTGCGCATCGCAGTGGCACGGGATGCCGCTTTCTCCTTCATTTACGCCGCCAATCTGGATACGCTGCGCGCGCTGGGGGCCGAGCTGGTGTTCTTTTCGCCCCTGGCCGATGCCAGCTTGCCCGACGCGCACAGCCTGTACCTGCCCGGCGGCTACCCCGAGCTGCACCTCGCCACCCTGCACGCCAACCAGCCCATGCGCGCAGCCATCCACGCCCACCATTTGGAGGGCAAGCCCACCGTGGCCGAGTGCGGCGGCATGCTGGCGCTGCTGGACAGCTTGGCGGGCCATGACGGCACCCCCGTGCCCATGTGGGGCTTGCTGCCCGGGACCGGGACGTTGCAAAAACGCTTCGTCAACCTCGGCATGCACGCCGCCCAATTGCCCGAGGGGCGGCTGCGCGGCCACAGCTTCCACCATGCACGCATGGACACGCCGCTGCCTGCCACCGCCTTTACCGAGCCGCAGCGCGAACGCAGCCACGCCGAGCCGGTGTTCCGCCGCGGGCGGCTCCACGCCTCGTTCATGCACCTGTACTTTCCGTCCAACCCCAACGCCGTCGCCAAGCTCTTCGCGCCCGCCTGACTAACCAAGACCTCACCATGGAAATCGAATCCCCACCGCTGCTGCGCGACACCCCCAAGCCCCAGGGCGAACGGCGCGGCCTGGTCATCGTGCACACCGGCACCGGCAAGGGCAAAAGCACGGCTGCATTCGGCCTGGCCCTGCGCGCCCATGGCCGGGGCAAGGCGGTCAAGGTCTACCAGTTCATGAAGGTGCCCACCGCGCGCTTTGGCGAGCACCGTTTGTTTGAGCAGCTAGGCATCCCCATCGTCGGGCTGGGCGACGGTTTCAGCTGGAAAAGCCGCGATCTCGACCACTCCGCCGAGCTGGCCCAGGCCGGCTGGGCCCAGGCTGAAGCCACGGTGCGCGCGGGCGAACACTTCATGGTGGTGCTGGACGAGATCATGTACCCGCTGCGCTACGGCTGGATCGCGCTGGAACCCGTGCTGGCCTGCCTGCGCGAACGCCCGCCGCACGTGCACGTGGTGCTCACAGGCCGTGGCGCACCCGCCGAAATGGTGGAGCTGGCCGATACCGTGACCGAGATGACCCTCATCAAGCACCACTTCAAAGCCGGTGTTCCCGCCCAACGTGGCATTGAAGATTGAAAGAAAACAAAATGCAAACCCGAAAAATCCCCGCCACCATCGTCACCGGCTTCCTCGGCAGCGGCAAAACCACGCTCTTGCGCAACCTGCTGACCAACGCCCAGGGCCGCCGCATCGCCGTCATCGTCAACGAGTTCGGCGAACTGGGCATTGATGGTGAATTGCTGCGCGGCTGCGGCATTGGCTGCGACGAGAACGGGGTCGAAAACGGCCAGCTGTTCGAGCTGGCCAACGGCTGCCTGTGCTGCACGGTGCAGGAAGAATTTGCCCCGGTGATGGAGCAACTGGCCGCCCGCCGCGAACAGATCGATTACCTGGTGATCGAGACCTCCGGCCTGGCCCTGCCCAAGCCGCTGGTGCAGGCCTTCCAGTGGCCCGCGCTGCGCAACGCTTTCACCGTGGACGCGGTGGTCACCGTGGTGGACGCGCCCGCTGTGGCCGCAGGCACCTTCGCCGAAGACCCGGTGGCCGTGGATGCCCAGCGCCGCGCCGACGACAACCTCGACCACGACTCCCCCCTGCACGAACTGTTTGAAGACCAGTTGGCCACCGCCGACCTGGTGATCGTGCACAAGGTAGACGGCATGGATGCCGCCGCACTCGAAGCCGTAGAAGCCACCATCCGCGCCGAAGCACCCGCCGGTGTGAAGCTGGTGCGCGCATCGCACGGTAACGTGCCCATGGACGTGTTGCTGGGCCTGGAGCGCGCGGTAGAAGACGTGATCGATGCCCGCAAAACCCACCACGACGCAGAAGAAGACCACGACCACGATGCCTTCGATTCGGTGTCGATTGCGCTGGACGTGAAAGACCGCGCCAAGCTGCTCACCGCCCTGGCCGCCCTGGTGCAGCGCCACGAGATTTACCGTGTCAAAGGTTTTGTGGCCGTGCCGGGGGCTGCGATGCGCCTGGTAGTGCAGGGCGTGGGGCAGCGGTTTGACAGCTATTTCGACCGGGCCTGGCGCGCCGATGAAGCCCGTGTAACGCGCTTGGTGGTGATTGGGGACCACCTGGATGCGGGTGTGTTGCAGGGCGAGTTGCAGGCGGCTTTGGGGTGATGCGGGCTGGCCTTTGCCGTTGGGGGTGGTCGCAGGCCGACGGGGTACTCTGCTCCGCGACTGTCCTCCGCCCTGCGGGCTCCTCCTTTATGTCGCTGCGCAAAGCACCCCATCGACCAGCGCCAATTACGGTTGGACTGAATCAACCGTTACGCAAGCCGCACGCTGGTTTCCGTAGAGGGTGGTGTGGGTGGCGCAGCGGAATAAAGGAGGAGCAGCCGGCCCTAGGCCGCTGCGGGGGACATCCGCGTAGCTACCCACACCGCCCTCTGCGGCGCGCCACAACCGTTTCTGCTGACTGAACTAAAACATGCACCTACTCTCCACCCGCCCCGGCGGCCATGTTGAAGACGATGGCCTGGGCGTGGTGCGCGTGGAGCAAACGCCGGGCGATATCGTGGTGCTTACCGTGGCAGACACCACGCTGTCCCTGTTGGCCGAAGTCGCCAGCAGCCTGCCAGAGGACTTCCCCCGTGTGCGCCTGGCCAACCTGATGTGGCTGCGCCAGCCCGCGTCTATCGACATGTACATGGACGACGTGCTGCGCCACGCCAAGGCCATCATCATCGAACACCTGGGCAGCCCCAGCGACTGGGCCTACATCGTGGACCAGGTGTGCGCGTCTGCCCAGGCGCGCGGCCAGTGGCTGGTGATGGTGTCGGGCGAGTGCGTAGAAGACGCACAACTCCTGCTGCGCAGCACCGCCACCAAAGACGACTGCACCCACCTCTGGCGCTGCCTGCGCGAAGGCGGGCGCGACAACGCCCAGAACTTCTTCAACCTGATTGCCCACGCCGCCTTCGGCCAGGGTGAGCGCCCCGCACCGGCAGCCGTGGTGCCCGCCGCCATCCGCTACACGCCCGCCATGGGCCAGACACCGTGGCGCGAGGCGGCCCCCGTGGCCTTGCTGGTGTTCTACAAAGCGCATTGGCAGTCAGGCAACACCGTGGCCTTCGATGCCATGCTGGCCGCGCTGGAAGGGCAGGGCCTCAACACCCTGGCCGTGGCGCTGGACTCGCTTAAAAACCCCGGCAGCATGGCGCTGCTGCAATCGTTGGCACAAGAGCACCGGGTAGACATAGTGCTCAACGCCACCAGTTTTGCCGTGGGCGCGATGGATGGCAACGACGATGCCGCCCAGCCCGTGCTACTGGCAGGCGATGCCCCGGTGTTGCAGCTCATCACCGCCGGTTGCTCGCTAGCCCAGTGGCAAGACGACCCGCACGGCCTCACCCCGCGCGACCTGGCCATGCAAATCGTGCTGCCCGAGGTGGATGGCCGCATCGGCACCCGGCCTATCAGCTTCAAGGGCCT
The DNA here is from genome assembly GCF_056521425.1 of Rhodoferax sp. LS1P39. Classification (NCBI taxonomy): domain Bacteria; kingdom Pseudomonadati; phylum Pseudomonadota; class Betaproteobacteria; order Burkholderiales; family Comamonadaceae; genus Rhodoferax; species Rhodoferax sp. LS1P39. The sequence goes on along the minus strand of NZ_JBWMAV010000001.1, from coordinate 607,738 downwards.
GGCCTGGCGCTGCGAGCGCGCCGAGATCGACGTGGTGCGTTACCAGCCCGAGTTAGAACGCATAGCCTTTGTGGTTGCCCTCGCCCGTCGCTGGTGCAGCTTGCGCTATAAGAAAAATAGCGATAAGCGCGTGGCCCTGGTGCTGGCCAACTACCCGAATGACGACTCTCGCCTGGCCAATGGCGTGGGCCTGGACACGCCTGCGTCCACCGTCGTCATTCTGCAAGCCCTGCAAGCCGCAGGCTACGCCACCGGCGATGTGCCGCAGCATGGTGACGCGCTGATGGCCGACCTGGTGCGCGGCATCACCAACAAGCTGGATGCCAACGACGATCGCCCCGCAGGCCAAAGCCTGGCGATGGCCGACTACCTGCTCGACTTCTGTGCCCTGCCTGCTGAGAGCCAGGCCGCCATCAACACGCTCTGGGGCCTGCCGCAGCACGACCCGCTGGTGCGCGCTGGCCGTTTCATGGTGTCGGGCCAGCGCTACGGCAATGTGTTTGTGGGCAACCAGCCCGCACGCGGGCGCGACCTGGATCTGGTCGCCACCTACCACGATGCCGATCTGGTGCCCACCCACAATTACCTGGCGTTCTACTTCTGGCTGCGCCGTGCCTACGCGGTGGATGCGGTGGTGCACGTGGGCAAGCACGGCAACCTGGAATGGCTGCCCGGCAAAAGCGTGGCGCTGGGGGCGGCTTGCTGGCCCGATGCCATCCTGGGCCCGCTGCCGCACCTGTATCCCTTCATCGTCAACGACCCCGGCGAGGGCGCGCAGGCCAAGCGCCGCACCCAGGCCGTCATCATCGACCACCTGATGCCCGCCATGACCCGGGCCGAAACCTATGGCCCCTTGCAGCAGCTCGAAGGCCGCATGGACGAGTACTACGAGGCCCTCTCGCTGGACCCGCGCCGCGCCAAGCTGCTGCGCGCCAGCATTCTGGAGAAAGTGCTGGCAGACGGCCTGCACGCCGAGCTGGGCTTCACCCCTCCTACCGACGACGCGCAGCGCGAAGCCCTGCTGCGCCGCCTGGATGCCTACCTGTGCGAAATCAAGGAATCGCAAATCCGCGATGGCCTGCATATCTTCGGCCAGTCGCCCACCGGCCGCCAGCGGGTGGACACGCTGGTCGCCCTGGCCCGCTACCCCGGCGGTGCGGGTGCCGCGCAAGGCAGCCTGACGGTCGCCTTGGCGCACGACTTGGGCCTGAAAGACTTCGATGCCCTCAGCCCCGACTGGGCCACACCCTGGACCGGCGAACGCCCGCCGGTCTTGCAAGCCCTGAGCACCGACCCCTGGCGCCATGCGGGCCACACCCGCGAGCGGCTGGAGTTTCTGGCCGTGCAACTGGTGCAAGACGGCGTAGCGCTTGCGCCAGAGGCGTGGCCCCACACCGCCCCGGTGCTGGAGCGCCTGCACACCACGCTCGCCCCGCGTCTGGATGCCTGTGGCCCCAACGAGATCGGCCAGCTGCTGCGCGGGCTGGACGGGCGCTTCATCCCCCCCGGCCCCAGCGGCGCACCGTCGCGCGGCAGGCCCGATGTGCTGCCCACCGGGCGCAACTTCTATTCGGTGGACACGCGCGCCATCCCCACCCAGACTGCCTACGCCATGGGTGCCAAGGGCGCAGACCGGGTGGTGGAGCGCCACTTGCAAGACCATGGTGCCTATCCCACGGCCATGGGCCTGTCGGTCTGGGGCACCAGCACCATGCGCACCGGCGGCGAGGATGTGGCCCAGGCCTTCTCGCTGCTGGGCGTGCGGCCCAAGTGGGCACCGGGCAGCAACCGCGTGGTGGACATTGAAGTCATGCCCATGACCGTGCTGGGCCGCCCGCGCGTGGACGTGACGCTGCGCGTCTCCGGCTTCTTCCGCGATGCATTTCCCAATGTGATTGACCTGTTTGACACGGCCGTGCGCGCCGTGGCTGCCATTTCGTTTGAAGATGAGCCGGACGATGTCAACCCCATCCGCGTGCGCGTCCAGGCCGAGATGGCCGTCCAAACGGATGAGCGTGCTGCTACCTGGCGCGTGTTCGGCCCCCGGCCCGGCGGTTACGGTGCGGGCTTGCAGGCCAGCCTTGCCAGCGGCAACTGGACCGAGCGGTCCGAGTTGGCCGAGTCCTACCTGCGCGCCGGGGCCTTCGCCTATGGGCAGGACGCGCACGGCACGGCCGCGCCCGAGGCGTTCGCCCAGCGCATCGCCGGGCTGGACGCGGTGCTGCACAACCAGGACAACCGCGAGCACGACATTCTGGATTCCGGTGACTACTACCAGTTCATGGGTGGCATGGCCGCGGCGGTAGAGCACCTGAGCGGCACGCCCGCCGCGCTGTACCACGGCGACTTCAGCGTGCCCGGTGCGCCGCGCATCCGCACGCTGGGCGAGGAAGTGGCGCGCGTGGTGCGCTCCCGCGCGGTGAACCCCAAGTGGCTGGACGGCATCAAGCGCCACGGCTACAAGGGTGCGTTCGAGATCGCCGCCACGGTCGATTTTCTGTTTGCCTTTGACGCCACCACCGGCGTAGTGGGCGACCACCAGTACGCGCTGGTGGCCGATGCCTATGTGCACGACGATGCCACCCGCGACTTTCTGCAGCAGCACAACCCCGGGGCCCTGCGCAGCATCGGCGAGCGCCTGCTCGAAGCCATGGACCGCGGCCTGTGGGCTGAGCCGGGCGACCAGCGCGAGCGCATAACAGACCACCTGTTGGCGCTGGAAAACCATTTGGAAGCCTCCTGACCATGACCTCTGTGCACACCGCCACCCGCGTGGCCTTCCCCTTCACCGCGCTGGTCGGCCAGCCGCTGCTGCAGCGCGCCTTGCTGCTGGTGGCCATTGACCCGCGCATCGGCGGCGTGCTGGTCAGCGGCCCACGCGGCACGGCCAAGTCCACGGCAGCGCGGGCCCTGGCGGCCCTGTTGCCGGATGCGCCGTTTGTCACCTTGCCGCTGGCGGCCAGCTTGGAGCAGCTGGTGGGCACGTTGAACGTGGAAGACGCACTGCGCGCGGGCCAGCTGCGCCTGGCACCCGGCCTGGTGGCGCGCGCCCACCACGGCGTGCTGTACGTGGACGAGGTCAATCTGTTGCCCGACGCGCTGGTGGACGCGCTGCTGGATGTCGCCGCCAGCGGTGTCAACACGGTGGAACGTGATGGTATCTCGCAGCAGCACGCCGCCCGCTTTGCGCTGGTGGGCACCATGAACCCCGAAGAAGGCGAACTGCGGCCCCAGCTGGTGGACCGCTTTGGCCTGTCGGTCGTGCTGGGCAACCCGTTGGACCCGCAGCAGCGGCTGGACATTTTGCGCACCCGTCTGGCCTTCGACGAAGACCCGCAGGCGCTGATGGCAGCGCACGCCGCACCGTTGAAGACCTTGGCGGCCACCGTAGTTGCAGCGCAGGCTGCTTTGTCTCACCTGGCCTGGCCAGATGCCGTGCTGCAACACGCCGCCACGCTGGCCCTGGCCGCCGGTGTCGATGGCATGCGTGCCGACCTGGTGATGCTGCGCGCTGCCCGCGCCCTGGCCGCCCTGGAGGGCCGCGATGCCGTGACCTTGCAAGACGTGGATGCCGTGGCCGAGCTGGCGCTGGCGCACCGCCGCACGGTGGAGCCATCGGCTAACGACAGCGCGGGCCCAAAGCCCGAGGCGACACGACCATCCAACGCCATCTCTGAAGGCGATTGGGGCGCACTGCCTCCACAACCCACACCCACTACCCGGGTGCTATCCCCAGGAGCCTGGCCCGCAAAAAAAGCCTGAGCCACCGCATCCGCCAGCCGTCCACAGCGGCGGGCAGTGTGCGGTGGCGCAACCCCACCATGCAGACACCACCCTCTCTCAAACCCGCGGTGCAGTCGCAGGGCGACAGCCCCGCGATTGCCTGGCTGCGCACCCTGCTGGCCAAGGGCCCGCGGGCGCTGCAGCGCGACCACCTGCGCTACCAGCCCCAGGCTGCAGCCGCGCCGCGCCTGCATCTGATCGTGCTGGACACCTCGGGCTCCATGCGCCAGGGTGGCCGCTTGGCTTTGGCCAAAGGCCATGCCGTCCGCCTGGTCGAGCTGGCGGCGCGGGCTGGCGACCACGTGGGTCTGCTGTGTTTTGGCGGCAGTGGTGTGGAGCTGGTGCTGCCCCCCGGTCCGGCCCGGGCCGCCGGTGCAGCACGGGTACGCCAATGCGGCGGTGGCGGCGGCACGCCGCTGCGGCAGGCGCTGGCGGTGGCGAACACCTTGCTGGCGCAGGCGGATCGGCGTGGTCGTAGTGGCCCCGCTTGGCTGTGGCTGCTCACCGATGGCCGCGCCCTGGAGCAGCCCGCCGCACCCACCGGCGTGGAGCATGCCGTGGTGATGGATTTTGACGACCGCACCCCCACTATTGGCCGCTGCGCCGCCTGGGCCGCCCGCTGGGGCGCAGAGTACCGGCGGGTGACGTGACCATTCAACCCTATTGAGACAAACAACCTATGCCAACCCCATCCAAAGTAAATCGTCCTGTCTTGCTCCCTCCCCCTCCGGGGGAGGGTTGGGGTGGGGGCCGGATGTCCTGCCTTACTCCCTCTCCCGCCGCGCGGGAGAGGGTGATGGTATGCCAGCCATGACAAACGCTTCTCCCATCACCGAGCTGATCATCTGCACCACCTGCCGCCCCGCTGGCGTCTCGCGCGATATGCCCGCTGCGGGCGAGGCGCTGCTGGAAGCCGTGCAGGTAGCGGCCTGGGACCTGGACGATGCCCAGCAAGCCCGCGTCCACGTGCGCGGCCTGGCCTGCATGAGCGGCTGCTCCCGGGCCTGCACCGTGGCGCTGCAGGCACCGGGCAAGTACACCTATTACTTCGGCGATCTGGTCGCCGATGACGTGACCGCCGCCGAAGTCTTGGCCTGCGCCCAATTGCACGCCCTGAGTGCCGACGGCAACCTGCTGCGCAAGGAGCGGCCCGAGCGGCTGCGCAGTGGCATCCTGGCGCGCCTGCCTGCGCTGGCATAGCTTTTCCGTAGTGCATCCGTAATCCCGCGGCCGCACGGTTTTTTTGTTTTTTAAAAGGAGTCCTCCATGCATCCATCCACCACCACCGAACTGCCTCGCACCTCCAGCGCGGTGCGCAGCCTCTTGTTGCAGCTTGCCGCCGGTGCCGCCCTCGGCATGGTCGTGCTGTACGGCGTGGCCTTTGCCGAGAGCCCGCTGGCCCACAACGCCGCGCACGACGTGCGCCACATCACCGTCAAGCCTTGCCACTGAAAGCACACCATGATTTTTCAACGCTTGATCTGGGCGGCGCTGGCCACCGCCGTGGTGGTGGGCAGCGTGCAAACCGGTGTGCAGCACCTGCAGGCCGCCCCGCTGATTCTGGCCGCCGAGGTCTTTGAATCGCAAAAAGCCCAAGCCCCTGAACCCGTGGCTCCTGTCACCCATGTGCACGCTGAAGCAGCGGCCCATGACCACGCCGCGGCCCCCGAATGGGAGCCCGAAAACGGCCTGGAGCGCACCGGCTGGACCTGGGTGGCCAATACCTTGCACGCCTTCAGCATGGCGCTGCTGGTGTTTGCGGTGATGGGTGTGTGCCTGTGGCGCGGCGCATCCCTGCGCGCGCTGCCCCTGGCCCTGTGGACAGCAGCCGCCGGTTGGCTGGTGTTCCACTTCTGGCCGTCGCTGGGGCTGCATGCCGAGATACCCGGCATGGACGCAGCCCGCCTGGGTTCGCGCCAGGGCTGGTGGCTGCTGGCTGCTGGCAGCGCAGCGTTGGCCTGTGCGTCCATCGCCGGTTTGCGCAGCCATTTGCGCTGGGCTGCTGCGGCAGCATGGCTGGCATTGCCCTACGTGGTGGGCGCGCCGCACATCAGTACCGACCCCCTGGCAGGCTTTGGCCCCGAGGCCCAAACCGCCTTGCGCCAACTCGGCACCCAGTTCATCTGGGCCACCACCTGGATCTCACTGTCGTTCTGGGCCAGCATGGGCCTGGTGGGCGGCTTGGCGTTCCAGCGCTGGGTGCAGCCGGGGTTGTTGGCTTTATTGAAAGGTGCGGGCGTGGCTGATGCGGGGGCGGTAGGCGCGGCTCGGTAGGCGGGGTGCTTGTCATACCCAGTTTGGGTTGGAACATTCCCAAATTGGGTTTCTAAGAAAAATCGGCCCTGGCGCTTATTCAATCGGCGTGAGAAGCTATGAATAGAGTAGCAAATGTGTTGCTGCAATCTATGCGCATAATATGCGCATAGATTCAACACCCGGAACCCACCATGCTGGCCACATCCACTGCCCCTGTTCGTAAACGCGCGGTCAACCTGACCTTGAACGAAGGCTTGGTCGCACAGGCCAAGACCTATACCAGCAACCTCTCTGCCACCATGGAAGAGCTGCTGGCGGCCTATGTGGTCCAGCAACAGCAAACTCGCCTATCGCGCCAGCAGCAGGCGGATGCGGTGGCTATGGATTGGAATGCCGTGCATGCCACCGTGGGTTCATTTGCAGACGAGCACTCCACCCTGTAATGGCCCAGTTTGATGTCCACCGCAACAAGGGCGCGCTGAAAGAGTCCATACCTTTTGTGGTGCTTGTCCAGTCGTCCTTGTTTGACCGCTACCGCAGGCGCATGGTGGTGCCGCTGGTGCGCCGCAGCGCACTACCCGGGAATACGGCCACAGTGGGCTCCCGCATGAATCCTGTGTTTGAAGTGGAGGGCGTGCCGGTGGTGCTGCATCCGCTGGACATGGTTTCGGTGGCGCTGGACCAGCTTGGGGGGCATGTCACCTCCTTGGCCGAGCATGGGCAGGCTATTGCTGATGCGTTGGATGAACTGTTGACGCGTTCTTGGGGGTGATTAGATCGGTGGTCGGCAAAAGGCTGAAAGCAGAAGCTCACCAACGTCCGCTCTGCGCACCTCCGCCACAGCCACAGTAACAGCAACAGCAACAGCAACAGCAACAGCGACAGCAACAGCAACAGCAACAGCAACAGCAACAGCAACAGCAGGCTATTCCTGCTCGAAGTTGGCGGAGCGGAATTTCAGCACCCGCAGTTTTCCTTGATGGTCCGCTGCAAGCCTGCCTCAAACCCATCGCGCGTGCGCGCCTCGATTTCGACGGTGACGGTGTCCCACAGCCTGTGGATGACGATGGCCATGTACCGCAACACCCCCCGCGTGCGCTGAAACTTGTCCAGCGTGGACCAGTCCTGATACAGCCGATCAAGCACCTCCGGGTGAATCGGATACCTGCATGCACCTGCGAAATGTCAGCTGCAAATTCGTTTTGCTTGAAGGTACCTTCCAGCACGTCCTTGTGGGGAGCGATTTCGCGCCAGGGTTTTATGGTCGAGAGGTGCGTATTTCAAATGGCAACCGTATTCCACGGAAGCACGCTGTTGTGCTGTCCCAAGCTGCCAACGGCACAAACTGGTTTTGCGTCCACTTGCTTGACCGCTCTGCGCAATTGGATATCCGCATCGGCGGACTCAACCACTTGTGGGAACAGCCGGTGGGGATGGGCTGATTGGGCCAATTGCAACGCCACGCGAATTTGCCTGGAACCCAGCGCCTGCTGCGCCAAAGAGCGCTCTAGCTGCACCATCGCAGTGACGCGCGCAACCGCCAAACCTGCCAAGGTATCGCGTGCCTTATCCGCCACCTCGGCAAATACAGAACTGGGTTTTCGCCGCCTGTTCTGTCGGTAGTCTTTCACCTCGATCAGCCACAAGGTCTGTGCGGGATCGAGCGCGATAGCATCCATGGCCTTGACACCACCTGCAAAGTTCTGGAACTGAGTCTGGTGAAAGTCGGAGTCGTCGTACTTCCACACCCACCACCCCGCCGGCATGGTCAGGCGCATGCCATCCACATCTGCCGTCCGACTCATGGGTTCGCCTCCATGTACCTGTCGCTCTGCTGCAAGCTCTCGTCCAACAGAACCAAAGGCTCGATGTCGGCGATGTCCGTACTTTGGGTCACGGAAACCGGGCCATCTTTCTTCTGGCGACCCAGGCCAAAGTATTTGTTGGCAAGCTGGTTGGCATGTCCTTGCCCTGACCTCATCTGCAAAATCTCGAACTCGCGCAGCAAGAAGAGACTATGCGTGGCCACAACCACCTGAACCCCAGCGTTACCCAGTGCATACAAGGCCTCAGCCAGCAGCTTCAACGCGGCAGGGTTGAGGTTGGCCTCTGGCTCGTCCCAGAACAAAGTAGAACCACGCTCCACCACACCGTAACGCAGCAGATAAATCAGCATGGCCAGCTTGCGATAGCCCTCTGCCATCAAAGAAATGTCCATCTGCGATCCGTCAGCGCGCTCGAAGACCAGCTCTCCCTTTTCCAGCTTCAAGTTTCCGCCCAATAGGCTCTGCATGCGCTGAGCCACATCCGACATCAACGGCGGTCTTTCGCGTGGCTCCAATGTGGACATGGCGACGGCCAAATCGCGGTAGCTGATGTCCAACGGGAAATCACGGTACTTGTCGAACAGTCCAATCAACCCCTTAAACAGGGAAACCATCTCCTTACTGGGCACCAGCACCTGTTGCGGCAAAAAAGCATTCCGTGCTGCGGCATCTGGCACTTCGTCTGGCAGCACCGTCGCTTTGAGCAGGCCGGACTGGTCCTTTCGTTGAATCTGCACCTTCCACGGCATGGTCTCCGGCAACCCTGGTGAGGTGAACTCAGGCTCATCTGCCATGCGAATCTGCACGGTGGGAATGTGACCATCGACCTGTGCTTGCAGCACCGCGCCGCCTCTGGCATTACGTCGTATCAAGGCCGAAAGATCGGACACTTGAAACAAATCGGCCAGGCGCTCAGCCAAGTACGCCTGCGCACGCTCCTTGTTCACCGCAAGCCGTTGGGCTGTGAGATCGGGCCACGCACGCGAAAACAGGTAGCCCAGTTTGAGCACATGGGTCTTGCCCGCACCGTTCTCGCCAACGATGACGTTCAAGCCTGGGGAAAATATGAGCTCCACGTCGCTACCAAACACCGTGAAATTACTAACTTTGAGTGCTTTGAGCATCTTTGTTCCTTGCTGCGCGTTCAGGCATCTGGGACCAGCCCGGTGATTTGCTCGTCCTTAGCGATTTCTTCGAGTTTGAGCATGCGCGTCTGAGTACGTTGAATGGTGGATACATCAGGCACTGACTCCTTGGCGGGGACGAGCAAGGCGCAAACCCAGTGCACTCCCCCGAGCGCCTGATCGGCGGGTCAGTCTAGCAGGCAGAACGCGCCATTCGAGCACGACACGATGCACCCCGCCAGCGAGCTTCCAACTCACGAAAAAAAGGCTGGCGATGTCCGTGGTTCTGTGGCTTCGGAATCCATTGAGAATGCACGCACAACGACTTTCCGATCACCACTGACATGTCAAGCAGCGCACCTGCCCCCGAATTCGTCACGACTACCTGCTGCTGCTCAAGCCTCTGATTTCAGCGCGCACAGCGCTGGAACGCCCGGGCATTTAACCGCTGATCGTTCAGAATGTTGAAGGCCTGCTATACGACGGCGAGTTTGATGAAGCGGTAGACCGCTGCCGCTGCTTTGCAGACGTAGCTGCCGATCAACCCCGCGTGTTCCGCCGCATCAAATAAGTATCCATCACCCACCCATGCGCCGCCCGCGCCGTTTGCCGTTCCACCAGAATCCGCGCGCTCACTTCGGCCAGCGGTCCCGCAATGCAAATCTGCTGCGGCATCCCCAGGAAAGCACCCCACCAAATCGTGATCCCCTCCGGCGGCAGATGCTGAAACGCACAGTGCCCGTCCAGCATCACCGCCACCGTATCCGCATGCACCGGCCACCCAAAGTCACGCAGTTGCCTGCCGGTGGTGATGGTGACGGGGGCGTTGATGTCGTTCAAGGCGATGGCGTGCGCAGCGGTCAGGGCTTGCAGGGCGGTGATGCCGGGGACCACAGACACTTTCAGCGGCAGGTGCACCGCCAGGCGCTCGGCGATGCGCAGGGTGCTGTCGTACAGCGAGGGGTCGCCCCATACCAGCAGGGCCACACGGCCACCGGCGGGCAAATGGGCGCGGATGGTGGCCAGCCACACCTCGGCAATCGCGTCGTGCCAGCGGTGCACGGCGCTGGGGTAGTCGGGGTCGTCGGCATCGCGCACGGGCATGTCGAAGCCCACGACCTGGGTGGCGGGGTTGGTTACCAATGCACTGCACAGTTGCAGGCGCAGTTCGGCCAGATCGGCTTTGCCTGCGCCTTTGCGCGGCACCAGAATCAAATCGGCGGCGTTCAGCGCTTTCACGCCCTGGCGGGTCACGTGGTCTGGGTTGCCGGTGCCTATGCCGACGAGGCAGAGGTCGATCATTCTGTGCCTGCCGGGAAGCGGGGTGCGGTGCCCAGTGGGCGGTAGCGGCGGTCGTAGTCGCCTGCGTAGAGGCGGCTGTGGGCGAACTCTTCTGCGCCCAGGGTGTGGCCTACCAAGATCAACGCCGTGCGCTCCATGCCTTCGCCCACGGCGGCCTCGATGGTGGACAGCGTGGCGCGCACCACGCGCTCGTCAGGCCAGCTGGCGCGCCAGACCACGGCCACGGGGCAGTCCGCGCCGTAGTGGGGGATCAGCTCGGCCACCACGCGCGGCAGCACGTGGACGGACAGGTGGATGGCCAGCACGGCCTGGGTGGCGGCAAAGTTCGCCAAGGATTCGGTGCTGGGCATGGCCGATGCGCGGCCCGAGGTGCGGGTGAGCACCACCGATTGGCTCAGGCCCGGCAGCGTCAGCTCGGCTTCCAGCGTGGCCGCTGCTGCCGCAAACGCGGGCACGCCGGGCGTGACGGTGTACGGAATGCCCAGCGCGCGCAGGCCGCGCAGTTGCTCGCCCATGGCCGACCATACCGACAAGTCGCCCGAGTGCAGGCGCGCCACGTCGTGCCCGGCAGCATGCGCGGTGCCGATCTCGTCCAGTATCTGCTCCAGCGACAGCGACGCGGTGTTGACGATGCGCGCACCGGGCGGGCAGTGGGCCAGCACGCCTTCGGGCACCAGCGAGCCCGCGTAGAGGCACACCGGGCTGGCGGCAATCCGGTCGCGGCCTCGCAGGGTCAGCAGATCTGGTGCGCCAGGGCCTGCGCCGATGAAGTGAACGGTCATGAATGGGTCTTTTCAGTTGAGGCAATGGCGGCTGTTGCCAGGCGGTCGGGGCTGACGCAGCGGCCAACCCGCAGCACGGCCGCCGGGCCTACAGCGGCCAGCGCCGCCGCTTCGGCCACGCTGTGCGCGCCGTATCGGGAGGGCACGTGGGCGCTGGGCGTGGCGGCTTGGGCTGCGAGCAGCGGCAGGTGGATGGGGATGATGGGCAGTTGCAGCTCAGTGGCGAGTTGCAGCAGTGCTGGGTGGTTGGCCTTGTCGGCGGCAGTGGCCAGGGCGGTGAGGCGGGCATACCGGCCCCCACCCCGGCCCTCCCCCGGAGGGGGAGGGGGTAATGCGGGGTTCAGGTCTTGCTCCCTCCCCCTCCGGGGGAGGGTTGGGGTGGGGGCTTGCAGTGCGGCATCCAGTGCTGCACGCAGAGATGCCACGCTGCTCCCGGCGCGAAAGCCCAGGCCCGCCACGCTCACAGCACCACGCTCCACTGCACCACCGTGCGGCTGGGCTGCCAGCCGCGCATGCGGCCCAGGGGGGCGGCCTGGGCCAGCTCGATGCGCAGGAGCGTGCCGCCATGCTGGGCGTGCAATTGCAGCAGGGCGGATTCGGTTTCCAGCGTTACCGCGTTCACCACCAGTCGGCAGCCTGCGGGGGCTGCGGACTGCAAGCTGCCGAACAAGGCTGCATCAAAACCACCGCCGACAAAGATGGCGTGGGGCGAAGGCAACTCAGCCAGCAGGTCGTGTGTGGCACCAAAGTGCACTCCCAGGCGGTGGTCTAGCCCAAAGGATGCGGCGTTGGCGCGGATGTTCACTACCCGCTCGGCGTGCTGCTCCACCGCGCTGGACGTGCCGCCCGCCAGGCACCACTCCACCGACACCGAGCCCGACCCTGCGCCCAGGTCCCACAGGTGTTCGCCGGGGCGGGGTGCCAGGGCGCTGAGGGTGAGGGCGCGGATGGGTGATTTGGTGATTTGGCCGTCGTGGGCAAAGCCGTCGTCGGGCAGGCCGGGTGTGTGCGGTAAGCCCAGAGGGCCCGATACCTGTACAGCGACCGCAACAGGGCTTTGGATGTCTGCAAAGTCCAGTGTGCTGGCCACGCACTGGCGTATGCGTTCGCGCGGGCCGCCCAGGGCTTCCAGCACCCAGACGGGGGACGCACCCAAGCCTTGCTGGGTCAGCCACTGCGCAAAGTCGCGCACCGCCGGGCCATCGCGCAGCAGGCACAGCAGTTGCGCGCCGTGGTGCAATGCCGGGCGGCTACGGGCAAAGGGCGCGGCGTGCAGGGCCAGGCAGTGCACGGTTTCCAGCCGCCAGGCCAGGCGCGATGCGGCCAGCGAGAAGGTCGAGGGTGCCGGAAAAGCCTGCCATTCGCCGGGTGCCAAATGGCTTGCCAGGCTGCCACCCGCACCAAACCAGAACGGGTCGCCCGAGGCCAACACGGCCACCGGCTGGCCGCGCAGGGCCAGCACCGGGGCGATGTCAAACGGCAGCGGCCACTCCAGGCCCCGGCTGCCCACACCGGCCAGCGCCAGGTGCCGCGCGCCGCCAAAGACGTGCTGCGCGCGCGCCAGGGCCGAGCGGCTACCATCGCCCAGGCCATGCAGACCATCTTCTCCGATACCTATGATTGATAGCCAGGGTTCAGCCATTCAGCACCTCCTTCCACGGGTCCTCGTTTTGGGCGGCACCACGGAAGCCAGCCGCCTGGCCCAGGCCTTGGCGCAGGCGGGCGTGGACGGTATTTTTTCGTACGCAGGCCGTACCAGCGCGCCCATCGCCCAGCCGCTGCCCACCCGCGTGGGGGGCTTTGGCGGGGTGGCGGGTTTGCAGGCCTTTCTGCAGGCCGAGCGCATCACCCAGGTAGTCGATGCCACCCACCCGTTTGCCGCGCAGATGAGCAGCCACGCCGTGCTGGCCTGTGCGGCGGCGGGCGTGCCCCTGCTGGCGCTGGAGCGGCCCGCGTGGCAGGCCCAGAGTGGTGATGTGTGGCAATACGTGCCGGATATGGCTGCTGCTGTGCAGGCCCTGCCCACCGAGCCCGCCCGCGTGTTCCTGGCTATTGGCTGCCAGCACCTGGCACCGTTTTTGGCGTTTGCGCAGCATTGGTATTTGCTGCGGCTGGTAGACCCGGTACTGGACTTGCCCGCCGAGCGCGGCCAGGTGGTGCTGGACCGGGGCCCCTTCACCCTGGAGGGCGACCTGGCCCTGCTGCAGGCGCACGGCATCACCCATGTGGTGTCCAAAAACTCGGGTGGCGCAGGCGCGCAGGCCAAGCTGACGGCGGCGCGGGAGCTGGGCGTGCCGGTGATTCTGATAGCCCGGCCCTTCATTCCTACGCGCACGGTGGTTCATAGCGTAAACGAGGTCCTGCGCCGTATCCATGGCGTGAGCAGCTAGAAAATTCATAGCGCCGAGCGCGGTGTGTAGACAAAGCGGCCCACGCGGCGGGTGGCGCTATTGCCCACGATGACCACGGTTCGCATGTCGGCCATCTCGGGCGTGGCCTCTGCCAAGGTGACGGTCAGCAGCTTTTCTTCCGGCGTGCTCACGGCGCGGGCAAAGGTGATGAGCCGGTCTGGGCCGCAAGTCTCGCGCAATATCTCCAGCACACGGCCAAAAGTGTGCGGGCGGCTGGCCGAGCGGGGGTTGTAGAAGGCCATGGCAAAGTCGGCCCCGGCAGCGGCGCGCACGCGGGCTTCGATCAGCGCGGCGGGTTTGAGGTTGTCGCTGAGGTTGATGGCGCAGAAGTCGTGGCCCAGTGGCGCACCGGCGCGTGCCGCGCCGGCCAGCATGGCGGTGATGCCGGGCAGCACGCGGATATCCAGCGCCTGCCAGTCCGCGCGGCCTTCCAGCGCTTCGAACACGGCGGAGGCCATGGCAAACACGCCCGGGTCGCCAGATGAGACGATGACCACCTGTTTGCCCTCAGAAGCCATCTGCAGCGCAGCACGGGCGCGGTCCATTTCCACCCGGTTGTCAGACGCATGCAGCGTGAGGCCGGGGCGCGCTGCGATGCGGGCCACGTAGGGGATGTAGCCCACGATGTCGGTGGCGGCCTCCAGCGCATGGGTGACTTCGGGAGTGACCAGAGCCGCATCGCCCGGGCCCAGACCGGCGATGCACAGCCAGCCGCTCATTCCTGCACCTCGGGGCGGCGGCCCTGGCCGTGGACCAGCACGATGGCGAAATAGGGGCAGTCGGTGCCATCCACTTCGGACAGGGGCACAACGCGCTCGCCCGGCATGGTGCCGCGCTCGACCAGCCAGGCCTGGTCCAGCCGTCCAGCCGCGGCCAGCGCGCTGCGCACGCGGGGCAGGTTGCGACCGGTTTTCATGATCACCAAGGCATCGGCCGATTGCATGTGGCGCAGCAGTTCGGCCTCGGGCAGCGTGCCCATCAGCACCACCAGCACATCGTCGCCCCAGGTGATGGGGGTGCCGGTGGCCGACCAGCAGCCCACCATGCCGGGGATGCCGGGTATCACTTCCACCGTGGCCCGGCCTTGGAGGCGGGTGTAGAGGTGCATGAACGAGCCGTAAAAGAACGGGTCGCCCTCGCACAGCACCAGTACGTCCTCATACTGCGCCAGGGCTGCTAGCCGGGTGGTCCAGTCGTCGTAGAACGCGGCCAGGCAGGCGATGTATTCCGGGCTGTCGAACGGCAGCTCGGTGGTCACCGGGTATTCCATGGCGTACTCGACCACATCGGGGGCCAGCATGCCGTCCACGATGCGCCGGGCCTGGCCGGGGCGGCCTTTTTTGCGGAAATAGGCCACATGGCGGGCGCTGCGGATGGCGCGGTCGGCGCGTACGCTCATCAGGTCTGGGTCGCCAGGGCCGAGCCCTGCGCAGAGGATGCGGCCCATCAAATTTCCCTCCGGCAGGCGAGTGCGTTCACGGCGGCGACGGTGATGGCCGAGCCACCGAGTCGGCCTTGCACCACCATGGCGGGCACGGGCGGTGCGGCCATCAACGCGGCCTTGGATTCGGCTGCGCCCACAAAGCCCACCGGGCAGCCGATGATGGCTGCCGGGCGTGGGCAACTGGGGTCTTGCAGCATGTTCAGCAGGTGAAACAGCGCGGTGGGTGCATTGCCGATGGCCACCACGGCACCGGCCAGATGCGGTCGCCACAGCTCCAGCGCGGCAGCGCTGCGGGTGGTCGCCATGCTTTGGGCCAGCTCGCGCACCTGGGGATCGTTCAGCGTGCAGATAACCTGGTTGTCGGCAGGCAGGCGGCTGCGGGTAATGCCTTCGCTGACCATGCGCACGTCGCACAGGATGGGGGCTCCAGCCTCCAGGGCCGCGCGCGTGGCTTCTGCCATGCCGTCTGTAAAGCGCACATGGGCCTCCAGCCCGACCATGCCGGTGGCGTGCACCATGCGGACCACGGCCAGCTCTTCAATGGGGTTGAAGCGGGCCAGGTCGGCCTCGGCCCGGATGATGGCAAAGGACTGGCGGTAGATGGCGGTTCCGTCAGTTTCAAATTCGTGGCGCATGGGGTGTCGGGAACAAATGGGAAGCAATCGTTTCAGGGGCCAAGGCCAGCAGATCGGGGATGGCTGCTGCTGTGCCATGGCGAATCAGGTTGAAGCCCGCAGGTGTGGCCACCAGCGTCAGGGCTTCGCGTGGGTGGGCGCAGCCTTTGCTGCAGCCGGAGATGTGCAGCAACTGGTCTACCGGGACCATGGCGGCTAGTGCACGGGCCAGTGGCCGGGTGGCTGCGGCAGCTTGCAGGCAGCCCGGTGCGCCGGTGCATGCCACGACCCGCATGCGGGGGTCCAAGGGCTGGGCGACCAGGCCTTTGATATTGGATGCGTGTTGCAGGCCCTCGACCAGGAGCATGCGCCAGGGTGTCAGCCGCAGCGCGCCCAAAGTGGACAGGGCGGCCAGGGTGTCGGCCTGCAACTGGCCAAATTCGGCACCCACCAGCCAGCCGACGGCGGTTGGACCTGGCTGGGGTGGGGGGGCGGACGCAGAAAAGTCGCGGGTCGCCTGAAAGCGCTGCGGCAGCGCATGCTTTGGTGCCAGCGCGGCCATCCGTTTGCCGCCCTGCGCCATGAACCACCGCGCCAGCGCCATCGCGGTGGGCACAACGTCCTCGGCGTTGACGCAGGCACCCGTGGCATAGCCTTCGGCGCGCACGGTGAAGCCGCCGGGTCCGCGTTCAATACGGATGTCCGCAGAGCTGGCCCGCAGCACCGCCTGCGCGCCGCAGTCCACCGCAAAACCGAACTTGCCGGGCAGGGCGGGGGCATCGGTTGCGGCTAGGGCCTGGGCCAGTGCGGCGGCGATGGCTTGTGTGTCGTCTTCTGGTTGCCAGAACGGGCTGACGAGGATGTTGCGGCGGGATTCTTGCTCTGCGCTGCCGTCCACCAGGCCCAGAGCCTGCAGGCCGAGCAGCAAGTCGGCGTGGGCTTCGGGGCGGATACCGCGCAGTTGCAGGTTGGCGCGGCTGGTCAGGTCCAGCAGGCCGTTGCCGTACTGGCGGGCCAGCGCAGCGATACCTGCCGCCTGGGCCGATGTCAGCCATCCCCCGTGCGGGCGCACCCGCACCACCAGGCCGTCGCCCGACAGCATCGGGCGCAGGGCACCCGGGCACCAGCCCTTGGTCTGCGGCGGTACTGCGGTGGCGCGGGTTGGCGTGGAGGGCGTGGCTGTGGCGGTTCGCATCCGGAGGCGGTTGGTTTCTGGGCGGCGGAGGGGGCAAACTTACCCAACGGGCAAGCCTTCAAGTATCGCATTGGTGCCCTACAGCGGGATGTGCGGCCAGAGGCCACCACGGCCCGCAGCAGTCCATAAGCAAAAATTTATAAAAAATAAGGCCCTAGCGCTGATGGAATGGGCGCAAGCAGCTACTAAAAAAGTAGCATTTGTGAAGTGGGCCACCTCCATCTTTACGGCCACTTCACCACCGCAAGCCGGTGCAGGCATTGAATTTTTGGGACTTGGGCGGTATCTACTGTGCATTCACCAATACCGTTGAGGTTTCCATGAACACCCTAGAGCGCGAGCAACTCACTACTTTTCTGCAGCAACTCGGCCAGGCACGGGCCGCGGTGAAGGACGCAGAGGCACAAACGCTGATCGATACCGCACTGGCGCGCCAGCCCGACGCGGCCTATCTGCTGGTGCAGCGCTGCCTGCTGCAAGACAACGCCTTGCAAGCCGCCCAGACGCAGATCGCTAGCCTGCAAGCCGAGTTGCAGCAGGCCAAGCCTGTCGCCAACTTTCTGGATGCCAACGGCTGGGGCCGGGCCCCGGTAGCGCCCGCTGTGGCCCCGGTCGCGGCTTATGCCCCTGCACCGGCCTACCCGCAAGCCGCTCCAACACCCTCGCGCTTCCAGGCCCCTAGCTTCCTGACCAGCATGGCGACCACCGCCGCGGGCGTGGCCGCAGGGGCGTTTTTGTTCCAGGGAATAGAGAGCCTGATGGGTCACCACAGCAGCAGTAGTGCCTTGGCGGGCACACCGGCTACGGCCTTTGGCCTGAGCGAGCCGACAGCGGCTGCGTCCGAGGCGGTGCCATCGGTCGCAGATGCCAACACCGACGTATTTGGCAACGATGACGGGCTGGATATGGGCGGCGACAGCGCCAGCGACTGGGCTTGAGCCTTATTTGAGCGGAATGGCGGTGGCGTGGTCTACCGCTACGGCGGTGAGCGCGTTTTCTGGCGAGCCGTCGATCAGCTTGTCGGTGTAGGTGAGGTAGACCAGGGCGTTGCGCTTTTTGTCCACCATGCGCACGATGCGCAGTTTTTTGAACAGGATGGACAGGCGCTCGTTGAACACCTCGTCGCTTTGCGGCAGCGGTTTGGTAAAGCTGATGGGGCCCACCTGGCGGCAGGCAATCGAGGCTTCGGCCTTGTCTTCGGCCAGGCCAAACGCGCCCTTGAGCCCGCCGGTTTTGGCCCGCGACACAAAGCAGGTAATGCCCTGCACCAGCGGGTCGTCATAGGCTTCCACCACGATTTTGTGGTCGGGCCCGATCCACTGGAAAGCCGTATCCACCGCGCCGATTTGCTCGGCCTGGGCCGCCATGCAGGTGGCTGCCAGTGCCAAAGTAACTGTTGTAAAAGTCCTCAGCTTCATCCGAGTCTCCAGTTCTAGCGCAATGCTTCGGGTAGTTCGATCTTTACTTCCAGCACTTCCAGGTTGTCCTGGCGCTCCAGGTGGACCTTGATGTCTTCGGCGTTGATCGACACGTACTTGGAGATCACCGCCAGCAGCTCGCGCTGCAGGGCGGGCAGGTAGTCGGGGCGGCTGGCACCCCGGCCACTGCGCTCGTGCGCCAGGATGATTTGCAGCCGCTCTTTGGCCACCGTGGCGGTTTTTTTCTTCTCGCCCAGGAAGAACGACAGGAAAGACATGGCTTATTTCCCTCCGAAAAGGCGCTTGAAAAATCCGGGCTTCACGGCTTCGACAAAACGCATGGGCTTGTCTTCGCCCAAAAACCGCGCCACCACGTCCTTGTAGGCTTCCGAGACATCGGTTTCGGTCAGGTGGATGGCGGGCAGGCCCTGGTTGGAGGCCTGCAGCACGGTTTCCGACTCGGGGATCACGCCCATCAGCGGGATGCGCAGGATGTCCTGTATGTCTTCCAGCGACAGCATTTGGCCATCTTCCACCCGCACCGGGTTGTAGCGGGTGATGACCAGGTGCTCCTTGATGGGGGCCAGTCCTTCGATGGCGCGCTTGGTCTTGGAGCCCAGCATGCCCAGGATGCGGTCGGAGTCGCGCACCGAAGACACTTCGGGGTTGGTGACCACCAGGGCCTCGTCGGCAAAGTGCATGGCCATCAGCGCGCCGGTCTCGATGCCCGCAGGCGAGTCGCAGACGATGTACTCAAAGCCCATCTCGCCCAAATCTTTGAGCACGCGCTCCACGCCGTCTTGCGTCAGCGCGTCCTTGTCACGGGTTTGCGAGGCGGCCAGCACGAACAGGTTGTCGCACTGCTTGTCCTTGATGAGCGCCTGGTTCAGGTTGGCCTCGTTGTGGATCACGTTGATCAGGTCGTACACCACGCGGCGTTCGCAGCCCATGATCAGGTCGAGGTTGCGCAGGCCGACGTCGAAGTCGATCACGGCGGTTTTATGGCCGCGTAGCGCGAGGCCGGAGGCAAAACTGGCGCTGGTGGTGGTCTTGCCAACGCCACCTTTGCCGGATGTCACCACAATGATCTTGGTCATGGGTTGCGGGTCTTTCAGATTTCTGGGTTTGAATGGGGTGATGGATGCCGACGGCGGTGGGCGGCGAACCGGGTTTTGCTTGCGGCGTGTGGCCATTACAGGGCTTCCATGACCAGCTTTTCGCTGAGCAGCCGCACCTGGGCCGGTTTGCCCAGCACCTCGGCGGGCAGGGGGATTTCGGAGGTACGGTACACACCGGCGATGGAGACCAGCTCGGCCTCCAGGCAGGTGCTGAAAATGCGTGCGTCTTCGTTGCCCTTGGCCCCGGCAATGGCGCGGCCCCGCAGCGGGGCGTACACGTGGATGCTGCCATCGGCCAGCACCTCGGCACCGTTGCTGACCATGGCCAGCACCACCAGGTCGCTGCCGCGGGCGTAGACCTGCTGGCCCGAGCGCAAGGGCTTGTCGATGACCAGCGCACCGCTGGGCACCACCGCAGCAGGTTCGGGTGCAGGCGCGGCCACGGGGGGCGCAGCGGGGGGCAGGGGCGCGGCGTTGGTGATGTCGGGTGCGTCCACCAGCCCGGCCTGCACAGCCACCTGTCGCTGCGCTGCGCTGCCGCCGTGCACGGCAATCGGTTGCATGCGGTAGCTGCGCAACAGCTCGACCAGCAGCTTGAAATTGATGGGGTCGGCGCTATCGGCTACCGGCAGCAGGTTGATGACGACCGGGTCCTGGTCGAAAAAATCGGGGGTGTCGCCAAAACGGACTTCCATCTCTTGGGCCAGGGCGGCCAGGTCGGCGGTTTTCAGTACCACCGCAATCAGGGGTAGCGTGGCACTTTTCAGGTCAAAGCAGGCCCGGGTGGACCCGGCGGTTACAGACGACATGGATGGAGTAGGAGGGGGAAAGGGCGACAAAGGCGCGATTTTACCGCTGCCCGTGCTCCCGACTCCCGCTGCGGGCAGGCCCTGCCGGTTGGAAGTCCGGCAGGATAGCTTTTGCGCTTAAAAATGGTAGTCGGCGCGGACCATCGGCGTTTTGGCCGTGGTGCCGGTGATGGTGTCGGGGTTGCCGAACTTGTTGCGCCAGTATTGGTAGCCCACACCGACGCGCAGGGTCTTGGGGCTGGCACCCAGAGCGGGGCTCAGGTCGTAGAAAACCGTGCCATCGAAATTGGTTTCGGGCGAGGTGGGGCCGCCGAATTCATTGCTCCCCTTGGAGGCGATGTAGTTCAGGTAGCCCTCGAACGACAAACCCGTACCGCTGATCGGGATGCCCCAGGCCAGGTTCAGCATGGGGTGGGTCTTGTAGGTGTAGCGGCTGGTGATGGACTTGGGCATATTGCTTTCTTTGAGCAGCAGCAGGCTGGCGTTCAAGAAGCCCGGCACGTCCACCATCACCGTGGGGCCGATGACCAGCATGCGCTTTTTGGACGCGTAGTTGGCATCGTTCTTGGTGTTCCAGTCGAACCCGGCGGTCAGGCCCAGGCCGCGCACCGGGCCCATGGCAAAGCTTTTGCCGCTGACCTTGCCCAGGTCCAGCGTATGGCGGTAGACCAGATAGGCCTCTTGGGCGCTGCTGTCGTCGGCGTCGGACTGCAACAGGTCCAGGTTCAGGAAATTGGTGCCGTACTTGTAGCCGCTGACGTGGGTGATGTTGATGATGTTTTTGGACAGGTCTTTGCTGTTGAACGGCTCGCGAAAGCTGGTGCCGTAGCGGTAGCCGATGGAGGTGTCGCTCCAGTCGGCAGCTTGTGCGCCGGTGGCCAAAGCTGCTGCGGTTGCCAAAAGCACCGCGCCTGTACGTGTAGTTTTCATCGTGTATCCCTGGTGGTTAAGTGAACTGAATGCCCACTTCCACAGTGCAAACACCATGCCAACAAAGTTTTACATATTTTTCAAAATTTATAGCTGCCCACGCCCATTCCATAAGCGCAAGCGGCCTAAAAAGCTTGTAACTACTCTGGTGTGCACCATCCAAAGGCAACAGGGCAGGATGGCTCTCACCATCCTGCCCTGTTGCAGTGCAGCAAAACTGCTTTTTTAGGCCGCGGCCACCCGTTGCGCCAGGTGCGCCAGGGCTTCTTCCACCTGGTCCACCAGAATCAGGCACAGGTCGCCCGGCTGCAGGCGGGCCAGGGCGTGGTCGATGGCGATGAATTCGCCGTAGATCTCGTCCACCTGGCGGGTGCGCTGGGCGTTGGCCAGGCCTTCGCGCAGCAGCTTGACCACTTCGCCGTCGGCACGGCCGCGCTGGCAGGCATCTTCGAACAGGATTACGTCGTCAAACGCGTCGCCCAGAATCACGGTTTGTTCGCGGATGTCTTCGTCGCGCCGGTCACCCGCGCCGCTGATCACCACTGAGCGGCGCTTGGCGGGCATGGCCTCCACGGCGGACACCAGGGCACGCATGGCATCTGGGTTGTGGCCGTAGTCGGCAATCACCGTCGCACCCTTGTAGTCCATCACGTTGAAGCGGCCCGGCGCGTTGTCGGCATCGTTGGAAAAGCTGGAGAGGCCGCGGCGGATGGTGTCCCAGTTCATGCCCACGCCCCAGGCGGCGGCCACGGCGGCCATGGCGTTGTCCACCTGGAAGGAAATGGTGCCTGCCCGGGTGAGCGGTACGTCGCGCAGGGCGATCTGCTCGCGCCACGAGCCCACGGCGGCCACGATGTGGTCGCCATCCACATACACCGTGCGCCGCCCCTGGGCGCGGTGGGTGGCCATCACCGGGTGGTGGCGGTCGGCGGTGAAGTAGATAACGTTGCCGGGGCAGGCCGTGGCCATGGCGGCGACGATGGGGTCGGCGGCGTTGAGCACCGCGTAGCCGGTGGAGGGCACGTTTTGCACGATCACGCGCTTGAGCACCGCCAGGTCTTCCACCGTAGTGATGTAGTTCAGGCCCAGGTGGTCGCCCGCGCCGATGTTGGTGACCACGGCCACCTGGCAGCGGTCAAAGCCCAGGCCTTCGCGCAGCATGCCGCCACGGGCGGTTTCAAACACGGCGGCATCCACGTCGGGGTGCATCAGCACATTGCGGGCGCTCTTGGGGCCGGAGCAGTCGCCGCTGTCGATCTGGCGGCCATTGACGTACACGCCGTCGGTGTTGGTCATGCCCACGCGCAATCCGCTGCTGGTGAACAGGTGGGCGATGAGGCGGGCGGTGGTGGTTTTGCCGTTGGTGCCGGTGACGGCGACCACCGGGATGCGGCCATCGTCGCCTGCGGCATACAGGTTGCCAATCATGGCCTCGCCCACATTGCGGCCCTTGCCGAACGAGGGCGAGATGTGCATGCGCAGGCCGGGCGCAGCGTTCACTTCCACAATGCCGCCGTGCTGGTCTTCCAGCGGCTTGAGCATGCTTTCGCAGACCACGTCCACGCCGCAGATGTGCAGGCCGATCATCTGGGCGGCGGCCACGGCCTGGGCGGCGACGGCAGGGTGCACGTCGTCGGTCACATCGGTGGCGGTGCCGCCGGTGCTCAGGTTGGCGTTGTTGCGCAGGATGACGCGGCGGCCTTTATCGGGCACGGACGCGGGCGCCAGGTCTTGCAGCGCCAGCCGGGCGATGGCAATGTCGTCAAAGCGGATTTTGGTTAGCGAGGTGGCATGGCCTTCGCCGCGCTTGGGGTCGGAGTTGACGATGTCCACCAGCTCGCGCACGGTGTGCACGCCGTCGCCCAGCACCTGGGGCGGGTCGCGGCGGGCGGCAGCCACCAGCTTGTTGCCCACCACCAGCAGGCGGAAGTCGCTGCCGGGCAAGAATTTTTCCACCATCACTTCGCCGATTTCGGCGGCGGCGGCGAAGGCGATGTCCAGATGCGCGCGGTCCACGATGTTGACCGTGACACCCTTGCCCTGGTTGCCGTCTTGCGGCTTCACCACCACGGGCAGGCCGATTTCCAGCGCCACTTGCCAGGCTTCTTCCAGCGTTTCCACCGGGCGGCCCAGCGGCACGGGCACACCGGCAGCGTGCAGCAGCTTTTTGGTCAGGTCTTTGTCCTGGGCGATGGCTTCGGACACGGCGCTGGTCAGGTCGAACTCTGCGGCCTGGATGCGGCGCTGGCGCGAGCCCCAGCCAAACTGCACCATGCTGCCCTTGGTCAGGCGGCGGTACGGGATGCCCCGGGACACGGCGGCATCCACGATGGCACCGGTGCTGGGGCCCATGCGTTCGTCTTCGTCGGTTTCGCGCAGTTGGGCGATGGCAGCATCTTTGTCGAAAGCGGTGTGGTTCAGCGCGGCCTGTATCAAGGCCTGGGCCAGCTCCAGGGCCTGGCGGCCTACGGCTTCCTCGCTGTACTCCACCACCACCTGGTAGATGCCGGTTTGTTCGGTGGCCGAGGTGCGGCTGAAGGTGACCGGGCAGCCCGCCTGGGCCTGCAGCGCCAGCGTGGCGGCTTCCAGCACATGGGCCAGCGAGACTGAGGCGTGTTCGCGGTTGGGGCGCAGCGGCCCGATGGCCGGGAACAGGGCGCGCAGGGCGACCTCGAAGCCGGGAAGCTGGGCGATGGCCTGTTCGGATTCCGCACAGGCCACCACGGCTTCCACAGCGGTGTGGCGGCTCCAGAGATTGGGGCCGCGCAGGGCCCGGATGCGTGAGACTTCCATCAGTCGGTCTTTCTATCTTCTTGTTCGGTACGGGGGGCGGCTGGGGGCTGGGTGGGGCGCACAGCAGGCGCAGGGCGGTCGGCAGGGAGTTCCAGCTCAAAGGTCTTGAGCCCGGCCACGATCAGGTCGGGCGAAATATCCATCGCCCAGGCGGCGGCAATCGAGGCCAGGATGGGCTCCAGCTGCGCCGGGGTGGTCCAGCTGGCGGTGAGGCGCTCCAGGTTCACCAGCGGCACCTCAGAACTGCCGGTGGCCAGCACGATGTCGCCCTTGTGGATCACGACTGCTCTACCTTCTATAGCGCGGTGTGCAATGGTGGCGGGCAGTAGCGGGTCAATTCCATACAAAATGGCGGAACCGTCGCAGAGCTCGGCCATGGCGGCCACGCGCTCGTCCACGGCATTCAGCACAGCCACACCCTCGGCCAGCACCACGTCTACCTGGGTGCGCAGCACTTTCACCAACTGGTCTTCTTCGGTGATGTCGAAGTGGGCCAGGGTTTCCGCGCCGCCCAGGTCGGTAACGATGCCGACGGTGCAGCGGTCGTAGGCCAGGCCATCGCGCAGGATGCTGGCGGCCCCGTTTTCGATCACGGCGGCTTCCATCGAGCGGTTGATCAGCAGGCGGTGGGCGGGTTCCCAGTGGGCGCAGTCCTTGGTTTCGATGCGCCGGGTGTCCAGGAACAGGCCGTCGCGGCAGGCCAGGCCCACGCGTTTGCCGCTCAGGTGCAGCAGCCAGGCGACCAGCCGGGCGATGGTGTGCGTGCCTTGCGTGCCGGCCACGCCCACGATGGGGATGCGGCCGGTCTCGTCTTCGTCAAACAGGTGGTCCACGATGGCGCGGCCCACCGGGCGGGGCGAGCCCTCGGCGGGTTTCAGGTGCATCAGCAGGCCGGGGCCGGCGTTGACCTCCACAATCGCGCCGCCCTGGGGGCCTAGCGGCTTGGAGATGTCTTCGCACACCACGTCCACCCCGGCAATGTCCAGCCCCACGATGCGCGCGGCCAGCGACACGATGTGGTCTACCTCGGGGTGCATCAGGTCGGTGCAGTCTATGGCGACGTTGCCGTTGCGCTGGATCAGCACCTGTTTGCCCGCGGCGGGCACCGAGTCGGGCGTGAGGCCCTGGCGCTGCAGGTCCAGCAGCACGGCTTCGTCTTTGTAGGTTTCGATCAGGCCCAGCGGCGCGTCTTCGTGGGTACCACGGCGCGGGTCGGTGTTGATGTGCGCGTCCACCAGCTCGGCCACGGTGGACTGGCCGTTGCCCGTGACCCAGGCCACCGAACCCCGGGCGGCGGCCACCACACGGCCACCCACCACCAGCAGGCGGTGTTCGTTGCCGCGCACAAAACGCTCCACCAGCACCTCGCTGCCGTGCTGCTCGGCCACCAGGTAGGCGGCTTCCACATCGGCCTGGGTGCTCAGGTCCAGCGCCACGCCCCGGCCATGGTTGCCGTCAGACGGCTTCACCACCACCGGCAAGCCCACGTCTTGCGCAGCTTCCCAGGCGGCTTGCGGGCTGTCGACCACCACGCCTTCGGGTACGGGCACGCCACAGGACTTCAGCAGGGTCTTGGTCAGGTCCTTGTCGTGGGCAATGCCCTCGGCGATGGCGCTGGTGAATTCGGTCTCGGCTGTCCAGATGCGGCGCTGGCGGGCCCCGTGGCCCAGTTGCACCAGGTTGCCGTCGTTCAGGCGGATGTGCGGAATGCTGCGGTCGGTGGCGGCGCCCACGATGCAGGCGGTGCTGGGGCCGAGGTAGCAGTCGTCCACCTCGGTACGCACGGCGGCTACGGCGGTGGCTACGTCAAACGGCTGGTCGTTGATGGCTGCCATGATCAGGCGATGGCCCTGGGCCAGGGCGGTACGGGCGACCTGCTCATCGCGGGCCCGGAACACCATGCGGTACACGCCGCGCTGGCTGGTGCTGCGGGTCTGGCCAAAGCCGGTGGGCATGCCCGCCAGGTTCAGCAGCTCGATGACGATGTGCTCCAGCGTATGCCCGGCCCAGGTGCCTTCCACCAGCCGCTGCAGGAAGCCGCCGCGCTCGCCCACGCCGCAGTGGTGTTCCACCAGGGCGGGCAGCAGGGCGACCAGGCGGTCGGTAAAGCCGGGCAGCAGGTTGGAGGGAAATTCTTCCAGTTCCCCCAGGTCGAGCCAGACTTCGAGGGCGGGCCGGTAGGTCCAGATGTTGGGGCCGCGCAAATAGTTGATGCGCAGCAGTTGGATGTCGTCCTTGGGGCTCATGTTTTTGGCGTAAGTAGTGTCCGGGCGGCCCGGCTGCTGGTGGCTAATGTGCGCAGGTGCATATGGTAATTAGAAATGGACTTGGCATCGGCGAGAATCTCAGTCCCCGACGAAGCACCGGCGCTGGGCCAGAAATTCGAGGGTCTTCAATTAAATGCAACACCATCATCCCGTCGAACTCAATAGTGGCTTGCAATCGCAGCTCCTTCCCCACGAGAACGCCCTAGTCAGCCTGTCCGTTGACCTGGATGCCCAGCTGCGCTTTGCGCCCGGGCTGCTGGCCCTGACCGACCAGCGCCTTCTCAGCCTGCAGGACGGCACCTGGCAAGCTTGGCCGCTCACGCCCGATCTGGTCCTGCGCCACTTCGACCATGCCGGTGTCGGCACGCTG
Organism: Rhodoferax sp. LS1P39; assembly: GCF_056521425.1. NCBI lineage: Bacteria > Pseudomonadati > Pseudomonadota > Betaproteobacteria > Burkholderiales > Comamonadaceae > Rhodoferax > Rhodoferax sp. LS1P39. The sequence goes on along the minus strand of NZ_JBWMAV010000001.1, from coordinate 581,296 downwards.
GAGCTGCACAACGCCCACACCCGGCTGGCCCGCTGGCGCTACACCCTGGGGGTGGACGCCCAGGCGCTCAAGCTGGTCAAACTGTTTGAACACCGCCTGAAGCCGGTGGAAGCCAGCCTGGATGAACCCGGCCAGTGCCCCACCTGCCACGCCCCGTTGCCGCCCGACAGCGATGAGTGCGCCGTCTGCACCCGTGAGCTCAACACAGTACCCAGCACCTGGGTGCTGCTGCGGCTGTGGCGCTTTGCCAAGCCCTACCAGGGCAAATTGCTGACCGGCTTCCTGCTGATGCTGGCCTCGACCGCCGCCACGCTGGTGCCGCCGTATTTGACGATTCCGCTCATGGACGAGGTGCTGATCCCGTTCCAGAGCGGCAAACAGATTGATGTCGCGCAGGTGAAGTGGCTGCTGGCCGGGCTGTTGGGCTCGGCGCTGCTGGCCTGGAGCCTGGGCTGGGTGCGCACCTGGCTGCTGGCCCTGGTGTCCGAGCGCATTGCCGCCGACCTGCGCACCACTGCCTTTGAGCACCTGCTGGGCCTGTCGCTGGACTACTTTGGCGCAAAGCGCACCGGCGACCTGATCGCCCGCATCGGCTCCGAGACTGACCGCATCTCCGTCTTCTTGTCGCTGCACGCGCTGGACTTCGCCACCGACGTGCTGATGCTGCTGATGACCTCGGCCATCCTGTTCTCCATCAACCCCTGGCTGGCCCTGGTCACCCTGCTGCCGCTGCCCTTCATCGCCTGGATGATCCACGCGGTGCGCGACCGGCTGCGCACCGGCTTCGAGAAGATCGACCGGGTTTGGGGCGAGGTCACCAATGTGCTGGCCGATACCATTCCCGGCATCCGGGTGGTCAAGGCCTTTGCCCAGGAACGCCGCGAAGCCGACCGCTTCCATGCCGCCAACCAGGCCAATCTGGTGGTGAACGACCGGCTGAACAAAACCTGGAGCCTGTTCACCCCCACCGTGTCGCTGCTGACCGATATCGGCCTGCTGGTGGTCTGGGCGTTCGGCATCTGGCAGGTGAGCAAGGGCCAGATCACCGTGGGTGTGTTGATTGCGTTTCTGGCCTACATCGGCCGCTTCTACACCCGGCTGGACTCGATGAGCCGCATCGTCTCGGTGACGCAAAAGGCCGCCGCCGGAGCCAAGCGGATTTTTGACATCCTGGACCACGTGTCCAATGTGCCCGAGCCTGCCCAGCCGGTGCCGGTGAGCAAGGTGGAGCGTGGCATGCGGGGCCAGATCGAGATGAAGCGCATTGGCTTCCGCTACGGTAACCGGGCCGTGATCCGCGAGCTGGACCTGGTCATCCGCCCCGGTGAAATGATCGGCCTGGTGGGTCACAGCGGCTCGGGCAAGAGTACGCTGGTGAATTTGATTTGCCGCTTCTACGACGTGACCGACGGCTCCATCCAGGTGGACGGCACCGATATCCGCCGCTACGCCGTGGCCGACTACCGGCGCAACATCGGCCTGGTGCTGCAAGAGCCGTTTTTGTTCTTTGGCACCATCGCCGAGAACATCGCCTATGGCAAGCCCGATGCGACGCGCCGCGAAATCGTGGCTGCCGCCCGCGCCGCCCATGCACACGAATTCATCCTGCGCCTGCCCCAGGGCTATGACTCGCTGGTGGGCGAGCGCGGCCAAGGCCTGTCGGGCGGCGAGCGCCAGCGCATCTCGATTGCCCGGGCGCTGCTGATCGACCCGCGCATCCTGATCCTGGACGAAGCCACCTCGTCGGTGGACACCGAAACCGAAAACGAAATCCAGAAGGCGCTGGACAACCTGGTGCAAGGCCGCACCACCATCGCCATCGCCCACCGCCTGTCTACCCTGCGCAAGGCCGACCGCCTGGTGGTAATGGACCGGGGCCGCGTGGTCGAGGTCGGCCCGCACGAAGAGCTGATGGCCCGCGAGGGCGCGTACTGGCGGCTGTACCAGGCGCAACTGCGCCGCACCGAGAGCGAAGACGAGGGCATGACCCTGTCGCGCCCCGCCGAACACTCGGCCCACCCTGCCGGTAATTGATGGCACACCCCCAGGCTGCACACTGCGTGTTTTCGCCAACCCCCTTGCAGGGGGCGATGCCAGTGGCCCGGCGAAGCCGGTTCCACGGCATCCCACGAATATGTGTGTTCTCACTGTTGACGAGCGACTACCTGAGTGACTATCTATGAGCAACAAGAATCCTGACTTCCAACTGGAGCGCGACGCGTTTGGCCGCCTGGTGCTGGTTTTAGCCTCTGGCGAGCGCCATGAAGGCGTGGTGCCGGTGCGCGCTTTTCCGCTGGCTGCCCCCGACGAGGGCGTGTCCCTGGTCGGCACCGAGGGCCATGAACTGGTGTGGATCGACAGCCTGGCTGCCACGCCGCCTGCCGTGCACAGCCTCTTGGTGGAAGAACTGGCCGCCCGGGAGTTTGTGCCCGAGATCCGCCGCGTCAAGGCCGTTTCCACCTTTTCCACGCCCAGCGTATGGACGGTGGAAACCGACCGGGGCGACACCGAGTTTGTGCTCAAGACCGAGGAAGACATCCGCCGCCTGGGCCGTGGCGGCCTGCTGATTGCCGCGGGCGTGGGTGTGCAGTTCAGCGTGCGCGACATGACGGCGCTGGACCGTGGTTCGCGCAAGCTGCTGGAGCGTTTTCTGTAAGCGACCGGCCTGGACGTAAAGTTTTTTAAATATTTTGAGAAATAGGCCTAAATAACCCTGCATTTCTGCCGTTAACCACAGTACGAGGTCTGAAAAAAGTATGTCCGGACCGACTTACCTGGTGAATACAATGCAAATTCCGCCTGTCGAACGTACCGTGAACTGGCCGCCCGCTGCGGCTGGCACGCGTTCTGGCGCCGGAACGGCGGCGACCCAGGGGCCTAGCACCCCGCCGGTGACGGCCGCCATCCAGGAAGAAACCACCAAGGTGGAGGCGGCCAGCAAGCCGATCCCGTCGGTCAAGCTCATCATTTCCGCCACCCAGGAAGACATTGCCAAACTGGAGGCCGCAGAACTGGCGCGCGCCGCCGTGCGCAACGTGCCCAAGGGCGAGGGCGCGCAGGCCGCCCAGGCGGTGAAAGCCGTGGGCGGTGTGGAAGCCAGCACGGCTGCGGCCACCACCCAGAAGGTGGCGGTCTCTGACACGGCCAAAAAAGCCCAAAATGCAGACAACGGCCTGCAAAACGAATCCCCCGAAAGCGCCGCCAAAGCGGCCAAGCTGCTGGAGGCGGGCAAAGAGCCCGGCCCCAACCAGCCGCTAAGCACTGAAAAAGACCCGTCCACCGACTGGACCACCACGCCCAAGGCGGTGGAAAAGAAGCCCGAGAATCCGCCGCCCGAGCCGATCTCCAAGAAGCTGTTGGACTTTTTGCAACAGCTTTGGCGCGCCGGTGGCAACGCCGTCGATGTGGCGCAGGTGGCCAACCAGACCCTCAACCCCGACAAGCTGGGCGAGGGGCCGCTGACCTACGAAGACCCCTCCGCCGTCAAGAAGACCACCGGGATCTGATCCAAAAAGCCGCTCATTGAGCGGCTTTTTTTATACCGCGGTCTGCGCAATCTGGAAGCGTGCCGCGCTCCCTGCGGGCAGCGGCTCCAGCGTCCAGCGCTTGGAATGGAAGGCCGCCACACCCGGTCGATGTGCTATAGAAATAATAGCTCCTTGTGCCGATTCCACCTGCTCCAGCAGCCGTTTATAGAGTAAATTCTCGGCGGGGCCATCCAGCGCGCTGGTGGCTTCGTCGGCAAAAATCCAACGTGGCTTTCGCAGCAGCACCCGGGCCACCGCCAGCCGCTGCTGTTCGCCACCCGACAGCTTCTGGCCCCAGGCGGCTTCCTGGTCCAGTTGGTCGGCCAGGTGGGGCAGCAGCGCGTCTACCAGGGCCTGGCGCAGGTCGGTGTCGCTGTAGCCGCTGGCGGCCGTGGGGTAGGCCAGGGCGCTGCGCAGCGTGCCGTCGGGGAAGTAGGGGCGCTGGGGGATGAACATCGCGTCGGCGGGCAGCGCGATCTGTCCGCTGCTGAACGGCCAGATATCGGCAAACGCCCTGAACAGCGTGGATTTGCCGCTGCCCGAGGGGCCGCTGAGCAAAATGTGGTCGCCGGGCTGGGCCTGCAGGTTGACACCGTCCAGCAGCACGCTGCCGTCTGGCAGGCGCAGCGTCAGGTCGCGGGCTTCCAGGGTGTCGTCTGCTACGGTTTTTGTAGCTTCTTGCGCTGATGGAATAAGCGCCAGGGCCTGAATTTGTTCCTCAAATGAGGTCAGGCGGTCGGTGGTGGCGCGCCAGGTGGCCAGGCTGCTGTAGTTGTCGACAAACCAGCTCAACGAGTCCTGCACCCGGCCAAAGGCGGACGAGATCTGGATCAGCGTGCCCAGCTGGAAGGCCCCGCTGAAAAAGCGCGGCGCTGCCACGATGAACGGGAACACCACCGCCGCCTGGCCAAAGAAGCTGTTGAACCAGATCAGCCGCTTTTGGGCCTTTAACAGCTTGAGGTAGTTGGCCAGCACGGCCCCGAAGCGCGTGTCCAGGTGGGCGCGCTCGACCTTTTCGCCGTGGTCCAGCGCAATCGACTCGCTGTATTCGCGCACCCGCACCATGTGGTGGCGAAAGTCGGCCTCTACGCGCTGCTGCTGGAAGTTGAGCTTGATCTGCGGGCGGCCAATGTAGAAGGTGATGATGCTGCCCGCCAGGCAGTACAGCACCGCCATCCAGACCATGAAGCCGGGCACAAAGTATTCGCTGCCGCCCAGGTGGAACGAGAATTCGCCCGACAGCTTCCACAAAATGCCGACAAAGCTGACCAGGGTGACCACCGCGTTCAGCACGCCCATGCTCAGGCCGATGGTCAGGCTGGTGAACTGGTTCAGGTCTTCCTGGATACGCTGGTCGGGGTTGTCCGGCCCGGCCTCTGGGTTGGCCTTGGCGAAGCGGGCCAGCTCCATTTTGTAGAAGGCCTGGTTGGACAGCCAGCGCGCCAGGTAGTGCGTGGTCATCCAGGCGCGCCAGCGCATTTCCAGCAGCTGGGTGATGTAGAACTTGTACACCGCCAGAATGATCAGCGCAAAGGCGATGTAGGTAAAACGCCCCAGCTGCTGCCAGAACACCTCCGCGTTCTTGTTCTGCAGCGCGTCGTAAAACACCTGGTTCCACTCGTTCAGCAGCACCAGCAGGTAGACCCCCAGCAGGTTCAGCGCCACGATGGCGGCGAGCATGGCGCGGGCCTTCCATTTGTCTTCGGACTGGAAGTACGGGATCGACAGCTTCCAGACTTGGGCGGTCTGGGCTTTCAGGTTGGCAAGGCGCATGGGGTCTTTTTGGTGGGGAAGCAGGGCGGATGGACCTGCAGGGGGCGATTTAGTTCGCCGGTCTACGTGGAAGGATTAGACACGCCGCTGTTCACATGCCCGGCAGGCACGTGGCGGGCGGCGGAGTTGACGTGGCCGGTCTGGTCGTCGAAGAAGAAGTCGGGTTCGAATTCGCGCAGAAACTCGCCCTTGGGCAGACCGCCGAGGAACATGGCCTCGTCCACGGCGATGTGCCAGTCCATCAGCGTCAGGATGGCGCGCTCGTGCGCCGGGGCGCTGCGGGCGGTGACCAGGGCGGTGCGGATGCGCATGTGGGGGTTGTTGGCCTGCTGCAGCCGGTTCAGCGCCACCAGCAGCGGTTTGAACGGGCCGTCGGGCAAGGGCATGGTGGCTTTGTCGGTCTCATGGCGTTGGAAGGCATCCAGCCCGTGGCTCTGGTAGATCCGCTCGGCCTCGTCGCTGAACAGTACGGCATCGCCGTCGAAGGCAATGCGCACTTCGTCGGGGTAGTTGTGGCCCGCCTGGGTCGATTCGGTCAGCACCCGGGCCGCCGGAAAGCCCGCCGCCAGCGCGTCACGCACATCCTTCTCGTTGGCCGATAAAAACAGGTGCGCGCCTAGGGCCCGCAGGTAGCCAAAGGGTGCGCGACCCTGGGTGAATACGCCCCGCTCCAGTTGCAGACCGCCCGCCTTGCTGGAGCGAAATATGCGCATACCGCTGACCGGGTCGTTGCGCGACAGGATCACCACCTCGACCCGGCGGATGCCGTCGTCGTTGAAGGCCAGCAGCTTCTTGACCAGCGAAAACGCCACGCCCGGTTTGGCGGGCACGTCCAGCCGGTCGAACTGCAACTGCATGTAGGCCTTGTCGTCGCCCGCATCGAAGAGGCGGTTTTCTTCTTCGAGGTTGAACAGGGCGCGCGAGGAAATCGCCACCACCAGTTTGTCGTCGAGAGAGATGGGCATGGCTATTTCGCGAATTGGTTGAGTTGGATGATGGGCATGAGCACTGCGAGGACGATCAGCATCACCACCAGGCCCATGGCCACGATCAGCAGCGGCTCCAGGATGGTGGCCAGGGCCATGGCGCGGCGCTGCACCTCGGTGCTGAGCTGCACGGCGGCGCGTTGCAGCATCACCGGCAACTGGCCGGTTTGCTCGCCCAGCCGGGCAAACATGGCCAGCAGGCCGGGGAAGCGCTTCTTCTGCGCCAGGGCCGAGGCCAGCGGCGCGCCTTCGCGCACCAGCACCAGGGCATCCAGCGCATCGGCGCGCATGGCGGTGTTGTTCAGGGTTTCGGCCGCCGCCTGCAGGGCTTTCAAAATCGGCACACCCGCCGAGGCCAGCATCGCCAGCGTGCCGGAAAACCGCGCGGCGTTGTAGCCCCGGGCCAGCGGGCCCAGCAGCGGCAGTTTCAAGAAGGCGGCATCTATTTTTTGGCGTAGTAAGGCGTTAGCGTAGGCAGCACGGGCGCTGATAGCTAGCACAATAATAGCAATCAGCATGGCCCAACCGTAGTTGCGCACCACGTCGCTGATGGCCAGCATGGCCACCGTCAGGAAAGGCAGGGCGCGCTTGCTCCCGGCAAACACATTCGCCACTTGCGGCACCACATAGCCCACCAGAAACAGTACGATGGCAATCGCCACCAGGGTGACGATGGCCGGGTAGAGTGCCGCGCCAATCAGCTTGGACTGCAGCGCCTGGCGCTCTTCCAGGTCGTCGGCCAGGCGCTCCAGCACCAGGCCCAGGCTGCCGCTTTGCTCGCCCGCGCCGATCACCGCCACGTAAATGCCCGAGAACTCGCGCGGGTGCTGGCCCAGGGCCTTGGCAAAGCTGGCACCCGCGTTCACCTCGGCGCGCAGTGAGGCCAGCAGGTTACGCTGGCGCTCGTCTTCGGCCTCGTCGGTCAGCGCGGTGAGGGCCCGCTCCAGCGGCAGGCCGCTAGATACCAGCCCCGCCACCTGCCGGGTCCAGATCGCCAGCCCGGTGGAGTTGAAGACCCGGCTTTCAAACAAGTTGGTGCGCAGGCCCTTGCCACTCTGGCTACCGCTGGCGTTCACCGGCTCCACCGCCAGCGGCACCAGCGCCTGCGCGCGCAGCAGGCCGCGCGCGGCCTTGGCCGTGTCGGCCTCCATCACGCCCTTGCGGGTCTGGCCCTGGCTGTCGAGGGCTTCGAAGGAATAGGCGGGCATGGGGATTTAGCTTTGCAGAATGCGCTGGCGGATGTGGGCGACGGCTTGGGTGGCAGGGAGGGTGCGGCCTTGGGTAATCTGCTGTTCGCCCATGCTCAGAATTTGGGTCAGGGCATCCGGCCCCCACCCCAACCCTCCCCCGGTGGGGGAGGGGGCCATGCGGGCTCCTGGTTCACTCCCTCCCCCCTCGGGGGAGGGTTGGGGTGGGGGCGCGGACGACAAGGGGTTGTGGCAGGCCATATCAGTCCCGCGTCACACGCAGCAACTCTTCACGCGAGGTGATGCCGGTCTGCACCAGGCGTTCGCCGTCTTCGCGCATCAGGGCCATTCCTGCGGTGCGGGCGGCGGTGCGGATGTCGGCCTCGCTGGCGCGGTTGTGGATTTGGGCCTGGATGGCATCGTTGGTGACCAGCAGCTCGAAGATGCCGGTGCGGCCCTGGTAGCCGGTGTGGTTGCAGGCTTCGCAGTTTTTGCCTTGGCACACGGGGCACAGCTTGCGCACCAGGCGCTGGGCCAGCACGCCGAGCAACGTAGAACTCAAAAGAAACGGCTCCACGCCCATGTCGATCAGCCGGTTGACCGCGCTGGCGGCATCGTTGGTGTGCAGGGTGGCCAGCACCAGGTGGCCGGTGAGGGAGGCCTGGATGGCGATCTGCGCGGTCTCGAAGTCGCGGATTTCGCCGATCATGATCACGTCGGGGTCTTGGCGCAGGATGGCGCGCAAGGCCTTGGCGAAGGTCAGGTCGATCTTGGCGTTGACCTGGGTCTGGCCCACGCCGGGCAGCTCGTATTCGATCGGGTCTTCCACCGTCATGATGTTGCTGCTGCTGGCATCCAGGCGGCTCAGGGCGGCGTACAGGGTGGTGGTTTTGCCGGAGCCGGTGGGGCCGGTCACCAAAATGATGCCGTGCGGCTGGTTGATCAGGTTCTGCAGCTGGCCCAGCACCTCGCCCTGCATACCCACCGCCTCCAGTGTCAGCTTGGCCCCGCTTTTGTCCAGCAGACGCAGCACGGCGCGCTCGCCATGGGCGCTGGGCAGGGTGCTGACGCGCACGTCCACGGCCCGGGTGCCGATGCGCAGGCTGATGCGGCCATCCTGCGGCAGGCGTTTCTCAGAAATGTCCAGGTCGGCCATGATCTTCAGGCGCGAGATCAGCGCGGCGTGCAGGGCGCGGTTGGGTTGCACCACCTCGCGCAACGTGCCATCTACCCGAAAGCGCACGCTGGAATGGCGCTCGTAGGGTTCGATGTGGATGTCGCTGGCACCGTCGCGGGCGGCCTGGGTCAGCAGGGCGTTGAGCATGCGGATGATGGGTGCGTCGTCGCTCATCTCCAGCAAATCCTCCACCGCGGGCAGCTCTTGCATCATGCGCGACAGGTCGGCATCGCTCTCGACCTCGCTGACCACCGACGCGGCGCTGGACTCGCCCTGCGCGTAGGCGGCGCTGATGCGCTGCAGCAGGGCATCCAGGGCCAGGGTTTCGATCTGGCGCACGGGGTATTTGCGCATCACCTCGCTCAAAGCAGAGGGCGCGCTGGCCGGGTGCAGCCACAGGGTGAAGTCGCCCAGGTTGTCCTCCAGCAGCATTTGCTGGGTGCGGGCGAAGGCGTAGGGCAGGGGGTGGCGCATGGTCAGGCGGGGATCAAGGAGTTGCGTCGGTGGGCAGTGTGGTCAACGGCTTGGGCACGCTGGCCTTGCGCTCGGTGGTCGCCAGTTCGGGCAATTCATTGGCCGTGGGCACGGCGGACAGCATGGGGTGCGGTGTCGGCTTCATGCCTTGCTGCTGCACGCGCATCATGTCGTAGCGGTCCGAGGCCAGGGTGTCGCTGGTGTCGGCATCGCGGACCACGATGGGGCGCAAAAACACCATCAGATTGGTCTTCACACGGCTGCGGTTTTCGCTCTTGAAGAAGTTGCCCAGGTAGGGCACGTCGCCCAGCAGGGGCACTTTCTCCACACCGCCCCCGTAGGTATCCTGCAGCAGGCCGCCCAGCACCACGATGGAGCCGTCTTCGACCAGCACATTGGACTCGATGGAGCGCTTGTTGGTGGTGGGGCCGTTGCTGTTGGTCTTGGTGGACGGGTCCACGCTGGAGACTTCCTGGTAGATGGCCATCTTCACCGTGCCGTTCTCATTAATTTGCGGGCGCACGCGCAGGGTCAGGCCCACGTCTTTGCGCTCGATGGTCTGGAACGGGTTGGCCGTGGTGGTGGAGCTGGTGCTGGTGTAAGTGCCGGTGACAAAGGGCACGTTCTGGCCGATGACGATCTTGGCCTCTTCGTTGTCCAGCGTCAGCAAATTGGGGGTGGACAAGACATTGCCCGTGCCGGTCTTGTCCATCAGCCGGGCCAATGCGCCCAGCACATAGGTGCCGCCCACCTTGCTGGCCACGCCCAGGTTCAGGCCGCTGCTAAGGGTGGTGACGGTGCCGGTGGCAATGCTGGCGGCCAGCGTGGCCAGGTTGCTGGTGCCACTGCCGAAGTTGGTGCCCAGGCCCACATTGCCCAGCACGCCCTGCCACTGGATGCCGAACTCGGCCGATTTGTCGCTGTTGACTTCCACGATCAGGCTCTCCACCAGCACCTGGGCGCGGCGGCCATCGAGCTTGTCGATGACGGCGCGCAACTGGCGGTACTGCGGCTCGGGCGCGGTGATGATCAGCGAATTGGTGCTGGGGTCGGCCTGGATCTGGCCGCCGGTAGAGGGCTGGTTGCTGGTGGTGCCGCTGAGAGCGCCGGTGTTGGCGCTGCTGGTCGCGCTGCTGCTGGATGCCGCGCTGCTGGTCGGGTTCAGGCCGCTGAGCGGGTTGGAGGTGCTGCCCGAGCTGCTGCCGCCGGAACTGCCGGTGCTGCTCCGGGCCTCGCCGCTCATGGCCGCACGCAAGGTGGTGGCCAGCTTGGTGGCATCGGCGTTCTTCAGATACACCACGTAGATGTTGCCCGCGTCGCCGTTCACGCCGTTCATGGTGGGCTGGTCCAGCTTGGCGATCAGCGACTTGACCAGCGAGACCCGGGCCGGGTTGGCGGCGCGCAAGATGATGGCGTTGCTGCGCGGCTCGGCCAGCATGGTGGTTTTGAACGAGCTGTCGCTTTGCCCGGGGGCCACGGCACCGCCGCCGGTGCTGCCAGATTCGACCAGTTTGCTCAGCAGCGGCACCAGGTCGCCTGCCACCGCGTGGCGCAGCGGAATGATCTCTACGTCGGTGGCGTTGGACACGTCCATCGCCGCGATGATGCGGCCAATGCGGCGCAGGTTGTCGGCGTAGTCGGTGATGACCAGCGAATTGTTGCCGGGGTTCAGGTTGATGGTGTTGTTGGGGCTGATCAGCGGGCGCAGCACCGGCACCAGGTTGGCAGCGTTCTCGTAGTTGAGCTTGAAGATCTGGGTAACGATCTGGCTGCCCACCACGGCGTTGTTGTCACCCAGCGTGACCGGGCCGGGCTGCAGCTTGGCATCGGCCTCGGGCACCACCTTGTCCAGCCCGGCCGACTGCACCACGGTAAAGCCCTGCAGGCGCAGCGCCGACAGGAACTGGTTGTAGGCCACGGCGGGTGAGACCGCGTTTTCGGTGCTCAGCGTCATGGTGCCCTTGACGCGCGGGTCCACCACCACGTTGCGCCCGGTGATCACCGCCATGGTGCGGGCCACAGACTCGATCTCGGCGTTGGCAAAGTTCAGCGTGACCGGCTCGCCGCGCTTGGGGGCTGCCGCCGGTGCCTGGGCCTGCACATTTAAAGGAAATAGGGCTCCAGCGCTTACCAATAGAGCGCAAGCAGCTATTGTTTGCATAGCAAACGGAATGCGGGAGGGGGAGTGCATGGGCATGGGGTCAACCTACTTTGATGGTGGCACGCGCGCCGTCGCGCCGCCCGATGATATTGAGAAGATTGGACAAGGCATCCACCCGGTCGGGGGCGGCGGTGGCCGTGCCTTCAAAGCGCAGCCGTGCGCCCACCCACTGGCCGCTGCCAATGAGCTGCAGGCTGCCGCCCAGGGTTTCGAGTTGCACGGTACTGGGGCTGCCGCCGGTGAGCGTGAGGCGGTAGCTGCCCATGGGTTTCAGGGTGGACAGGCGCGAAGCCATGTCGATGGCCTCCAGCCGCGCCTGCCCGGTCAGCACCATGCGGCCCGCGTTCCAGTCCATGGCCAGGCCCTGGGTGCTCAGGGCCAGCGTGCCCTCGGGCTGCAGCGTGTTCCAGGGCGCGCCCAGTCCGGCCAGCAGGGGCGCGGGCCAGTGCGATTGGCTGTCGGTCAGCGTGAGTTGCGCGCCGCCCCAGTGCGGTTGGGCGTGCACTTGCAGGGGCTGGGCCATGCAGCAGTCGACCTGGAGCTGGGTCCGCAGCCCATCCAGGGCCGGGCGGATCTGCCAGCGCAGGCGCTCGGGCAGGGCGGTGCGGTCCCGGCTGCCTTCGCCCCCGGCCAGCACCAGCTGGGCCGAGCCGTCCCACACCGTGCCGCGCGGATCGGCCAGTTGCACCTGGCCCTGGCTGGCCTCGGCCACCGCGGCGGCCAGCCAGCGCGCCGGGGCGCACAGCAGTACGGCCAGGGCCAGGCCCAGCAGGCCACCGGCCCAGGCCCAGCGCCAGGGGGTGTGGGCCACCGTGATGGCCGATTTTGTGGACGAGCGGCGGGTCATCGATTGCTGGGCAGGGTCAGCACCAGCGAGCCGTCCCAGCTGGCGACGGGCACGCCGCTGGGCTGCGCCGGGGCGCGCACCAGCCGGGCTTCGGTGGGCAGGGCGCGGGCGTTGATGCGCACCTGGGCCAACCAGCGGGCCAGCGCGTCGGCCGGGGCGTTTTTCAGGCTGACGGTGACGCGCTCGCCGGTCACGTTGATCTGGCCGCTGCCACCCAGCTCGGACTTCACGGCCAGCTCCACCGCCTTCAGGGCATCGTCAAAGCTGAGCTTGGGCTGGGCTTGCAGCGCCTGGGCTTCGGCCTGCAGGCTGCGCATGCTTTGCAGTTGCGCGTCCAGGCTGCGGTGCTGGGCATCGGCGGCATGCAGGGTGCGCAGGGCCGGGCCTATGCCTACCCACCACAACAAGGCCAGGGCCACCAGGGCCAGCGCGGCCTGCACGCCACGGCGTTCACGCGGGGCCAAGGTCTCCCAATGGGGGCGGATGGATGCAGGCAGCTTCATGGTGCGACTCCGGTAGCCATGGGCGCAGCGGGTTGCACGATGGTCAGGTTGCCCTCGGCGCGCAGGCTGTAGCCCATGCTGCGCAGGTTCTGGGCGATGCCGGGGTCACTGCTGGTAGACAAGCCTTTGATGCGGGCCTCACCGGCAGCAAATTCCAGCGCCGTGGCGGTTTGCGGCGGCGGCAGGCTGCTGCCCAGCACGCTGAGCATGGCCTCCAGGTCGCGGGCCGAGGTGGCCCCGGCGGTCTGGCGCAGCAGCGCCATTTCACGGGCCATTTGCACCGGTGCATCGACCACCACTTTCACGCCGGGGAAGGTTTGCGTCAGCGTGGAGCGCAGGGCATCGCGTTTGGCTTGCAGGCTGCTGCTTTCCTTCCAGGCCCAGGCGTTCAGGCCGACGATCTGGGCCAGCAGCAGCAGGGCCAGGCCCCAGCGGGCGGCGCGCCATTGCGGTGCCTGCAGCCACACGGTGGCCTGTGCGGCCAGGCCTTTCCAGGCGCGGCTGCGGGTGGAGTTGCTCAGGTCGAACTGCGCCAGGTCCCAGCGCCCGCGGGCCGAGGCCAGCCAGCGGTCCGAGGCTTGCTGCAGGGCCACCGGGCGCTGCGCCAGTTGCTCGGCCAGCGCGGCCACGGCGGGTTCGGCCACCAGCTCCAGCACCTCGGTGTGATGGGCCTGGGCCATGGCCAGGGTGGCGGCGCTCAGGGGCAGCAGGCTGACCCCTTGGGGGCTGGTGCTCAAGAGTTGCGGCTGCTCAGGCGTGCCCAGCACCTGCAGGCGCAGGCCGTCGGGGGCGCATTCGGGCACGATGCGGGCCACCGGGCGCTTGGCGGCTTCCAGTACGGCCAGCGCGGCGCGCAGCCAGGCGCGGTTGCAGGCGGCCACCCACACCGGGCCGTCGGCGGGCGCATCGGGCTGCAAGGCAAAGTGCAGCTCGGCGGGTTCTTCCAGCAGGCGATCTTCCAGCAGGCCGTCGAGCACCGCACGCAGCCGGGGCGAGTCGATGGCCCCGCCCAGGCTGCCTTGCTTCAGGCTGCCTTTGGGCAGGCTGACCTGGTGCCAGGACAAGGCCTGCGCGGGCACCACGGCCACCAGCTCGGTGCTGCGCGGCAGCAGGGCGGTGGGCGCGCGGTCGTGGCCGCCCGCGCTGCGGCCGTCGGCAGTGAGCACGTAGTCGAACATGCCGGTGGCAGGCTCTAGGGGAAGGAGGACGATCAGGGTGCTCATAGGAGGCGTAAGGGGTCGGCCATTGTAGGGAGTGGCATGTGCATGTCAGGGCGTGGCGCGTCCAGCCGGATCGGCCACGGCAGGTTCGCGCCACAGGGTGCGCACATTGATGCCGTCGCGGTGTACCAGCGAGCGTTGTAGTACGGTGGTGGGGCCCAGGCGCAGGCGGCCCAGCACTTCGAAATAGTTAGTCAAGGTGCTGTGTTCGCTGGCGGTGAAGACGATGGTGGGCTGTTTCAGGATGTCGCTGGCATCGGCGGGGTTGCCAAAGAACTTGCGGGTCCGTGCGGCCACCAGCTTCTGGGCATCGGCCATGCTGAGCTTGGGCACGCTGGCCACCAGCACCTCGGCGCTGGCGGTGTTCAGGTTGACGGGGGTGGGCGCCGGCAGCACGGTGACAAACGGCTGCAGCGCGGCCACGGTGGCGGGCGACAGGCCCAGCCAGCCCAGTTGCGCCGCGCTGCGCGGCATCAGCGGCACGGTGGCCTCGGTGTTGCGGGCATTGCGGGTGTCCTTGGCCAGCTGCAACTGGGTGCTGAGCAGGGTGAGCTCCAGTGGCGGCAGGTTCAGCAGCTCAAACAGGCGGCCAAAGGCGGCCAGCGAGACTTCGGAGATCTTGCTGTCCTGCACCAGGTTGTTGATGTTCAGGCGCGACTGCATGTCGGTGATCTCGCCCGACAAAAATGCGTCCAGTTGTTCGTCGCTGTCCATGCCGCCGGTGTTGTTGCGGTCGGCGGCCAAAAAGGTGGACAGGCGGGATTCCTGCAGCGGCAAGGCCCAGGGCTCGCCCAGGTGGTCGGCCCCGCCAGAGCGTGCGTCTTCGCGCAGGATCAGCCGGGCAAAGTCGAGCGCGCCGGTCAGCATCCAGCCAGACTGCACGCGCTGGCGCTCCGCCGCCTCGATCTCCACGCTGCGCCACTGCTGCCACAGCGAAGCCGCGGCCAGGGTGGCGACCAGGGTGACCGTCAGCATGGCCATCAGCAGGGCGGCACCGCGCTGGGGATGTTTGCTATGTAAATAAGAGCTGCTTGTGCTTATGGAATAAGCGTAGACTGCCGATTTTTTAACTAAATGGCCGGGCTTCATGACTTGCCGCCACCCAGCGTGGGTTTATTCCAGTCGTGGGTGATCACCCCGGCCAGGGCCTGGCCGGGCGGCAGGGTCAGCACCAGGCGCACGCCGTCGGGGATGCTGGTGTCGGTGGCCACGCCCACCGTGGCCGCGGTGGGGGCCGCACTGGACAGCGGGTTGCTCCAGGCCCCATCGCGGTAGTAGAAGATGCGCCAGTCGGCCAGCGGGGTGAGGGCGACCTCGGCGCGCCGGGCCTCCTCGCCGGGGTTTTGCGCCCATAGGGCCGCGTTGCTCCAGGCTTTTTCCAGCTCGGTGCGGCTGTGCACCGGGGGCGATTGCCAGCGCAGCCACTGCTCGGTGCCGTCCACGCTGCGCCGCGTCCAGGCCACCACCAGGGGGCCCGTGACCTGTGGGTCGCTGCTGCGCCGGGTGAGCCGCAGGCCGCGCCCGTCCCAGTCCAGGGCCGACGCGTTGGGCAACTCCAGCAGGGCATCCAGGTCGGCCGTCCACTGGCCCAGCCCGGCTTGCAGGGTCAGTACCTCGTCGGCGCGCTGCTGGGTCTGGCTTTGCGCGCGGGTCATGCCGTCCAGCCCACGCCAGCTCAGCACCGCCAGCAGCGCCATCACCATCAGCGCGACGAGCAGCTCGACCAGGGTGAAGCCACGTTGGCCCTGCATTAAAACCGCCCCACGATGGTGGACAGGCGCAGGATGGGCGAGCTGCCGTCAAACACCTGCGCATCCACGATCCGAAAGCTGGGGTTGGCCGTAGGCCGCACGTTCAGGCGCACCTCGTATACGCGGCTCGCCTGTTCGCACTGCTGGGTGCTGTCGCCCACGCTGGGCATCTGGGCCGACAGGCGCATGGCGATGAGCTGGTTTTCGGCGCACAGGTGGGCCAGCAGCACATCGGTCTGGCGGGTGGCATTGGTGGTCAGCGCCTGGGTGGCCTGCAGCCCGGCGATCAGCGCGATCGACACGATGGCCAGGGCCACCAGCACTTCGATCAGGGTAAAGCCGCGTGCCTTCATGGGGTGACGGGTTGTACCGTGAATGGCCGCGCACCGTCGGTGGCGACGCGCAAGGCCTGGCTGGGTTGGCTGATGGACTGCAGCACGATGGCCTGGCGGCCAATCACCGGCTCGGGGCCGAGCAGCATGGGGGCGGTGTCGCGCGCCACGGTGTCATTGCCCAGCCAGCGGTTGGGCAGGGCCTTGGCGGGCAGGCCGTCAAATACAAAGCCCTCGGGCGTGGGCCGCCAGCGTACTGGCACCCCGGTGGCCCGCGACTGGGCCCGGGCCGACTCAAACAAGGCGGCCAGCCGCGCCGCGTCGCGCTCCAATAGGGTCTGGCTGTTGTCGCGCAGGGCAAAGGCCACGCCTGCGCTGGCAATGGCAATGATGGCGACGACTACCAGCAGCTCCAGCAGGGTGAAGCCCTTTTGAGCGGAGGTCAAAGGGCTATTGCCAACTACCGATGTCGGCATTTTTGCCTTCGCCGCCGGGCTGGCCGTCGGCACCGAAGGACATCACGTCGATCTCGCCTTGCACGCCGGGGTTCAGGTACTGGTAGGGGCGGCTCCAGGGGTCGTTGGGCAGCTTTTCCACGTAGGGCTTCCAGTTGGGCGGCACGGGATTGGTGCTGGGCTTGGCCACCAGGGCCTGCAGGCCTTGTTCGGCGCTGGGGTAGCGCTGGTTGTCCAGCCGGTACAGCTTCAGGGCCTGCATGAGGTTGTTTACGTCGGTCTTGGCGGCGGTGCCGCGCGCGTCGTCGGCACGCTCCAGCACATTGGGCACGATCAGCGCGGCCAGCACGCCGATGATGACCAGCACCACCATCAGTTCGATCAGGGTAAAGCCGCGGTGCAAAAAGCGGCGGGGCGAGAGTCTGTGGTGTGTCATGGGCAGCGATGATAATCAATCCATGTTACTGAACTCATCCGATTCCCTTACATCCCGCTGGGCCCCCCGGCTGGTGACTTTTGCGGTCTGGGCTTTGGCGCTGGCCAGTGCGGCGTACTGGGGGCTGAAGTCCACGGCCGATGCCGCCGGTCCGCAGACGGCAGTGTCCACACAGATGCCCTTACCCCTCGACACGGCAGCCGTGGCCCGCGTGCTGGGTGCCGTGCCGCAGGACATTGGCTCCGAGCCCCTGGTCAATCCTTCGACCCGGTTTGCACTGTCAGGCGTGGTGGCGGGCCGGGGCCGTGGTGGCGCGGCACTGATTTCGGTGGATGGCAAGCCGCCCAAGCCGTTCCGGGTGGGCAGCGTGGTGGACGGTAACCTGCTGTTGCAATCTGTGGGCCCGCGCCGGGCCGAGCTGGCTACGCGGCTGGAGGGCCCGGCGGCGTTTGCGCTGGAGTTGCCGGTTCGAAAGTAAGCCACTCGCCGTAGCCGGGGGCCGCATGCGGCCACTGGTCGGCCCGGTCAAGGGTGCGTGTGCCTGCTGCCAGCAAGCCGCAGGCCCGTGCCACCCCGGCGTGGCTAATCCATAGCGTGGGCTGGGTGCCCACCGCATCCCAGGCCGCGGCCACCCGCTGCATGAACATCTGTACCGATTCCCCGCCGCCGGGCCGGTGCCGGGCGAAATCATCCGTCCAGGCCTTGAGCGCGGGCTGGCCGATGGCATCCCAGCGCTGGCCTTCCCAGTCGCCAAAATCCATCTCGCGCAGGCGGGGGTCGAAAATAGGGGTCAAATCGGGCCTCAGCGCTGATAGATTAAGCGTGAGCAGCTCACATCTTTGTAGCGGCGAGCTGATGACGATCAGCCCCGGTGGCAGTGCTGCAGCTAGTTTTTCTGCTGCGGCTTGCGTGGCCAGCCTGTCCGCCGCCACATCCAGCGCGCCGTAGCAAATGCCCGGCTCTACCAGCGGCTGGGCGTGCCGGACCAGCCAGAGCGTCATAAAGCGATGGCCGCGCCCAGGTAGAACGCAATCTCACAGACCTGCTGCGTGGCACCCAGGCAGTCGCCGGTAAAACCCTGCAGCCGCCGCTGGAACATCCGCCCCATCCAGGCCAATGCCAGCAGGCTGGCCAATATGCCTGCTATTAAAAAAGGAGCTTTTTGCGCCCATACCACCAGCACAAACGGCATAAAACACCATAAAAATGCCACGCCCAGCGCACCGCGGCTGATCTGGTCGGCCAGGGGCTTGCTCTTGGACGTGGCGGTGTCGCCCACGTGCGGCAGCAGGCGCACCAGCACCAGCGGGCAAAAGCGCGACCACACATGGCCGCCCACCAGCGCCGCCAGCAAGGCCGTGCCGCTGCTCGCGTCCAGCAGCGCCAGCAGGGCGATCTTGGCGCTCAGCGCCAGCACCAGCGCCATCGCGCCGTATGCGCCGACGCGCGAATCCTTCATGATGTCCAGCGCGCGCTCGCGCGGAACAAAGCCGCCCAGGCCATCGGCCACGTCGGCCAGGCCGTCTTCGTGGAAGCCGCCGGTGAGCAGCACGGTGGCGATGGTGCACAGCACCGCCGTCACCAGGGCACTGCCCACCTGTCCGTGCAGCAGCGTGCCGCTGAGGGCCGCCACCGCGCAGGCCACCAGCGCCACCAGCCAGCCCACGCCGGGAAAGTGCGCCGCACTGGCGCGCAGCATCGCTGGGCTGTAGCCTACCCAGGCCGCCAGCCGCCCGGTCACCGGGATGCGGGTGAAGAACTGGACGGCCAGCAGGTAGTGGCGGACGGAATCCACTAGCTTTGCAGGAAGAGGCGGTACACCGGGTTCAGCGTTTCTTCAATGCACGGGTAGTCCAGCGCGTCCAGGAACTTGGCAAAGGCTTTGTCGTCTGCCTTGGGCACCTGGATGCCGACCAGAATGCGGCCATAGTCCGCGCCCTGGTTGCGGTAGTGGAACAGGCTGATGTTCCAGCCCGGGCGCAACAGGGTCAGAAACTTCAGCAGTGCACCGGGCCGCTCGGGGAAGATGAAACGCAGCAGGCGCTCGTCCTTGGCCAGGGTGGAGTGGCCGCCGACCATGTGGCGGATGTGCTCCTTGGCTAGCTCGTCGTGGGTCAGGTCCAGCGCCTTGAAGCCCTGCTTGCTGAAGTTGGCGGCGATCTTGGCCGACTCGCCCTTCGCCTGGGTGGTCAGGCCCACAAACACATGGGCCTTGGCCGCGTCGTTGATGCGGTAGCTGAACTCGGTCACATTGCGCGGGCCGCCGGGCAGCTCGGCAATCACGCCGCAAAACTTTTTGAAGCTGCCGCGCTCTTCGGGCACGGTCACGGCAAACAGGGCTTCGCGCTCCTCGCCCACCTCGGCCCGCTCGGCCACGAAGCGCAGGCGGTCGAAGTTCATATTCGCACCGCACAGGATGGCGGCGTAGGTTTCGCCCTTGGTTTTGTGCTTGGCCACGTACTGCTTCATGGCCGCCACCGCCATCGCGCCCGAGGGCTCGACGATGCTGCGGGTGTCGACAAACACGTCCTTGATGGCGGCGCACACTGCATCGGTATCCACCGTGATGTAGTCGTCTACCAGGCCGCGCGCCACGCGGAAGGTTTCTTCGCCCACCAGCTTCACGGCGGTGCCGTCGGCAAACAGGCCCACGTCGGCCAGGGTGACGCGCTTTTTGGCCTTGACGGACTGCAGCATCGCGTCCGAATCCTCGGTCTGCACGCCGATCACCTTGATCTCGGGCCGCACCGCCTTGATGTAGTTGGCCACGCCCGAGATCAGGCCACCGCCGCCAATGGCGACAAACACCGCATCCAGCTTCTGCGAGCCCAGGCTTTGCAGCTGGCGCAGGATTTCCATGGCAATCGTGCCCTGGCCCGCGATCACGTCCGGGTCGTCAAAGGGGTGGACAAAGGTCAGGCCCTGCTTTTTCTGCAGTTGCAGCGAATGGTTGTAGGCGTCGGTATAGCTGTCGCCAAACAGCACCACTTCGCCGCCCAGTGCCGCCACCGCGTCCACCTTGAGCTGGGGCGTGGTGGTGGGCATCACGATCACGGCGCGGGCACCCAGCTTGCGGGCGCTCATGGCCACGCCCTGGGCGTGGTTGCCGGCCGAGGCGCAAATCACGCCTTTCTTGAGCTGCGCCGGGGACAGGTGCGCCATCTTGTTGTACGCGCCGCGCAGCTTGAAGCTGAACACCGGCTGGGTGTCTTCGCGCTTGAGCAGCACGGTGTTGTTCAAGCGCTGGCTCAAGTTGCGGGCGGGTTCCAGCGCAGTTTCAATCGCCACGTCGTAGACGCGGGCAGTCAGAATCTTTTTCAGATAGTCGGCGGGGGTGAGCGGCTTGGGGGCTTTTACAGCTTTGGCGGGTGCGGTTGTCATTAATCCTCCTGGGTCTTGGATGATAAGGGGCAGCCAAAACCGTTCTGAAAAGGCATAAAAAAAGCCCCGAGTCTTGCGACTCGGGGCTTAAATCCACCTTTTCAGAGGGTGGAGGAGACAACCGGGGTAACAAAGTAACTTTGCTACGATGGGTTGATTGTAATCGTTTTCCCTTAGTGATGTTGCGATGCAGCACGTTCGGTGTGGCGAAAAGCGTGAACAAGTTGGCAGCGCGGGCAAAATCGGGCAGTTTCCTCCGTAATTTAGTTAAAGAAAGACAGCAGCATGGAATGCACAGTCAGTTGGACCGGCGCAGCGGGCACCCGTTCGGGCATGGGCTTTGTCGCCGAAACCGGCAGCGGCCACACCTTGACCATGGACGGCGCGCCCGACGCGGTCAAACCTGAAAACGGTGGACAGAACCTGGCCCCGCGCCCGATGGAAACCCTGCTGGCGGGCACCGGCGGCTGCACCGCTTATGACGTGGTGCTGATTTTGAAGCGGGGCCGCCACGATGTGCGCGGCTGCTCGGTCAAGCTGGTGTCCGAGCGCGCCGAGGTCGATCCCAAGGTGTTCACCAAGATCAACATGCATTTCACCGTGACTGGCAAAGGCATTCCCGCCACCGCGGTCGAGCGCGCCATCGCCATGAGCCACGGCAAATACTGCTCCGCCACCATCATGCTGGGCAAGACGGCAGAAATTACCACCAGCTTTGATCTGGTCGAAGCGGCTTAAACAGGACTTACGCAAGTTCCCCCTGTAAGCCCGAAGGGTGGTACAGGGGCGCCGCGTAAGTACTATTAAATCTTGTACGCCACGGTGGTCATCACCTTGGCGGCCAGCGTCATCAGGGTTTTGACAGGCGCGGGCAGGTCCAGCGCGCCGGCCAGCGTGGCCTGTTGCGCGTGGCGCTCTTCGTCGTCTTTCATCTGCACCACGATGGCGCGCGAGGCATGGTCGTCGGCGGGCAGGTGTGCCAAGTGGCTTTGTAGATGCGCAGCCACCTGGTTTTCGGTTTCCACCACAAAGCCCAGGCTCCAGCGGTCACCGCCGAACTGACCAGCGGCCAGCCCGAGCCCAAAGGCCCCGGCGTACCACAGGGGATTCAACACGCTGGGGTGGCTGCCCAGCTCGTCCAGCCGCTGGCGCGTCCAGGCCAGGTGATCGGTTTCTTCGTCTGCGGCGTGCAGGAAATGGCTGCGCAGCGTGGGGCTTTGGGTGACCAGCGCCTGCGCGGTGTACAGCGCCTGGGCACACACCTCGCCCACATGGTTGACCCGCATCAAAGCCCCGGCGTGGGCCTTGTCCGCAGGGCTGAGTTCGGTGGCGCGTTCGGGCACCGTCGGGCAGCTGCGGCTGGCGTGCGGCTGGGTGAATACCGTACGCAGCGCGGTGTCAGCGGCGCGGCACAGCTGGTCGAGGGTGGGAAGTCGGGGCAAGGACAGGCGTGGGCTGGATGAAGACATCTCGCCACTGTAAAGCAAGCGCATCCGGTGGCTGCCGTCCAAAAAAAAGTCCTCCGCAGGGGAGGACTTTTCAGCACAGGCCGTTCAGGCCGGTAGATCAGAAGCGGTGGCGGATGCCGAAGGCCACGTTGTTGGAATCCACGCCTGCCGCACGGGTGACGCCACCCAGAAAACCGTTGCCGCCGGGGGCCAGCTGCGAGGTGTTCTTGTTGTTGAAGTGGGTGAGGACAGCGTTCAAATCGGTACGCTTGGACAGCGCATAGGTGTAGGCCACGCCATACGAGGCACGGTCGGCATTGGCTGCGGTTTTGTCGTTCATGGTGTTGTACGCCACGGTGACGGTGTTGGCACCCATGGTCATGCGGTAGCCGATGTGGAACACATTGGAGTCTTGCTTGAAGTTATTGATGAAGGCGTTTTGTACCTGCAGAGCCAGCACCGGGCCAAGGACGGGGCCGGCATTTTGAACCGCGCCGGGAGTTAGGGCCGCGGCAATTCCGGACAAGCCTGCAGGATTGTCATCCTTGATATTGGCCGCAACAGCACTTAGAACGCCGGGGCCAATGTCCACCGATGCGCCCAGAATTGCATTGGTCAGTGATTTCTGGCCGAGTTCGTTCTTTTGGGTGTTGTATCCCGCGCCAATGCCATAACCATTGCCCTTGTACATCGCCATGGCACCCAGCAGGCGGCCTGCAGAGTTGTTACCAGCGACTTCGCCGAAGGCATACATGGCGGTGGCGGTGAGTCCACCCGTTTTAATGGCGTACTGCACCGAGTTGCTGGTACGGATCGTGAAAGATACCGGTACAGCCACCAGTTGGCCCACGGCCAGGCTGGACTCGGTGTGCATAGAGTCAAACGCGCCTACCGCCAAATAACCGGGGGTGTACTGGCGGCCCGCCGTGATGGCACCCACGGGGGTCACCAAGCCGACATAGAGCTGCCGGTCAAACACATTTTTTTCGCGGACATTCACGCCCAGGGAGGAACCGATCACGGCACCTGCACCCGCCACCAAACCCTGGTACAGGGCTTGGACCTGGGGGCTGGCCGATGTCAAACCCATCTGGTTGGCAAACGATACCCGGTCTGGCAGCTGTGAGCCCGATGCGGTGGTGTTGTAGGACGCGCCGGTATCCAGTTCCACCCGGCTCTCCAGCGTGAATATGGCCTTGTATCCGCCGCCCAGTTCTTCATTGCCCTTGAGGCCCCAGCGCGAGCCCTCCATGATGCCGCTGGCCAAGTGGGTGACGGAGCCCTGCTTCAGTCCGGTCACGTGGTTGATGCCCGCGTCGGCAATGCCGTACAGCGTAACGCTGGTGGCGGATTCCTGTGCCATGGTGGTGGTGGCGATACAGGCCAGTGCGGCTGCAGAAACCAAAGTCATCTTCTTCATACGTGCTCCAGAGTAATTCTTAAATAGCGCAGCCGTGCTGCTGTTTTCATAGCGAACTTGAGGCGTTCACCTGGCTGCGTGAGCCTGGATGTTGCCAAATTACAGGCGGATGCTGGTCGCTTGTGCGACTTTTTTTACAGGTAAAAACCCTGTGTAACCGCGCTTCTCCAAGGGCGGCGCAGTTCACTTCGGATGTCCATTGTGTTTCCCGTTGGCAAAGTTACAACACCAGTTCGTTGAGTGTGTAACAAAACTGGCCAAAGTTACGAATTGGTTACTTTATGGATGGGCTTGCCTTGGCCTGCATGCAAATCGGGCAAAAACCGTTGTTTAAATTCAACATATTTGGGAATGTGACAAGCTATTCACCTAATGTTTATAAGCCGTCTGGTGTAATCGCGGCAGCTTCTGACCAAGAAGTAACGTTGAGGTGGCAGCCAGACTGCGAACCCGACATCTTTCAATCTTTGGAGATATTTGAATGAAAAAATCCCTGATCGCTTTGGCAGTTCTCGCCGCTTCCGGCGCTGCCATGGCCCAATCGTCCGTGACCCTGTACGGTATCGTTGATCTGAACTTGGCCAGCGAAAAGACTTCCACCACGGCTGCTGGTGTTACCACTGGCGTTCGCCAAGCTCTGGTTAAGAGCGGCAACGTGAACACCTCGCGTTGGGGCCTGCGCGGTTCCGAAGATCTGGGTGGCGGTCTGACTGCCAACTTCAAGTTTGAACAAGGTTTCAATGCAGACGACGGCACCGCCAAAGCGGTTCCCGGTTTTGCAGCCACCACACCTGCTACGCCTGCCGCCTTCGCGCGCCAGGCATGGGTTGGTTTGGCTGGTGGTTTCGGTGAGACCCGTCTGGGCCTGACCACCACCGCATTTGACGATGTGAGCGGTGCTTCCAACGCAGTTTGGGACTCGCTGCTGTCGCCTATGAACTCGGTGTTCAAGTCCACTGGCTACACCTCGCGTCCTGGCAACACCTTCTACTACGCTACGCCTAACTTCAGCGGCCTGACCGCAGCAGTGAGCTACAGCCTGGGCGAGAACAAGACCGCTACCGTCGGTGCTGGCTCTGTGGCAAGCGTGTTTGTTGCCTATGCTAACGGCCCTGTGGCTGCGCATCTGGGTTACCAGAACGAAAAATCCACCGGTGCAGTGGTTGCCAAGAAGTACCTGCGTTTGGGTGCCTCCTATGACCTGGGCGTTGCAAAACTGCTGGGTACCTACGGCAAGGCAGAAAACATGGCCAACGTGAACGACTCCGACGCAACCGACTACCAGTTGGGTGTGGACGTTCCTGTCGGCGCGGCTCTGACCCTGTCGGGCAGCTACGCTCAGTCGAAGAACAACGCTACCGCTGGCAGCGAAAAGCGCAAGGGCTGGGGCCTGGGCGCCAAGTACGCTCTGTCCAAGCGCAGCACCATTTACGCTGGCTTCGAGGCTGACAACGCCAAGACTTCTGCTGGTGTGACCACCAAGAAGCACGACATCGCTTTGGTCGGTATCAACCACAAGTTCTAATCGAACGACCGCCAGCCTGATCGGGTTGGCTTAAAGGCAAATAACTAGAAAAGCCGCTGGGTGCAAATCCAGCGGCTTTTTGACGTTTGAAAGAGTGTTACTCGGCGGACTCGGACGCTGCGGGTTTCTTGTTTTTGCGGGCGTCCTTCTTCGCCTGGCGCGCGGTGTCGGCGGCCTGGCCCACGGCCAGCCACTGGGCGAATTCGTCCGGGGTTTCCAGGGTGACGCGGCCCAAGGTGGCGGCGCGGAATTCGGTGAGCACGATCTCGGCGGCTTTTTGCAGGTTGACTTTGCCGCCGCCCAGCAGCCCACCGCGTTTGCGGGCGATCTCGGTGAGCACGGCGATGTCGGTCAAGCCCAGGATGGGGTCCAGCTTGTAGCGCTCTTCGACAAAGCCCGCGTAGTGCTTTTGCAGAATCAGCAGCAGCTCCAGCGCCACTTCTTCTTCGTCAAACGCATTGCGGCCAATCGAGCCGCAGGCGGCCAGGTGGTAGCCGCTTTGCTCGACGATGATGCGCGGCCACAGCATGCCGGGCGTGTCGTAGGCATAGAAGTCGTCGGCCAGCACGATGCGTTGCTCCAGCTTGGTGATGCCCGCTTCGTCGCCGGTTTTGGCGGCGCGTTTGCCCTTCAAGGTGTTGATCAGCGTGGACTTGCCCACGTTGGGTACGCCGCAAATCAGCACCCGCATGGGCTTGACCATGCCGCCACGCAGCGGGGCCAGCAAGCGGCAGGCGGGGATGAGGCGCTGGGCGGGGGCGGTTTCGCTGGCATCCAGGGCGATGGCGCGGGTGCCGGGCAGGGCGTTGTAATGCGCCAGCCACAGGGCGGTGCGGGCCGGGTCGGCAATGTCCTGCTTGTTCAGGATTTTCAGGGTGGGCGTGCTGCCGATCAGCTCGGCCAGCATGGGGTTGGCGCTGGAGCCGGGCATGCGCGCGTCCAGCAGCTCGATCACCACGTCGGTCTCTTTGAGGCGCTCGGTGATGGCTTTTTTGGTCAGGTGCATGTGACCGGGGAACCATTGGATGGCCATGGGGGTACTTTCTATGTTTTGGTGCTGCTGGATGTACTGCCAAAAGAGACTAAATCCAGCGGCAGGGCCGTGGTGGACTTGATTTGCTCCATGGAGAAGGCGGATGACACGCCGCTCAAAGGCACGGCCTGGATGAGCTTTTTGTAGAAGCGATCGTAACCGCCGATGTCGGTGGTCACCACCTTGAGCAGATAGTCCACGTCGCCGCTCATACGGTGCAGCTCCTGGATCTCGGGCAGGGCGGATGCGGCAGCGGCAAACTGGGCCAGCCATTTCTCGTCGTGCTGGGCGGTGCGGATGCTGACGAATACGGTGATGGGCAGGCCCACCTTGTGCCGGTCCACCAGCGCCACGCGGCCCGTGAGATAGCCGTCGTCTTCCAGGCGTTTCAGGCGCTTCCAGCAGGGGGTGGTGGACAGGCCCACCCGCTCGGCCAGCGCGGCCACCGACAGGCTGCCGTCGACCTGCAGCGCGCCCAAAATGGCGTAGTCCAGTCGGTCAAGTTCGTTCATGCTGCATTTTTAAAAAATATGGTTTATTTGTTCTTTTATTTGACTTGATTGTAATATTTTTGGAATCCGTATTTCAGACTGGGTAGGTAGGATTCACCGCCATGAACTCCACCATTTATCTCGATTGCAACGCCACCACCCCCGTGTTGCCCGCCGCCCTGGCCGCCGCGCAATACGCCATGGGGGCTGTGTTTGGCAACCCCAGCAGCACGCATGCCACGGGTGTGCAGGCCCGCCAACTGGTCGATGCCGTGCGTGCCCGTGCGGCGCGGGTGCTGGGTGCGGGTGAAGGCGACGTGCTGTTCACCAGCGGTGCCACCGAAGGCATCCAGACGGCGGTGCTGTCCGCCCTGTGTGCCGTGCGGGAGCGAATGGCGCGTGGCGAAGCGGTGGGCACGCTACTTTTGTACGGGGCCACCGAGCACAAGGCCGTGCCCGAAAGCCTGGCGCATTGGAACCGGGTGCTGGGCTTGCAGTTGGAACTGCAGGCCTTGCCGGTGGCGCGCAGCGGGCGGCACGACCTAGCCGCTTTGCGCGCCCTGGCACCGCAGGCGGCACTGGTATGCACCATGGCTGCCAACAACGAGACCGGCGTGGTGTCAGACCTGGCGGGCATCGAGGCCGTGCTGACCGAGGTGGCCCCGCACGCCTACTGGCTGGTGGACTGCGTGCAGGCCTTGGGCAAGTTACCCCTCCACCTGGCGCAGACGCGCATCGACTACGCCCCGTTTTCCGGCCACAAGCTGTACGCGCCCAAGGGCATTGGCCTGCTGTACGTGCGCCCGGGCGCGCCGTTCACCCCGTTAATGGCCGGGGGTGGGCAGGAAGACGGTTTGCGCTCGGGGACAGAGAACATGGTGGGCATCGCGGCCCTGGGCGCGGTGCTGCAGGCGCTGGAGGACGGCGGCAGCTTCAGCAGCCCTACCCAGATGCTACAGTTTCGAGAGCTTCTCACGCTCAGTCTACGGGCGGTATGGCCCGAAATCGTCTTCAATGCCAGGTGGGACGATAGTCTGCCTACCACCCTGAACTTCTCGGTGCCCGGCTTGCCCAGCAGCGCGGTAGTGGATGCCCTGGGTGCCGTGGGCGTGCAGGTCAGCGCGGGCAGTGCGTGTTCGGCCAAGAAGGCGGCACCCAGCTATGTGCTGCAGGCCATGGGCGTGCCCGATTGGCAGGCCGCATCGGCGGTGCGCATGTCGTTTGGGGCGATGGCCGATGCGGACTTTATCCAGGCCGCCTGCGCCCGCATCGCCCAGTGCGGCACCGCGTTGCGAGCCCGTACCGATGCTGCCGAGGCGCTGCGCTGCGGCCCGCCCTTGGAGGTGGACGCGGCCATGCACCTGGTGCCTGCCCAACTGGCCGACTTTTTTCAGCAGCATCCCCGCGCCCTGCTGGTGGACGTGCGCGAACCCCAGGAACATGCCGCCGACCCCCAGCCTTTGGGCTGTGGCCGCACGGCATTGAATGTGCCGTTGGGGAGTCTGGATGGCTATCTGGCCGACTGGCTGGGTGCCACGCCCCAAGCGCTGGTGTTTGTTTGCCGCAGTGGCCAGCGCAGCCAGCGGGCGGTGCACACCCTGCGGCAACTGGGCTATGCGCAGGCTTGGCAGTTGCTATCTAAAGAGTAGCTCCTCATGCTGATGGAATAAGCGCTAGCGCCCTAAAAGGCTTAAATTTATCAATACCGGAAGAGTTGTCCGTTGCCCATGCGCACCCGGTCACCCACGCGCAGGTCGGCCTGCACCGGTACGGTGAAATAGCGGTAGCTGCCGTCGTCGCCTTGCACGCCCACGCGGTAGGACTCGTTGAGCTGGCCGGGTTGCTGCTGGCCTTCGATGGCATTGCCTGCAATTGCGCCACCAAATCCGCCCAGCACGGTGGCCGCAGCCCGGCCCGAGCCGCCGCCGATCTGGTGGCCTATGACCGCGCCGAGGATGCCGCCAATCAGCGCGCCGCCGCCGGTGGCCTGGGGCCGTTCCTGGGTGCGGACGAGTTCCATTTGCGCCACGCGGCCCGTGTCGACCCGCTGCGCCTGCTGCATGGGCTGGGGGGCCTGCTGGTAGGTGGGTTGCGGATAAGAGGTTTGCTGGTAGGGCGGCGCGACCACGCAGGCACTGAGGCCGGTGGCGAGCAGGGTGGCGGTCAGGACGCTGGAGACAAAACGCATGGAAGTTCCTAGGGAAATAGGTTTGGGCATCAATCTATGACGCGCCAAACGGTGTGTGGTTGACAGGGTACGCCCGGCATCGGTTCCACAGCCTGCGTTAACGCTTTGTAATCGCGACAATCGCCGGTCTTATTGGACTATCTTCTAACCAACGTTTACTGTGAAATTCAAAGACTTTATCCGCACCATCCCCTACCTGGCCTGGGTGGTGATCTACACCGCGTTCTGAGCGGGCATTTTTGCCGCCATTCTGGGGGCGGTCACGCCCGAGCTGCGCGAGGAACTCGACAACTACCAGCAGCTGGGCATCCTGATGATGGTGTGGTCCAGCGGCTCGGTGCTGGGGGCTTTGCAGGGCGGGCGCATGGCGCAGCGCTACCCGCCCCGGCCCTTGTTTTTGGGCTACACCGCCGTCGCGCTGCTATCGATTGGGCTGGTCGTGCTGTCACCCAATTTCGGCACGCTGCTGCTGGGGTTTTTTGTGGTGGCGCTGGTGGAGACGGCGCTGTTCACCCTGGCGCACGGCATCCTGGCCGATGTGAGCCCGCAGCCTGAGCTGCGCGCCCGGCTGCTGAGCATGGTGGACGTGGCCTTCAGCCTGGGCAATTTGCTGTCGCCCCTGTTGGTGATTGGCGTGCAGACGGTCAACACCAATTGGCGCGCGCCCTATGCGCTGTATTTGTTGCCGCTGCTGTCGGTGCTGCTGCTGTTTTGGCCGCGCCGGTATTTTGCGCAGCTGGGCTCGCCGCACCACGCCGCAGAAAATGGGGCTGGAGGGGCGGGCGGCGCACTCAGTTACGTGCAGTTGCTGCGCCGCCCGGTGATCGCCTGGACGGTGGCGGGCGGGGTGCTGGCAGGCTTTCTGGAGTGGGGCCAGAACTTTTGGTATGTGAGTTACGGCATCAACGCCCAGCAGCTCAGCCCCAACGCCGCGCGGGTGGGTTTGCAGTTTTTTGTGGCGGGCATGGTGGCGGCGCGGCTGTGGCAGGCGTTTTTCCACAGCAATTGGTCGATACGGCAAAAGCTGTGGCGGCTGAACCTGCTGGCGCTGGCGGGCATGGCGCTGAACGTGCTGCTGCCGGGCGTGGGCGGTTGGGCGCTGCCCGCAGTGGGCAATCTGCTGTTTGGCCTGGGCGTGGGGGTGGTGTTTCCGGTGCTGCTGGCCACCATGATCGACGCGGCACCGGGCCAGGCTTCACGGCTGTCGGCCCTGCTGATGCTGGGCTTCAGCCTGGGGTCGCAGTTGGCCGGGGTGGTGGTGGGCAGTCTGTCGGACTGGGTGGGGCTGCGCTGGGCCTATGGCTGCATGCTGCTGGTGGTAATGGCTTTCACGGCGGTGGTGTGGAAGATCGTGCACTTCGCCCCGCCCGCCTCCCACTTACAAACGAAATAGACCTCCAGCGCTTATTCCATCAGCACAAGCAGCTATTCTAAATATAGCAGTGGTTTAACCAGGGCAGGTGGCGGCAGCGTCCGCTTCCAGCGCCTTGACCGACGCGGCCATGCTTTGCGCGGCGCGCTGGGTCAGCCGCTGCGCACCCTGGGCCAGGGCGGCGATACCCACGCCTACGGGCTCAGACTGGCTCCATTGGCAGGCCAGGTTGCGCGCACCGTCGCTGCGGCGGATGGTCCAGCTGAAGCTGGCCTGCACCTGCTGGTCCACAGCGGCATCCCATTGGCGCAGTTGCACGGCGATGCGGTACACCGGCTGCCCGGCCAGGCGGCCGCCGGTGCTGACATCGATGGCCCCGAGTTGCTGGCCGATGCCGCTGGCCAGCGCGTCGTGCAGCTCGCTGTTGAAGGGGGCGGCCCAGCGGTGCGTGTCCAGCACCTCAAACGGGTTGGTCGCGCTGCGCACCACCAGTTGCGGGCGCACCAGGCGCTCGGGCAGGGCGATGGGCGGCACCTCGATCTGCAGCGCGCTGGAGGGTGCCGGTGGCAGCGTGGGGGCCAGGCTGTAGTGGCGGGTGGCGGGCGGGGTGGCGCAGGCGGCCAGCAGCAGGGCCAAGGCCCCGGTGGCGTACTTCAACTTCATTTTTTCTCCTCGGATTTCTCGGACTTGCCGCGCAGCAGCGACTCGGGGTGCTGCTCCAGGGTGTCGGTCAGCACTTTGATGGAGGCGGCGGCGCGGTTGACTTCGCGCAGGGTCTGGCGCAGGTCTTGTTGCAGCGGCGCGTCGTCGGCCAGGGTGCGCTCGGCTGTGCCCAGGGTGCGGTTGGCAGCGCCCAGGGTGGTGCGTGCGTCTTGCATGGCGGCGGTGAGCGCCGGGGCCACGTCGTTGTTGAGCTTTTTCACCAGTTGCTCGGCGCCCGCCAGGGTCTTGTCCAGCGTAGCCAGGGTTTTGCGCAGGTCGTTGCTGAGCTGCTCAAACGGCACTTTGTTGACCTTGGTGACGATTTCCGACACCTGGTTCTGCAGCTCGTCCAGGCCGTTGGGCAGGGTGGGGATCTCGATGGGGTTGATGCCGGGATCGCCGCCTTTGTGGCTGGCCAACTCCACGGCCGGTGCCTTGGGGAAGAAGTCCAGTGCCACGTACAACTGGCCGGTCAGCAGGCTGCCGGTACGCAACTGGGCGCGCAGGCCCCGGGCCACCATTTGCTGCAGACGCTGCTGTTGCACCGCGGGGGTTTCGGATGGCAGGGCACCGGACGCAGAGCCCAGGCGGTCGGGGTAGATCTCGACCAGCACCGGCATGCGCAACTGGCGCTTGCTGCGGTCAAATTCCACGCCGATGGAGACCACCTTGCCCAGCACTACGCCGCGAAAGTCCACCGTGGCACCCGGGCTCAGGCCGCGCAGCGACTGGTTAAAGTTGAGCAGCAGCGTCTGCGCCGGGCCGTCGGGGGCCTTGAGGGCGGTGGTTTCGTCGTCGGCCAGGGTGAAGCTGGTGTTTTCGCTGGCCTGCGGGCCGGTGGCATCCTGGGGCGCTTGCAGGGCAATGCCGCCCAGCGCCACGGTGGCCAGCGACTGGGTGCGCAGCTTGAAGCCGCTGGCGTTCACCTCCACGTCCACGCCGCTGGCATGCCAGAAGCGGGTGTTGGCACCCACAAACTTCTCATACGGGGTGTTGACGAAGACGCGCAGGGTGACGCCCTTGCCATCTTCGTCCAGCGCGTAGGCCGCCACCTGGCCGACCTTGATGCGGCGAAAGTACAGCGGGCTGCCGATGTCCAGCGAGCCGATGTTGCTGGCGCGCAGCACAAACTGCCGCCCCGAGGCATCGCGGGTGACGATCGGGGCCACTTCCAGCCCGGTGAAGGTGCTGCGGGTGTCGGTGGAGCTGCCTGCGTCGGCGCGGATGTAGGCCCCCGACAGCAGGGTGCCCAGGCCGCTGACCCCGGCGGCCTCCAGCCGGGGCCGGATGACCCAGAACCGGGTGTCGCTGGCCACAAAGCTCTTGGCCTCTTTTTGCAGCTGCACGGTGGCGATGATGCGGGAGCGGTCCTCGGCCAGGGTGATGGCGGTGACCGAGCCGATCTCTACGTCCTTGTACTTGACCTTGGTCTTGCCCGCCACCAGCCCCTCGGCGGTGTTGAAGGTTATATCGATCACCGGCCCCCGGTCGCGCAGGGTTTTGACCACCAGGGTGATGCCCACCAGCGCGGCCACGATGGGGACGATCCACACCAGCGACGGCAGCCAGCGGCGCGCGCGGGTGACGGTGGGGGCGGGCAAATCGGCTGGAAGATCGGTGGGCAAAGGTTCAGGTGGGCTCATGCGGTCGATGGTGCAAAAGGTGGTCGGTAGAAAGCGGCTCGGGGTCGTCCCAGGTCAGGCGCGGGTCAAAGCTTAAAGCGGCCAGCATGGTCAGCACCACCACGGTGGCAAAGGCGGCGATGCCCAGCCCGGCGTTGACTTCGGCCAGCCCCTGGATGCGCACCAGCCCGGCCAGCAGCGCCACCACAAACACGTCCAGCATCGACCAGCGGCCAATCACTTCGACGATGCGGTACAGCCGTGCCCGGTCGGCCCGGTTGTGGGGGCTGTGGTGCTGCGCCATCCAGCACAGGATGGTCAGCGCGCCCAGCTTGAACAGCGGCACCAGAAAGCTGGCCACAAACACCACCGTGGCCAGGCCCCAGGCCCCGGTCACCCAGAAGTAGATCACCCCGCTCATGATGGTGTCTTGCTTGGTGGTGAGCAGGTTGCTGGTCACCATCACCGGCAGCAGGTTGGCGGGCAGGTACATCAGGTAGGCGGCCACCAGCAGCGCCCAGGTGCGGTTCAGGCTGTCGGGTTTGCGGCGGTGCAGCGGGCTGCCGCAGCGCCCGCAGGCCGCGCCCTCGGTGGCCCCCTGCCAGACTGCGCCGCAAGGGTGGCAGGCTATCAGGCCTAGCGAGCGAGCCGATTTCGGGTCGCTCATGGCTTTGGCCCATCAGGCACCGTATCGAACGCGAGATGCCAGAAGTTGCGCGGAGGGAACGACAAAATGGCCGTCAGCAGCACCGTCAGCGCCACAAACGCGCCCAGCGCCGGGCCGGCAATCACCTCGGCCGAGCTGGTCAGCTTGACGATGGCCACCAGCACGCCCAGCAAAAACACCTCCACCATGCCCCAGGGTTGCAGCATTTGCAGCAGTTTCACCAGCGCGGCAAAGCCCCAGGTCGTGCGGCGCGGGCCGGGCAGGGGCAGCAGCAAATACAGCAGCACCAGCAGTTGCAGCAGCGGAAACAGCAGGGTGGTGGCCAGCACCAGCGCTGCCACCTCGCCCAGGCCTTCGTCGGTGAGGGCGGCCACCGCGCCCACCAGGGTGGTGTCGCTGACCTGGCCGCCAATCACGATGGTCACGATGGGGAACAGATTGGCCACCGCAAACATCAGCAGGCCCGCCAGCACCAGCGGCAGCATGCGCTGGTGGGCATCGCCCTGGTAGCGCTCCAGCTCGGTGCCGCAGCGGCTGCAACGCGCGGTTTCACCCGGCTGCAGCCGCGTCTTGGGATAGACCGCGTCGCAGCCTTCGCAGAGGATGGCGTGGGGGACGAGTTGCATGGGGGAGGGCATGGAAGGAGCGTACTTTAGTCGGTTTATACCTGCCTGTTGTCCGGTCATCGCTTATGGGTAAACTGACCCTATGTACATCTCTTTACAGAAGCTACCCGGCTTCTCTTCCTCCACCCATGAGCCGTGAACTGCGCGATGCGTTTGGCTGCTTTGCCACCGGGGTGACGCTGGTCACCACCCACTGGAACGGGCAGGACTGGGGTATGACCTGCAGCTCGTTCAACGCCGTGTCGCTGGACCCGGCCCTGGTGCTGTGGAACATCCGCCACAGCAGCGCCAGCCATGAGGCTTTTGTGCGCGGCGGCGGCTACACCGTCAGCGTGCTGGGCATCGAACACAAGGAACTGGCCCAGGCCTTTGCCCGGGGCAGCCAGGCCGAGCGCTTTGCGGCGGGGCAATTTGTGCGGTTGCCAAACCAGCGCCTGCAACTGGTGGACGCGCTGGCCTGGTTCGACTGCACGCTGCAGCAAACCATGACCGCCGGGGACCACGACATCCTGATTGGCCAGATCGACGCCAGCGGCAGCCGCCCGGGCCGGGGCCTGGTGTTTGAGCGCGGGCAGTTCGCGGTGGACACGCTGGAGGTAGGCGTTGCGCCGACCTCGTCGTTTGAATGAGCGACTGGATCGTGCCGGACTGGCCTGCACCCGCGCGGGTGCGCGCCGTGTTCACCACCCGCACGGGCGGCGTGTCTGCCGCGCCGTATGACGCACTGAACCTGGGCGACCATGTGGGCGATGCGCTGGCCGACGTACAGGCCAACCGGGCCACATTGGCCGACGCAATAGCCGCCCAGCCGGTGTTCCTGCAGCAGGTGCATGGCCGCGTGGTGGCCCACCTGAGAGGGCCGAGCCCTGAGCCGCTGGTGGCCGATGCCAGTCTCACCACCCAGCCCGGCATCGCCTGTACCGCGATGGTGGCCGACTGCCTGCCGGTGCTGTTCACCGACATGCAGGGCACGGTGGTAGCCGCCGCGCATGCGGGCTGGCGCGGCCTGCTAGGCGTGGACGGGCAGGGCGTGCTGGAAGCAACTTACAAGGAAATGAGGGCTGTGGCGCTTATTCCATCGGCGCAAGCAGCTACTGAAATAATAGCGTGGCTGGGGCCGTGCATCGGACCTACGGCCTTTGAGGTGGGGCCGGAAGTGCCCGCCGCCTTCATCGCCCAGCAGCCCGAGGCCGCCGCATGCTTTGTGCCCCACGGCGCGGGTAAATGGCTGGCTAACTTGCCGGGTCTGGCCAGGCTGCGTTTGCAGGCGCTGGGTGTGCAAGGCATTTACGGCAACGACGGCGGCCTGGACTGGTGCACCGTCAGCCAGCCGTCACGCTTCTTCTCGTACCGGCGCAGCGGGGTCTGCGGGCGCATGGCCGCCTGCATCTGGCTGCAGGGCTGACGCTTGTTCGGCTGCCTCACGCCGCTTGATCGCCTTGCGCCGCGCGGGCGCGCCCATCAGGTACACCACCAGCGACACCGGGCCCAGCCCGTACAGTAGAAACGTGAGGATGCCGCCCATGACAGTGCCGTTAGTATTGGTCGCCTCGGCGACAGCCATCATCAGGGCCACATATAGCCAGCCAATCGGAACTATGTACATACAAATTGTTTCAAATTCAGAGAGGTCTACGCAGTACCCGCAAGGTTTTATGCCCCGCTGTCAGTTACCGTCTACAACCTAAAAACGGCCCGTGCCCGGCACAGGCCCAAAAAATCCGCTTTGCGAGGAGCTTCCATGCATTCTGATCCAGACTGGGCCAAATCCGCCCAGCAATTCCAGCAGACCTTGGGCGACACATGGTCGCGGGCTTGGGCCGATGCCATCAAGCCGGTACAGGGGCTGGATTTGGGCCTACCGGCAGGCGGCATGCCCGCTACACCCCAGATCAATTTTTCCGCTACCAAGCTGCAAGCTCTGCAAAAGCAGTACCTGGAAGAATCGGCCGCGCTGTGGAACCAGAGCATGGATGCCGCCGCCATCGCCAAGGACAAACGCTTCTCGGCCAAGGCCTGGGCGGAAAACCCCCTCACCGCCTACACTGCCGCCTCCTACCTGCTGACCAGCCGCACCCTGATGGGCCTGGCCGACGCGGTCGAGGCCGACGACAAGACCCGTGCCCGTATCCAGTTTGCGGTCGAGCAGTGGATGGCCGCGTCTGCGCCCAGCAACTACCTGGCCATGAACGCCGAGGCGCAAAAAAAGCTCATCGACACCCAGGGCGAAAGCCTGGCCAAGGGCCTGAAAAACCTGATGCACGACATGCAGCAGGGCCATATGTCCATGACCGACGAGAGCCTGTTCGAGGTGGGCCGCAACGTGGCCACCACCGAAGGCGCGGTGGTGTTCGAGAACGAGCTGTTCCAGCTGCTCGAATACAAGCCGCTCACGGCCAAGGTCTACACCAAGCCCTTTTTGCTGGTGCCGCCTTGCATCAACAAGTACTACATCCTCGATCTGCAGCCTGAAAACTCGCTGATCCGCTACGCGGTAGAGCAGGGCCACCGCACCTTTGTGGTGAGCTGGCGCAACCCCGACAAGTCCATGGGCAACAAGACCTGGGACAACTACATCGAAGACGCTGCTATTAAAGCCATAGCAATAACCCAAGAGATCACCGGTGCCAAGACCATTAATGCCTTGGGTTTTTGCGTGGGCGGCACCATTCTGAGCACAGCCACTGCCGTGCTGGCCGCACGCGGCGAAAAGCCCATCGCCAGCCTGACCTTGCTGACCACCCTGCTGGACTTCAGCGACACCGGCATCATCGACATCTTTGTGGATGAGGCCATGGTGAAGTACCGCGAGCAGCAAATGGGCAAGGGCGGCATGCTGCCCGGCGGCGATTTGTCCAGCACCTTCAGCTTTTTGCGGCCGAATGATCTGGTGTGGAACTACGTGGTGGGCAACTACCTCAAGGGCGAGACCCCGCCACCGTTCGACCTGCTGTACTGGAACTCCGACTCCACCAACCTGCCCGGCCCGTTCTACACCTGGTATTTGCGCAACACCTACCTGGAAAACAAGCTGGTCCAGCCCGGCAAGGCGGTGGTGTGCGGCGAAAAAATCGACCTGCGCAAGATCGACATGCCCGCCTACATCTACGGCTCGCGCGAAGACCACATCGTGCCGATTGGCGGGGCCTATGCCTCCACCCAGCACCTGCCGGGCCCCAAGCGCTTTGTGATGGGCGCATCCGGCCACATCGCCGGGGTGATCAATCCGCCGGCCAAAAAGAAGCGCAGCCACTGGATCAGCGATGCCACCAGCTTCCCGGCCAAGGCCGAGGACTGGATCGCCACCTCCACCGAGCACGCCGGTAGCTGGTGGACCGACTGGTCCACCTGGCTCAAGGGCCACGCTGGCAAGCAAATTGCTGCACCTACCGAGTACGGCAGCGCCGATTTCAAGGCGATTGAACCCGCACCGGGCCGCTACGTAAAAGCCCGTGCACAGTAGAAATCCGTATACAGAAAATGTGCTACTTGGTTCTACACTGCAACGCTAATTAACCATTCCGTACAAATGTGCGGACAGGCACTAGACCCACCGACCGATCCCAATTACCAACGAGACCCAGGAGCAAAAAATGGAAGACATCGTCATCGTCGCAGCGGCCCGTACCGCCGTAGGCAAATTCGGCGGCAGCCTCGCCAAGACCCCCGCCACCGAGCTGGGTGCCCACGTCCTCAAGGAAGTGCTGGCCCGCAGCGGCCTGGCCGCCGAACAGATCGGTGAAGTCATCATGGGCCAGGTGCTGGCCGCAGGCGCGGGCCAGAACCCGGCCCGCCAGTCGGTGCTGAAAAGCGGCCTGCAGCAAGGCACACCCGGCCTGACCATCAACGCCGTCTGCGGCTCCGGCCTGAAGGCCGTGATGCTGGCGGCCCAGGCCGTGGCCTATGGCGACAGCGAAATCGTCATCGCCGGTGGCCAGGAAAACATGAGCGCCTCGCCCCACGTGCTGCTGGGCAGCCGTGACGGCCAGCGCATGGGCGACTGGAAGATGATCGACACCATGATCGTCGATGGCCTGTGGGACGTGTACAACCAGTACCACATGGGCATCACCGCCGAAAACGTGGCCAAGAAATACGGCATCACCCGCGACATGCAAGACGCTCTGGCCCTGGCCAGCCAGCAAAAAGCCGCTGCCGCGCAGGAAGCCGGCAAGTTTGTGGCCGAGATCGCCCCGTTCAGCATTGCCCAGCGCAAGGGCGACCCGATCATCTTCGCGTCCGATGAGTTCATCAACAAGAAGACCACCGCCGAAGCCCTGGCCGGCCTGCGTCCCGCGTTCGACAAAGCCGGTGGCGTGACCGCTGGCAATGCCTCCGGCCTGAACGACGGTGCTGCCGCCGTGATGGTGATGACCGCCAAGAAAGCCGCCGCCCTGGGCCTGACCCCGCTGGGCCGCATCGCCAGCTTTGCCACCACCGGCCTGGACCCCGCCATCATGGGCATGGGCCCGGTGCCTGCGTCGCAAAAAGCCCTGGCCCGTGCGGGCTGGAAGGCGCAAGACCTGGACCTTCTGGA
Organism: Rhodoferax sp. LS1P39; assembly: GCF_056521425.1. Lineage (NCBI taxonomy): Bacteria > Pseudomonadati > Pseudomonadota > Betaproteobacteria > Burkholderiales > Comamonadaceae > Rhodoferax > Rhodoferax sp. LS1P39. The sequence continues at coordinate 543,455 of NZ_JBWMAV010000001.1, read as the reverse complement.
AATCAACGAAGCCTTTGCTGCCCAGGCCTGCGCCGTCAACAACGAAATGGGCTGGGACACCAGCAAGGTCAACGTCAATGGCGGTGCCATTGCCATCGGCCACCCCATCGGCGCGTCCGGCTGCCGCATCTTGGTTACGCTGCTGCACGAAATGCAGCGCCGCGATGCCAAGAAGGGCATTGCCTCGCTGTGCATCGGCGGCGGCATGGGCGTTGCTTTGACGATCGAACGCTAATTTATTGCGTATTTTTTAAAACAAACAGGAGATAGAACATGACTCAAAAAGTAGCGTACGTCACGGGTGGCATGGGTGGCATCGGGACCGCCATTTGCCAGCGTCTGCATGCCGACGGCTTCAAAGTGATTGCCGGTTGCGGCCCTACCCGCGACCACGCCAAGTGGATCGCTGAGCAGGCGGCCCTGGGCTTTACCTTTTACGCATCGGCAGGCAACGTGGGCGCGTGGGATTCCACCGTCGAAGCTTTCACCAAGACCAAGGCCGAGCACGGAACGATTGATATTTTGGTGAACAACGCCGGTATCACCAAGGACCGCATGTTCCTGAAGATGAGCCGCGAAGACTGGGATTCGGTGATCGAAACCAACCTGAACAGCATGTTCAATGTCACCAAGCAAGTGGTGGCCGACATGGTGGAAAAGGGCTGGGGCCGCATCATCAACATCTCTTCGGTCAACGGCGAAAAAGGCCAGGCTGGCCAGACCAACTACTCGGCTGCCAAGGCCGGTATGCACGGTTTCTCGATGGCCCTGGCGCAAGAGCTGGCCACCAAGGGCGTGACGGTCAACACCGTCAGCCCCGGCTACATCGGCACCGACATGGTCAACGCCATCCGTGAAGACGTGCTGGCCAAGATCGTGGCCCAGGTTCCGGTCAAGCGCCTGGGCAAGCCCAGCGAAATCGCCTCCATCATCTCTTGGCTGGCGTCCGAAGAAGGTGGCTACGCTACCGGCGCGGACTTCTCGGTCAACGGTGGTTTGCACATGGGCTGATCGCCCAGGCGCAGCTCCCCAAAACCCGCTTCGGCGGGTTTTTTTATTGCGGCGCGGGCACCGGCACGGTGGTCACGCTCTCGCGCAGCACGCCGCCGCTTTGCGCGCTGCCGTCCACGCCTTCGGGTTTTTGCATGCGGACTTCGCAGGCGGTGCGTTCATCGCCCTGGAACACGGCGCAGCGGCGCAAGGCGTTTTGCTGGTACTCGGAGGGCGCGGCCGCCGTCAGCCCACCCCGGCGGGATTCGGCCAGGGCGCGCTCGGCTTCGATCTTGCAGGTGGCTACGTTCTGGTTGGACTTGCCGCTGTGGCACAGGGCCATGTCCTGCTTGTAGCGGGCCTGGGCACTGGCGGACGCTGCAGGGTCGGCGGCCTGTGCGGCGGCGGTGCACAGCAGTGCGGACATCAGGAGGAGGGTGCGGAGGGACATGGTGGAATCCTGGGTGGGCAAATCGCCAATATGCGCTTTGGCCCGCCCGCCGTCTGTGCGGCGGCGCACACACAGATACTACATTTTTAATAGCTGCTCACGCTTATTCCATAAGCGCAGAGGGCCGATTTCTTATAAATCGCGCACCAGGGCTCCCAGCGCGGCCATGGCGGCTTCCATGCGGGCATCCCAGGGGTGACCGAAATTCAGGCGGATGCAGTGGCGTAGACCCTGCCGGGCCGAGAACATCGGCCCCGGCGCGATGCTGATGCCCTGGGCCAGCGCCTGCTGGTGCAAGGCCAGCGCGTCAAAGCCGGGCGCAAAAGCCACCCACACAAAGTAGCCACCGCCAGGCTGCGACACCTGCACGTCGGCGGGGAAGTAGCGGGCGATGGCCGCCACCAGGCTGGCGTGCTGCGACTCCAGCACATGGCGCAGGCGGCGCAGGTGCTTGTCGTAGCCGCCGTGCTGCAGGTAGTCGGCCAGGGCAGCTTGGGCGGGCAGGCTGGCACCCAGGGTGGTCATCAGCTTGAGTTGCGCGATGCGCGGGCCGAAGCGTCCGGGCGCTACCCAGCCTACGCGGTAGCCGGGGGCCAGGGTTTTGCTGAACGAGCTGCAATGCATCACCAGGCCGTGCTGGTCATAGGCCTTGGCGGGCAGCGGGGCCTGGTTGCCGAAGTACAGCTCGCCGTACACATCGTCTTCGATCAGCGGGATCTGGTGGCGGGCCAGCAGGGCCACCAGCCGCTGTTTGCCAGCCGCCGACAGGCTGGCCCCGGTGGGGTTCTGGAAGCTGGTCATCAGCCAGCAGGCCTTGACCGGGTGGCGGCCCAAGGCCTGCTCCAGCGCGTCCAGGTCCAGGCCGTGCTGGGGGTGCACGGGGATTTCCAGCGCCCGCATCTTCAGCCGCTCCAGCGTTTGCAGGCTGGCGTAAAAGCCGGGCGACTCCACCGCCACCAGGTCGCCGGGCTGGGCCACGGCGGCCAGGCACAGGTTCAGCGCTTCGAGCGCGCCGCTGGTCACCACCAGGTCTTCGGGGGGCTGGGCCATGCCCATGGCCAGATAGCGCAGCGCAATCTGCTGGCGCAGCCCGGCATGGCCCTGGGGCAGGTGCTGCACCGATTCCCAGGGCGAGCTGCGGCGCATGCTGCGGCCCAGCGACTGGGCCAGGCGCTGCAGCGGAAACAGCGCGGGCGAAGGAAAGGCCGAGCCCAGCGGCGCAATGTCGCGCTGCTGGGCCGCGTCCAGCACGGCAAACACCAGGCCGCTGATGTCCACTTTGGCCGCCACCTGGGCGGGTGGGGCCACGGTGCGGGGCAATGGAGCGGGCAGGGCGACGGCCCCGGTGACGAAGTAACCAGAGCGTTCACGCGCCCGCACCAGCCCTTTTTCTTCCAGCCGGTAGTAGGCCTGGAAGGCGGTGGACGGGCTGATGCCGTGCTGCGCAGTCAGCGTGCGGATGCTTGGCATGCGGCTGCCCGGCGCGCGCTGCCCAGAGCGGATGTCGGCGGCCAGCAGGTCGGCCAGTTGTTCGTAACGTTTCATCTGTGCTGTAGATTTTTACATTTTTGGCATCTGGTATGGTTTTTTAAATGCCTACTGCTGCTGTCTCTGGCCTCGGCACTGGGGCATGATTGCCCATCGTGAAAATACTTCTTTCTCTCTTGTTTCTGTTCGCGGCAACCGCCAGCCAGGCCGCCCCGCCACCGTTTGAAGACACCATCGCCCAGCGCACCCAGGCCTGCACCGCCTGCCACGGCAAAGAGGGCCGCGCCGCCAGCGACGGCTACTACCCGCGCATAGCAGGCAAGCCTGCGGGCTATCTGTACAACCAGTTGCTCAACTTCCGCGAGGGCCGCCGCCACTACGGGCTGATGGCGCAAATGGTCGATCCGCTCAGCGATGCCTACCTGCTGGAGATCGCGCAGTATTTTTCGCAGCTGGACCTGCCGTACCCCGCGCCCCAGCCCACCAACGTGACCGCCGAAGTGCTGCGCCGGGGCCAGGCGCTGGTGCAGCAGGGCGATGCCGCGCGCCAGATCCCCGCCTGCGTGCAATGCCACGGGGCGGCGATGACTGGGGTGGCCCCGAATGTCCCCGGCCTGCTGGGCTTGCCGCGCGACTACCTGAACGCCCAGCTCGGCGCCTGGCGCACCGGCCAGCGGCGGGCCCACGCGCCCGACTGCATGGGCCCAGTGGCGCGCCAGCTCAGCCCCGACGAAGTCAACGCCGCCGCCAGTTGGCTGGCCGCCCAACCGCTGCCTGCTAACACCCATCCGGCCACCAAGCTACCCGCCTTGCCGCCCGGTGCCCAGGCCATCGCCTGCGGGAGCGCGCCATGAAGAAAGTCATCTTCGCTCTGTGCGGCTTGGCCGTAGGACTGGTTGCGTTGGTGTGGCATCTGAACACCCAAGACGAGCCGGACCTGTCCGTCACCGCCCTCAACGCCACGCCCGAGCTGCTGGCGCGCGGTGCCTACCTGGCCCGGGCGGGCAACTGCGCGGCCTGCCACACCACCCGGGGCGGTACACCGTATGCGGGAGGGCGCGGTATCGACACGCCGTTTGGCACGGTCTACAGCAGCAACCTCACGCCCGATGTGCGCACCGGCATTGGCAGCTGGTCGGCGGCGGAGTTCTGGCGGTCGCTGCACAACGGCCGCTCCAAAGATGGGCGGTTGCTGTATCCGGCCTTTCCGTACCCCAGCTATACCAGCGTGACCCGCGCCGACTCCGACGCGCTCTACGCCTACCTGCACAGCCTGCCCGCTACCAATCAGCCCGCCACACCCCATTCGCTGCGCTGGCCGTTTAACCAGCAGGCGGCCCTGGCCGTGTGGCGCGCGCTGTATTTCAGCCCCAGCAGCTTCCAGCCCGAACCCGCCCAATCCGCCGAGTGGAACCGCGGTGCCTACCTGGTGCGTGGCCTGGGCCACTGCGGTGCCTGCCACACCGCCCGCAACGCCCTGGGCGCAACGGACGAGCGGCTGGACCTGGCAGGCGGCCTGATGCCGGTGCAAAACTGGTACGCACCCTCGCTCACCTCCGCCCAGGAAGCCAGCGTGCAAGACTGGCCGCTGCAGGATGCCGTGCGCCTGCTGCAAACCGGCGTGGCTCCGCAGGGCAGTGTGCGCGGCCCCATGGCCGAGGTGGTGCAGCAAAGCACCCAGCACCTGAGTCCGCAGGATTTGACCGCCATGGCCACCTACCTGAAAGCCCTGCCGCAAACCCCAGCGCAGCCCGCGCGCGACGTGCCCACCACGCCGCGCAATGCCGAACGCGGCGAGAAGCTCTACGAGCAGCACTGCGCCCAGTGCCACGGCGCACAAGGCCAGGGCGTGGCCGGGGCCTACCCGCCGCTGGCAGGTAACCGCGCCGTCACCATGGCCAGTACCGCAAACCTGGTGCACGCGGTACGCAATGGCGGCTTTGCACCGGCCACCGCAGGCAACCCGCGCCCGTTTGGCATGCCGCCGTTTGTGCTGGTGCTCAACGATGCCGACATCGCTGCCGTGCTGACCCACATCCGCACTTCCTGGGGCAACCAGGCCGCAGGGGTGACCGAGCTGGAGGTGGCTAAACGCTGATCTGTCCTTCAAAAGAAGGATGCTTGTCAAGCCAAGAATGCCCACAATGGAAGTCTTCTCTTACCGGGAGACAAACATGGACACACTTTTGGTGCGGGGCAGCCAGGGCCCCGAAGTTGCCGCGATGCGCCAGGCTCTGGCCCGGGAACTGGGCGACGATGCCCAGGCCTTCCCTGGCCTGGACCAGGGCGACGACATGACGGTGGACGTAGAAGCCGCTGCCCGGCGCTGGCAGTCGGGCGTGGGCCTGGTGGCCGACGGGGTGGTGGGGCCGTACTGCCTGCAACTGCTGGACTTGCGCCCGGCGCCGAAGTTCGAAGTGCCGCTGTCGCTGGAGCTGGTGCGCCAGTTGTTCCCGGCCACCAAGCCCGCCAATATCGCCCGCTACCTGCCCTACGTGGGGGCCGCGCTGGACGCGCTGGGGCTGACCGACTGGCCCACCGTCTGCGCCGCCCTGGGCAGCATCCGTGCCGAGACCGAGGGCTTTTTGCCGATCTCGGAATTCCAGTCGCAGTTCAACACCGCACCGGGCGGGCTGCCGTTTGGCCTGTACGAGCCGGGTACCGGGCCAGGCAAACGCGTGGGCAATACCCAGAAGGGCGACGGTGCGCGCTTCAAAGGGCGTGGCTTTGTGCAACTCACCGGGCGCGACAACTACGCCCGCTACGGCAAGGCCTTGGGCATCGACCTGGGCGTGGCGCAGCCCGGCAATGCCGATCTGGCCAACGCCCCCGAGATTGCGGCCCTGCTGCTGGCCCGCTTTCTGGCCGACAAGTCCGTGCCCCTGCGCGCCGCGCTGGCCGCAGGCAACCTGGCTGCTGCACGCAAGCTGGTCAACGGTGGTAGCCACGGGCTGGACCGCTTCAAGGATGTGTTTAAGCGGGCCGAGGAGCTGGTGGTCACCGTGGCCCGAACGGTGGGGGCGGGGGCCGCCAAATCCACCAAGCCTGGCAAGGTAACCAAGGCCGTGCCGCCGAAGCTGGGCGCCGAGCGCCAGCTCAAGGTGCGCAAAGATCCCATCGACCTGAACGACCGTGCCTACCAGCCGCCGCCCCTGGGCCTGCTGGCGGCTTACCCCACGGACGACAATATCAAGAACTACCTGCCTGCCTACACCGCTGCCAAGCTGGTGCTGGACCAGGGCAACGAGGGCGCGTGCACCGGCTACGGCCTGGCCTGCGTGGTGAATTACCTGCGCTGGTACAAGGCCGAGGGCAAGGTCGAGATCCCGCCCGTGAGCCCGCGCATGCTCTACAACTACGCCCGCCGTTACGACGAATACGCGGGCGAAGACTACAGCGGCTCCAGCTGCCGGGGCGCGCTCAAGGGCTGGTTCAACCACGGCGTGTGCCTGGAGGAATACTGGCACCGCGATGCCCCGCAGCCGCGCTACGGCTATGCCAAAAACGCCACCGACCAGACCCTGGGCGTGTACTACCGCATCGCGCTGCAGTCCATCACCGACCTGCAGGCCGCCATCCAGGCGGTAGGCGCGGTGTTTGTATCGGCGCTGACGCACGACGGCTGGCACACCGTGCTGCAAACCAAGGCGCTGCCCAGCGGGCACAAAGACATTCCCTTGATCCCCTTCGATGGCCGCCCGGCCGATGGTGGGGGGCACGCGTTTGCGCTGGTGGGCTTCAACGCCCAGGGCTTTATCGTGCAGAACTCCTGGGGCAACGCCTTTGGCATGGGCGGCTTTGCGGTACTGGGCTATGCCGACTGGCTGGCCAACGGCATGGATGCCTGGGTGGTGGCGCTGGGTGTGCCCGGTGTGGTGGAAGGCCGCATCAGCGCCAGCGCGGCAGCCGGTGGCGCAGCGGGCCTGGCCCAGACCGCCAACACCAGCCAGTGGTGGGGCGTGGACAAGGCCTACAAGCACAGCGTGGTGCTGGGCGACGATGGCCGCGTGGGCCGCTACCTCACCGAAGACAGCCTCAGCCGCACCCTGGCCTACCAGGTCTGCGAGCTGCCCAGTGCCTGGTTCCGCGACCCGGCCAACGGCCCGGCAGACGGCAAGAAGCGCCTGGTGATCTACGCCCACGGCGGCCTCAACAGCGAGGGCGATGCCATCAAACGCGCCCGTGCCATGGGGCGGCACTTTGAGGCCAACGGCTGCTACCCGCTGTTTCTGGTGTGGAAGACCGGGCTGCTCGAATCCATACGCGGCCTGCTGCAGAAGCAAACCCGCCAGGAACCCACGCTGGCCGGTGGCTGGTGGGGCGACCAGATCGAAAAGGCCACCGAGGTGACCGACCTGGCCATCGAAACCCATATTGGCCGCACCGCCGTGCTGCCGGTGTGGAACCAGATGAAACACGTGGCCGCTCTGGCGTTTGAAAGTCGGCGCGGTGGCGAGCAAATCATCCGCTCCCTGCAGCAGCTGATCGACACCTGGGGCGAGCAACTGGAAATCCACCTGGTAGGCCACTCTGCCGGGGCCATCCTGCTGGGCCACATGCTGCAGGGGCTGGAGTACCGCAAAGTGCCGATGGAAAAAGTCCAGTCCATCCACCTGTATGCCCCGGCCTGCAGCGTGGCGTTTGCCAACCAGCACTACGGCTTCAATCCCCAGGTGATGCAGCGGCTGCACCTGAGCGTGCTGTCCGACCCGCTGGAGCGTGGCGACAACGTGGTGGGCATCTACCGCAAGTCGCTGCTGTACATGGTGTCGGGCGCGCTGGAAACCGATTTGCGCACCCCCATCGCCGGAATGGCCAAGGTCTACCAGGAGGTGCTGGACAGCGGGGATGCGGGTTGGGATGGCAGCTCCACCACCAACGAGAGCCTGCGGGTCTGGCGGCGCAGTGTGAAAGAGGCCAAATTGCAGGCCGCGGGCCGGTTCAAGGTGCTCAAAGGCGCCAAGGTGTGCGTCGCCGCACTGCCCGGTGCCGACAAGGTCCTGGCCCCGGCGGACCACGGCAGCTTTGACAACAACATCGACGTCGTCACCCGCACGCTGGAGGTGGTGCGGGGCGGCAAGCTGCTGAAGCCGGTGGACGACTTGCGGGGCTTTTAGCGCCACCGCCGGGGGTGTGGCGCCAAAGCCTGTACAGTTTTGGCTCCTTTGCGTTTTAGGCCCCCATGTCCACACCCTTGCTCCAAGCCAACGGGCGCGCATTTGCGCACATCGCCCAGTTCCACCCGGAGTTGACGGCGCTGCGCCGCGACCTGCATGCCCACCCCGAGCTGGGCTATGAAGAGGTGTACACGGCAGAGCGCGTGACCCAGGCGCTCAAACTCTGCGGCGTGGACGAGGTGCACACCGGCATCGGCAAGACCGGTGTCGTCGGTGTCATCCATGGACGCAGCAACAAGAGCGGCAAGATGGTCGGCCTGCGCGCCGACATGGACGCGCTGCCCATGACCGAGCAAAACGACTTCGCCTGGAAGTCGGCCAAGGGAGGCCTGATGCACGGCTGCGGCCATGACGGCCATGTGGCCATGCTGGTGGGCGCGGCCCGCTATCTGGCCGAGACGCGCAACTTCGACGGCACGGTGGCGCTGATTTTCCAGCCCGGCGAAGAAGGCTACGCCGGGGCCAAGGCCATGATCGACGACGGCCTGTTCGAGCGCTTTCCGGTGCAGGCCGTGTTTGCCATGCACAACTGGCCGCATATGCGGCCCGGCACCATCGGCCTGAACTCCGGCGCGATGATGGCCGCGTCGGACCGCGTCACCATCGAGATCACGGGCCGCGGCGGCCATGGCGCGCACCCCTACCAGAACATCGACCCGGTGCTGGTGGCGGCCCACACCATCACCGCGCTGCAAAGCGTGGTGTCGCGCAACATCCGCGCCATCGACAGCGGGGTGGTCAGCATCTGCGCGGTGCAAACCGGCGACCTGGGGGCCATGAGCGTGGTGCCCAGCAAGGCCACGCTGGTGGGCACGGTGCGCACCTTCAACCCCGCCGTGCAAGACCTGATCGAGCGGCGCATCACCGAGCTGTGCAGCGCCGTGGCCCTGGGCTTTGGGGCCACCGCCTCGGTGAAATACGAGCGCCTGTACCCGCCCACCATCAATTCCACCGCCGAGGCCTTGTTCATGATGCGGGTGGCCGAGGGCCTGGTGGGTTCGTCGCAGCTGGTGCGCGACCTGGACCCGAGCATGGGCTCGGAAGACTTTTCCTTCATGCTGCAGGTCAAGCCCGGTGCCTACATGCGCATCGGCCAGGGCGTGGAGAACGGCCCGGGTAGCTGCGCGCTGCACAACAACCGCTACGACTTCAACGATGCCATCCTGCCCCTGGGTGCCGCCATGCACGCCAGCCTGGCAGAGCAGTTCATGCCACTATCGGATTGATAGCTGCTCGTGCTTATGGAATAAGCGCTGGGTGCCTATTTCTCTTATAAAACTATTTGCTGTTGCATAGCGAAGGGCACAGGTACAGCTCGTTGGGCACGCCTTCCACCAGGGTCAGCGTGTAGCCCCGGCACAGGGTGCCCAGCACGGCGGTTACCTGGTAGGTGCCCGCGGGCAGGGCCAGCTCGACCAGCGGCCCGGCATCGTCGGCGGTAAACACCCGCTGGCCTTGCAGGTTGTCGATGTGCAGGCGCAAGGGCCCTTCGGGTTTGGCGGCGGGGGCGTACAGGTTGCGTAGCCAATACCACCACTCCAGCGGCGCGGTAAACAGCGTGCCGCGCTCGGCCGGGTCGGCAGCGGCGTGGATCACCAGGCTGGCGTCGGGCGGGGGGGTAGAACGGGGCTTGTTGGACATAGGCCTATCTTGCACGCATCAAGCCTGTTTCCCTGTGTCGCAGCGGCAACGGTTTTATTGCATTTGTCATACAGCCTGCGGCACGGGTTTCAGCAACAAGGCCATGGCGCGGGCCAGCTCCTCGCGCTGCATGGGTTTGGTCAGCAGGCGCGAGACCCCGGCGGCGGCGGCGCGCTCAGCCAGCGCGGCACCGCCGTAGCCGCTGACCATCAGAATGGGCAGGCTGGGCGCAAACTGGCGGATGGCCTGGGTGAGCTGGATGCCGGTCAGGCCGGGCATCACTTCGTCGGTGACCACGGCGGCAAAGCGCTGCGGGTCGGCGCGCAGGGCCTGCAGGGCGGCTACCGGGTCGGTAAAGCCCACCGGCTGGTAGCCCAGGCTGGTGAACATTTCTTCGGCCAGGGCCACCAGGGTGGGCTCGTCGTCCACCACCAGCAGGGCCTGGCCCGCACCCTCCGAGGCGGGCCGGGCGGTGGGGCGGCGCGGGCTGGCGGCATCGGTGCACTCGGGGAAGTACAGGGTAAAGCGGGCCCCTTTGCCGGGCTGGCTTTGCACGTCGATGGCACCGCCCAACTCGGCCACCACGCCGTGCACCACGGCCAGGCCCAGGCCGGTGCCCGACTCGGCCCCCCGGGTGGTGAAGAAGGGCTCGAACAGCCGCTCCATCACCTCAGGCGTGATGCCGTTGCCCTGGTCGGCCACGGTCAGCACCAGGTAGGACCCGGCGGAGAGCTGGGTGTGCGACAGCACCCGGCGCTGCGCCACCTGCTGGCGCACCAGTTGCACCTGCACCATGCCGCCTTTTGGCATGGCCTGCATGGCGTTGGTGCACAGGTTCATCACCGCTTCAAAGGCCTGGGTGGGGTCGCCGCGCAGCAGCGCACCGGGGGCTTCCAGGCCGCGCTCCAGCACCACGCCGGGGCGCAGCGTGGCCGACAGCAAGGCCAGCACCTCGGCCACGATGGGCTGCAGCTCGAACACGGTGGAGGCACAGCCGCCGCCCCGGCCAAACGACAAGATGCGCTCCACCAGCGCCTTGCCGCGCAGGGCCGCGCCCAGCACTTTGTCCAGATGCCGGGCCTGGGCGCTGCCGGGCTGGGCGGCATCCTGGGCCATTTCGCCAAAGCCGACGATGGCCGCCAGCACGTTGTTGAAGTCGTGCGCCACGCCGCCTGCCAGTTCGCCCAGCGACTCCAGCCGGGTGGCGCGGCTGCTTTGGGTGGCCAGGGCAGCCTGGGCGGCGGCGCGGCGCTGGTTGGCGCGCTGCACCAGATACGCCGATGCGGCCAGCCCGCCCAGCAGCAGCAGCACGCCCACGGCGACCAGGCGGGCGGTGGCGGTCCAGGCCTGCAGCACCACTGGCAGGTCGCGGGTAAAGACCACTTCCAGGCCGTAGCGCTCCAGGCTGCGCAGGGCGATCAGGCGCTCGCTGCCGTCGGGCAGGCGGCGCAGTTCGGTGCCTTTCTGGTCGGCCAGGCGGCGGGCGATGCTGGCTTCGTCCAGCATGGGCTGGATGTCCAGCGTGCCCGCCAGCAGCACGCCGTCGCGCCGGAACACGGCCATGCGTGCGTCGGTGCCGGGCTGGGCCACGGTAAAGGCCCCTAGCAGCGCGTGGGAGCGCAGGGTGGCCAGAATCCAGCCGCCGGGCTGGCCGGTGGCATCGGCAAACGGCACCGCCAGGGTGACCAGCGGGGCCTGGGTGCGTGGGTCGGAAAACGGACGGCTGACGGCCACCGCATCGGGCTCCAGCTGGTTCAGGCCCGGATAAAAGCTGGCCAGGTCGGCCATGGCGCTGGGGCTGGAGGCGGCCAGTAGCTGGCCCTGGCGGTCGGTCAGCGCCAGGGTATCGACGATGGCCATCAGCTCGGTGCGGGTTTGCAGGGCCCGCACGGCATTGCTGCCACGGGTAGCCAGGCCGCCCTCGGCCAGCTCGACCTGCATGGCGCGCAGCCCGGCATTCATGCCGCGCAGCTCGCGGTGGATTTCGTCGCTCAGCGCCAGTGACAGCAGGCCCAGCTCGCGCGACTGGCTGCGGATGGCCTCGCCGCGCAAATGGCTGACCACGCCCGCGGCGGCCAGCACCAACCCCAGCCCCAAGGCCGTGGGCAGCGCCCAACGCCAGAGCAGGCAGGTGCGCCCGGCTTGCCAAATACGTTGCATACTCATCCTGGTTACTGTTTGCGAATCACCCATCATGACGACACCATGACCACCCCTACCGCTCCGCACATTCTAGTAATCGACGACGACCCGACCATCCGCGAGCTGGTGGTCGAATACCTGGGCGACAACGACCTGCGCGTCAGCGCCGCCGCCTCGGGCCGCGAGATGTTCGAAGTCATCGACCGCGAAGCCATTGACCTGGTGCTGCTCGACCTGAAGCTGCCCGGCGAAGACGGCATGCAACTGGCCCGCACCCTGCGCGAACGCGCCAGCGTGCCCATCATCTTTTTGACCGGCCGCAACGAAGAGGCCGACCGCGTCATGGGCCTGGAGCTGGGGGCCGACGACTACGTCACCAAGCCCTTCAGCCCGCGCGAGCTGCTGGCCCGGGTGCGCGCCGTGCTGCGCCGCTACCAAGTGCAGGCCACGCTGCCCGAGCGCGACAACAGCCGCCGCGCCTTCCGTTTCTCGGGCTGGGAGCTGAACCTGCGCACCCGCCGCTTGGTGTCGCCAGCGGGCGTGTCGGTAGAGCTGTCCAACGGCGAATTCAGCCTGCTGGGTGCTATGTGCCGGGCCCCGCAGCGGGTGCTGTCGCGCGACCAGCTGCTGTCGATGTCGCGCCTGCACGAGGCCGAGGTGTACGACCGCACCATCGACGTACAGATCCGCCGTTTGCGCCTCAAGGTAGAGGTCGATTCGGCCAACCCCACGCTGATCGTCACCGAGCGCGGCGCGGGTTATTTGCTGGCCAGCGAAGTCGAAACCTTGTACTAGCGGTTAACGGTAGGCGCTGGTTGAGAACGTGCGGATCTTGCTGTACGCGCGGACTACGCCGGGCACGGTGCTAGCCACATAGCGGGCCTTGCCTTCCGCGATCGGGCCCTGCGTCCAGCCGGACAGCAACACCGTGCCGTTGTCGGCGCTGACTGTCACGTCTTTCACGGCGCGGCCCAGCTGGGTGGTAAGGGCGGTTTGCACGCTGGCGGCCAGGTTGTCATCGGGGGTGGCTGCGTGGCTGCTGGCCATCAGGAAAGGGCCGACGGCCAGGGCGAGCAGGGTGGTGGTGGCGAGACGTCGGAGGGTGTGTGCCATGGGGATTCCATTCAATGCAGATGCGATAGCCCAAGTGTGCGGACGGCCCACCGCCTGCGTGTGACACCGGGCGGCGGCTGTATTGCATCTGTCACGCAACATGTTTGCTATATTAAATAGAGCTTGTCACGCTGATGGAATAAGCGCTGGAGGCAAAAAAGGCACTAAATCGATCTACGGGTTAATATGGGTGGACAACCTGGTTTTTATACTCAAGGAATCTGCGCGCCATGCAAACCTCCACCCGCACCGTGTCCATCGAACGTACCGAACGCCCCTGGGGCTGGTATGAAACCATGTTCGAGGCCCCCGGCCACAAGATCAAGCGCATCGGCGTGCACCCCGGCCAGCAGCTCAGCCTGCAACTGCACCACCAGCGCGCCGAACATTGGGTGGTGGTAGTTGGTACCGCCATCGTCACCGTGGGCGACCAGGTGCTGGAGATGGCCCCCGGCCAGCATATCGACATCGCCCTGGGCGCAGTGCACCGCCTGGCCAACAAGACCACCGAACCGGTGGAAATCATGGAAGTGCAGTTTGGCGACTACCTCGGCGAAGACGACATCGTCAGATTGCAGGACGACTACGGTCGTAATTGATCCCGCAGGTTCTTCAGCATGTCCTGGACCATCGCGTCCAGGTCGTATTCCGCCCTCCACCCCCAGTCTTGCTGGGCCGCTGAGTCGTCGATGGAGCGGGGCCAGCTGTTGGCAATCGCTTGCCGGAAGTCGGGCACGCATTCCAGGCTGAAGCCTGGCATGTAGCGGGCAATCGCCTCGGCAATCTGCACGGGGGTAAAGCTGATGCCGCCCAGGTTGTACGAGCCGCGTTCGCGCACATGGGCAGCGGGGGATTCCATCAGCTCCAGCGTGGCGCGGATGGCATCGGGCATGTACATCATCGGCAGGGCGGTGTTGCCCGCTAGGAAGCTGGTGTAGCGGCCCACTTTCAAAGCGGCGTGGAAGATCTCGATGGCGTAGTCGGTGGTGCCGCCGCCGGGCGCGGTTTTCCAGCTCACCAGGCCGGGGTAGCGCAGGCTGCGCACGTCCACGCCGTGGTTGCGGTGGTACCAGTTGCACCAGCCTTCTCCCGCCAGTTTGGAGATGCCGTAGACGGTCGTGGGGTCCATCACGGTGTGCTGCGGCGTGTGGTCGCGTGGGGTGTTCGGGCCAAAGGCGGCAATGGAGCTGGGCCAGAACACCTTGTCCAGCTTGTGGGTGCGGGCCAGCTCCAGCACGTTGAGCAGGCTTTTCATGTTCAGGTCCCAGGCCCATTTGGGGTGCTGCTCGCCGCGTGCCGACAGGGCTGCGGCCAGCAGGTAGATCTGGGTGACGTGGTGGCGCTCGACCACCTCGGTCAGCGCGCTCGCCTCGGTCACGTCCAGCATTTCGTGGCGCAGGCCTTGCACGCGGCCCTTGGGCACCATGTCGCTGGTGATGACGGCCTCCGGGCCATGGCGCTGCACCAGGGCGTGGGTGAGTTCGGTGCCGATCTGGCCGTTGGCACCAATGATCAGAATGCGCGGGCTCATGCTGCAATCAACCCCAGCTCGTGCCCGGCCTGGGTGAAGGCCGCCACGGCGTGTTCCAGGTCGGCCCGCGTGTGCGCTGCGCTCATCTGCACGCGGATGCGCGCCTGGCCCTTGGGCACCACCGGGAAGAAAAAGCCCACCACGTACACCCCCAGCTCCAGCATGCGTGCCGCCAGCTTTTGCGCCACCACCGCGTCATACACCATGATGGGCACGATGGGGTGCTCACCGGGCTTGATGTCAAACCCGGCCTGCACCAGGGCGCTGCGGAAGTAGGCGGTGTTGTCGGCCAGGGTGTCGCGCAGGGCGGTGGAGGCCTCCAGCAGGTCGAGCACGGCAATCGATGCGCCCACGATGCTGGGGGCTACCGTGTTGCTGAACAGATAAGGCCGTGAGCGCTGGCGCAGCAGCTCCACCACCTCGCGCCGCGCACTGGTAAAGCCGCCCGAGGCACCGCCCAGCGCCTTGCCCAGCGTGCCGGTGATGATGTCAATCTTGCCAAACACGCCGCGGTGCTCGTGCGTGCCGCGCCCGGTAGCCCCCATGAAGCCGCTGGCGTGGCACTCGTCCACGCCCAGCAGCGCACCAAACTGGTCGCACAGGCGGCGCATTACGTCCAGCTGGGCGATGGTGCCGTCCATGGAAAACACGCCGTCGGTAAACACCAGGGTGTGGCGTGCGCCATCGGTTTTGGCCTGCTGCAACTGGCGCTCCAGGTCGGCCATGTCGTTATGGGCATAGCGGTAGCGCTTGGCCTTGCACAGGCGAATGCCGTCGATGATGCTGGCGTGGTTCAGCGCGTCGCTGATGATGGCGTCTTCCTCGCCCAGCAGGGGCTCGAACAGGCCGCCGTTGGCATCGAAAGCTGCGGCGTAGAGGATGGTGTCCTCGGTACCCAAAAACTTCGACAGGCGCGCCTCCAGGGTTTTATGGATGTCTTGCGTGCCGCAGATGAAACGCACCGAGCTCAGGCCGTAGCCGTGGGTGTGCAAGGCCTCTGCTGCCGCCACCACCACGGCGGGGTGGCTGGACAGGCCCAGGTAGTTGTTGGCGCACAGGTTCAGCACCTCGCGGGTGGAGCCATCGGCCGCCACCGTCTGGATGCGCGGCCCCTGGGCGCTGGCGATCACCCGCTCGGCCTTGTACAGGCCTGCATCGCGGATGCCTTGCAGCTCTTGCTGGAGGTGGGTGTAGAACGCTTGGGTGGTGGTCATGGCAGGCACTATGATGTTGCAGTAAATCGAAATTGTTCTTTATATCGAACAATAAGTCAATATATTGGAAACCCCGCATGCGTAAATCTTCCCTCCCACCCGCCGAGCCGCCCCGGGTGGGCGACACCCTGGCCGCGCTGCGCCAGGCGCAGGCCTTGTCGCTGGATGCCTTGTCGCGCAAGGCCGGGGTGTCCAAGTCCATGCTGTCGCAGATCGAGCGCGCCCAGGCCAACCCCACGGTGGCGGTGGTGTGGCGGCTGGCGAATGCGCTGGGCGTGCCGCTGGGGGATTTGCTGGGCTCTGCGCCCGCGCCTGCCGCGCCCGCCATCACTGTGGTGCCCGCCCACGCCACGCCCTCGCTGCGCCACCCGGACGGTGCCTGCGAGCTGCGCATCCTGGGCCCCATCGACCTGGCAGGCCAGTTCGAGTGGTACGCGCTGGCGATCCAGCCCGGCGGCGCGCTGGAGTCGCAGCCGCACGAGGCCGGTACGCGCGAACACCTGACGCTGCTGACCGGCGCGCTGGACGTGGTGTCGGGCGAAGCTGTGCAGCACCTGGCCCCCGGTGAAACCGCCCGCTACGCCGCCGACCGGCCCCACGCCATCCGCAACCCGGGCACGGTGGAGGCGACCGCCTGGCTGGTGGTGGTGCATGCCGGTTGAGCGTGGGTCACAATTAAATTTGGTACCGGTTCCATGCTGCAACAAATTGCAACCGTAATTACTCCATAATTTCTTGACACGGATTGTTTGAGGGAAAACACATGCAGGGCTTGCGGTTCGGATCAGATCTCCCACGCGGCCTGGGTACCCGGCGGGTATGCCGCGCCTGACAGCGGCCCCTCAAACACCCGGTAACAGCCTGTTCGGGCTGAGCCATTTCATGGGCCGGTACCCCCGGACGGTAGGCACCCTCTGCGGTTACGCGGCGGGTTTGGTGATGGCGCTGGCCGTGCTGCTGGCAGCCTTGCAGCTGCGGTTACAAGCCGTCGACAGCGGCCATGCGCAGGTGATTGCCAGCATGCAGGAGTTGCAGGCCGACATCGGCCACCTGCTGGACGAGCTCAACACCTCCTTTGCCCCGGTGTGCACGCCGGACAACCTGAACCGGCTGCGCAGCCTGATGTTCACCCACCGCTATGCGCGCGACATCGGCCTGCTGAACCCGCAGCGCCAGCTGTTCTGCACCACCAACATCGGCCTGTTGGACACCCCCAGCGCCGCTGCCCAAGGCGGTATCGAGGGCTCCATTGGCCACTATTACCTCAACTCCCGCCTGCCCTTGTCGCAAGGCACGGTGCGCGCCGCGCTGGTGGAGCGAGGGCGCTTCCAGGTGGCGATGCAGCCCAACGCCACCCAGGACCTGCGCACCCGCTATGCCGATGCCGTATGGGCTGGCCGCGCCAGCCAGCGCACCCGGGTGTTCCAAGGCACCCGCGGCGTGTGGACCGACCGCCTGGTCACCCCGGCCACCCCCCATCTGCATCTGCATGCGGACCGCATTGCCTTGCTGGTGACCACCACGCTGCAGGGGGTGAGCCCGATCTCGGTGCAGTCGGTGCTGCTGCCCCAAGACCTGGTCCAGAACTATTCCGCCGTGCTGCTCGGGTCTGCCCTGGTGTGCCTGCTGCTGGGGCTGCTGGTGCAGAGCGCGGTGACCCAGCGCTGCCAGCATTTTCAGTCCATGGCCTACCGCATCCGCTTTCTGTGCCAACCGGCCAATGTGGTGTGCCACTACCAGCCCATCATCGACCTGGCCACCGGCCAACCGATAGGCTGCGAAGTGCTGGCCCGGCTGATGGATGCGGGCCAACTGGTCTACCCCGATCATTTCATTCCGGCCCTGATTGCCGACAACCGCACCTGGGCGTTTGATGCGGCGGTGAGCACCCGGGCGCTACAGGAGCTGGGGGCCGCCCTGCCTGCGCGCGGGCCGTTCAAGGTGGCGCTGAACTTCTTTCCGCAAAACCTGCAGCGCGATGCTGTCGAGCCGCACCTGCGTGCCAGCCTGCAGGTGCTGGGCCGCAGCGATCTGCAGGTGGAGCTGGAAGTCACCGAATACAACTTCTCGCCCGAGATCGTGCCCGAGCTGCAGCGCCTCAAGGCCGACGGCTACTTCATCTCGATCGACGACTTCGGCACCGGCTATTCCAACCTCGGCATGGTCAAGCGGGTCGCGCCCGACTTCTTGAAGATCGACAAGTCGTTTGTGTTCGAGATGGAAGATGCCAGCCTGCGCTCCAGCCTGATCCCGGAAATCATGGCCATCGCCAAGGCCGTGAACAGCCAGGTGGTCGCCGAAGGCATTGAAAACGCCGCCCAGGCAGCACAGTTGCGTGCCATGGGCGTGCCCTTTGGTCAGGGTTACTACTTTGCCAGGCCCATGCCGCTGGAGGCGTTTTTGGCCTACCTGCGGGCCTGCGACGAAACGGCTACACGCCCAGTTCTTTGAACACCTCTTTGGCGGTGCGAAAGCTGTCGATGGCGGCCGGTGCGCCGCAGTAGATGGCGGTTTGCAAAAACACCTCTTTGATTTCGTCCTTGCTCACGCCGTTGGTCAGTGCGCCGCGCAGGTGCAGCTTGAGTTCGTGCGGGCGGTTCAGGGCGGTCAGCATGGCCAGGTTCAGCAGGCTGCGGGTTTTGCGGTCCAGGCCGGGGCGGTTCCACACATCGCCCCAGGCGTACTGGGTCACCAGTTCCTGGATGTCCATGCTGAAGGCATCGGCGTTCTGGATGGCCGCGTCCACATACTCGGCGCCCAGCACCTCGCGGCGGGTTTGCAGGCCTTTGTCGAAAAGTTCTTGGTTCATGGCAACTCCCCTGGTGAAAAAAAGGGAGTGTATCGCCCGCCATGGATGCTACAAATTAAGTAGCTTCTCGTGCTTATGGAATAAGCGCTGGGGCCTGATTTTGTATAAATCAGGTGTAGCGTTTGCTGCGCAGGTTGTTCTTGATCTCTTGCAGCTTGGGCTGCAGGGTGGAGCCGCCGATGCGCAGGGCCACGCAGGTGGCCAGGATGTCGATGATCATCAAATGCAGCAGGCGCGACACCATGGGGCTGTAGCGCTCGTAGCCTTCGGGGTGGTTGGCAGCGAGGTGCACATGCCCGGCAGCCGCCAGGGGCGAGCCGCTGGTGGTGATGACGATGGTGGTCGCGCCGTTCTTGCGGGCGATGTCGCAGGCATCCATCAGGTCGCGGGTGCGGCCCGAGTTCGAGATGACCACCACGCAGTCGCCCGGGCCGAGCATGGACGCGCCCATCACCTGCATGTGGCCGTCGCTGTAGGCAATGGCGTGCACGCCCAGGCGGAAGAACTTGTGCTGCGCGTCCTGCGCCACGATGCCGGAATTGCCCGCGCCGTAGAACTCGATGCGCTTGCCGGTCTTGTAGGTGTCGGCCAGGATTTCGGCGGCCTTTTCCAGCGCGGTGGTGCTGGCTTCGTTGCGGTACTTGAGGAAGGCGGCGACGGTGTTGTCGATCACCTTGACCATCACGTCGCTGGTTTTGTCGTCCAAGTCCACGCTGCGGTGGATGAAGGGCACGCCTTCGCTGACGCTGCCCGCCAGCTTGAGCTTGAAGTCGCTCAGGCCGTCGTAGCCCATGCTGCGGCAGAACCGCACCACGGTGGGTTTGCTGACGTGGGCGCGGTCAGAGAGTTCGCTGACCGGCAGGTTGGCAAAGGCGCGCGGGTCGGCCAGCACCAGCTTGCCCACACGCTGCTCCGCTGGTGCCAGCGACGAGAGGGAAGCTTTGATGCGGTCCAGCATAAATTACGACTCTTCGCTCCAGCAGTAGCCATCGCGCGCAATCATGGCGCTGGAGGCGCTGGGGCCCCAGGTGCCTGCCACGTAGGGGCGCGGGCCCGCGGCATCGTTCTTCCAGTGTTCGATGATGGGCTCGACCCAGCGCCAGGCTTCTTCTTGCTCGTCGCTGCGCACAAACAGGTTCAGGCGGCCGTCCAGCACGTCGAGCAGCAGGCGCTCGTACGCGCCCACGCGCTCGGTGCC
Organism: Rhodoferax sp. LS1P39; assembly: GCF_056521425.1. NCBI lineage: Bacteria > Pseudomonadati > Pseudomonadota > Betaproteobacteria > Burkholderiales > Comamonadaceae > Rhodoferax > Rhodoferax sp. LS1P39. Next base: position 523,701 of record NZ_JBWMAV010000001.1, on the reverse strand, counting down.
AAAGCGCTTGTCGAAGTCCAGATCCAGCTGCACCGGGGCCAGCGACTGGCTGGCGGCGCGGCTGCGGTTGCCCTGGGCTTGCGCCAGCAGGTGCAGCTCCAGGCCGTCTTTGGGTTGCAGGTTGATGACCAGGCGATTCGCCGCGCCCACCGGGGCGTTGAAGATCGGGTGCGGGGTCTGGTGGAAGTTGACCACGATGTGCGCGTCGCGTCCGGCCAGGCGCTTGCCGGTACGGATGTAGAAGGGCACACCGGCCCAGCGCCAGTTGGCGATCTCGGTGCGCAGGGCCACAAAGGTTTCGGTCTGGCTGTCGGGGTTCACGCCCAGCTCTTCACGGTAGCCGGGCACCGCCACGCCGCTGGACTTGCCCGCGCTGTACTGGCCACGGATCACGTGCTGTGAAAGCGTCTCGGCCGTCCAGGGCTTGAGCGAGCGCAGCACCTTGAGCTTTTCGTCGCGGATGGCATCGGCGTGCGAGTTGATGGGCGGCTCCATGCCGATGGCGCACAGCAGTTGCAGCGCATGGTTTTGCACCATGTCGCGCAGGGCACCGGTGTTTTCGTAGAAGGCACCGCGCTTTTCCACGCCCAGGTCTTCGGCGATGGTGATCTGGATGTTGGCGATGTGTTCGCGCTTCCACAGTGGCTCGAACAAGGCGTTGCCAAAGCGCAACGCAAACAGGTTCTGTACCGAGGGCTTGCCCAGATAGTGGTCGATGCGGAAAACCTGCTTTTCCGTGAAACAGCGGCGCACGGTGTCGTTGATGGCGCGGTTGGAGGCCAGGTCGTGGCCCAGTGGCTTCTCCAGCACGATGCGGGTGTGCGGGCTGTTCAGCCCGGCGGCGGCCAGCTGCTCGCACACGGTGGTGAACAGGCCGGGCGCGGTGGCCACGTACATCACCACGGAGTCGGCGTTGCGGGCTTCCAGCATGGATTTCAGCGCGGCGTAGTCGTCGGGCTTGGACAGGTCCATGCGCTGGAATTCCAGCAGCGCGGCAAAGCGCGCAAATTCTTCGGCGTTGGGGCGCTTGGATTCTTCCACGCTGTTGAAGCGCGACTGGATCTGCTCACGGTACTGTTCGTGGCTCAGGTCGTCGCGGCCCACGCCGATGATGCGGCCGCCTTCGGGCAGGGTGCCGTGGCGAAAAGATTGGAACAGGGCGGGCATCAACTTGCGCCAGGCGAGGTCGCCGGTGCCGCCAAACAAAACGAGATCAAAGCTCATAGTTTTCATCCAAATAGGCAAGACTTACGCAAGTTCTTCCGTGCGCCACAAGGGCAATACAAAGGACATTGGAGGGCACTGCGTCCGTCCCGGGTGGTCTCAACCTGTGCTGTGCACGGGTTCTCAGGGTGGTCGCCAATGTAACTTAGTTTCAGGTTTCTGAAAATATGGGCACAGAAAATAGTTTTTTTCTGGATTTTTCTCAGTGTTTTCCCGGTTGCGACGCTTTCAAAGTGGAGTCTAAGCTGGCTTCGTAATCTTGTTACCTATATATTTCTCATGAACAAAATTGTATACAGCGCGAGCCTGGCATTTTTAACGGCTACAACGGCGGCTCCGGCCCTGGCGCAAGGCCAGATCAACGTCATTTGTTCGTCCCAGGCCGAGGGCTGCAACCTGGCCGGCACGGTGTACACGCGCATCACCGGGGTCAAGGTGAACATGTCGCTCAAGGGCTCGGGCGAGGCGCTGGCGCAGTTGATCGCCGAAAAAGAAAACCCCAAGACCGACATCTGGTTTGGTGGCACCGGCGACCCGCACCTGCAAGCCGCCGAGCAGGGCCTGAGCATGGAGTACAAGTCCCCGCTGTTGCCCCAGCTCTACCCCTGGGCGCAGCAGCAGGCCCAGCAGTCGGGCTACAAGACGGTGGGCATTTATTCCGGCCCCTTGGGCTTTGGCTACAACACCGAGCTGATCGCCAAGAAGAAGCTGCCCATCCCCAAGGCCTGGGCCGATCTGCTCAAGCCCGAATACAAGGGCGACATCCAGGTGGCCAACCCCGCGTCCAGCGGCACGGCCTACACCATGATTGCCACCCTGGTGCAGCTCATGGGCGAAGACAAGGCGTTTGAATACCTCAAGGGCCTGCACAAGAACGTCAGCCAGTACACCCGCTCGGGCACCGGCCCGATCAAGGCCGTGGCGCGGGGCGAAACCGCCGTGTCCATCAGCTTTGTGCACGACGCACCGGGCGAGCGCCTGCAGGGCTTCCCGGTGGAAACCATGACCCCCACCGAGGGCACCGGGGCCGAAATCGGCTCCATGAGCATCATCAAGGGTTCCCGCAACCTGGAGGCCGCCAAGAAGTTCTACGACTGGGCGCTGACCCCCGCCGCGCAAGAACTGGCCGTGGCCGCCAAGCAGTTCCAGCTGCCCAGCAACAAGTCCACCAAGCTGGATGAGCGCATGCCCGACTTCAAGAAGATCAAGTTCATCAACTACGACTACGCCAAATACGGTGCCAGCGCCGAGCGCCGCCGCCTGATTGCGCGCTGGGAGAAAGAAGTGAATTCCTTGCCCCGGTGATTGGCATACCCCCAGGCTACACACTGCGTGTTTTCGCCAACCCCCTTGCAGGGGGCAACACCAGCAGCCTGGCAAAGCCAGTTCTGCGGTGTTCACCAACGGGCTTCGCTGCGCTTGCCTTTGGGAGTGCAGCTCTTCTATCTGCGTAAGGTGATTTTTTGAATCCAAATTCCAATTTTGCAATCCGGGTATGGATTGTTATCGGGCTGCTGGCCTATGTGGGGCTGCCCTGGTATGCGCAGCAGGACGTTAGCTGGGTGTCGGTGTGGGGCCAGGTGTTTGCCGGGCCGGAGACGGGCAACGGGCTGGTGCAGGCGTTGCTGCATGGCCGTAAGTGGCTGCTGCTGGGCGTGGCGGGTTTGCTGCTGGCCACGGTGGGGCTGGGCATGCCTGCGGGCAAGCAGCAGGGCGGCTGGCTGGTGCTGGGCGGCGGCTTGGGCGCGCTGGGGCTGGTGCTCAGCGGCTTTGTGATCCGCTCCAAGGGCTGGGCGTTTGAGGCGCTGAACGGGCAGTTTGGCGAGCTGGCCACCAACCAGTTTGGCATTGGCATTGGCGGCAGCGTGGCGATTGTGGCCTTGCTCATGCTGGCGGCTTTTGGGCTGGCGCGCTGCGGTTATTTCAAGGGCGACCTGTTTGTGGCGGCCAGCGTGGTGGGCTGCGGCGCGCTGCTGCTGCTGTTCATCGCCTACCCGGTCACCAAGGCGCTGGCAGGTGCGTTTTTGAACGAAGACGGGCAGTGGTCGCTGGGTGCGCTGGTGGAGCGCGTGGGCAACGAGCGCCTCTGGGGCCTGGGCTGCGTGGTCGGGGGGCTGCGCTGCGGCGTGGCCTGGAACACGCTGGCCCTGGCCTTGCTGACCGCCAGCGGCACGGTGGTGCTGGGCACCATGATGGCGCTGATGGCCGAGCGAGGTGCGGTGCGGCTGCAAGGCCCGCTCAAGCTGCTGGCCATGCTGCCCATCATCACCCCGCCGTTCGTGGTGGGGCTGGGGCTGATCTTGCTGTTTGGCCGCGCGGGCGTGGTCAACCAGCTGCTGGAGTCGGCCTTTGGCATCGAGCCTACGCGCTGGTTTTACGGCATGTTCGGGGTGTGGATTGCGCAGATGTTTGCCTTTACGCCCATCGCCTTCATGATCATGCGCGGTGTGGTGCAGGGCGTTGCCCCCAGCCTGGAAGAGGCCGCACTCACCCTGCGCGCCGACCGCAGCAGCACCTTTTGGACCGTCACCTTGCCCCTGCTCAAGCCGGGGCTGGCGAATGCATTTTTGGTGGGCTTCATCGAGAGCATTGCCGACTTCGGCAACCCGGTGGTGGTGGGCGGGCAGTTTGCGGTGCTGTCTACCGAGATCTTTTTTGCCATCGTGGGCGCGCAGTACGACCAGGGCAAGGCGGCTTCGCTGGCCTGGATATTGACGCTGTTTGCGCTGGCGGTGTTTGTGGCGCAGCGCGCCTTGCTGGGCAAGAGCAGCTTTACCACCGTCAGCGGCAAGGGCGATTCGGGCCTGCCCATGCCGCTGCCGGATGGTGTGCGCCGCACTATCCACGCGGTGGCGCTGCCGTGGATGGCGTTTACCGTCATCGTCTACCTGTTTGCGTTTGCAGGCGGCTTTGTGCAGACCTGGGGCCGCGACTACACGCTGACGCTGGGCCACTTCAAGACCGCGTTTGCGCTGGAGTGGGGGCAGTTTGGCCTACAGTGGGTGGGCACGGCCTGGAATTCGCTGTTCACCACCTTGCAGTTGGCAGGCGCTGCGGCTCCCATCACCGCCTTGCTGGGCCTGCTGATTGCCTACCTGCTGGCGCGCACCGAGTTCAAGGGGCAGGGCATGTTCGAGTTTCTGGCTTTGCTGGCGTTTGCCATTCCCGGCACGGTGCTGGGCGTGAGCTACATCCTGGCCTTCAACGTGCCGCCGCTGGAGCTGACCGGCACCGGGCTGGTGATCGTGCTGTGCTTCATGTTCCGCAACCTGCCGGTGGGTGTGCGGGCGGGTACGGCGGCCTTCAAGCAGCTGGACAAGTCGCTGGACGAAGCCTCGCTGATGCTGCGCGCTTCCACCCTGCAAACCCTCATCCACGTGGTGCTGCCGCTGCTCAAACCGGCGCTGATTGCCGCGCTGGTCTACAGCTTTGTGCGGGCCATGACCACGGTGTCGGCGGTGGTGTTTCTGGTGACCGCCGAAAACGAGCTGGCCACCACCTACATCATTGGCCGCGTGGGGCAGGGTGACTACGGCGTGGCGCTGGCGTACTGCACGGTGCTGATCGTGCTGATGTCGGCGGCGATGGGGCTGATCCAGCTGCTGGTGGGCGAGCGCAAGCTGGGGCGGCGCAAGGGCGCGGCCATGGCTGCAGCGCATTGAATTTATAAGAAATAGGGCTCTAGCGCTTATTCCCTAAGCGCAAGCAGCTACCAATTAAATAGCAAACAGGTTTTTCGCATGCAGCACGGTATTGAATTCAAAAACGTCACCAAGCGCTACGGCAGCGACGCATCGGCTCCGCTGGCCGTCAAGGGCATCAGCTTCAACGTTCCCAAGGGCACGCTGACCACCATCCTCGGCCCCTCGGGCTGTGGCAAGACCACCACGTTGCGCATGATCGCCGGGCTGGAGTCGCCCACCGGCGGCCAGATCTTCATGGACGGCAAGGACGTGACCACGCTGGGCCCGGCGCAGCGCAACGTCAGCATGATGTTCCAAAGTTACGCGCTGTTTCCGCACATGGACGTGCTGTCCAACGTGGGCTATGGCCTGAAAATGGGCGGAGTCAGCAAGCCCGAGATTTTGCGCCGCGCCCAGGCCATGCTCACCAGCGTGGGCCTGGTGGGTTTTGACGAACGCCTGCCTAGCGAACTCTCGGGCGGCCAGCAGCAGCGGGTGGCCCTGGCCCGCGCCCTGGTGCTGGAGCCCGCGGTGCTGCTGTTCGACGAACCCCTGAGCAACCTGGACGCCCGGCTGCGCCGTGAAATGCGCGAAGAAATCCGCGCCCTGCAGCAGCGCCTAAAGCTCACCGTGGCCTATGTGACGCACGACCAGAGCGAGGCGCTGGCGGTGAGCGACCAGATCATCGTCATGCACCAGGGCCTGATCGCCCAAAGCGGCACCCCGCAAGACATGTACGAGCGCCCGCAAACCGAGTTTGTGGCCGGTTTCATGGGCGAGGCCATGCTGTTCCCCGGCGAGGCGGGGGCAGACGGCAGCGTGCAGCTCGGGCCCCTGCGCCTGGCAGCACGCCCTGGTGTGGCCCCGGGCCCGGTGAAGGTGGCCGTGCGCCCCGAGGCCTGGCTGATCACCCACGGCGGCAATGGCCTGCTGGCCACGCTGCGCAAGTCGTCCTACCTGGGCAGCTTTTTCGAATACACCTTTGATACCGAGCTGGGCAGCATCTTCGTGGTCTCGCCCGACCTGGCCGACGTGCTGCCGCTGGGCACCGAGGTGGTGCTGCGCCTGGCCGACCACGGGGTGTCGGTGGTGGGGGTGGCGTAACGGCTTAACGGAAAAGTTAGTGGGCCCGCCCCCGCAGCCGGTATTCCGAGGGCGTACAGCCCTTGACTTCCAGGAAGCGGCGGTTGAAGTTGGCCAGGTTGTGAAAGCCTGCGTCAAAGCCCACGCTGGCAATCTTGTCGTCGGTCTGGGCCAGCAACTGGCAGGCGCGGGAGATGCGCACGCGGATCAAAAAGTCGGTGAAGGTGTTGCCGGTGCCACGCCTGAACACGCGCGAAAAATGGCTTTCGCTGAGGTGAAAGCGCCGGGCCACATCGGCCATGGTCAGCGGCTGGGCGCAGTGTTCGCTGAGGTAGTTGACCACGGCATCGATCAAGGCCATCGCACTGTCGGTGCTGTCTGTGGGGTCACGCAGCGCGGCCTGGCTGGATAGCAGGCGGTAGTCGCCACAGCGCAGCAACTCGCCCAGCAGATCCAGAAAAGCCACCAGTCGGCCCAGGTTCTGGTGCCCGGTCACCCGCTCGAAATAGCCTGCCGCCCGGTCTTCCAGGCCAAAGAACTCGATGCCCTGCGCGGCCTGGTCCAACAGCGGCAGCAGCTCGGCCAGCTCCGGGATCAGCCCGGCGGCCTGGGCGATGGGTTCGCGCTGGAACACGATGCAGTGGTCGCGCAACGGCACGCCCTCGGGTGGCGCGTCGGTGCTGATCCAGTTGTGCGGCAGGTTGGGGCCGGTCAGCACCAGGTTGCCCGGGGCAAAGTGGCCGATGTAGTCGCCCACAAAGAACTTGCCCGAGGTGGCCACCACCAGATGCAGCTCGTAATCGGCGTGGTAGTGCCAGCGGATTAATGGGGACGGCGTGCCGTGGCTCACACACCGCACCAGCCGGTGCACGTCTGCCGGTGGGCTGTAGCCCAGGGTGGCTTCCCGGTGGAACGGGTCTTCGAGCGCAGGCGGCGGGTTGGTGGGCATGGTGTGCGGGCTACTTGTTAGCTACTTGTAGTAACCGGCTTTTTTCATCTCGCGGTCGGCGGCGATCTGGCTGGCGGCCAGGGCCTGGTCCACGCTGACCTTGCCCGCGAGGATGGCCGTCATTTGCTGACCCACCGCGATGCCGATGGCCTGGTACTCGGGGATGGCGGCAAACTGCACGCCCACGTACGGGCTCTTGGGCAGGGTGTTGTTGACGGCATCGGCGGTGTCGATGGCTTTTTTCTCGGCTTCGGCAAACTTGGCGGCCTTTTGGAACTCGGGGTTGGCGTAGGTGGATTTACGGGTGCCGGTGGGCACGGCGGCCCAGCCCTTGTCTTTGGCGATCAGGTTGATGTAGTCCTTGGAGGTGGCCCAGGTGATGAACTTCAGGGCCGCGTCGGGGTTTTTGCTGCTGGCCGGAATGGCCAGTGCCCAGGCCCACAGCCAATTGGCACCCTTGGCCGTCACCGCGCTGGGTGCGTGGGCAAAGGCGACCTTGTCGGCTACTTTGCTTTGCAGGGGGTCGGTGATGAACGAGGCGGCAATGGTCGCATCCACCCACATGCCGCATTTGCCCTGGTTGTACAGCGCCAAGATCTCGTTGAAGCTGTTGGCCGACGAGCCGGGCGGGCCGTATTTGGCCATCAGGTCGGCGTAGAAGCTGACTGCCTCTTTCCAAGGCTTGGAATTGAGCTGGGGCTTCCAGTCCATGTCAAACCACTGGCCGCCGTAGCTGTTGACCATGGTGGTGATCAGGCCCATGTTGTCGCCCCAGCCCGGCTTGCCGCGCAGGCAGATGCCGTACACGCCGTTTTTCGGGTCGTGGATTTTGGCGGCGGCATCGCGCACCTGGTCCCAGGTGGGGCGCTCGGCAAATTGGATGCCGGCTTTGTCGGTCAGGTCCTTGCGGTACATCAGCATCGAGCTTTCGCCGTAGAAGGGCGCGGCAAACAGCTTGCCGCCCACCGACAGGCCGCTGCGCATGGCGGGCAACATGTCGTCGATGTCGTAGGCCGCGTCGGGGGTGAGTTCTTTCAGCCAGCCCTTTTTGCCCCAGATCGGGGTTTCGTACATGCCGATGGTCATCACGTCGAACTGGCCGCCCTTGGTGGCGATGTCGGTGGTGACGCGTGAGCGCAGCGTGGCTTCTTCCAGCGTGACCCATTTGAGCTTGATGTCGGGGTGGGCTTTTTCAAAGTCGGCGGTGTGCTTTTGCATCTCGATCATGTGGCCGTTGTTGACGGTGGCCACCACCAGATCGGCGGCGTGGGCGGCGCACAGTGCGGTGCAGGCCAGGGCCAGAGTGAATGCGGGTTTCAGAACCATGGTGTTGTCTCCTGTGGATAGTCAGGCAGCGATGGTGCGACAGCCACGGGGTTTGCACTAACGCATCCCGCGCAGCAACTGGTACTTTCATGCTTTTAGAGGGTGGGAATTTCCCTGTCCGCAAACCGCAGCAAAGTACCAGAATGGGCGCGCTGGGGTTGCACCTGGATGGGCCAAATTTCCTACACTGGAGGGCGCAGTCTTGTAACCCGAAAGATGCTTTGTGCCTGCATAAGGTCGCATTTCCCGCGTTTTTGTTTGTACCATCCAAGGCTGTACTGCCGCACCCGGCACACCCTTTTTTCCGTTTCTCAGCGAATGAACCCCGCGTCCCATGGGTTCTGCATTAGGCGACAACACACCATGACCCAACTCGACTCCCTCAAGCAGTACACCACCGTGGTGGCCGATACCGGCGACTTCAAGCAGTTGGGCGTGTTTCTGCCCACCGATGCCACCACCAACCCGTCGCTGATCCTCAAGGCGGTGCAAAAGCCCGACTACGCGCCGCTGCTTGCCGAGGCCGTGGCCAAGTACAAGGGCCGCCCGCTGGACGAGGTGTGCGACCGCCTGATCGTGCGTTTTGGCTGCGAAATTTTAAGCATCGTGCCGGGCCGCGTGTCCACCGAAGTCGATGCGCGCCTGAGCTTTGATACGGCCGCCACCGTAGCCCGCGGCAAGCGCCTGATCGAGATGTACGCCAGCGAAGGCATCGCCAAGGAGCGCATCCTGATCAAGGTCGCCTCCACCTGGGAAGGCATCCAGGCCGCCGCCGAGCTGGAACGCGCAGGCATCCGCACCAACCTCACGCTGCTGTTCAGCTTTGCCCAGGCCGTGGCCTGCGGCCAGGCCAAGGTGCAGCTGATCTCGCCGTTTGTCGGCCGCATCTACGACTGGTACAAAAAGACCGCCGGTGCCGCCTGGGTCGAGGCCGACATGGCCGAAGCCAAGGACCCCGGCGTGGTGTCGGTCACGCAGATCTACAACTACTACAAGCGCTTCGGCATCAAAACCGAAGTTATGGGCGCGAGTTTTCGCAACGTGGGCCAGATCACCGCGCTGGCGGGCTGCGACCTGCTGACCATCAGCCCCGACCTGCTGGCCCTGATGGCTGCCAGCGATGCCCCGCTGGCCCGCACGCTGGATGCCAAAGCCGCCCAGGCTATGGCCCTGGAAGAAGTGACGCTGGACGAAGCCGGTTTCCGCTTCGCCCTGAACCAGGACGCGATGGCCACCGAGAAGCTGGCCGAAGGCATCCGCGGTTTCGTCACCGATGCCATCAAATTGGACAAGCTGTTACTCGCCGCCTAAGAAGGAACTTAAAAATGGACGCACTCCACCGCCCCCGTTGTGACAACGTGCCCGCCTGGGCGCAATTGCAAGCCCAGCACGCGTCCAGCGGTGCGGCGCTGGATTTGCGTCAGGCGTTTGCCGCCGACCCTGGCCGCTTTGCCGCCTTCAGCCAGGACGCGCCCCACGTGTTCGCCGATATGTCGAAGAATCTGCTCGACGCGGCCACCCAAAGCCTGCTGTTCGACCTGGCCCGCCAGACCGGCGTGGAAGTGCTGCGCGATGCCATGTTTGCCGGTGCCAAGATCAACACCACCGAAGACCGGGCGGTGATGCATTTCTTGTTAAGAAAAAGTGCTCCCACGCCCGCCAATCCAGCACAAGCAGCTATCAAAAATGATTTAGCCGAGGTGCACGCCACGCTGGACGCGATGCTGGCGTTTGCCGAAACCACGCGGGCCGACACGGCCATTACCGACGTGGTCAACATCGGCATTGGTGGCTCCGATTTGGGCCCGCTGATGGCCACGCTGGCGCTGGATGCGTTTGCCACGCCCACCAAGCGCATGCATTTCGTGTCCAACGTGGACGGCCACGAGCTGGCCGCGCTGTTGCCGCGCCTGAAGGCAGACAGCACGCTGTTTTTGATCGCCTCCAAGACCTTCACCACCACCGAGACCATGACCAACGCCCGCTCGGCCAAGGCCTGGTTCGAGGCGCAAGGCGGCACCAACACCGCACGCCACTTTGCGGCACTCACCACCAATGTGGCGGCGGCCAACGCGTTTGGCATCAGCACCACCTTTGGGTTCTGGGACTGGGTGGGCGGGCGCTATTCGGTGTGGTCGGCCATTGGCCTGCCAGTGGCGATTGCCATCGGTGCGGCGCACTTCCGCGACTTTCTGGCCGGTGCCGAAGCCATGGACGAGCATTTCCGCACCGCCCCGCTGGAGCAAAACCTGCCCATGCGCCTGGGCCTGCTGGACGTGTGGTACCGCAACTTCCACGGCTTCACCAGCCGCAGCATCGCCCCGTACCACAGCGCCCTGCGCCGCCTTCCTGCCTACCTGCAGCAACTGGACATGGAAAGCAACGGCAAGCAGGTGGACATGCAAGGCCAGAAGCTGCCGTTTGGCACCTCGTGCGTGCTCTGGGGCGAGCCCGGCACCAATGGCCAGCACGCTTATTTTCAGATGCTGCACCAGGGCACGGACGTGGTGCCGGTGGAATTCATCGCCGTCAAGAAGGCCCGCCACAGCCTGCCCGGCCACCACAACACGCTGCTGTCCAATGTGGTCGCCCAGGCCCAGGCCCTGATGGTCGGCAAGGTGGATGCGGGCGGCCACCGCAACTTCCCCGGCAACCGCCCCAGCACTTTCCTGCTGCTGGACGACCTGACCCCCGCCAGCCTGGGCGCGCTGATTGCGCTGCAAGAGCACCGGGTGTTTGTGAGTGGCGCGCTGTGGGGCATCAACAGCTTTGACCAGTGGGGTGTGGAGCTGGGCAAGGTGCTGGCCAAAGACATTGAGCCGCGCCTGCAGTCGGGCGATGTGTCTGGGCTGGACGGCTCCACGGCGGGGCTGCTGGCCAAGCTGCGCTAGGTGTTCAGCGCTGCTTTTATCTTCGAGCCCGGCGAGTACGACGCGGAGTTTTTGCGGCTGGACGGCCTGATCGAGGCTGCCGCCCGGGCCATGTCGGGCTTTTTGGGTGTGGAGCTATGGGTGAGCGAAGACGGCAAGCGCCGCAACGCCACCTACTACTGGGACAGCCTGGACACGCTGAAAGCCTTTGCACGCCACCCCGACCACCTGGAAGCCCAGCGCCAGTACACCCGCTGGTACAAAGGCTTTCACATCGTCATTTCGGAAGTGGTGCGTTCGTATGGGGATGGGGCGTTTGCCCACCTCACGCCGAACAGCCGGGCGCGCTGAGTTCAGCCTGCCAGATTCAGGTGGTAGGCGTAGGCCTCGCCCCGGTAGGTGCTCTCCACATATTCGACCAGCTGGTTGTCGCTGCTGAAAGACTTGCGCTTGAGCAGCAGGCAGGGCGCGGGCGCGGGGTACTGGAAGGCTTTGGACTCGGCTTCGCCGCTCATCACCGCTTCAATGGTTTGCTCGGCGTTCGTCAGGTTCAGGCCGCAATGCTCCTGCAAAAAGGCGTACACCGAGCCGCGCGTATCCCAGGTGGCCATGGACGGGGCCAGGGCCAGGTCGTACCAGGCCACTTCACGGGCCAGGGGTTGGCCGTTGGCCAGGCGGATGCGCACCAGCTTGGCAAAGCTGTTCACCGAGGGCCGCCCGAAGATGGACGCAATCGTGCGGTCCTGCACCACGTCGTGGGTCACCAGTTGGGTGCTGGCGGCCATGCCCCGCTCGCGCATGTCTTCGGCAAAGCCTTTGAGTTTGCCCACCGGGTGCTGGACTTTTTGTGGGGCCTGCACCTGGGTGCCGCCCCGGCCATGGGTACTGAGCAGGCGCGCGTGGCGCAGGTCGTTGTAGCAGCGTTTGATGGTGGTGCGGCTTACGCCCAGGGATTCGGCCAGCACCCGTTCCGATGGCAGGTTGCTGCCCGTGGGAATGTTGCCGCCGTGGATCAGGCTTTGGATCTGGCGTTTGAGCTGCTGGTAATAGGGTTCCGAGGTGCTGGAGTCCAGGCGCAGTGTGGCCAGAATGCCGCTGGACGCAGCCCCTTTCAAAGGGGCCGGGGTGGCGGCATGGCGTGCAATTGTCGTCGGGTGGTTCACTCGGTAGATCCAAAAAATACCAGCGGTTTTGCTGGCCTGGTAATTTTGTTCTAGACGTAACAATCTGTGTATTTTGGGTCCGCGACATATTTGGGGTTTCGCCGATAAATCTGGCCTGGCCAGGCCGATTTGTCACGTCCGCGACCCGCCAGAAGGTGTCCAAATCAGCGTTGCCGGGCTTGGGACGGTGCTCCAGGCAGACCCAATTGGTGCCAGGCGCGGCGCAATTGGGTATCGGAGCTGAAACCCGCCAGTTCGGCGGCGTGGTTGACGTTGTGGCCGGATTGCAGTGCCGTCTGCGCCACGGCCAGGCGGATGCGGCGCAGGTACTGCAGCGGCGCGATCTGCGCGTATTCCATGAACAAGCGGGTCAGGTGGCGCGGCGAGGTGTGGGCCATATCGGCCATGCGCGGCACCGACCAGAGCGCCCGCGGGTCCTGGCTGACGGCATCCTGCACCCGGTGCAGGGCAGGGTGCAGGTGGTTGCGGTAGCTTAAAAACGGCGACAGCTCGGGATCGTGCGGGCCGCGCCGCAGCGCCACCACCATGGTTTGCGCCACCTGCGCCGCGATGGGTTCGCCGCAGGTGTCGGCAATGCGTTGCAGCACCAGGTCGATGCCGGTGGTCACACCCGCGCTGCTGTAGACCGGCGCGTCTTCCACAAACACCCGGTTGGCCACCACCTCGCACTGCGGCTCCACGGTACGCAGCTCGTCCAAGTGCTGGTGGTGGGTGGTGACGCGCCTGCCCTTGAGCAGCCCGGCGTGCGCCGCCAGCACACTACCTGCGCACACCGTTACCAGCTCTAACTGGTGCGTGGCCAGCCGCAGGCCGCGCAGCCAGTGCAGCACGGCGCGGGCGGGGGCGTTGTCGACGGCGATGGTGGCCCCCGGCAGGCCGACCAGCACCGCCCAGTGCGGCGTGGCGGGGTGGGCGGTCAGCGCACTGGGCAAGGGCTGCAGGCCGGTGAGCTGCGCGCCGACACTCGACGAGGTTTCGGAATCCGGCCCCACAAACCGCAGGGCAAAGCGCTCCGGCTGGCCCTGCGCCAGCAGGCATTGGTTGGCGATGCGCAAGGCCTCCGCCGGGCCTGCCCAGTCGAGGATCAGGCTGTTCGGCAACAGGACGAACAGGACGTTGATTACGGGTGGGCTTGCCATGCGTAGTCCATTTGCCGGGCCGTGCGTACCGCCAGATCGTGGCCCGCCAACTGGGCGACCAGGTGCAGGCACATGTCGATGCCTGCGCTGATACCCGCCGAGGTGGTGATGTGGCCTTGGCTGATCCAACGTTTGCCGGTCTGCACCTGCAGGGCCGGGAACATGCGTTGCAGGTCCTCCACGTCTTCCCAGTGCGTGGTCACCGGGCCGTGGGTGAGCACACCGCTACGCGCCAGCAGGAATGCCCCTGTACAGACCGAGGCCACGGTGGTGGCCGTGGCGGCGGTGGCGGCAATCCAGGCGGTGGTTTGCGAGCAGGCCATCGCGGCATCGACCACGCCGCCGGGGACGATCAGCACATCGGTGGCAGTGCCGTCGGCAAAGGTTTCGTCAGGATTTATGCTCAATCCGGCTCTAGCCCTTACGCTATCGGCGGTAGCAGCTATGCATTTGGTAGTAAATAGTGGCGGCTCAGCCGGATGGCTGCGGCCATGCACGCGGCTGGCGGTAGTGAAGACTTCATACGGTCCCGCGAAGTCCAGCGCTTCTACGTCGTCAAACACCAGAATCGCTACGTGGTGGGTCATGCGGCGGCTCCGGCCAGGGCCTGTTCCACCGTGCAGATGCGGGCAAAGCGCTCGGTGAGCACGGCGGCGGTGCGGGCCATGATGTCGGCAGCGGGCAGCACCGTGCCGTCCAGGTGCTGCATGTCCCAGGTCAGCGTGGCCTCCAGGCAGTAGTCCACCGACCAGCCCAGGTCGGAGGCGTGACGGGTGGTGGTTTCGCAGCATTGCTCGGTGCGGATGCCGCTGACGATCAGGCGGCGGATGCCGTGCGATGTCAGCCACACGTCCAGCCCGGTGCCGACCAGCGCGCTGTGGCGGCTTTTGGTAAAGGTTGCGGCAGGCTCGAACCCGGCCAGCCCCGCGATGGGCTGGATATGGCCGGACTCGACCGCAAACGCGTTGTCGGCCGTCTTGGGGCCATCGACATGGAAGATGCGCACGATAGGAATGCCCCGCGCCACGCAGCCCGCGATCAGCGCGTTTTGTTTCGCCAGATAGCCCGGCAGTGTGGCCGGGTCGAAGTAGGGCCGTTGCCGAAAGGATTCCTGGGCATCGATCAAAATCAGACAGGTTTGCATGGTGTGTGGCCTTAAGCAGTGGTGGATGGTAGCGCTCTATTCTTGAGCGCTAGCGGCCAATCGGCCATTCACGATAGGTCCAATTCCGATCATTTTCAGCCATAAACTGGATTGCAAATGAAAAAACCCCGCAGAGTTCGCACTCTGCGGGGTTTTGGGGAAGTTGTGGTTCCGGTCCTAAAACAGGGATGCCAACCTCGTCGCGCAACGGGTCGATGGCAAGGCGCAGCAACGAAGGCAGTAGCAACGCTACGACTAGGCGCTGCAACGCCGCCAGCGATCCGTTTCGCGGCGACCCCCTATTACATGCCCATGTCGCCCATGCCGCCCATACCACCACCCATGCCGCCTGGCATGCCGCCAGCTGCTTCGTCCTTGGGAGACTCGGCAATCATGGCTTCGGTCGTCAGCATCAAGGATGCCACGGAAGCTGCGTTCTGCAGAGCAGTGCGGGTCACCTTGGTGGGGTCCAGAATACCCATTTCGATCATGTCGCCGTAGGTGCCGTTGGCAGCGTTGTAGCCGTAGTTGCCCGAACCGGCCAACACAGCTGCCACCACCACGGAAGCTTCTTCGCCTGCGTTGTAGACGATTTCGCGCAGAGGGGCTTCGATGGCCTTCAACACCAGCTTGATGCCGGCATCTTGGTCGGCGTTAGCGCCTTCGATCTTGCCAGCAGCTTGCTTGGCGCGCAGCAGAGCCACGCCGCCGCCAGCCACAATGCCTTCTTCCACCGCAGCGCGGGTAGCGTGCAGGGCGTCTTCGACGCGGGCTTTCTTTTCCTTCATTTCGATCTCGGTGGTAGCGCCCACCTTGATCACGGCCACGCCGCCAGCCAGCTTGGCCACGCGCTCTTGCAGCTTTTCGCGGTCGTAGTCGCTGGAAGCTTCTTCGATTTGCACGCGGACTTGCTTGACGCGGGCTTCGATGTCGGCAGCAGCACCAGCGCCATCAATGATGGTGGTGTTTTCTTTGCCCACTTCGATGCGCTTGGCTTGGCCCAGATCAGCCAGGGTGACCTTTTCCAGGGTCAGGCCGACTTCTTCAGCGATAACCTTGCCGCCGGTCAGGATGGCGATGTCTTCCAGCATGGCCTTGCGGCGGTCGCCGAAGCCAGGAGCCTTGACAGCCACCACCTTCAGGATGCCGCGGATGGTGTTGACCACCAGGGTCGCCAGGGCTTCGCCATCGACTTCTTCAGCGATGATCAGCAGAGGACGGCCGGACTTGGCGACTTGTTCCAGGGTAGGCAGGAGTTCGCGGATGTTGCTGATCTTCTTGTCGAACAACAGAACAAACGGGTTGTCCAGCAAAGCGGCTTGCTTTTCGGGGTTGTTGATGAAGTAGGGCGACAGGTAGCCGCGGTCGAATTGCATGCCTTCGACGACATCCAGTTCGGATTCCAGCGACTTGCCGTCTTCCACGGTGATCACGCCTTCTTTACCAACCTTGTCCATCGCATCAGCAATGATCTTGCCGATGGATTCGTCGGAGTTGGCGGAGATCGAACCGACTTGGGCGATTTCCTTGGAGGTGGTGGTGGCTTTGGAAGCCTTCTTCAGCTCGGCGACCAAAGCAGTCACTGCCTTGTCGATGCCGCGCTTCAGATCCATCGGGTTCATGCCGGCGGCCACGTACTTCATGCCTTCGCGGATGATGGCCTGGGCCAGCACGGTCGCGGTGGTGGTGCCGTCACCAGCCAGGTCGGAGGTCTTGGAAGCCACTTCCTTGACCATCTGCGCACCCATGTTTTGCAGCTTGTCCTTGAGTTCGATTTCCTTGGCCACGGACACACCGTCCTTGGTCACGGTAGGCGCGCCAAACGAGCGCTCCAGAACCACGTTACGGCCTTTAGGGCCCAGGGTCACCTTGACTGCGTTAGCCAAAATGTTCACGCCTTCAACCATGCGTGCGCGGGCTTCGCCGCCGAAAACTACGTCTTTTGCTGCCATGAGAATTTCTCCGGAATCAGTTAATGGGGGGATGGATTGGAAAGCGAGAAATTACTTCTCGACGACTGCGAACAGGTCGTCTTCTTTCATGACCAACAGTTCGTCGCCTTCAACCTTGACGGTCTGGCCGCTGTACTTGCCGAACAAAACGCGGTCGCCGACCTTGACGGTCAGAGCGGAAATTTCACCTTTGTCGTTCTTTTTGCCGGGGCCGACAGCCAGGATCTCGCCTTGGTCTGGCTTTTCAGCTGCCGAGTCAGGGATCACGATGCCGGAAGCGGTCTTGGTTTCGCTGTCGATACGCTTGACGATCACGCGGTCGCCGAGAGGACGTAGGTTCATAGAGTCTCCTAAAAATGGAACGGTAAAAAGGGGCGTGGGGTGGGTGCTAGCACTCAACCCCTACGAGTGCTAATGATAAGGGCAAGTTGTGACGTTTCAAGGGCAGAAGTCAGAAATGCTGTGCGGGCGAGGGTAGTTGGCTGCCACCTGCCTCGTGAACAAGTGCGCAAAATTTAAAGAGAAACGGCCTCTAGCGCTTATTTTATAAGCGTTAGTAGCTACTTATTTGATAGCTATCGGCCAGCGCCGTACAGCCAGGGCATATCCAGCAGGCGCTCGCCGCCCAGCTGCATGGCCCGGTTTCGGCCCCAGCGCACCAGGCCCGTGGCGTGGAAGATGCGCCCATTGCGGATGGCGCGGGCCTGCACCCGCGCGTTGCGTTGCCAGCGCTGCCGGGCGTAATGGGCCAGTGCGGCAGGAATGTCGGCTCCAGGCTGCAGCACGCAGGCCAGCGCGGCGGCATCTTCGATGGCCATGCCCGCGCCTTGGGCCAAGTAGGGCCGCATCGGGTGCGCGGCATCTCCCAGCAACGCGACCCGGCCTTGCGCCTGCTGGTGGGGTCCAGCCATGGGTGGGCGGTCGCACAGTACCCACAAGCGCCAGGCGGTGATGGCTTGCAGCAGGTCTTGCAACGGGCGGCACACGCCTGCCATGTGAGACCGCAGGTCGGCGGCGTTGGCGCTGTGGTCCCAGTGCTCCAGGCGGGTTTGTTGGGGCGGGAGCTGGCCGTGCACAAAGGCCACAACGTTGAGCATCTCGCCGCCGCACACGGGGTACTGCACCACATGCATCTGCGGGCCCAGCCAGGCCGTGACATGCTGTGAGCGTAAACCCACTGGCAGATCCACCTGGCGCACCAGGGTGCGGTAGGCCAGATGGCCGGTGGTGCGCGGTGGGCCGTCGTGCAATAGCCATTGGCGCACGGGGCTCCACAGGCCGTCGGCCCCCACCAGGGCATCGCCGTGGATTTCTTCAGGCGTGCTGCGGCCTACCGCTACGCCCGTGGGGCTTTGGCTGAAATGCCGCAGGGCGTGGTCGAGCTGCAATGGCGTGCGGGTTTGCTGTACGGCGGTGTGCAACAGCGCCAACAGATCAGCCCGGTGCAGCGTGGTGTAAGGGGCACCGTAGCGTTGCTGCATGGCGCTCCCTAGTTCCAATTTGCCCAGTTCCCGGCCGGTGTGGGCATCGCGTACCTGTAGATGCGGGGGAAAGGCGGCCACCGCCGCCAGCGCGCCTTGCAGCCCCCAACTGTGCAGCAGCCGGGTGACGTTGGGGCCGATCTGGATACCCGCACCTACTTCGCTCAGGGCGGGCGCACGCTCAAACATGCGCACGTCCCATCCGGCCCGGGCACACGCTAGAGCGGCTGCCATGCCGCCAATGCCTGCGCCCGCAATGAGTAACTGTTGAACCATGGCGGTGATTTTGCCGTGTCGGCGAAGGCTGTCTCTGCGCGGGTTGGTGCCGTAGCCTCGTGTCGAAGGCCCCGGGCCGCGACGCACTTGGCCATTGCGTGACGAATACCGTGTATGCACGCAAAAAAGTGGATCGAGCGCTTTCCCTAGCGTCCCATATCTGACTCAAAAAAAGCCCATAATGCAGCAGCCAAATTTCGCTCTCATCGCAGTGGGCCAACGCGCTTTAAAAACCCTGCCTAATGGGCTTTATATTCAAACCATATTCCATTAGACCTAAAAATATTCGATGCATTTTTTTAAAAATTTAGACACTGATACGTGGTTAATTGACCGAGTCGTAGAGTTATCGCAGCAGATGGGTGGCAGGTGTGATCAGAATATTTAACCATTACCTGCACAGGCGCACGCTCCAGCAGGTTTTTTTCGATCTGGGACTGGTGATTCTGGCCGTTTTGGCTGTAGTCATATGGAAGGGCGAGGATTTCACCTCGGTGGTGTCTTTGCTGGGGCATGCCAGTTTGCTGTCGCTGGGCATGCTGGTGATCAATTCGGCCCTGGGTTTCTACCAGCGCATCCACAACCGCTCGCTGAACCAGTCGCGGGCGCGCGCGGTTTTGTCGCTGGTGCTGGCGTTGCCGCTGACTTACGGGGTGTTTTCCCTTTTCCCTCAGAGTTCTACGAGCCGGGAGACCCTGGCCATGGCCGCGATGGCGGGCTTTGTGGTGGTCATCTTGCACCGGGTGTACGTGGTCCACTCGATGCCGCAGTCGATGATGCGCCACCGGGTGCTGGTGTTCGGCACCGGGCCCCGCGCGGCCTTGGTGGGCAAGACACTCAAGAACGAAGACCCGCACGTGGATGTGGTGGGCTATTACGCCAGCCCGAACGAGTCGGAGTCCGAGGTGTCGGCCTGGGGCATCTTGTCCAAGCACAAGTCTTTGACCGATACCGCTCTGGAGCTGGAAGTGGACGAAATCGTGGTCGCCTTGGTGGAGCGCCGTGGCGGCAGCATGCCCTTGCGCGAACTGCTCGACTGCAAACTGCACGGTGTGCGGGTGGTAGACGTGGCCACGCATTTTGAAAAAACCAAAGGCCAGATCCGCCTGGATTCAGTGAACGCCGGTTGGTTGATATTTGGCGACGGTTTTAGCCAGGGTGGGGTACGTACCGCTGTGAAGCGCCTGTTTGATATTGCGAGTGCCTTGGTACTGATTCTGCTCAGCCTGCCGATCATGCTCGTCACCATGTTGTTGGTGGTGCTGGAAAGCCCGGGCCCGATCTTTTACCGCCAGGAGCGGGTGGGCTTCAATGGCCGACTGTTCAATGTGGTGAAATTTCGCAGCATGCGCGCTGATGCCGAGAAAGATGGAACACCCCGCTGGGCCGCCGCCAAGGATGACCGTGTCACCAAGGTCGGCAAGTTCATCCGCAAGGTGCGCATTGATGAGTTGCCGCAGTTGTTTTGCGTTCTCAATGGCGACATGAGCATGGTCGGGCCACGGCCCGAGCGGCCTTATTTCGTTGACCAGTTGACACGCCAGATCCCCTACTATGCGGTGCGCCAAAGTGTCAAGCCAGGGGTTACAGGCTGGGCCCAAGTTCGCTACCACTACGGTGCCACGCTGGAGGATTCGGCAGAAAAACTGCAATACGACTTGTATTACGTCAAAAACCATTCGCTGTTTTTGGACATCATCATCTTGTTTGAAACCGTTGGCGTCGTGCTGATGGCCAAGGGCGCGCGCTAACGTGCGCCATGCGGTCGGGGCCGCACGGCGTGTGAATCCATGGACAAAGAAACTTTGACATTGACCTTCACGGGTTATGCCCTGGCGGCCTTGGTGTACCTGGGCTTTGCGCTGCGTTTGTTGGCGATGGGGGCGGCGAGCCCGCCCAGGAACAAATCGGCTCTGTATCTGCTGTTTGCGGTGGTTTTTTCTGCTTTGTGGGGCGGATTCCAACTGTTGGCGGTCCTCAGTCCCCTGTGGCAGTTGTTGGGCAATCTGGCCGATGTATTGCGCTACGGCTGCTGGTTTGGATTCATGCTGGCCCTGTGCCGTTCTAGCCAGGACGGTAGGCTGCCTGCAGGGATGGTCTGGCTGCCGATGGTGGCTGGGGGCCTGGTGGGTCTGAGTCTGGTGACGCAGATCATTGCACCCTTTGGTATTTTCGCTGTCGCTGATATGCGGGCGATGGCGTTGATGTGTGCCATGGCCCTGCCGGTGTTGGCCCTGGTTTTGCTAGAGCAGATATACCGCAACGTGACCGAGGATTCCCGTTGGAACGTCAAACCCCTGAGCCTGGGGCTGGTCGGCTTGTTCCTGTTTGACCTGTATTTGTATTCGCAAGCGGTTTTGTTCAAGTTTCTGGATGGCGATGTGCTGAGCGTGCGAGGGGCTGTGCATGCGATGATGGTTCTCTTGCTGCTGCTGTCGACCACCCGCCGCCGTGACTGGATCTCCAGTATCCGGGTCTCTCAAAGGGCGGCTTTCCATTCCGCAACCCTATTGGTGGCCGGGGCCTATCTGATCTTCATCTCCGCCGTGGGTTACTACGTGCGGTATTTCGGTGGCGAGTGGGGGCGTGCTTTGCAGGTGGGGGTGGTGTTTTCTGCCTTGATTGCATTGATGGTTTTGGCCTTGTCGGGGTCTTTCCGGGCCAAACTCAGGGTCTTGGTCGGCAAGCATTTCTTCCGCTACCGGTACGACTACCGGGAAGAGTGGTTGAAGTTCACCCAGACGTTGTCCAGCAACAATTCCCCGCAGGACATGGGACAGCAGGTGGTTCGCGCGCTGGCCGACATGCTCGACAGTCCCGGTGGTGGTCTATGGATGAAAAGTACGGGTGAATCCGCATTCCGCCAAACGGCCCACTGGAATCTGGCTGCAACCTCGGTCAAGGAGGATGCGGAGTCGTCGTTTTGCCAGTTTCTGGCGCGCAGTGGTTGGGTTATCAATCTGGAGGAGTACCGCTCTTTTTCCAAGCGCTATGGAGACCTGGTACTGCCCATATGGTTGCAAGATGTCGTACAGGCTTGGCTGATCGTACCGTTGACGGCCGGTGGTGAGTTAATTGGTTTTGTGGTTCTGGCCCGTGCCCGCACCAATATAGAGGTGAATTGGGAGGTGAACGATCTTCTCAAAACGGCTGGTCGCCAGGCGGCGAGCTATCTGGCCCAGATGCGGGCCACCGAAGCCTTGCTGGAAGTGCGCAAGTTTGATGCCTTCAACCGCATGTCCGCTTTTGTCGTGCACGACCTTAAAAATATTGTGACGCAACTGTCGCTGATGTTGAAAAACGCCAAACGCCTGCATGCCAATCCCGAATTTCAGCAGGACATGTTGATGACGGTAGAGAACTCGTTAGACCGGATGCGGCAGCTGATGCTTCAATTAAGAGAGGGGGCGACTCCACCGGGCACTGCCGTGGGCGTGGATTTGGGTGCTATCGTGCAGCGTATTTCCTTGGTCGCCTCTAAACGTGGCCGCCATCTGGAGGTGACGCAGGCCGACCGCATTGTGACGCGGGGACACGAAGAGCGCCTGGAGCGGATCATTGGGCACATTGTGCAAAATGCCTTTGATGCAACAGATCCCTCTGGACGCGTGTGGCTGACCCTGGACCGACACAATGGCCAGGCCCGCATAGAGATTGGTGACACCGGGCAGGGAATGAGCGAAGAGTTTGTCCAGGAACGTCTTTTCAAACCGTTTCAAACCACCAAGCAAGCCGGTATGGGCATTGGTGCTTATGAAAGCTTTCAGTACGTACAGGAATTAGGAGGCAAGATTCTCGTGAATAGTGCGCTAAATAAAGGAACGCTGGTGACGCTTTTATTGCCTTTGTTTGAGGTCCATCAGGGGTCCGATCTCCACGTATTGGGAACATCATGAGTTCAGATGCTGCACGTTCACTGTTGATCGTTGAAGATGATTTGGCCCTACAAAAGCAAATCAAATGGTCCGTCGACAAGTTTGATTCTGTAACTGCCAATGACCGAGACAGTGCCATGGTGCAACTGCGCCGACACAGTCCGGCGGTCGTCACCATGGACCTGGGCCTGCCGCCGGATGCGGACGGTGTTGCCGAAGGCTTTCGCTTGCTGGAACAAATCCTGACGGTGGAGCCAGACACCAAGGTGATCGTTTTGACGGGCCAGAATGACCAGGCAAATGCGTTGCGCGCGGTGGCACTAGGTGCCTACGATTTTTTTGCGAAACCGTTCGAACCCGATCTGCTCAATCTGACGATTGAACGCGCCTTCAGAATGTTCGAGTTGCAAAAGGAAAACCGGCGGCTGCAGTCCATGTACCAGCCGGACGCTTTAACGGGGTTGATCACCCGAGACCCGGAAATGCTGCGCGTATGCCGCACGATTGAAAAAGTCGCCAACACCACCGCAACAGTCATGCTACTGGGCGAAAGCGGGACGGGTAAAGAAGTTTTAGCGCGGGGACTGCACCAAGCCTCACCGCGCAAAAACGAGAAATTTGTGGCTATCAATTGCGCCGCTATTCCTGAGAATCTGTTGGAAAGCGAGCTTTTTGGTTACGAAAAAGGCGCATTTACCGGCGCTGCCAAAACCACCCTCGGAAAGATCGAGTTAGCTAACGGCGGAACCCTGATGCTTGACGAGATCGGTGATTTACCTTTTTCGTTGCAGGCCAAGTTACTGCGGTTTATCCAGGAACGGACCATTGAGCGCGTGGGCGGGCGTCAGGAAATACCGGTTGACGTGCGCATAGTGTGCGCTACCCACCAGGACTTGAAAGCACTTAGCAAGGAAAGCCGTTTCCGTGAAGACTTGTATTACCGCCTGGCAGAAATCGTCATCAATATCCCGCCCTTGCGCGCGCGCAAAGGTGATGCAGCTTTATTGGCATTTGCATTTGTGCGTCGCTTCGCCCGGGAGCAAAATAGAGGTTCTTTGAATTTGAGCGAAGAAAGTGTGCGCCTGATTGAACAACACAATTGGCCGGGAAACATACGAGAGCTTGAGAATTGTATAAAACGGGCGGTCATAATGTCCGATAGTAATCAGATTTCGCCTGAAGATGTAGGCTTGGAATCGCAGGAATCTGAAATGTCTGATAAGTCTTTGGATTTGAGAACAGTCCGTGATGTAGCAGAAAAAAATGCTGTGATTGCAGCCTTGGGGCGTGTTAACGGAAATATTGTGAAGGCCGCTGAGTTGCTGGGCGTAAGTCGCCCAACGCTATACGATTTGATGCATCGCCTTGGATTGAAATAAATCTTCTTTAATTTTGAGATATAAAAAATGAAAAAAGCTATTTTTATACGTAAACTTCTGCCAATGTTGATCGCTGCAGGGTTAATGTCTGCATGCGGCGACGAGAAACCAGAAGTGTTAATTGCTGCTGCCAAATCGAGCATAGAGAAAAATGATCAAAAAACAGCCATTATCCAAATTAAAAATGCACTGCAAGCTGATCCAAATCTACCAGAAGCACGGTTTTTACTAGGATCGGCACTTTTGGCGACTGGTGATCCGGCGGCTGCAGAAATAGAATTTGACAAGTCTCGCCGTTTGAAATATTCCGATGACCTGGTGGTTCCGAAAATGGTGCAATCGTTGCTCCTTCAGGGCAAATTTAAAAAAATAACGGATGATTTTTCTAAAACTGAATTGCAATCGACGGCATCAAAAACCAATTTACAAATATCTTTAAGTAAGGCATATGCAGCCCAAGGGCTGAATGATTTGTCGGAGCGTGCGCTAAATTCTGCACTTTCATATGAGTCCGAAAATGCGGATGCGTTAATCATGAAGTCTCGTGATCTCGCTACTAAAGGTGACTATCCAGCAGCCCTTTCACTAATTGATACCGTTATTGTTAAGAATTCTGGAAATGCTGATGCATTAAAAACGAAAGGTGACATTCTTCTCTTTGGAAAAAAGGACATGGATGCTGCATTAGTTTCCTATAAAAAATCTATTGAGATTAAGAGTGATTTTTTGCCGGGTTATGCTGGGGTTTTAACCATATTATTTCAGCAGGAAAAACTGGATGAGGCTCAAAAAGAATTGGATCTTTTGAAAAAGTTTGCAGATAAAAGTCCTCAAACTAAATATTTCGAAGTGCAACTGGCCTATCAGAGAAAAGACTTCATAGCTGCAAGGTCTTTGGCTCAGCAACTTTTAAAAATGTCGTCGGATAATCCGGTTGTTTTGCAATCGGCTGGGTTGATAGAGTTTCAGTTGAATTCATTTTTGCAATCAGAAATCTATTTGAGTAAAGCTGTCACCATAAATCCCGCTTTAACAATTGCCCGTAGACTCTTGGTAATGACCTACCTGCGCATGGGGCAACCGGACAAAGCGCTTGCTACCTTGACTCCCGGGCTCGCGCAAGACCCTGTTGATACCTCTCTATATTCGATTGCAGGGGAAGTTTTTCTGCAAAATGGTGACATCAAGAAGGCCGGTGAATATTTCTCCAAAGCCTCCAAATTGGATCCCAAGGATGGCAGAAAACGAACTTCTGTGGCATTGGTTCGAATGATGGGTGGGGATACGACATCGGCTTTCAACGAGTTGGACGATATTGCATCGTCGGATCAAGGTATATCGGCTAATCTTGCGTTGATCAGTGCGCATTTGCGGCGACAAGATTTTGATAAGGCGTTGAATGCTATCGATGGAATGGAGAAAAAACAACCAAACAACCCGCTGGTGTTTAATTTGCGTGGAAAAGTTCAATTATCAAAAAATGATTATGTAAACGCCCGTAAAAACTTTGAAAAAGCGGTTGCGATTAATCCTACCTATTTCCCGGCTATTGCAAGCCTATCGGCATTGGATGTATTTGAGAAAAAACCGGATGATGCTAAGAAGAGATTAGAAGACGTGCTGGCCAAAGAACCAAAAAATAACCAGGCGCTGCTGGGTTTGGCTGAGTTGCGGGCGCGTACAGGTGGGACGAAAGAAGAAATTGCTGAATCGATAAACAGAGCTGTTACGGCCAACCCATCAGAAATAGCTCCAAGAATTCTGTTGGTTGATTTCTATTTGCGCAATCGAGACGCAAAAGCTGCACTTTCTGCTGCTCAAAGCGCGGCAACCGTGTTGCCTGACAGTTTGGAGATTTTGGACGCACTGGGTCGCACCCAGTTGGCATCTGGTGACACCAATCAAGCCTTATCCTCCTATACCAAACTAGCCAATTTGCAGCCACAGTCGGTGCAACCTTTAATGCGGTTGGCTGGTGCTAATTTGACAGCAAAAAATACATTAGCTGCTGAGCAAAATCTCAGAAAAGCATTGGAGTTAAAGCCGGACTTTTTGGAGGCGCAGTCTGACTTGATTATGTTGAATATTTCTTCAAAGAAGTTCCAAGAGGCAATTGATATTACCCGCTTAATACAGAAGCAACGGCCTAAAGATATGGTGGGCTATGTATTGGAAGGGGATGTAAATGTTGAGCAGAAAAAATGGGATGCAGCTCTGGATGCTTATCGGGCTGGACTGAAGCAATCAAGTTCCCTCGAACCAGCTACAAAAATACATGCAGTTTTAAACGCGTCAGATAGAAAAGCGGAAGCAGAGAAATTTGCAACTTCATGGATGAAGGACCATCCTAAGGATATTCAGTTCGTGTCTTATTTGGCTGATGCAGCGCTGGTGAAGAAAGATTTAGTAAGTGCAGAGAAGCTTTATGGGGTCATTATTCAAGCTCAGCCAGGAAACGCCGTTGCATACAATAATTTAGCTTGGATTGAAGGGCAACTCAAAAAAGACGGTGCGATTGCTTATTCCGAAAAGGCTAATAAACTGGCACCTGGTCAACCCGCATTTATGGATACCTTGGCTACACTTTTTTCTGATAAGGGTGACCATGCTAAAGCGATTGAATTACAGAATAAGGTAATTGCGTTGCAGCCGCAGAATCCGGTATTTAAGTTGAATTTGGCAAAGATTTATATAAAATCAGGTGATAAGAAACAGGCCAAAGTTCTGTTGGATGATTTGGCAAAATTGGGCGAAAAATTCTCAGCGCAAGCGGAGGTGGATGCAGCGTTGAAGAACTTGTAATATCCTAAATAAAGCATTGGAGGCGAATGTGTTTGGTAAATTTTCTATCCAATGGGGTTTAATATGTGGATTATTTTTCTCGTCATTTAATGTTGCGTACGCTGATCTGGTAGATACGATTGCAAAAGTAAAGCCCTCGATCCTTATCGTTGGTTATTACAAAAGCACCAATAGCCCACGGTTTACCTTGCGTGGTTCGGGTTTTGTGGCGGTTGGTGGTAATTTGGCAATTACCAATTCCCATGTTTTGTTCGGCCCATCGGAAGATAGTTCTGGTTACGATTTGGTGGTACAGGTACGCGGCCCCAAAGGCGAATTGCAGATGCGTCAAGCCGTGCTGTTGGAGCAAGACCGCTTACATGACTTGGCGCTGCTGAAGTTTGCGGGGGAGCCCGTGCCTTTTTTGCCTCTGCGCGACTCAAATACCGTGCGTGAAGGGCAATCGGTGGCGTTGATGGGTTTTCCGATTGGGGGGGCGTTGGGGTTTTCGCCGGTGACGCACCGCGCCATGGTGTCGTCCATTACCCCGATTGTTCTTCCTGCAGCCACGGGGCAGGTGTTGACTGAAAGATCGATTCGCAGCATCCGGGATGGCAGCTTCGATATTTTTCAACTCGATGGCACGGCCTATCCGGGCAATAGCGGTGGACCGTTGTTTGATGCCGAGTCTGGCGAGGTGGTGGGCATTGTGAATATGGTGTTCGTGAAGGGCACCAAAGAGTCGGCCATCAGCTTACCCTCTGGCATCTCTTACGCCATTCCCGCCAATTACATACAGCAACTGGTGCAGCGACAAAAGGCCAACTAAGGCCTCTCCTCTCAGTTCCTCTTACTGGATGAAGCCCATGCGGCCCTTGTGCAGGCTGGCCTTGGGCAAGTCTTCCACCCGCACGGTATCGCGGCCATCCAGCCGGGCATTGCCAAAGCCGGTCATCAGTGCCCGGCGCATTTCGCGTGGGGCCAGCTCGGCCAAGGCATCTTGGAGATCGCTGTGCGGATCGGGCGCGAAGCGCTCGCCCCAGCCATGCTCGGCGCGGATGGACTGGTAGAGATTGCGGGCAATCTGGCGAGCGGCCTCGGGGGAGGGCGGCTCGATTTCAAACACGTTCATGCGGTTCAAAATCGGCTCCGGAATGCCGCGCGGGTCGTTGGCCGTGGTGATCCAGATCACCTGGCTGGCATCGATGGCGACTTCGGCAAATTCGTCCATGAAGTTTTGCGCCGTGTCGTGCTCCAGCAGGCTGTAGAGCGCGCCCAGCGGGTCGTATTGGGCATCGGCGCTGGCTTTGTCGATTTCGTCCACCACGATGACCGGGTTGGCGTATTCGCCGTCGATCAGCGCTTCAAACACCTTGCCGGGCTTGGCACCTTTCCATTGCGACGATGAGCCCGACAGCAGCCAGCCTGCCGTCATGGAGCTCATGGGCACCAGGTTCATACCGGTGCCCAACAGGTCGGCGAGCTTTTTGGCGAAGTGGGTTTTACCGATGCCGGGCAGGCCCAGCAGCAGGATGGGGGTGACTTCCAGGCCGTCGCGGCTGTCTTGGCTCAGGGCGACGTGGCGTTTCACGTCATCCAGCACCTCGGTGAAGTTGGGCAGGGCCTGGTAGAGGGCTGACATCTCGGGGATGCCCGAGGGCTTGACCTGGAAGCGGTCGGGGCCGCGCTCCAGCATGCGCTCATAGGTGCTGCGCAGGTTTTCATGCTCCCGGCTGGGCAGCTTGGCGAGCTTGCGCTCGACATCGTGCGGCTGGAAGACGCTGCGCACGTTGGCCACGGGCAGTTGGAACGAGGACGCATGAGGAACGAGGCTGCGGGATTCCATCGATTACTCCTGGTTACAGACACAGTTTCATTTCAGCATAAGCCGTGCCAGCGTACCAGAGGCCAAGATGCGCAATAGTGCCGCTTACCCCACCTATTTGCGCCGGTGGACCCGCCGCCACAACCTGCTACGCACAAAAGCGTGCGTTGCCCCCAGTGCTTTAGGCGGGCGTAGAGCCCAGCATCTGGTGCAGTTCGCCGGACTCGTACATTTCCATCATGATGTCCGAGCCGCCCACGAACTCGCCCTTGATGTAGAGCTGCGGGATGGTGGGCCACTGGCTGTATTCCTTGATGCCCTGGCGGACTTCGTCGTCTTCCAGCACATTCACGGTCTTGACCGTCTTGGTGTCCACGCCGCAAGCCTTGAGCAACTGGATGGCGCGGCCGGAGAAGCCGCACTGGGGAAAGCTGGCGTTGCCCTTCATAAACAGCACTACGTCGTTGGATTTGACCAGTGCATCAATGCGTTGTTGTGTGTCGCTCATTGGGAGACTCCTTGAAAATATAACCGCCATTATTTCACTTAGCGCGCCGTGGCAGGAGGCGTGCGGTGCGGTGCCCTCGTTTGGACTAAGGATGCACCGTTCTTTGATTTGCTATTACTTATATAGCTTTTCGTGCTGGATGGATAAGCACGAGAGGCCTAAAACACGCTTAATTCCATTGGCCACCGGTGCAGCGCGCGATTCCGGCCAGGTCGGGCCGGGATTGCACTTGCGCAAAGCCTGCCTGCGTCAGCAGCGTCGCCACCGCCGGGGCCTGGTCGTAGCCGTGCTCCAGCAGCAACCAGCCTTGGGGCCGCAGATGCGCCGGGGCCTGGGCGATGATTTGGCGGATGTCGTCCAGCCCGTCGGGGCCTGCGGTCAGCGCGCTGCGTGGCTCGTGCGCCAAGGCGGGGAGATGCGGGTCGGTATCGGTGATGTAGGGCGGGTTGGAGACGACGAGGTCGAATGCGCCATCCACCCCTGCCAGCCAAGTACTTTGGATAAAGCTTACGGGCAGGTCCAACCGGGTCGCATTCGCCTGGGCCACGGCGAGCGCGTCGGCACTGTTGTCGACCGCGGTGACCTTTGCGTCGGGCCGGGCTTTCTGGAGCGCCAGGGCGATGGCTCCGCTGCCGGTGCCGAGGTCGATCACCTGCGGGGCGGTGTGTCCGGCCAAAAGTTCCAGCGCCCAGTCCACCAGGGTCTCGGTATCGGGTCGGGGGTCGAGCACGCGGGCATCGACCCGTAGGTCCATGCCGTAGAACTCGCGCTGGCCGGTGATGTAGGCCACGGGCTCGCCGGCGCGGCGGCGGGTACAGGCGGTGCCAAAGGTGGCGGCCTGCACGGGGTTCAGTGCATCCTGGCCGTGGGCCAGCAGCCAGGCGGCATCCAGCGGGCTTTTGCCCAGGGCGTGCAGTAGCAGCATGCGGGCATCGAGCTTGTCGATACCGTGTTTTTGCGCGCCCAGCAAGGCCACTTGCAGGGTACTGGCCTCATCGCTATAGACCGATACCGGGCGGGCTGCCGCGCGTGCGGCTTTGCCCAGGCCGGGGCGCTCGGGGCGCGGGGCCATGCGCCTGGCGCTTTTTTCCTTCGCGTCTTTCAGGGACTTGCTGGACACTTTGGCGTAGCCGCCTTGTGGCTTGGGGCCTTTGTTGATGGAGCGTGCCATGGGTTCCTTGGTCAGTTGTTCTGTGGCTTCTTAGGCGACGGTTTCGAGTTCGGCCAGTTGCTCGGCCTCTTGCGCGGCGCGCAGGGCATCCAGCACTTCGGCTAGGTCGCCTTCCATGATGAACAACAGCTTGTACAGCGTGAGGTTGATGCGGTGGTCGGTCCAGCGGCCCTGCGGGAAGTTGTAGGTGCGGATACGGTCGCTGCGGTCGCCGCTGCCGATCAGGCCCTTGCGCTCGGCGGCATCCTTGGCGGCGCGCTCGGCGCGGTCTTTTTCATGGATGCGGGCGGTCAGCACCTTCAGCGCCTGGGCCTTGTTGCTGTGCTGGCTGCGGCCATCCTGGCACTCGGCAACGATGCCGGTGGGGATGTGGGTGATGCGCACCGCGGAATCGGTTTTGTTGATGTGCTGGCCACCGGCTCCACTGGCGCGGTAGGTGTCGATGCGCAGATCGGCCGGATTGATCTTGATAGCCACGGCTTCGTCGGGCTCGGCCAGCACCGCCACTGTGCAGGCGCTGGTGTGAATGCGGCCCTGGGTTTCGGTGGCGGGCACGCGCTGCACCCGGTGGCCGCCCGACTCGAACTTGAGCTGGCCGTACACGCCGTCACCTTCCAGGCGCAGCACCACTTCCTTGTAGCCGCCCAGTTCGCTCTGCGACTCGCTCATGATCTCGGTCTTCCAGCCCTGGCGTTCGGCATAGCGGGTGTACATGCGCAACAGGTCGGCGGCAAACAGGGCGGATTCATCGCCGCCGGTGCCCGCGCGGATTTCCATGAAGGCGTTGCGTGCGTCGTCCGGGTCCTTGGGCAACAGCATGCGTTGCAGTTCGGCCTCTAACTTTTGCAGCTCGGCCTCGGCAGAAGCAATTTCTTCCTCGGCCATCTCGGCCATTTCCGGGTCACTTTGCATGGCCTGGGCGGCGGCCAGGTCGGACTCGCGCTGGGTGTAGCGGGTGAAGCGCGCCGCCACCTGGCCAACCTCGGTGTGCTCGCGCGACAGTAGCAAAAACTGCTTCATGTCGCCCATGATGTCCTCGCGGGACAGCAAAAAGTCGAGTTCTGCAAGGCGAAAGACGTAGCGCTCAAGCTGTTGGCGTAAGAAAGGTTTCATGGGTGGCAATTCAGATCAATAACAGTCCCAAGGCGGGACGACGGGCCCTTGGGGCCTGGCGCAGGGGAAGAGCAGGGTCGCTAACGCTCTTTGCGCAAAAACAGCTTGTGGATGGCCTGCACCGTGTGTTCACGGCTGTCGGCATCGCCCGCACGTAGCTCGGCCATGGCACCGTGCAGCATTTTTTGCGTCAGGCCTTTGCTGAGCATGTCCAGCACGGCTTCAATATCGTCGCCCTTGGCCAGCAGGCGGCGGGCGCGGGCCAGCTCGGTGGCGCGCCATTCGTCGGCCTGGGCGTTGAGCTGCTGGAT
The DNA here is from genome assembly GCF_056521425.1 of Rhodoferax sp. LS1P39. NCBI lineage: Bacteria > Pseudomonadati > Pseudomonadota > Betaproteobacteria > Burkholderiales > Comamonadaceae > Rhodoferax > Rhodoferax sp. LS1P39. The sequence continues at coordinate 492,427 of NZ_JBWMAV010000001.1, read as the reverse complement.
CAGCGGCACCACGCCGTGCACCGGGTCGCGCTGGTCCATCCAGTGCAAAAAGCTCTGTACGCCCGCGTCGATGATGACCTCGGCCTGCGCCACCGCAGCCTGGCGGTTGGCCTGGCCGCTTTGCACCACGTGGGCCAGATCGTCCACGGTGTACAGGTACACGTCTTCCAAGGCCTTGACTTCGGGCTCGATGTCGCGCGGCACCGCCAGATCGACCATGAAGATCGGGCGGTGCTTGCGCAGCTTCAGGGCGCGCTCTACCGCGCCCAGGCCGATGATGGGCAGGGTGCTGGCGGTGCAGCTGACCACCGCGTCGAATTCGTGCAGGCGGCTGGGCAAATCGGCCAGGCGCATCACCTCGCCGCCAAAACGGATGGCCAGCTTTTCGCCGCGCTCCAGGGTGCGGTTGGCGACGGCGATGGATCTGGGGTTTTTAGCGGCAAAGTGGGTGGCGGCCAGCTCGATCATCTCGCCTGCGCCGACAAACAGCACGCGCACCTGGGTCAGGTCTTCAAACAACTGGCCGGCCAGGCGCACCGCTGCTGCGGCCATGCTGATGGAATGCGCACCGATTTCGGTGGAAGTGCGCACCTCTTTGGCTACAGCGAACGAGCGCTGGAACAGTTGGTTCAGCGTGCTGCCCAGCGCCCCGGCCTGCTCGGCAGCGCGGATCGCGTCCTTCATCTGGCCCAGAATCTGCGGCTCGCCCAGCACCATCGAGTCCAGCCCGCTGGCCACGCGGAAGGCGTGCCGTGCCACCGGGCCGTCTTGCAGGGTGTAGGAGTGGGAGCGCAGCAGGGCGGGCGATACGCCCCCGGTATGGGCCAGCCAGTCCACCGTGTGCTCCAGCGCCTGCCGGTCGCCTGCGCAATAGACTTCGGTGCGGTTGCAGGTGGAGATGATGGCGGCTTCAGGGCCTTGCAGCGCGGCGCGCAGGCCGTGCAGGGTGGGCGCGATTTGGTCCAAGGCGAACGCAAACCGACCGCGCAAATCCAGAGGTGCGGTGGTGTGGTTAATGCCTAATGCCCAAACTGCCATCCCCCGATTATAAAATTTGTAGGGGGCCAAATCCCTTGCGGGCCGCCAAAGCCTCAAAATTGCCGCTATGGGACCTATAGATTCATTTTTTCACCTGCTGAATTTCGCCGCACCGGCGCTGGTGGTGGGTGTGCTCACGGCGTTGGCCGCCAAGGTTCTTATGAAAAATAAGGCCTCCGTGCTCAGTTGGAGGGCGCAAGCAGCTATCAATTTTGTAGTGAGTCTGCTGGTGCTGCTGGGTGGACTGTGGTTCTTTGGCCACGACGGCAAGATGGCCACCTACGCCGCCCTGGTGCTGGCCTGTGCCACCAGCCAGTGGTGGCTAAGTCGCCAGTAGCGGGCCAAACCGCGACAGGCCACTGTGGCTTGTTGCCATCGACACCTGGTTGCGGCCTGCGCGCTTGGCGTCATACAGGGCGTTGTCGGCGGCCTGCACCAGGGCATCCAGTGTCATGGGTTCGCCTGCGGCCATGCCCGCCGCGCCCATGCTGATGGTGACGCGCACGGCATCCTGGGCGGCGTAAAGCTGGGCCGAAAAGGCCACGGCTTCGCGCATGCGCTCGGCCAGTTGGCGTGCGTGCTCCAGCGGCGTATTGGGCAGCAGCACCACAAATTCTTCACCGCCCCAGCGGGCCAGCAGGTCGGTGGTGCGCAGGCACTGGGCACAGCGCCGGGCGACTTCCACCAGCACTTTGTCTCCCGCGTCGTGGCCGTGGGTGTCGTTGACGCGCTTGAAGTGGTCGATGTCCAGGATCAGCAAGGCCAGCGGCAGCTGGTGGCGCAGGGCCAGGTCGAGTTCGCGCTGGGCCGTGTGGACGAAATGGCGGCGGTTGGCCAGGCCGGTCAGGCTGTCGGTGATGGACTGCACATGGGCTACATGCCGGGCCTGCTCCAGCGCCACGATCAGCGAAAAAATCGCCCAGCCGGTCAGCACCGTCATGGGCAGCGGCACCAGCAGGGAGATGAAAAACGCCTCGCCCATGGTGTCGTAGCCCAGCGCGCGGATGTAGGCGTAGGTCAGCGCCAGCGACAGCAGCGACACCACCGCGCTCATTCCCAAGGTGGTGCGCCACACGCCCCAGCGCGCCACCGCACGCGAACAGCGCTGGCGCAGCGGGGTCAGTTCCGGGTCAATGGGGCGGGTGGGGGATCGGCTGGACATGCGTGGACGTGCAAGCAAGAAGTGCGCAAGCCAGCGTGCGCTGTTCAATCCGCCGGGGCGAACAGGTCGATCCGGTCGGTGATGATGGCATCGGTGCCCAGCGCGGTCAGGCGCTGTACCGAGGCCGCGTCGTTGACGGTGTAGCTGGCGCTGCGCAGCCCGGCGGCTTTCACCTGGGCCACGGTGTCAGCCGTCCATAGCGCATGGTCGCAGACGATGGCGATGCAGCCCAAGCGCTGCGCGGCTGGCAGCCAGCCGTCCCAAAGGGTGTCGAGCAGCAGGCCACGCGGCAGGCCGGGTTGGGCCGCCTGGGCGCCTTCCAGCGATGCCACGCTGAAGGATGTCAGCAGCGGGGGCACGGCCTGGCCTTGCCAGAGGCGGGCGGCGGCATCGGCCACTTTTTCGCCGGTCAGGCGGTCGGTGCCGGGCGAGGGTTTGATCTCGATGTTCAAGAACAGGTGGTTGCGCTGGCAATACGCGGCGATGTTGTCCAGTGTGGGAATCGGCTCGCCCGCCTGGCTGCGCGAATGCCAGCTGCCTGCGTCAAGCTGCGCCAACGCGCTAAACGCTTTCTCGCCCGCGATGCCATGGCCGGTGCTGGTGCGGTCCAGCGTGTCGTCGTGCAGCAGAAAGGGCACGCCATCGGCGCTGAGCTTTACGTCGCATTCGAACATGCGGTAGCCGTGCTGGGCCCCCAGGCGGAAGGCGGCGAGGGTGTTTTCGGGGGCCAGTTTGCCCGCGCCCCGGTGGGCGATCCAGCGGGGGTAGGGCCAGTTCTGAGCAGTGACGTGCATGGTTAGATTCGTTTTCCGGTTTCGCTATTAAACCAGTGCAAACGATCGGCCCGCGGCGTGGCGTGGATGGTGCTGCCGATGGCGGGGGCGGGCGTGCTTTCATCGGTGCGGATGATCAGCAGCTCCTGGCCCAGCCGGGCGTAGACCAGGCGCTCGGCACCCAGCATTTCGGTGGTTTCGACCACCAGGCTCCAACCCGTTTCGCTTAAATGCAGATGTTCGGGGCGGATGCCCAGTATGGCGTTGGCCGGGCCGCCGTGCGCGGCATTGGGCGCGCTCTTGAGCAGGTTCATGGGCGGGCTGCCGATGAAGCTGGCCACAAAGGTGCTGGCGGGCTGGGTGTAGACCTGCTCGGGTGTGCCGTACTGCTCGACCACGCCGCCGTTCATCACCAGCATGCGCTGCGCCAGCGTCATGGCCTCGACCTGGTCGTGGGTAACAAACAGGCTGGTAATGCCGAGCTCGCGGTGCAGCTTCTGGATTTCCAGCCGGGTCTGGGCGCGCAGCTTGGCATCCAGGTTGCTGAGTGGCTCGTCGAACAAAAACACCTGCGGCTGGCGCACGATGGCGCGGCCCATGGCTACGCGCTGGCGCTGGCCACCGGAGAGCTCGCGTGGCTTGCGGGTGAGGTACTGGCCCAGTTCCAGGATCTTGGCGGCTTTGTCGACGCGGGTGCGGATGTCGGCTTCGGAGACCTTGGCGATCTTCAGGCCATAGGCCATGTTGTCGAACACCGTCATGTGCGGGTAGAGCGCGTAGTTCTGGAACACCATGGCGATGTCGCGCTCGCTGGGTTCGAGGTTGTTGACCACACGCCCGCCGATGCTGATGGTGCCGTCGCTGATTTCTTCCAGCCCGGCCACCATGCGCAGGAGCGTGGATTTGCCGCAGCCGGAGGGGCCGACGATGACGATGAATTCGCCGTCGTTGATCTCGGCGTTCACCCCATGGATGACTTGGTTGGCGCTGGGCCCTTTGCCGTAGCGCTTGATGACATTAGAGAGGGAGATGGCGGCCATAGGGTGTGTGCTATTAAATTGGTAGCTGCTTGCGCTTATTGAATAAGCGCTAGAGGCTTATTTCTTATAAATTCTGCTTACTTCTCGGTGTCTACCAGGCCCTTGACGAACCACTTCTGCATCAGCATCACCACCAGCGCGGGCGGCAGCATGGCCAGGATGGCGGTGGCCATCACCAGGTTCCACTCGGTCTGGCCGTCGCCACCGGAGATCATGCGTTTGATGCCGATGACCACCGGGTACATGTTTTCATTGGTGGTAACCAGCAGCGGCCAGAGATACTGGTTCCAGCCGTAGATGAACTGGATGACGAACAGCGCGGCCATGCTGGTGCGCGACAGGGGCAGCAGGATGTCCCAGAAGAAGCGCATCGGCCCCGCACCGTCCATGCGCGCGGCCTCTACCAGCTCGTCGGGCACGCTCATGAAGAACTGCCGGAACAAAAACGTCGCGGTGGCCGAGGCAATCAGCGGGATGGTCAGCCCGGCGTAGCTGTCGAGCATGCCCAGATCGGCCACCACTTTGTAGGTGGGGCCGATGCGCACCTCCACTGGGAGCATCAGCGTAACGAAGATGGCCCAGAAGAAGAACTGCTTGAACGGAAACCGAAAGTACACCAGCGCAAACGCCGACAGCAGCGAGATGGAGATCTTGCCCAGGGCGATGGTCAGCGCCGTCACCAGGCTGACCACCATCATCTGGCCCACGGGCGCGTTCGATCCGCCTGCTGCGCTGCCGCCTTTGAGCACCGCGCTGTAGTTGTCGATAAGGTGCGAACCCGGCAGCATGGGGATGGGTGTTTGCACCATCTCCGCCGCCGTGTGGGTCGAGGCCACAAAGGTGATGTAGACCGGGAAGGCGACGATCAGCACGCCCAAAATCAACACGATGTGGGCCAGGACGCTTGAAAAGCTACGGCGCTCAACCATACATATCCGCCATCAGTAATTCACTTTCTTCTCGACAAACTTGAACTGCACCACCGTCAGCGCCACCACGATCACCATCAGCACCACCGACTGCGCCGCCGAGCCGCCCAGGTCCATGGCCTTGAAACCGTCGTAATACACCTTGTAGACCAGGATGGCGGTGTCCTTGCCGGGGCCGCCCTTGGTGGTGGAGTCGATGATGGCGAAGGTGTCAAAAAACGCGTAGACGATATTGATCACCAGCAAAAAGAAGCTGGTGGGCGTGAGCAGCGGGAACTGGATGGTCCAGAAGCGCCGCCAGGGCCGCGCACCGTCCATGGCGGCGGCTTCGATCAAGGACTTGGGGATGCTTTGCAGCCCCGCCAGAAAAAACAGGAAGTTGTACGACAGCTGCTTCCAGACCGCTGCGCCCACCACCAGCGCCATGGCGTGGGTGCTGTTGAGCAGGTGGTTCCAGTCCATCCCGAGCAGGCCCAGCCAGTAGGCCACGATGCCGATGCTGGGCGAGAACATGAACAGCCACAGCACACCGGCCACTGCCGGTGCCACCGCATACGGCCAAATCAGCAGGGTCTTGTAGATGCTGCTGCCCTTGATGACCTTGTCGGCAAACACCGCCAGCATCAGCGACAGGCCAATGCCCAGCACCGCCACCAGGATGGAGAAGACGGCGGTGGTCTGGAACGAGGCCAGGTAGCTCGCGTCGTTCCACAGGTTGCGGAAGTTCTCCAGCCCGACCCAGTCCACCGAGGTGCCGAATGCGTCGGATTGCTGCAGCGACTGCAACATGGCCTGGCCGGCTGGCCAGAAGAAGAACACCGTGATGACGATGACCTGGGGCGTGATGAGCGCCCAGGGCAGCCATCCCGAGTGGAAGACGACGCGCTTTTCCATGCTCATAGATAACGGTGGGCTTAGCTGCCCTTGTTGGCTTTTTCGAAGCGTTCGAGCTGCTCGTTGCCGCGCTGCACGATGGTGTCCAGGGCTTCCTTGGCGGTCTTTTTACCGGCCCAGACCTGTTCCAGTTCTTCGTCCTCGATGGCCCGCACCTGCAGGTAGTTGCCCAGGCGGATGCCGCGCGAGTTGGTGGTGGTCTTGCGGATCATCTGGTTGGGGGCCACGTCGGTGCCGGGGTTCTCTTTGTAAAAACCCGACTTCTCGGTGAGCGCAAAGGCGGCATTGGTCACGGGCAGGTAGCCGGTGCGCTTGTGGCTGGCCGACTGCACTTCGGGGCTGGAGATGAAGCTGAAGAACTTGGCGATGCCCTTGTATTCTTCGGCCTTTTTACCGGCCATGACCCACAGGCTGGCGCCGCCGATCACGGTGTTTTGCGGTGCGCCCGGCACATCGGGGTAATAGGGCAGGGGGGCTACGCCGTAGGCAAACTTGGCGTTCTTCTTGACGTTGCCGTAGAAGCCGCTGGAGGTGGTCATCATGGCGCATTCGCCCGAGATGAAGCTGGCCTCGGGGATGTTCTGCCGACCCTTGTAGACAAACAGGCCCTGCTTGGCCATGTTGCCCAGGTTCTCGATGTGGCGCACGTGCAGCGGCGAGTTGATCTTCATGCGCGCGTCCATGCCGCCCAGGCCGTTGGATTTGGTGGCGAACTCGACGTTGTGCCAGGTGGAGAAGCTCTCCAGCTGGGTCCAGCCTTGCCAGGCGATGGACAGCGGGCATTTGTGGCCGCTGGCCTTGAGTTTGGCGGCAGCCAGGGCGACTTCGGGCCAGGTGCCGGGGGCCTTGTCGACCGGCAGACCGGCGGCCTTGAAGGCATCCTTGTTGTAGTAGAACACCGTGGTCGAGCTGTTGAACGGGAAGCTCATCATCTGGCCATTGGCGGTGGTGTAGTAGCTGGCCACGGCGGGAATGTAGGCGGCGGGGTCGAACTTCTCGCCCGCATCCTTCATCATCTGGCCCACGGGCATGATGGCTTTTTTGCTGGCCATCATGGTGGCGGTGCCGACTTCAAACACCTGCAGGATGTGCGGCGCATTGCCCGCGCGGAAGGCGGCGATGGCGGCCGTCATGGACTCGTCGTACTGGCCCTTGTAGGTGGGCACGATTTTGTAATCTTTTTGGCTGGCGTTGAAGTCTTTGGCCAGGTCGTTGACCCACTCGCCATTGACCGAGTTCATCGAATGCCACCACTGGATCTCGGTCTGGGCCTGGGCCGTGGAGAGCGTGAGGGCGGTGGTGGCCAGGGCCAGTGCCAAACGGGAAATATGCATGCGGGTTCCTAACGGAAGGGAAAAGGAGGGATGCTAGGGGAGAAAAGTGACAGTGCTATGAAATTTTGTCCCAAAGCTGACATGCGTACTAGCGGGAAAACCCGTTTTGGTGCACGTCGGGGCTGTATACAGCGAAGGGTCTTTTTTCTTTCTGAGCCCGATAAGCGCTGGCTAGACCGCTCGGTGTGTATCAGAATGCTACGGTATGCGGGAAACGACTGCTGGCGCGGGTCGGCATGCCGCCTTTTATTGGCCACCCCAGATGGAGGAGCACCATGAAATTGCGTACCCAGATCATTGGCTTTGGCCTGGTCGGCACTTTGCTGGCGGGTTTGGCCGGCGGCATTGGCCTGTTTGCCTCGTCCCGTTTGGGCGGGTCTCTGGACGAGGCCATCCAGGCCAGCGTGGCGCTACAGACCAGCCAGAAGGCAGACATGATGCACGACGCGGTGCGCGGCGATGCCCAGTTGGCCATTCTGGGGGCGACGGAGAAAAACCCGGCCCAGATTGCCGAGGCCGACAAAGACCTCAAAGAGCACGCCGAAACCTTCAACCAGGCCCTGACTGAGTTACAGGCCATGCCGCTGACGCAGGAGAGCAGTGGCGCATTGGCCAAGGTGCAGCCCGTGGTGAAAAAGTACCTTGCCTCTGCGGCGATGGTGGTGCGTGCATCCTCCAGTGACCTGCAGGCTGCGCAAGCCGCCGTACCGGCTTTGCAGTTGGCGTTTTCAGAGCTTGAAAAGGAAATGGAAGCCCTGTCGGACGCCATCCAGCACAACGGCGAGACCCTGAACGCCCAGGCCAAGCAGCAAGTGGAGAGCACCCGGCTGGCCATCGGTGCATCGCTGCTACTGGCCTGCGTGGTGATGATGGCCTGCGCCCTGTGGTTGGCCCGCAGCATGACGCAGCCCATGGCCTATGCGGTGGGCGTGGCCGACCGGTTGGCCCAGGGCAATCTGGCCACTGCCATCCAGCCTGCGGGGAACTTTGAGACGGTGCAGTTGCTGCAGTCCATGGCCCATATGCAAAACAGCTTTTCGGGCATCGTGCGCGATGTCAAGTCCAATGCCGACGAGGTGGCACTGGCCAGCGCCCAGATTTCCCAGGGCAACCAGGATTTGTCGAACCGCACCGAGCAGCAGGCCAGCGCCTTGCAGCAAACGGCGGCCACCATGGAGCAACTGGGCAGCAATGTGCGCAACAACGCCGACAACGCCCAGCAGGCCAACCAACTGGCGCTGGGCGCGACCACGGTGGCTGTCAAGGGCGGCGAAATGATGGGCCAAGTGGTGCAGACCATGACCGGCATCAACGACAGTGCCAAGAAGATTGCCGACATCATTGGCGTGATCGACGGCATTGCTTTTCAGACGAATATTCTGGCCCTCAACGCCGCGGTAGAGGCGGCGCGGGCCGGAGAGCAGGGCCGGGGCTTTGCGGTGGTGGCCAGCGAGGTGCGCAATTTAGCCCAGCGCAGCGCCGAGGCCGCCCGCGAGATCAAGGTGCTGATCTCCACCAGCGTGGAGCGGGTCGACCAGGGCACGCTGCAGGTGGGGCAGGCCGGGCAGACCATGGACGAGATCGTGGGTGCCATCCGGCGCGTGGCGGCCATCGTCACCGAAATCAGCGCCGCCAGCGCCGAGCAAAGCGCCGGTGTCAACGAGGTGGGGCAGGCGGTGTCGCAAATGGACCAGGCCACCCAGCAAAACGCGGCCCTGGTGGAAGAAAGTGCCGCCGCGGCGGCCAGCCTGACGCAGCAGGCGCAGCAACTGGTGGATACGGTAGCGGCGTTCCGGCTGGCTTAAAAACTACTCAGGAAGCAGGCAGGCCTCGACCACCTGCAAGCCGTTGTCACGCGCGAAGTTGATGGCAAAGTCCCAGGCCATCACGTCGTATTCGCGCAGGTCACTGTGCAGAATCACCACTTTGATGCCGTTGATGGTGGTCGGCACGCACCAGGGCGAATAGCTCAGGTGGCTGCCGGGCTGCGCGCCGCCTGGGCGAAACTGGCTCAAAACCCCTGCCAAGCGCTCAGCCCAGTCACTGGGACGGAAGGCGCGCCCGTTCTCGGTGACACCCTGGATAAAGACTTCTTTGGCGGAGGTGGAAACCATCGGTGGGGGCTTTTCAGAGGGGGTTGGGTGCGTGTTGCAAACCGGGCCCAGAGGCCGGTTTGGCTAGCACTTTGTGCTGGAATGATAGCGCCAATGGCACGTGACGGGTGGATTTGCTGCGGTGCACAATAATTGTATCTTATATAAGACTTGGGTCCGTTGAAGAGACGCGTGGCAGGGGGTCAGGCATCGCAGTGATGCGCCATTGTCAAAAAACTAAGCAAACTCTGCGCCTAGAATTACGTTTCAGCGGTCCTTTGCCCTGAATCCGTCCCGTCCACTTTGGAGAAACTGCATGACCGCTACGCAAGAGGCATCCTCGCCCCACACCATGAACACCTATGGCCGCCTGCCGATTGCGCTGTCGCACGGCCAGGGCTGCCGCGTGTGGGACGTGAACGGCAAGTCGTATCTGGACGGCCTGGGCGGCATCGCGGTCAACACCTTGGGGCACAACCACCCCAAATTGGTGCCTGCCCTGCAAGACCAGATCGGCAAGATCATCCACAGCTGCAACTATTACCACATCCCCCACCAGGAGGCGCTGGCCGCCAAGCTGGTGGAGCTGTCGGGCCTGACCAATGTATTCTTTTGCTCTACCGGGCTGGAAGCCAACGAGGCCGCGCTGAAGCTGGCCCGTAAATTTGGCCACGACAAGGGCATCGAGCGGCCTGAGATCGTGGTTTACGAAAAAGCCTTCCATGGCCGCAGCATCGCCACCCTCAGCGCCACCGGCAACGCCAAGATCCAAAAGGGCTTTGGCCCCATGGTCGAAGGCTTCATCCGCGTGCCCCTGAACGACATCGAAGCGCTGAAGGCCGCCACCGCCAACAACCCCAACGTCACCGCCGTGTTCTTCGAGACCATCCAGGGCGAGGGCGGCGTGAACCCCATGCGCATCGAATACCTGCAGCAGGTGCGCAAGCTCTGCGACGAGCGCGACTGGTTGCTGATGATCGACGAAGTGCAGTGCGGCATGGGCCGTACCGGCAAATGGTTTGCCCACCAGTGGGCGGGCATCAAGCCCGACGTGATGCCGCTGGCCAAGGGCCTGGGCTCGGGCGTGCCGGTGGGCGCGGTGGTGGCGGGCCCCAAGGCCGCACACATCTTCCAGCCCGGCAACCACGGCACCACCTTTGGCGGCAACCCGCTGGCCATGCGCGCCGGGGTGGAAACCATTCGCATCATGGAAGAAGACGGCCTGCTGGAGAACGCTGCCAAGGTGGGCGCACACCTGCAAGCCGCACTGCGCCATGCCCTGGAAGGCGTGGCGGGCTTCAAGGAAGTGCGCGGCCAGGGCCTGATGATTGGCGTAGAGCTCAGCCGCCCCTGCGGCGTGCTGGCCCAGCGCGCGGTGGATGCCGGGCTGCTGATCAGCGTGACCGCCGACAGCGTCATCCGCCTGGTGCCGCCACTGATTTTGACCACCGCCGAGGCGGATGAGCTGGTGGCCATCCTGTGCCCGTTAATCAAGCAATTTTTGGCAGAACCGGTATGAAGCATCCGTTAAAGCATTACCTGCAGTTCAGCGACCTCAGCGCCGAGGAATACGCCTACATCTTCCAGCGTGCCGCGCTGATCAAGAAGAAGTTCAAGGCCTACGAAAAGCACCACCCCCTGGTGGACCGCACCATGGCCATGATCTTCGAGAAGGCCTCTACCCGCACCCGCGTGAGCTTCGAGGCCGGCATGTACCAGCTGGGCGGCAGCGTGGTGCACCTGACCACCGGCGACAGCCAACTGGGCCGCGCCGAGCCCATTGAAGACAGCGCCAAAGTCATCAGCCGCATGGTCGATCTGGTGATGATCCGCACCTTCGAGCAGACCAAGATCGAGCGCTTTGCCGCCCACTCGCGCGTGCCCGTCATCAACGGCCTGACCAACGAATTCCACCCCTGCCAAATTCTGGCCGACATCTTCACCTACATCGAGCACCGTGGCTCCATCGCGGGCAAGACGGTAGCCTGGGTGGGTGACGGCAACAACATGGCCAACACCTGGCTGCAGGCCAGCGAGGTGCTGGGCTTTACCGTGCACGTCAGCACGCCCAGCGGCTACGAGGTAGACCAGTCGGTGGCGGGCATCCGCTCGGCCGAGAGCTACAAGGTCTTCAAAGACCCGATGCAGGCCTGCGCCGGGGCCGACCTGGTCACCACCGATGTGTGGACCAGCATGGGCTACGAGGCGGAAAACGAAGTCCGCAAAACCGCCTTTGCCGACTGGCGTGTGGACCTGGAAATGATGGCCATCGCCAAGCCCGACGCACTCTTCATGCACTGCCTGCCCGCCCACCGCGGCGAAGAGGTGGATGCTGATGTGATCGACGGCCCGCAGTCGGTGGTCTGGGACGAGGCCGAGAACCGCATGCACGTCCAGAAGGCGCTGATGGAATACCTGATGCTGGGCAAGCTGGAGTAAGCACATGTCCGCCGTCTGCCAAAGCTGCGGCATCTGCTGCGCCAGCTTCCGCGTGGACTTTGCGGCGGAAGAGTCGCAAGAAGAAGGCGGCAGCGTACCCGAGGGCCTGGTGGTTGAGGTCAACACCCGCCTGCGCCGCATGCGCGGCACCGACCACAGCCCGCCGCGCTGCGCCGCCTTGACCGGCACGCTGGGCGAACGCGTGGCCTGCGGCATCTACGAGTGGCGGCCCTCGCCTTGCCGGGAATTCGAGGCGGGCAGTGCGGCCTGCCTGCAAGCCCGCAGCCGCCGGGGTTTGTCGAATGCTCTATTTTTTGAGTAATAAATTGATAGCTTGTCACGCTTACGGAATGAGCGTGAAGTGCCAATTTAATGCTGAAAATAATGCCATTATTTCTATTTAACACCTGCCGCGGTGGTAGCGCGTTTGGCGCTGGCCTTGGCGGGCTGCAGCAGCTCGCGCATGGCTTGCAGCGGTAGCTCGCGGCTGCGGCCCCTGCGCAGGGCCAGCGAAAACTGCGACTGGTAGCCAAACTCGGCGGGCAGCAGCACCTTCAAACGCCCCTGGTCCACCCACGACTGGGCGTAGTGCTCGGGCAGGTAGCCCACGTAGCCGCCCGACAAAATCAGGATCAGCTGCGCTTCCATGCTTTCCACCGTGGCCACGCTGCGCTTGAAGCCGTGGCGGCCCAGCTCGGTCTGGCTCCAGTAGCTGCGGCCCACCACGTTCAGCTCCGACACCACCGCGGGCAGGATGTGCCTTTGCGTAAAGCAGGGGTGGCGGTCGCTGCAGTACAGCCACTGCTGCTCGCGGTACAGCGGGTGGTAGACCAGGCCGTTGGCCTTGGCGGGGAAGAAGCCCACGGCAATGTCCAGCTCGTTGTCCAGCACGCCTTTTTGCAGCTCGTAGGGGCTGCGGATCAGCAGGCTCAGGTGCATGCCGGGGAAGCGGCTGGAAAACACCCCGATGGCCTGGGCCAGCGGCAGCGACGCATCGGTTACCGTGGTGTCGAGCACGCCCATCTTCAGGGTGCCGCCCAGCTCGCCTTTCAGCGACCGGGTGTACAGCGCAAAGCTGTCCAGCTCGCCCAGCACACGCAGGGTTTCCGACAGCAGCAGCTCGCCCTTGGCGGTCAGCGCAAAGCCGCCGCGCCCGCGCCGACACAGCGAGAAACCCACATCGGCCTCCAGCTGTGTCATATAGGTGCTGATGGCCGAGGTGGTCAGGTTCAGCTCCTGCTGTGCCTTGGCAAAGCCCTGGTGGCGGGCCACCGTCGCAAAGATGCGCAACAGCTTGAGATCAGCACCTTGTGCCATGGGTAAACCCTGAATGTTAGTTATGGAAATGGGGAACTGATTATTTGTTTACTGCTATTTTTCCACAACCCGTAATAGCTAAAGTGCGGTGCATCGCAGCACACAGCCGTGTTGCCCACTGGAAAGGTCTTACAGCGTGTCCAAAGTTTTGCACCAACCCCAAAGCGGTAATGAGATGCCGCGGTTTGCCGGTCGCTCCACCATGATGCGGCTGCCCGCCATGGACAGCGCCGAGGGCCTGGATGCCGCCTTCATCGGCGTGCCGCTGGACATTGGCACCTCGCTGCGCGCAGGCACCCGGTTTGGCCCGCGCCAGATCCGCGCCGAATCCGTGATGATCCGCCCCTACAACATGGCCACCGGTGCGGCCCCGTTCGACTCGCTCAGCGTGGCCGACATTGGCGACGTGGCCATCAACACCTACAACTTGCTGGAGTCGGTGCGCATCATCGAAGAAAGCTACACCCGGCTGATGGCCTACCCGGTGGTGCCCATGACTCTGGGCGGCGACCACACCATCACCCTGCCCATCCTGCGGGCGGTGGCGCGCAAGCACGGCCCGGTGGCGCTGGTGCACGTGGATGCCCACACCGACACCAACGAAGACATGTTTGGCGAAAAAATCGCCCATGGCACCACCTTCCGCCGCGCGGTGGAAGAGGGCCTGCTGGACTGCAAAAAAGTGGTGCAGATCGGCCAGCGCGCTCAGGGCTATTCCAGTGGTGATTTCCAGTGGGGCGTGGACCAGGGCTTTCGCCTGGTGCAGGCCGAGCAGTGTTGGTACCAGTCGCTGGCCCCGCTGATGGCCGAGGTGCGCGCCCAGATCGGCGACACCCCCGTGTACCTGACTTTTGACATCGACGGCATCGACCCCGCCTGGGCCCCCGGCACCGGCACCCCCGAAGTGGGCGGCCTCACCGCCATCCAGGCACTCGAAATTGTGCGCGGCTGCCGGGGGCTGAACATCGTGGGCTGCGACATGGTCGAGGTGTCGCCGCCCTACGACCTGAGCGGCAACACCTCGCAACTGGCCGCGAACTTGCTTTATGAAATGCTGTGTGTGCTGCCCGGCGTGGCATACCGGTAACGGATAGCCCCACCATGCAACTCGACATATTCAGATCTCTCTGGGGCTGGCAAGGCGACTGGGCGCAATGTGCCGCCCAACTGCGCGAAGCCGGATGCGTGGGCGTAGAAGCCCGCGTGCCCTTCGATGCGCTGGGCCGCACGGCGCTGCGCCACAGCCTGCAGGCCGAAGCCCTGGGCTACATCGCCACCGTGTTCACCGGTGCCGACGTGATTCCGCGCCAGCAAGACGGCCCCGAAGTGCATTTGCAGCACCTGGCCCGGGCCTTCGACGCGGCGGCCGAGCTCTCGCCTCGCTTCGTCAATTTGCTGGCCGGTAACGACCGCTGGCCGCTGGCCCAGCAGGTGGACTTTCTGGGCCGCGCCCAGGCCCTGGCCGATGCCGTGGGCATGGCCTGCACCTTTGAGACCCACCGCGCCAGCTCGCTCTACAGCCCCTGGGTCACGCTGGACATCGTGCGCCAGTTGCCGCAATTGCGCTACACCGCCGACATCAGCCACTGGGTGGTGGTTTGCGAGCGCTTGCTGGACGACCCGCTGGACGAACTCAGTGCCTTTATCGAGCGCGTGCACCACGTGCAAGCCCGCGTGGGCTATGCCCAGGGCCCGCAAGTGCCCCACCCGGCGGCCCCCGAATACGCGCCGGAGCTGGCTTTCCACCAGCGCGTGTGGGAGTCCATCTGGGCGGCGCAGCGCGCCCAAGGCTACTCCACCAGCACCCTGACCCCCGAGTTCGGTGCCGATGGCTACATGCACCAACTGCCCTACACCCAAAGCCCGGTGGCCGACCTCTGGCAGGTCAACCGCTGGATGGCGCAAGAAGAGCGGCGGCATTTTGAGCGCTGGTCCTCGTCACTTTCCACTGGAGTATGAACATGCAACCCGGAACCCGTAACTTCACGGCCTTGCCCGTCATCAACATCCGCGGCCTGACCAGCGACGATCTGGCGCAGCGCCAGACGGTGGCCGATGCCTTGGGTAAAGCCGCCCGCGAGGTGGGCTTTTTCTACATCGTCGGCCACGGCATCGCCCCGGCGCTGGTGGCCGACCTGCGCGAGGCCAGCCGCACGCTGTTTGCGCAGCAGATGGACTGGAAGATGCGCTACTACATCGGCGATGCCTGGGGCCACAAAGGCTATGTGCCCGAGGGCGAAGAACGTTATTCCAAAGGCCGCCCCGACCACAAGGAGGCTTTCGACATCGGCTTCGATGCCCCCGACGACCACCCGCTGGTGCGGGCAGGTACGCCCCTCATCGGCAACAACAAATGGCCCGACCTGCCCGGCTTCAAAGAGGCCGTGGCCCGCTACTACGCCGCCGTGTTTGCGCTGGGTCGGCAGTTGTTTCGCGGCTTTGCGCTGTCGCTGGGCCAGCCCGAAGATGCGTTCGATGCGCTGGTCACCTGCCCGCCGTCCAAGTTGCGGCTGATCCACTACCCGGTGGACACCGAAGCGGTGGATGCCCCCGGCATCGGCGCGCACACCGACTACGAATGCTTCACCCTGCTGCTGGCCGACCAGCCCGGCCTGGAGGTCATGAACGACCAGGGCGTGTGGGTCGATGCGCCACCGTATGCGGAAGACGGTGAAGAGGCCTTCGTCATCAACATCGGCGACATGCTGGAGGTGATGACCGCCGGGGCCTTTCCCGCCACCTCGCACCGGGTGCGCAAGGTGCAGCACGAGCGCTATTCCTTCCCGCTGTTTTTTGCCTGCGACTACCACACCCGCATCCGCCCGCTGCCGCAGTTTGCGAGTGCCGAAACCATCGCCAGCTACCCCGAGCTGTCGATTGGCGAGCACATGTATGCCCAGGCCCAGCAAACCTACCAGTACCTGAAACGCAAAGTGGAGGCGGGCGAAATCGCGCTGCCCCAGGGCGCGTTGAAGCCCGGCAGCTTTGGCCACATGAAGACCGTTGCGCCGACCGTTTGATTTTTTGTTTCTGTTCCACGTCCCCACCCCTAGGAGTTGTTCCCATGCTGAAAACCACCCGCATTTCTATCCTCGGTGCCGCTCTGGCGGCTTTGCTACCCGTGGCCGCCATGGCCCAGACCATGGCCCCCGGCCAACTCAAGGTCGGCATGGAAATCACCTACCCCCCGTTTGAATCGTGGCAGGGCGACAAGGTGGTGGGCTTTGACCCCGATGTGTCGGAGATGCTGGGCCGCGTCATCAAGGCCAAGCCCGCGTTTGTGGACACCAAGTTCCCCAGCCTGATTTTGGGCCTGGGCAGCGGCCAGTTCGATGCCGTGATCTCGGGCATGTACATCACCCCGGAGCGCACCGCCCAGGCCGATGCCATTGCCTACGCCCGCACCGGTGCCTCCATCATGGTGGCCAAAGACGGCGGCATTGCACCCAAGACCGAGCAAGACCTGTGCGGCATGAAGGTGGGCCTGCAGGCCGGTACCAGCTGGGTCAACGCGCTGAAAAAGCTCTCAACCGAATACTGCGTGCCCAACGGCAAACCCGCCGTGGCCGTAAGCGAATTCCCCACCGCCCCCGAGGCCTCGCAGGCCCTGCTGTCGAAAAACATCCAGGCCCAGCTGGAGATCGCCGGTGCCGCCAAGATGCTGGCCGAACGCAGCAAGTCCCGCATCGTCATCAGCTCGCCTGCCTTGGTCTACCCGCAAACCCTGGGCATCTACGTGAAGAAGGGCAACACCGCGCTGTACCAGGCGCTGGAGAAAGCCCTGGCCGCGGCGCAAGCCAACGGCGAATACGCAGCGCTGATTGCCAAGTACGAACTTGAGCCCATCGCCAAGTAATTAGCGCTACCAGGAGCATCCGCATGGAATTAGATTGGTCGTATTTTTGGTCCTTGTTTTCCATGGGGATCTTCTGGCGGGCGTGTGTGACCGTGGTGCAGCTGGGCTCGCTGTCCTGGGTGCTGGGCATGGTGCTGGGCTTTTTTCTGGCCTGCGCCCGCATCTCCACCACCCGTTGGATCAGCGCGCTGGCCGGGGTCTACATCTGGCTGTTTCGCAGCGTGCCGCTGCTGGTGCTGGTGGTGTTTGTGTTCAACCTGCCGCAGATATTTCCGATGACCCGCAGTTTCATCGGCGAGCCATTTTTTGCCGGGCTGGTGGCCATGGTTCTGACCGAAGCCGCCTACATGGCCGAGATCCACCGCGGTGGCCTGCTGTCGGTGGCGCGTGGCCAGCGCGAGGCGGGCAGGGCGCTGGCGTTTGGCCGCTTCGGGGCCATGCGGTTGATCGTGGTGCCGCAGGCGTTTCGCATCGCGCTGCCTACGCTAATCAACGAATACGTCACCATCATTAAGCTCACCTCGCTGGTGTCGGTGATCTCGCTGCCCGAGTTGCTGATGACCGGGCTGCGCCTGTATTCGCAAAACTTTCTGGTGATGGAAACCCTGCTGGGCGTGGCGGTGTACTACGTGATGCTGGTCACCATCTTCAGCACGTTGCTGGGCTGGGTCGAGAAAAAGCTGGACCTGCAAAAGCGCCACCCCACCACGCTGGACGATGCCGCCTGCGCCACGCTGCGCACGTCTTTGGGTGGCCTGGTGGCCCTGCACCCGGTGGCGGCGGCCCCCGGCCAGCCTGCGGCCCTGGAGCTGCGCAACATTCACAAAGCCTACGGCAGCCACCAGGTTCTCAAGGGCATCCACCTGCAGGTGGGTGCGGGCGAGGTGGTCTCCATCATCGGCCCGTCGGGTTCGGGCAAAACCTCGCTGATCCGTACCATCAACGGCCTGGAATTCATCGACCAGGGCGAAATCATTTTGGTTGGCGAAAGCTACATCCAGGCGAACGAGTCGCTGGACAGCAGCCGGGTGCGCGGTGGCATACGCCGCATCGGCATGGCCTTCCAGAACTTCAACCTGTTTCCCCACCTCAGCGTGCTCGACAACGTGCTGCTGGCCCCGCGCTACCACGCCCAGCCCGCAGATGCCAGCGTGCGCCAAACCCAGGCGCTGCAACTGCTCGACAAGGTGGGCTTGCTGGCGCACCAGCACAAATACCCGCACCAGCTCTCGGGAGGCCAGCAGCAGCGCGTGGCGATTGCCCGCGCCCTGGCCATGGAGCCGGATGTGATGCTGTTTGACGAACCCACCTCGGCGCTAGACCCCGAGCTGGTGGGCGAGGTGCTCAAAGTCATCCAGGACCTGGCGCAGGAAGGCATGACCATGGTCATCGTGACCCACGAAATGGACTTTGCCCTGGCCATCTCCAACCGTGTGCTGTTCATGGAAAACGGCCTGATCCAGCTGGATGCCACGCCCCGGCACATACAACAACCCGACGCACCCGATGCCACCACGCAACGTGTGCGCCGCTTCATGGGACTGCAAGCATGACAAGCGACGAAGCCACCCTGCGCCGCGACCTGGCCGCCGCCTACCGCCTGGCCGCGCTGTTCGGCTGGGACGACACGCTCTACACCCACTTCTCGGCCCGGCTGCCGTCGGATGGTGGGCCCGAGCGCTTTTTGATCAACCCGTTTGGCCGCCTGTTCGAAGAGGTGCGCGCCAGCGACCTGCTGGTGGTGGACATGCAGGGCCGCGTGGTCTCGGGCAGTGCCGACTACAACGTGGCAGGCTTCACCGTGCACAGCGCGGTGCACGGCGGCCGCGCTGATGCCCACTGCGTCATCCACACCCACACCCTGGCCGGCATGGCCGTGGCGGCCTGCGAGGGTGGGCTGCTGCAGCTCAACCAGATCAACACCGAGTTCTATGGCCGGGTGGGTGTCCATGCCTACGAGGGCGTGGCCTTTGACCTGGGCGAGCGGGTGCGCATACAGCAGGCGCTGGGCTCCAACATTGCGCTGGTGCTGCGCCACCACGGCCTGCTGTCGGTGGGCACCACCGTGGCCGATGCGTTTTGCGTCATGTACTACCTGAACCGCGCCTGCGAAATCCAGCTCGCCGCCAGCCAATTGGCCCCCACTGCAGGCCCGGTCACCGAGATCCCACCGCACTTGAGCCAGCACGCCTGCGAACAACTGCAAAGCGTGGAGCATGAGCGCCAGATCCTGTGGCAGGCCTGGCTGCGCAAGCTGGACCGCATCGACCCGTCTTACCGCGATTAAATTTTTCGATATGCCGACTCTGCTGATCTGTAGTGCCTCCGACGACCTGGGCGATCTGCACACGCTCTTTCGCGAGGAAGCCGCGCGCCTTATGCCCGGTCTGCAGGTGCGCCTGTGGCCCGACATGCCCGACCCCGCCGATGTCGAGGCCGTGGCGGGCTGGTACCCGCCCGCCGGGCTGATGCACAGCCTGCCCAATCTGCGCCTGGCCTCGTCCATCGCGGCAGGGGTAGACCACGTGCTGGGCCCGGCCCAGCCACGCCCCGGGGTGCCGGTGTGCCGCATCGTCGATCCCGGCCTGGCCGCGGGCATGGCCGAATACGTGCTGTGGGCCGTGCTGTACTACCACCGCGCGCTGGACCAGGCGCAGCAGCAGCAAGCCCGGCGCGAGTGGAAGATGCCGGTGCAAAAGGTGGCCCACCAAACCCATGTGGGCCTGATGGGCCTGGGCGCGTTGGGCAGCCACCTGGCTCGGGTGCTGCGGGCGCAGGGCTTTGTGGTCAGCGGCTGGTCGCGCTCGGCGCACGCCATCGACGGTGTGGCCACCTACGCCGGGCCCGAGGCGCTGGAGGACTTTGTGCAGGCCCCTGACGTGCTGGTCTGCCTGCTGCCCTTGACCGATGCCACCCGGGGGCTGCTGAACCAGGCCCTGTTTGCCCGCATGAAGTCCGGCGCCGCCCTGGTGCACTGCGGTCGGGGCGAACACCTGGTGGTCGATGACCTGCTGCAGGCCCTGGACCAGGGCCACCTGCGCGGTGCCGTGCTGGATGTGTTTGCCACCGAGCCGCTGCCCAGCGACAGCCCGCTGTGGGCGCACCCGCAGGTGGTGGTGACGCCGCACATGGCCTCGGGGGCCAGTCCCGAGGTCATCGTCGGCCAGATTCTGGACAACCTGCAGCGCGTGCGGGCCGGTCAACCTGCGCTGCACACGGTGGACCGGGGTGCGGGATATTAGCGCATTTGCTATTGATTAGATAGCTTATAGCGCTTACGGAATAAGCGTAGAGTGCCAATTTGATGCTTAAAAATAGCCCTGCATCTGGGGTTTTCTGAGAATCCAGCCGAATTCGGCGGCTGTTGGAAATAACCGACACCACGCGATTTTCAGCGGTGCTACCTTCGGCGGCACCATGCAAAACCTCTGGGATATTTCTCCACCCATCGCCCCCGGTTGCCCGGTTTTCCCCGGCGACACGCCCTACCAGCAGCACTGGTCGGCCACCATCACGCCCGACTGCCCGGTCAACGTCAGCGCCATCACCTTGTCGCCCCATGTGGGCGCACACGCCGATGCGCCGCTGCACTACGACCCGCAGGGCGCGGCCATCGGCGCGGTCGATCTGCTGCCCTACCTCGGCCCCTGCCGCGTCATCCACTGCATTGGCCGCGGGCCGCTGGTCCGCTGGGAGCACCTGGCCCATGCGCTTACCGATCTGCCGCCGCGCGTGCTGGTGCGCACCTACCCGCGCATGCCGGTGGACCGCTGGGATGCCGACCTGGCCGCCTTCGCCCCCGACACCGTAGAGCGCCTAGCCGCACTGGGCGTTCTGCTGATCGGCATCGACACCGCCAGCATCGACCCGGCCAGCAGCAAGACGCTGGAAAGCCACCAGACCATCCGCCGCCTGAACCTGCGCGTGCTGGAAAACCTGGTGCTGGACGACGTGCCCGAGGGCGACTACGAGCTGATTGCCCTGCCGCTCAAGCTGATGACCGCCGATGCCTCCCCCGTGCGCGCAATCCTGCGTGCTCTTTGAAAGTAGAACGATGACGACTCTGCACGACTGCCTGCGCCTCGATGCGCAAGACCCCCTGGCCCCGCTGCGCGACCACTTCAGCCTGCCACCGGGCGTGATCTATCTCGACGGCAATTCCCTGGGTGCGCTGCCCCGCGCCACAGCGGCACGCGTAGCCGAGGTGGTGACCCAGGAATGGGGCACCGACCTCATCAAGGCCTGGAACACCGCTGGTTGGTTCGACCTGCCGCAGCGCCTGGGCAACCAGATCGCCCGCCTTATCGGTGCCCAGACCGGCGAGGTGGTGGCCACCGACAGCACCTCGGTGAACCTGTTCAAGGTGCTCACCGCCGCGATCCACATGGCCAGTGCCGACGCGCCGCAGCGCAAGCTGATCGTGAGCGAGCGCAGCAACTTCCCCACCGACCTGTACATCGCCGAGTCGCTGTGCCGCCAGCACGGCTTTCAGCTGCAACTGGTGGAGCCCGAGGAGATCGCCGCCGCGCTGACTCCGGAAGTGGCGGTGCTGATGCTCACCCACGTGAACTACCGCACCGGTGCCATGCACGATATGCCTGCCGTCACCGTCGCCGCCCATGCCGCAGGCGCGCTGATGCTGTGGGACCTGGCCCACAGCGCGGGCGCGGTGCCGGTGGATTTGACGGGCGCGGGTGCCGACTTTGCCGTGGGCTGCGGCTACAAATACCTCAACGGCGGCCCCGGTGCCCCGGCCTTTGTGTGGGTCAACCCGGTGCATGCCGACCGCTTCTGGCAGCCGCTGGCCGGGTGGTGGGGCCACGCCACGCCGTTCACCTTCACGCCCGACTACCGCCCCGCGCCCGGTGTGCAGCGCTACCTGTGCGGCACCCAGCCCATGATCAGCCTGTCGGCTCTGGAGTGCGGGCTGGACGTGTTTGCGGCAGCGGGCACACTCATCCCCAACCAGACGGCGATGGAAACCTTGCGCCAGAAATCGCTAGCACTTACCGACCTGTTCATCACCCTGGTGGAGCAGCGCTGCGCCGGTTTCGGCCTGGAGCTGGCCACCCCGCGCGAACATGCCCGGCGCGGCTCGCAGGTGTCCTTGAGCAAAGCCGAGGGCGCGTACGCCATCGTCCAGGCACTGATTGCACGCGGCGTGATCGGCGACTTCCGCGCGGGGGACGGCGCAGCCCACCCGGACATCCTGCGCTTTGGCTTCACCCCGCTGTATTTGGGCTATGAGGATGTGTGGCACGCCGTGGAGCAACTGCGCGAGGTGCTGCAAACGGCAGAGTGGCAGCGCCCTGAATTCAACCAACTGAGCGCAGTGACATGAGCTGCCCGATGAACTCCACCGAGAAAATCGTCCAGGACGAAAAAGCCCAGCTCGACTTCAGCCAGTCCATGAGCTACGGCGACTACCTGCAGCTCGACAGCATTTTGTCGGCGCAAAAGCCCTTGTCGCCCGCGCACGACGAGTTGCTGTTCATCGTGCAGCACCAGACCAGCGAGCTCTGGATGAAGCTGATGCTGCACGAGCTGCATGCCGCCATCCGCTGCGTGGCCGCAGACGACCTGCACAGCGCCTTCAAGATGCTGGCCCGGGTGAGCAAAATCATGTCGCAACTGGTGCATGCCTGGGATGTGCTTGCGACGATGACGCCGCCCGAGTACAGCGCCATGCGCCCGTACCTGGCCAGCTCCAGCGGCTTCCAGAGCGCGCAGTACCGCTGCATCGAGTTTGCGCTGGGCAACAAGAACGCCGCCATGCTCAAGCCCCACGCCCACCGCCCCGACCTGCTGGCTCGGGTGCAGGCGGCTTTCGAGGCCCCGTCGCTGTACGACGAAGCCCTGCGCCTGATGGCCCGCCGCGGCCTGGCCGTGCCCGCCAGCCATTTGCAGCGCGACTGGACCCAGCCCTACGTGGCCAGCCCCGAGGTCGAAGCCGCCTGGCTGGTCGCCTACCGCGACCCGCGCCAGCACTGGGAGCTGTACCAACTGGGCGAAAAGCTCACCGACCTGGAAGACAGCTTTCGCCTCTGGCGCTTTCGCCACGTCACCACCGTGGAGCGCGTCATCGGCTTCAAGCGTGGCACCGGCGGCACGGGGGGCGTGAGCTACCTGCGCAAGATGCTGGACGTGGTGCTGTTCCCCGAAATCTGGACCCTGCGCACCAATTTGTAACCATACCGGAGGGTGAGGCTGGGTCGTTACAATTTGCGAACTTTTTAACCCTCCCGCGCAGATTCTGCTTGCGCATATAGCTATGACTTTGGTAGCAATCTTGATCGCCACCCTGTGCGCCGGTATCGGCAGTGTGTGGGTGGCGGCGGTCCTCAGTTTTGGGGTGCTGGCGCGCTACACCCAGCACATGCTGAGCCTGGCGGCGGGGGCGCTGCTGGCCACGGCTTTCATGCATTTGCTGCCCGAGGCGTTCGAGAGCCAGTCCAGCGCGCAAGAGCTGTTTGGCACGCTGCTGGTGGGGCTGGTGTTCTTCTTTTTGCTGGACAAGGCCGAGCTGTGGCACCACGGACATGAGCACCACCACGGGCCGCAGACTGATGCACATGCGCACCATGGTCACGACCACCACCACGACCATGCCCATGACACACCGCACCGCACCGGCGGCTGGGCGGTGCTGACGGGCGACAGCGTGCACGCCTTTGGCGACGGCATTCTGATTGCCTCGGCTTTTGTGGCCGACTGGAAACTGGGCTTTGTGGCCGCGCTGGCGGTGTTAGTGCATGAGGTGCCGCACCACATGGGCGACCTGGTGGTGCTGCGCGGTAGTTCCAGCAACCGCCGTGTGGCCGTGCTCAAGGTATCGCTGGCCGGGGCCGTGACGGCCCTGGGGGGCATGGTGGGCTACGGGCTGGTGGACATGCTGCACGACTGGCTGCCGTACTTTTTGGTGGTGGCCAGCAGCAGCTTTATTTACGTGGCGCTGGCCGATCTGATTCCGCAGTTGCAAACCCGCCTGAGCGCCCGCGCCACCGCAGCGCAGATTGCCTGGCTGCTGGTGGGCATGGGGCTGGTGATGCTGGTGAGCCGTTTAGCCCACGGGCACTAAGGCGCTGTCAGCAGCAGGCGCAGCCCGCGCGGTGCTTGAGCCGCTGGTAGTTGGCTTCCACACTCTGGCTGTGGGCGCTGTTGGTACGGCGGGGTTCTGCGGTGCTCAGGGTCAAGACCCGCTGGGCGGCGCTGCCGCAGGCCGGGCAGGCGCAAGGGTCATCCCGTTCGGCCAGTCGGCGGATGGCTTCAAAGCCGCCACAGGCGGGGCAGACGTAGTCGTAGGTAGGCATAGATCAATCGCGTCTCAGGGCATGCCGTTGCGGCCATGCAGCCGGAAGCCGGGGCGCAGGCTCAGGCGTTCGTAGTAGGCCTGCACGGCGGGCAGGGCGGGTTTTTCCATGGGGGCGGCGCACCAGCGGTGGGTGGACAGGCCCAGCACGATGTCGGCCAGGGTGAAGTCGGCTCCGGTGGCGTAGGCCCCGGTTTTTTGCAGTTGCCCGTCCAGCATCGCCATGTGGCGGTTCCAGTTTTGCACGCCTGCGGTAATGGCGGCCGGGTCGGTGTGGGCCGGGCTTTGGCGCACCAGGGCCATAAACACGTAGCGCCAGGCGTTGTTCAGCTCGGTGGCCTGCCAGTCCATCCACTGCTCGACCAGGGCGCGGGCCTGCGGGTCGGCGGGCAGCAAATCGGCGCGGGCGTGCCGGGCGGCCAGGTAGCGGCAAATCACGTTGGACTCCCACAGCACAAAGTCGCCGTCGCGGATCACCGGCACCATGGCGTTGGGGTTGAGCGCGCGGAATGCGTCCACTTCGGTGGACTGGAAGCCCGAGCCCCATTGCTCGTGCTCGAAGGGAATGTCCAGCTCGGCGCACAGCCAAAGCACCTTGCGCACGTTGATGGAGGTGGATTTACCCAGTATCTGCAGCATGGCGGTCATCCCAGATCAGCGGGGTTGGTAGCCGATCACGCGCCACTGGCCGTCGGCCTCGCGTACGGTGGTGACAATTTCTTCCACGTCTCTTTTGCCTGTGAAGTGGGCATCAAAAATGGCGGTGACGTATTCGCCATCGGGCCGACCGGCCAGGCTGGTCTTGTAGGCCACGGTGGAGGCCGTGCGGCTCTCGAACGCGCCAAACGGTGCGCGCACACCGGGGATGCTGTCCATCCAGGCCCCAATCGGCACCATGTTGCGAAACAGCTGGCTGCTGGCCTCGTAGGCCCCGCCCCAGTTGCCCCGGTCCAGCATGGACAGCCATCCGGCGGCGGCGAGCTGGCCTTCGGCCTGTTTGGTGACCTCAGCCGATACGGCTGCCGATGCCGGGGCGGTGGGTGCCGCCGTCTGGGCGCTGGCCGTGGCAGAAAACAGCAGGGCAGATGCAGCAAGGCACACGGCAATGGGCGCAAATTTAAACAAGGTCATAAGTCTTTCCGTGGCAGTAAGTCAAACGAGTGTAGGCGCTGCAGCCGCCTAGGGTGGAGCTGCACCGACTGTGTAACGTCCGACTCCAGGGGGCGAGATGACGGGCTTTGCATTATTTTGCGGCGATGGTCGGATCGATGGGGCTGGGCGCTGGAATTTTCTGCCCCGTGGGTGAGCCGGTCAAACTCTGCGCGGGCCGTCGCAGGCTTGCGTCGAAGGGGTGAATTTTTGGGCTGATCGTGGCGGCCTCGCGCTTGAGTAGCTCCACCACGGTGGGCATGCGGTCGGCGTTCAGGCGATCGGCAATCGTGCCCACGCTGAGTGCGGCCACCGCGCGGCCTTCGCGGTCGCAAATGGGCACTGCCACGCCGGCCATACCCTCCAGCAGGCCGGTATTGCGACCCGCGTAGCCCTGCTGGCGCACGCGCTCTATCTCGGTACGCAGATACACCTCGTCGTACACGCCGTACTCGCGCACCCGGGACAGGTTGAATCGGATGACTTCTTCGCGCTCTGCCTCTGGGAGAAATGCCAGGATGGCCAGCGCACCCTGGCCCACGCCCAAGGCAATGCGCCCCCCCACATCGCCCGTGAACGAGCGTATGGGGAACGGCCCCTCGCTGCGGTCCAGGCACACCGCGTCAAAGCCGCTGCGGGCCAGCAGAAAGATGCTATCGCCCAGGCTGGCACACAGGCGCAGCAGTACCGGGCGGCACAGCGTGCGCAGATCGCCAGGGTTGCCAGCCACTGCGGCCAGGGCAAAAAAGTCGATGCTCAGGCGGTACAGCTTGCTGCGTTCGTCTTGCTCGACCATGCCCTCTGCCACCAGCGACTGCAGCAAACGGTGCGTGGTGGCCTGCGTCAGGCCCACGGCGCGCGCCAATTGGGTGACACGCCCGCCCTCGGTCTGCACCGCTGTAAGCGCCCGGATGACGGCAAACACGCGTGGTACGCCGCCTGTGGCGGTGGTGGATGTTTCCATTACGTTCTCCAGTGGAATATTTTTAAGGCATTTTAGCTTTGATATTCCATTAATCGGAATAAATTAAAGAAATATTCTGATTAATGGAATACCCGCTGCGAGTTGGTTTGCTTATTGCAATAGAGTGAATCGATAACACCAAAGAGTCCGACGTCGATGCTTGGCTGCACCACCAGGGTGCACCACTTCCTGAATCGGGTGTGTGGCGCGTGCCTACCCGGCACCGCTTCCTTGTGCAACGAGAAGAGAGGCCCGCGTATGTCATTCCTGCAGCTCAGTAACGTGACCAAGTTCTACGGCAGCACCTGTGCCGTGTCGGCCATGGACCTCACGGTGGAAAAGGGCGAGTTCGTGTCCCTGCTCGGCCCTTCGGGTTGCGGCAAGACCACCACCTTGCAGATGGTGGCGGGCTTCGAGGCCGTGAGCAGCGGGCGCATCGCGCTGGACGGCCGCGACATCACCCATGCCAAGGCCAACACCCGTGGCCTGGGCATCGTGTTCCAAAGCTACGCCCTGTTTCCCCACATGACGGTGGACGACAACGTGAGCTTCGGCCTGGAAATGCGCAAGATGCCCAAGGCCGAGCGCAGCGAGCGCGTCAAGGAGGCGCTGGCCCTGGTGCACCTGGAAGCCCACGCCAGCCGCTACCCCCGCGAGCTGTCGGGCGGCCAGCGCCAGCGTGTGGCCCTGGCCCGCGCCCTGGTGATCGAGCCACCGGTGCTGTTGCTGGACGAACCCTTGTCCAACCTGGATGCCAAGCTGCGCGAAGAAATGCAGTTTGAGCTGCGCAAGATCCAGCGCAAGGTGGGCACCACCACGGTGATGGTCACGCACGACCAGAGCGAGGCCATGTCCATCAGCGACCGCGTGGTGGTGATGGAGGGCGGCCGCGCCACCCAGATCGACCACCCGCACCGCGTCTACGAGCATCCCAGCACCCGCTTTATCTCCACCTTCGTCGGCAAGGCCAATCTGCTGACCGGGCGCATGGTCGCCGGTGGTACCCATTCCCGTGTCAACCTGGGGCCGATCACGGTGGACGTGGACGATGTGGGATTGCGCCCCGGCGTAGCCGTGCTGCTCAGCGTGCGGCCCGAGAAGCTGCAATTGGTGGAAACCGGTCAAGGCCGACTGGACGGTACGGTGCGCGAGCGCTTCTTTCTGGGCAGCCAGTGGCAGTACGCGCTGGCCACAGCCTTGGGCGAGCTGATGGTGCTCAGCCCCAATGATGGCCGCCCGGCGCTGGACGAAGGCCATGCCGTGGGCATCGACTGGCCCATGCATTGCACCCGCCTGTTGCCTGCCGACGAAGCCGCACTGTCGGCGATGGTGGCCGCATGAGCAAGGTCGCCCCCTGGTGGCTGTCCGGCCCCGCTCTGGTCCTGTTCACCGTGTTGCTGCTGGTGCCGCTGGCGCTGACGGCGGTGCTGTCCTTCAATGCCTTTGACCCAGCCACCGGCATCAAGGCCGGTGAGTTCACGCTGGCGCACTACATCCACGTATTTACCGACGACTATTACTACGGCATCTTCTGGCGCACCTTCTGGATATCCGGCCTGGTCACGCTGATCTGCGTGGCTGTGGGCGCGCCCGAGGCCTACATTTTGAGCCGCATGGGCAACCCCTGGCGTTCCATTCTGCTGCTGGTGGTGCTGGCTCCGCTGCTGGTGTCGGTGGTGGTGCGGGCCTTTGGCTGGAGCATGCTGCTGGGGCCCGAGGGCCTGGTCAACGGCTCGCTCAAGCTGCTGGGCATCGGTCCGATCAAGATGCTGTACACCGAGATCGCGGTGGTGGTGGCCTTGGTGCATGTGATGCTGCCCTTCATGGTGATCCCGGTCTGGACCTCGCTGCAAAAGCTGGACCCGGGCGTGGAAAACGCCGCGCTGTCGCTAAAGGCCACGCCCTTCACCACCTTGCGCCGCATCGTGCTGCCGCAGGTCATGCCCGGCATTTTGTCGGGCAGCCTGATCGTTTTTGGTCTGTCGGCCAGCTCCTTCGCTATTCCCGGCTTACTGGGCGGGCGGCGGCTGAAGATGGTGGCCACCGTGGTGTACGACGAGTACCTGCACGAGCTGAACTGGCCGCTGGGCGCGGCCATCGCCCTCATTCTGTTGGTGGCGAATTTGGTGGTCATGCTGAGCTACAACCGGCTGGTTGAAGGCCGCTATAAAAAGTCACTCGGGTAATCACGATGCGCAAAAACGGCCCTCTCGCCCTGGCGTTCAACGCCCTGGTCATCCTCTTTATGCTGGCCCCCTTGTTGGTGGTTTGCGTGGTGGCGTTCACGCCCGAGAACACGCTCACCTTGCCGACCACCGAGTTCTCGCTGCGCTGGTTCCGTGCGGTGTTTGCCCATCCCGACTTCATGCAGTCATTCTGGAATAGCCTCTGGCTGGCCCTGGCATCGGCCACCTTGGCCACGCTGCTGGCCGTGCCTGCGGGCATAGCCATTACCCGCTACAACTTCCCGGGGCGCGGCTTTCTGAACGGCCTGTTTCTGTCGCCGCTGATCATTCCGCACCTGGTGCTGGGCGTGGCGCTGCTGCGCCTGTTTGCCCTGGTGGGTGGGGGCGGCAGTTTTGGCTGGCTGGTGTTCGCCCATGCGCTGATCGTCACGCCCTATACCTTGCGCCTGGTGGTGGCGGCGCTGGTGGGCTTTGACCGCAGTGCCGAGCATGCGGCCCTGTCGCTGGGTGCCAGCCAGGCCCAGGTGTTTGGCCGCATTACCTTGCCGATGATTCTGCCGGGCGTCACCGGCGGCTGGCTGCTGGCCTTCATCAACAGCTTCGACGAAGTCACCATGTCGATCTTTGTGACCTCGCCCAGTACGGTGACCCTGCCGGTGCGCATGTACATGTATGCCACCGAGTCGATCGACCCGCTGATGGCGGCGGTGTCGGCCTTGATGGTGGCGGTCACGGCTTGCGCCATGATCGTGCTGGACCGAGTCTACGGCCTGGACCGTGTTTTGGTAGGACGCTGACCATGGGTGCATGCCTGCCTCTATTGCACCGCGTTGCGGAAACGGACCGCGACGCCGTGCCCTTTACGCTGGACGGCCAGCCCGCCAGCGCCCTGGTCGGCGACACGGTATTGACCGCCATACTGACCCACTGCGGCCAATTGCGCCGCAACGAATTCAGCGGCGAAGCGCGCGCGGGCTTTTGCATGATGGGTGCCTGCCAGGACTGCTGGGTGCAGACGGCACAGGGCGACCGCTTGCGCGCTTGCTCCACCTTCATCGCAGCCGGCATGGATGTGTTGACCGGGGGAATACCGGCATGACCAACCGCCTGTTGCAGCCCGTGGTGGTGGGCGCTGGCCCGGCCGGCGTGCGGGCCGCCCAGACCCTGGTGGCGCATGGCGTACGCCCGGTGGTACTGGACGAAGCCCCGCGCGCAGGCGGCCAGATCTACCGTCGGCCACCGGCGCATTTCCAGCGCACGGCGCAGACCCTGTACGGTTTTGAAGCCACACGCGCCCAGGCCGTGCATGGCGCATTTGACGGTTTGCAAAGCCAGATCGACTACCGCCCCGACAGCCTGGTGTGGAACGCCCAGGGCGGCCTGCTGGATGTATTGCATGGCCCCACCCAGACCACCCACAGCCAGCAGTACGGGCAACTGATCGTGGCCACCGGCGCAACCGACCGCGTGCTGCCCATTCCCGGCTGGACCCTGCCCGGTGTCTACGCCCTGGGGGGTGCCCAGGTGGCCCTCAAGTTCCAGGGCTGTGCGATTGGCCAGCGCGTGGTCTTCATGGGCACCGGCCCCTTGCTGTACCTGGTGGCCTACCAGTATGCGAAGGCCGGTGTGGAGGTGGTGGCCGTGCTGGACACGGCCCGCTTCCAAGACCAGCTATCCGCGCTGCCTGCCCTGCTGACCCAGCCGACGGTGCTGGCCAAGGGCCTGTATTTTGTGGCCTGGTTGCGCGCCCATGGCGTGGCCGTGCACAGCGGCGTGCGGCCCGTGCGGGTGCTCGGCCACAGCCGGGTGCGGGCCGTGGTGTGGCATGACGGCCAGCAGGAGCGCACGCTGGACTGCGATGCCATCGGCTTCGGTTACGCCCTGCGTTCTGAAACCCAACTGGCCGACCTGCTGGGCTGCCGCTTTGCTTTTGCACCCCAGCAGCGCGCCCACCTGCCCGAGCGTGATGCCGCAGGCCGCTCCAGCGTCGCAGGCGTGTACCTGGCGGGCGACGGCGCGGGCATCATGGGTGCGGACGCGGCCGAGTGGGCGGGCGAACGGGCTGCGCTGGCCTTGCTGGCCGACCACGGCGTTGCGGTGGATGCCGCCCGCGCCCAGGCGCTGGAGCACAAGCTTCGCCGGTTGCAGACCTTCCGCGCCGGTCTGGAGCGGGCTTTCCCGTTCCCCGTCGGCTGGGCCGCGCAGGCCCCCGACGACCTGGTGGTCTGCCGCTGCGAGCACATCACTGCCGGTGAATTGCGCCGCACCGTGCAAGCCACCGGTGCCGATGAAATGAACCGCCTCAAAGCCTTGTGCCGCGTGGGCATGGGCCGCTGCCAGGGCCGTAGCTGCGGTGTGGCTGCAGCCGAAATTTTGGCCCATGCCACGGGCAAGCCGGTGGAGCAGGTGGGCCATTTGCGCGGCCAGGCACCGATCAAGCCCATTCCCATCCACCTGGTGCACGCCTCGATGGAGGTACAGGCATGACGGCCCAGCGTATCCAGGCCGATGTGGCCATCATGGGCGGCGGCATCGTGGGATCTTCGGCGGCGCTGGCCTTGCGGCGCATGGGCTTGCAGGTGGCGCTGCTGGAGCGCGACCTGTGCGGTTCCCGCTCCAGCGGGGTCAACTACGGTGGCGTGCGCCGCCAGGGGCGGCCCGTAAGCCAATTGCCGCTGGCCCAGCGCGCGCACCGCATCTGGGCCGATCTGCCGAACCTGATTGGCACCGACGGCGAATACCAGCGCAGCGGCCATTTCAAGATTGCGCGCAGCGAGGCCGACCTGGCCGCGCTGGAGAACTACCGCGCACTGAGCCGCGACTTCGACCTGGGCATCGAGCTGCTGAGCGGCCCGCGCCTGCGCGCCCACTGCCCCTGGCTGGGTGGCAAGGCGGTGGGCGGCTCGCTGTGTGCCGAAGACGGCCAGGCCAATCCGCGCCTGGTGTCGCCCGCCTTTGCCCAGGCGGCCCGGCGTGCGGGGGCGCAGATTTTTGAGCGTAGCCCGGTCGACGAGGTGCTGCACGACGGTCAGCATTTCACGCTGCGCTCCGGTAATGCGTTGGAAGTCACCGCACCGGTGCTGCTCAACTGCGCCGGGGCCTGGGCTGGCACGCTGGCGGCCCAGTTTGGCGAGGCCGTGCCCCTGCAGTCTGGCCATCCGGCCATGGCGGTCACCGAGCCGCTGCCCTTCTTCATGGACTGGAGCCTGGGCGTGGAGGGCGGCGGCATCTACTGCCGCCAGGTGGCACGTGGCAACCTGGTACTGGGCGGTGGTGCGGGTGTGGCGCTGGATGCCGACCGCGCCCGGTCGGAGCGCGCGGCCATCGCCGCCTTGTCGGTGCAGGCGGTGGAGCTATTGCCCGCGCTGCGCCATGCCCATTTCATCCGCACCTGGAGCGGCACCGAAGGCTATCTGCCCGACCGCCAGCCGGTGCTGGGCCTGAGCCAGACCACGCCCGGACTCATCCACGGCTTCGGCTTTGCCGGTGCCGGTTTCCAGATCGGCCCCGCCGTCGGCGAGGTGCTGGCCGAGCTGGCCCGCGATGGCCGCAGCAGCACCCCGATAGACGCTTTTGCTATTAGCCGTTTTTGACCGCTTTTTTCTGCCCCCACCACCCACTGAAAGGATTTCACCATGTCCCCTGTATTCCATTCACGCACTGTGCGCCGGGGGCTGATCGCCGCCGCAGCCGCCTCCGCCCTGCTCGGCAGCGGCTTGGCCAGTGCCCAGACCAAGACGCTGTACATCGGCATGAACGGCGGCACCATGGAGAAGGCGTACACCCAGTACGTCTTCCCGGCGTTCGAAAAGCTGCACGGTGCCAAGGTGGTGGTGGTGCCGGGCACTTCGTCCGACATCCTGGCCAAGGCCCAGGCCAACAAGGACAAGCCGCAGATGCACGTGATGTTCCTGGACGACGGCATCATGGTGCGCGCCATCGGCATGGGCCTGTGCCAAAAGCAGCGCCCCAGTCCTGCGCTGGGTGAGATCTACCCCGCCGCGCGCTTCAAGGACGACATGGCCAGCGGTGTCAGTCTGGGCATGACCGGCCTGGCCTACAACACCAAGATGTTCAAGGAAAAAGGCTGGGCCGCGCCCACCTCGTGGATGGACCTGGCCGACCCCAAATTCAAGGGCAAGGTGGTGTTCCAGTCCATGTCGTCCTCGTCGTTTGGACTGCACGGCTTTTTGATGTTTAACCGCATCCAAGGCGGTAACGACAAGAACGTGGAGCCGGGCTTCAAAGCCTGGCCGACGATGATTGGCCCCAACGTGCTGGAGTACATCCCCAGCTCGGCCAAGTTGTCGGAGATGGTGCAGACCGGCGAAGCCGCCATCTTTCCGCTCACGCCCACCTCGGTGGCGGCCCTGAAGACAAAGGGCATTCCGGTGGAATACGCCCAGCCCAAGGAAGGCTCTGTGGTGCTGATGGTCGGCCAATGCGTGATCGCCAACAACAGCGAACCCGAGCTGGCGCAAAAACTGACCGAGTTTCTGCTGAGCCCGCTGGCCCAGGCCAATGTGCTGCAGTTCGGCGCGCAGATTCCTACCAACCCCAAGGCACCCGCCGTGGGCGAGGGCGCGACCCAGGTGGCCGACATCACCAAATGGATGAAGAATGCCGTGACCCTGGACTGGGACAGCGTCAACGCCAACCGCCCGGCCTGGAACGCGCGCTGGAACAAGACGATTGAACGCTGAGCCCTGTCGTCAGACGTAAAAAAGGCCACCTCATTCGGTGGCCTTTTTTATGCGGTGATGGCCGCAGTGCGGATGCTTTGCAGCGTGCTGGTGGGCGTAATCGCCTCCGGGTCCAGCAGGCAGTGCAATATCGCTGGCTTGCTGCTGGCCCGCGCGCGCGCCAGGGCGGGGGCGAACTCTGCGGTGGTGGTGACCTTTTCGCCATGGCCGCCAAACACCTGGGCGTAGGCGCAGAAGTCGGGGTTCTGGAGCGTGGTGGCGCTGATACGGCCCGGGTAGTGCCGCTCCTGGTGCATGCGGATAGTGCCGTACATGGCGTTGTCCAGCAACACCACGAGGATGGGCAGGCCGTATTGCACGGCGGTGGCGAATTCCTGGCCGTGCATCATGAAGTCGCCGTCGCCCGCAAACACCACCACCTCGCGCTGCGGCCACAGGCGTTTGGCCCCCACGCCTGCGGGCAGGCCGTAGCCCATGGAGCCGCTGGTGGGTGCGAGCTGGCTGGCGTAGGTGGTAAACGGCCAGAAGCGGTGCACCCAGGTGGCGAAGTTGCCCGCGCCGTTGCAGAAAATGGTGTTGGGCGGCAACACCTCGCGCAGGTGCTGCATCACCGCGCCCATTTGCAGCGGGCCGGGGATGTGGATGGGTGCCGGGTCGCTCCAGCGCAGGTAGTCGGCGTGGGCGGCCTCCGTCTCGGCTTGCCAGACGGGTGGCGTTGCCGGGCGCAGCGTACTGGCGGCTGCGGCAAATGCCTGCGGCGTGGCGTGGATGGACTGGGCGGCCCGGTACAGCTTGCCAAATTCATCCGCATCGGCGTACACATGCACCAGGCTTTGCTGCGGCGTGGGGATGCCCAGCAGCGTGTAGCCCTGCGACGGTACCTCCGACAAGCGCCCGCCCACCAGCAGCACCAGGTCGGCGTTGCGGATGCGCGCCAGCAGCCGGGGGTTGGCCCCCAGCCCCAGGTCGCCGCCGTAGCAGGGGTGGCTGTGGTCAAACAGCATCTGGCGGCGGAACGAGCAGAACACCGGCAGCACAAACGCCTCGGCAAACGCGCGAAACTGCTGCACCGCCTGCGCCGACCAGCGGCTGCCGCCCAGGATGACCACCGGGCGCTGCGCTGCCGCCAGCCGCTGCTGCAACTCGGCCAGCGGCGCGGGGCCGGGGTGGGTTTCGGTAACCATGTATGGCAGGGCATCGGTGACCGTGGCGGCTTCGGTCAGCATGTCTTCTGGCAGGGCGATCACCACTGGGCCGGGACGGCCAGAGGTGGCTACGTGGAAAGCGCGCGACACCAGCTCGGGCAGGCGTTGGGGGTCGTCAATTTGCACCACCCACTTGGCCATGGTGCCGAACACCGCGCCGTAGTCCAGCTCCTGGAACGCTTCGCGCCCCAGCGCGTTACGCGCCACCTGGCCCACAAACAGTAGCAGCGGCGTGGCATCCTGGTGCGCGATGTGCACGCCCGCTGCGGCGTTGGTGGCACCGGGGCCGCGGGTCACAAAGCACACGCCAGGCTGGCCGGTGAGCTTGCCCTGGGCCTCGGCCATCATGGCTGCGCCGCCTTCCTGGCGGCACACGGTGACGGCGATAGGCGCGCCATGCAAAGCATCCAGTACGGCAAGAAAGCTTTCGCCGGGCACGCAGAACAGCTGCTGCACACCGTGCACCAAAAGCTGGTCTACAAGGATCTGGCCGCCGCTGCGGGGCATGTTCGCCTCAGACATCGAACTTCACGCCCTGGGCCAGCGGCAGTTGGGTGGAGTAGTTGATGGTGTTGGTGGCGCGGCGCATGTAGGCCTTCCAGCTGTCGGAGCCCGATTCGCGGCCACCGCCGGTTTCTTTTTCGCCGCCAAACGCGCCACCAATCTCGGCGCCGCTGGGGCCGATGTTGACGTTGGCAATGCCGCAGTCCGAGCCGTTGCTGGCCATGAAGCGCTCGGCCTCGCGCATGTTCAGCGTGAAGATGGATGAGGACAATCCCGCTCCCACCGCGTTGTGCCAGTCGATCGCCTGGTCCAGCGACTCGTAGCGCAGCACGTACAGGATGGGCGCAAAGGTTTCGCGCAGCACCGGCCCGGCGTGCGCATCCAGCTCCACCAAAGCGGGGCGTACGTAGAAGGCTTCCGGCGCGCTCTCTACCCGCGTGCCGCCGTGCACCTTGGCGCCCAGGGCCCGGCTTTCTTCCAGGGCTTTTTGCATGCCGTCAAACGCAGCGCGGTCGATCAGCGGGCCCACCAGGGTGCCAGGCGTGCGCGGGTCGCCCACCTGCACCTTGCCGTAGACCTGGGCCAGCTGCGGCACCAGGGCGTCGTACACGCTGCCGTGCACAAACAGGCGGCGCAACGTGGTGCAGCGCTGCCCGGCCGTGCCCATGGCCGCAAAGGCGATACCGCGCAGCGCCAGGTCCAGGTCGGCCGAGGGCGCAACGATGGCCGCGTTGTTGCCGCCCAATTCCAGAATCGCCCGCGCAAAGCGGCCCGCCAGGCGCGGGGCCACGGCTTTGCCCATGGCGGTAGAGCCGGTGGCGGACAGTACCTTGACATGTTCGTCGTCCACCAGCACTTCGCCGATGTCGCGCTGGCCCACCAGCAGCTCCAGCAGGCCGTCGGGCGCATCGCCAAAACGGGCCAGTGCGCGCTGGGCAATCGCCATGGTGGCCAGGGCGGTGAGCGGGGTTTTCTCGGACGGCTTCCACACCACGGCGTTGCCGCAGACCAGGGCCAGGGCTGCGTTCCAGCACCATACGGCCACGGGGAAGTTGAAGGCCGAAATCACGCCCACCACGCCCATGGGGTGCCAGGTTTCCATCATGCGGTGCTCGGCGCGCTCGGTGGCGATGGTCAGGCCGTAGAGCTGGCGCGACAGGCCCACGGCAAAGTCGCAAATGTCGATCATCTCCTGCACCTCGCCCGCACCTTCGCTGGGCACCTTGCCCACCTCCAGCGTGACCAGCAGGCCCAGGTCGGCCTTGGCCGCGCGCAGCTCCTCGCCCAGCAGGCGCACCAGCTCGCCCCGGCGCGGCGCAGGCACGGTGCGCCAGGCCAGGTAAGCGGCCTGGGCGCGGGCGATAGCGGCGCTGGCCTCAGTGGGCGAGGTCTGCGGCAGGTGGGCGATGGTCTCGCCGGTGGTGGGCGAACGCACGGCCAGTGTGCCGCCGCTATAGCTGGCGCGGGGTACGCCCAGGCGTTGCAGCAACTGGTCAACTTCGGTGGGCAAGGAGGTGGTAGCAGGCATAAGGCAAAGGAAATAAGGTGTATAGGTGGCCCCAATATCACCCAATCTGCGCCGCTTGTATAGCGACAAATGCGAAGGACTTGATGCGAAAATGAACTGATGTGGCTTGCACAAATAGGAGCTGCTCACGCTCATTAAATCAGCACAAGCCCTGGATTTTCTTTAAGAACAAGAGCCCGTCTTCATTCCTAAAAGGCATTACCATGCTGCGCAAAAGCTTTTTGCCGCCCATCGCCGACCTGCTGGCCTTCGAGGCTGCCGCCCGCCACACCAGCATCTCGCGCGCGGCCGAGGAGCTGCACCTCACGCAAAGCGCGGTGTCGCGCCAGATCCGCCAACTGGAGGCGCAGCTGGGCATGGCCGTGTTCCACCGCGTGCGCCAGCGCGTGGTGCTCACCGACGCGGGCCGCGTCTACGCCGCCGACGTGCGCGCCGTGCTGCAGCAGTTGGCCAGCGCCACGCAAAAGACTATGGCCTGGTCCGACGGTGGCGGCCTGCTGAACCTGGCCGTGCTGCCCACCTTCGGCACCCGCTGGCTCATCCCCCGCCTGTCCGACTTTGCCGCGCTGCATCCGCAGGTCACCGTCAACATCGCCGCCCGCAGCGAACCCTTCGATTTCGCCCAGGAGCCGCTGGATGCCGCCATCCACTTCGGCGCGCCGCTGTGGGCCGGTGCGGTGTGCGAGTACCTGATGCACGAACAGGTGGTGCCGGTGTGCAGCCCCGCCTACCAGCAGCGGCTGGGCATTGCGCAGGTGCAGGATTTGACAAAAGCTGTGCTGCTGCAGCAAACCACCCGCCCCACCCAGTGGGCCGACTGGTTCGAGCAGGTCGGTGCCGACAGCCAGCACGCCCTGCGCGGCCCGCGTTACGAGCAGTTCGCCATGATTGCCCAGGCGGCAATCTCCGGCCTGGGCGCAGCGCTGCTGCCCCGTTTTTTAGTCGAGCCCGAAATCGCGTCCGGCGCGCTGGTGCAGTTGTTTGCGCAGGCATTGCAGAGCAGCGACGCCTACTACCTGGTCTACCCCGAGTCGCGGGCGCAGGCTCCGCTGGTGATGGCGTTTAGGGACTGGATTCGGGCGGCGGCAAAGCCTGCGGTCGCCTTGCCCTGAGCGGGCCCGCCCACGAGAATGGTTGCCCTTCATCCAGGAGCAACACCATGGCCCCCAAAAACACCCTGTGCCTGTGGTTCAACGGCACCGCCGTCGATGCCGCCAACTTCTACGCCGCCACCTTCCCCGACAGCGCCGTGGGCCAAATTTTCCGCGCGCCCACCGACTACCCCGCTGGCAAGCAAGGCGATGTGCTCACCGTCGTCGGCATTCCCTGCATAGGCCTCAACGGCGGCCCGCAGTGCAAGCACAGCGAAGCCTTCTCGTTCCAGATCGCCACCGACGACCAGGCCGAGACCGACCGCCTGTGGAACGCCATCGTCCACAACGGCGGCCAGGCCAGCGAATGCGGCTGGTGCAAAGACCGCTGGGGCCTGTCCTGGCAAATCACCCCGCGTGTCCTCATCGAAGGCATATCCGATCCCGACCCCGCCGTGGCCCAGCGGGTGTTTGCGGCGATGATGACGATGGGGAAGATTGATATTGCGGGGATTGAGGCGGCGCGGCGGGGGTGAGGTGGGTGAGGCCATGAGGCCCTGCAGGGGGGGCGAGAACCTTCGTGGCTCTTTCGCTTGGACACGGGGGCTGGGCACGGCGTGATGCCGCGGCTAATGGGCGGGATCTGTCCCAGGCGTACTTGTTCCTGTTAACTGACTGTCCCACAAAAGGGTTGGCCCGCTGGCCTAGGTGCCGGGGGGACCGGGCGTTTTGGGATTTGATCCATAGGGCAGCTGGGGATTTGAATGGAGTTTGATTTAGATTTTGCGAGGTTTATGACCCGGCCCAATCGGTCGTTCATCATGCAATTTTCGTGAGCAGATCTAGTTGGACCCTTGACACCCTTTGCCGCAACCATGAATACGTGAGGATATATGGCGGTGCTCTGAAAATCGCCTTTGATAAAAAGCTCATGCACCGTTCGGATGTCGGCACCAACTTGCGAAAAGTTGGTTCGAGTAAATAGCAAATATATGCATTTCCCCTACCCGCGTTAGGCTGTTTTGTAGCCGCTACGCTCAAGGCGTCGCAGAAGAAACGTTCCGAATGCTAGGTGCTCAAGGCACACGTCAGGATCGTCGCTCAGCTCAATTTCGTGCCCACCGGGATTGCGAATTGCCATAACAGCACCCGCGAAGATGAAGGAATATCCTTCTTGCTCATCTTCCTCGCTGGAGTTGGACAGATTGTTCAGTTTGATTGGCGGAGTATTTTTATTGAAGGCATTCATCATGAGCTTGCGTCCGATCTCTGCGTGCCCCGAGTGCTTTTGCACTACCTTCTCTATGAACTTGAACGCGTGAAACGTAGCCTCTGCACCGTAGCCATCGTCAAAAAGACCCCGTACCTTTGCCGGGAAATCTGGATGGATGTTGTGCAGTTCGAAAGGGTGTATGGCGACTGCTCCTTGTTTTTCTGCGGCCTCGATCTCTGAAATTACTCCTACTGAGGCGCGGACAATTCGTTCGAAAATATCAAGCACCATGACCATTCATGAGGTTTGCCCGGATGCTCTTAAAAATGGCATCGTATGTTGACTGATCGCCCCCAGCGGGTAAATTTATCTCGATGCGTACTGTCAATGCAACTGCGCCATCTTTTTGCGAACTATTGAATTGCACTTGCGGTATTGAGCTTGGTGTTAGGGCTGATTCAGTAGTTTTTGCGGCTGAAGGAATAGACGCTGTGGCCTTCTTGCTGACTGGAACAACTTTCTTGGTTGTTTTATTCACTCTAGTAGTTGCAACGTCGGCATCGTCATCGGACAGTTTTCCAGCGATTTTTGCCAGCATCTGAAACGTTGTCGCTTGCCGCCTACCGACTACGTCGCTAGTTTCGTCGTGGGTGCGAAAAAATGAGATCAGTTTGTTGCTGTCCAAAGTCCACGCCGTAGAACCATGTAACTCAAACAGCTCGTGATATGCCAACTCAACGAGTGCTCCAAACCCTTTTTGGAATTCGCTTGACTCGTGCTTGGTAAAGACTGTCGCAGCTTGAGAAATCTTCTTGTTTTCAGCATCCAACACGCCAATAAACTTGAGTATGTTCAGAACATACGATTCGTTGTTTGGTGCGATTCCAAGTTTTTTGAGTGTGTCGGCTGTGACTGTGGCTGGAAATGATTTTCTGAGCTGTGTGATAACTTGGGTAATGCCACCCGGCCCCGATGTGTAGGGGTGTTTGTCTGCCATCTCATTTCCTTTTGGTTAAATGTGTTGTTAGAAAATGTAAACGGAAATTCCAACCGCAGTCATGGCGAGGCTCAATCTATCTATCGTCCAGCTGTAGGTAGATGATTAACTATGCTTTCTGTGATGCAGCTTGTCTGGTGAAAGCTGCACCGGACGGACGGTGGAATACGCCTTGGTCGTCGCGGAACCGGATGGCACCCATGCGGCTGAAATCTTTGACCCACATCAAGTAGTTGAAATCGTTGAGCTGCCCCGCGTCTTTGGTGGCGGCCTGCGTGCCCCGCGCCTCGAACATCAGCATGCCCACTTCCACGGCAGACTCGCCCAGGCAAACAGCCATTTCCCGCTTCACATCGCCCCCGTTTTCTTGCCCGGCCCGCGCACGCGCTGCGGCGGGCGCGACTCGTCCAGCAGCAGGCCGGTGTGGTCTTTGGAAACATCGAGCAACTCATCGAACTGCGTGCCCTGGCGCAGCGCAAACGGCACCATGGCGTAAGCACCGATAGAGGTGCCGGGCGTGTCACGGATGAGGCGGGTGTAGAGCGCTTTGGAGATGTTGGCGCGTTCGAACACGGCAACCCGACCCGGGAGAGACGAGGGGCGGTTATGGTGGCCGCGTGAGGCTTTTAAGGCAGCGTATGAGTTGCCTTAGGAGCTATTGGGCATCGTTCAAGATGCCATAGCCTGACTTTCCCCTGAAGTTTTCTTGTCATCAATCCCTTAATCTTGTCACAATCTTGTCAGGTTGATTAGATTAGGGCCTAATCTTGTCATCATGACAAGATTCCCTACAGCATGACCACCTCAACCCTGTCGCCCCGCCACGAAGCCTTGCTGCGCTTGGTCCTTACCACCGGGAAGCCGGTACAGCCTGGGACATTGGAGCTGGCCCTTCAGGTCTCCAGACCCACCATTAACCGGGCCTTGCGCGACCTCCTGGCCTTTGGCTATTTGGAGAAGCTGGGGGATGGTCGGTCCACCCGGTACGTGGCCACCGATGCGGCCCAGGCTGCATTGGGAGCCTTGCCTTCAGCCGCACCCACTACGCCTACATGGCCTAGCCCGCTGCAGTGGTCACCGGCTGCCCGGCCCCTGGTCGAAGCGCTTCACGCGCCTTTGGGAACCCGGACCCCGGTAGGCTATGACAGCAGTTTTGTGGGCAACTACATCCCCAACCAGTCCAGCCTGTTGCCACCGCAGTTGGCCAGTGATTTGTTCAACGCGGGCCGTAGCCGCGACCAGCAGCCTGCGGGAACCTATGCCCGCGAAGTGTTGGAACAGCTGCTCATCGACCTGTCCTGGTCGTCCTCGCGCCTGGAGGGCAACAACAAGAGCTTGCTCGACACCAAACAACTTTTTGAGCGCGGTGAGCAGGCAGGCCCCTTCGACGCAGACACCCTGATGCTGCTCAACCACAAGAACGCCATCGAATTCATGGTCGACGCGGTGCCGACGGAGGGCATCACGGTGCCCGTGATCGTTGACCTGCAGGCCAGGTTGATGAAGGACCTTTTGCCGGACGCGCGGGACATTGGCAGCATCCGTAAGCGGGTGGTGAACATCCACGGCTCTGTGTACGCCCCGAGCAACATTCCCACGCTTCTGGAAGAAACGCTGAATTCCATCATCGACAAGGCCCGCCAGATCCGCAACCCGGTAGAGGCTGCATTCTTTCTGTGGGTCAACCTGGCCTACCTGCAGCCGTTTGCAGATGGCAACAAGCGCACGAGCCGTTTGAGCGCCAATATGCCGCTCATGCTGCACAACTGTGCCCCCCTGTCCTTCCTGGACGTGGAGCGCACCGACTATGCGATAGCCATGCTCGGCATCTATGAGCAGCGCAACGTCGCGGCAGCGGTGGAGCTGTTTGAATTTATCTACCGCCGCTCGATCCAAAAATACAGCGTGCTGCGGGCCTCTCTGGCCGCGCCCGACCCGCTGCGCATCCGTTACCGGCAGGCCCTGAATGAGCTCATGCAGTTTGTCGTCTTCTACGGGCGAACGCTGGCAGCCGCTTTTTTGGAGGTACCTGTAGCCGCGGCTGACAAGGCGGCGTTGTATGCCATCGCCAATACCGAATTGGACCACCTGGAGCCCTACAACTGCGCCCGCTACAACCTCGCGCGGGGTATGGTGCAGCGATGGATGGATGCCGGACGACCCCGGTAGGCTGCCCACCACCTGTTTTATCCTGCCCCCCATGGACACCCCCACTTTCGACTACATCGTCATCGGCGCAGGCACCGCGGGCTGCCTGCTGGCCAACCGGCTCAGCGCGGACAAAAACCGCAGCGTGCTGCTGCTGGAGGCGGGCGGGCCGGACAACTATGCGTGGATCCACATCCCGGTGGGTTACCTGTACTGCATCGACAACCCGCGCACCGATTGGCGCTACCGCACCGATCCCGCGCCGGGGCTGAATGGCCGGTCGCTGCTGTACCCGCGGGGCAAGACGCTGGGCGGCTGCTCCAGCATCAACGGCATGATTTACATGCGCGGCCAGGCCCGCGACTACGCCCAGTGGGCCGAGGCCACGGGCGACGAGGCCTGGGGCTGGCAGCATTGCCTGGCCGACTTTCGCGCCCACGAAGACCATTACCGGCTGGATGCCACGCAGGCCTCCAACAAGGATGCCCAGGCCTTTGCCGCGCTGCACGGCCACGGTGGCGAGTGGCGGGTGGAGAAGCAGCGCCTGCGCTGGGATGTGCTGGACGCGTTTGCGCTGGCGGCG
Source organism: Rhodoferax sp. LS1P39 (assembly GCF_056521425.1). Lineage (NCBI taxonomy): Bacteria > Pseudomonadati > Pseudomonadota > Betaproteobacteria > Burkholderiales > Comamonadaceae > Rhodoferax > Rhodoferax sp. LS1P39. The sequence goes on along the minus strand of NZ_JBWMAV010000001.1, from coordinate 449,972 downwards.
CAGCAAGAGGGCATTCCGGCGGTGGCCGACTTCAATGGGGGCGACAACCTGGGCGTGGGCTATTTCGAGGTGAACCAGCGCAGCGGCTGGCGCTGGAATGCGTCCAAAGCGTTCCTGCGGCCCATCCGCAAACAGCGCAGCAACCTGGCGGTGTGGACCGGTGCCCAGGTGTGCCGCCTGCTGTTCACGCCGGGGGTGGACGGCCTGCCGGTGTGTAGCGGCGTGGAGCTGGTGCAGCAGGGCGTGCGCCGTACCGTGCATGCTCGGCGTGAGGTGGTGTTGAGCGCCGGGGCGGTGGGCTCGCCGCAGATTCTGCAACTCTCGGGCGTGGGCGACGCGGCCTTGCTGCAGGCGCAGGGCCTGCCGGTAGTGGCCGATGTGCCGGGCGTGGGCGGCAACCTGCAAGACCATTTGCAGATCCGCTCGGTGTACAAGGTGCAGGGCGCACGCACCCTCAACACCCTGGCCAGCACGCTGTGGGGCAAGGCGCAGATTGCGCTGGAATACGCCTTGCACCGCAGCGGGCCGATGAGCATGGCACCGTCGCAGCTGGGCATTTTTGCGCGCAGCGATGCCACGCGCGCCAATGCCAACCTGCAGTACCACGTGCAGCCGCTGAGCCTGGAGGCCTTTGGCCAGCCCTTGCATGGTTTCCCGGCCATCACCGCCAGCGTGTGCAACCTCAACCCCACGAGCCGGGGCAGCGTGCGCATCCAGAGCCCGCGCTTTGAGGACGCGCCGTGCATCGCCCCCAACTACCTGGCCACCATGGAGGACCGGCAGATCGCCGCCGATTCGCTGCGCCTCACCCGCCGCATCGCCGCGCAACCGGCCATGGCCCGCTACCAGCCCGAAGAGTTCAAGCCCGGTACGCAGTACCAGACCGACGAGCAGCTCGCCCGTCTGGCGGGCGATATCGGCACCACCATTTTCCACCCGGTGGGCACCGCCAAAATGGGCCGTGCCAGCGACCCGTGGGCTGTGGTGGACAGCCATTTGCGGGTGCGCGGCGTGCGCGGTTTGCGGGTGGTGGATGCCAGCGTGATGCCCACCATCACCAGTGGCAACACCAACAGCCCCACGCTGATGATTGCCGAGAAGGCTGCGCGTTGGATCCTGGCCGGGGATTGATCAGGTCGCTTGCTGCTTGCCGCCCAGTGTGGCCCCCGGTTGCTGCGCCCGGTGAAACGCACCCACGGCGGTAATCACCCCCACCAGCAACAGCGTGATGCCGCAGGCCTCGGACAGGCTGGGCCAGCGCTGGCTGGCGATCAGGCCGAAGGTGGTGGCAAAGATGGTTTCGGTCACGATGAGTTGCCCGGCCAGGCCAATCGGCAGGCGCCGGGTGGCGATGGACCAGGCCCACGACGCGCCAATCGAGCCCAGCACCGCCAGCACCAGCGCCGACGCAAACAAGGGCGCAGCCGTGTCCCATGCCAGGCCGATGCGCGGCACGTAGAACAAATCCAGCGACAGCCCCAGCGGGATGAAGGCCACCACCTCGACGGTGCCGCCCAGCATCATCATGCCGGTCCAGGTGAGTGCGCCCATGTGGGGGCGCTTGCGCAGCGCCGCCTGGTTGCTGATGCCAAACAGCGTCCACAGCGCCACGGCGGCGATGGAGAAACCTATGCCGAGCAGCGTGTGGCCCATGGGCGTATCGCTGGAGTGGGTCAGGCCCTCTGCGTTGACCAGCAGCAGCCCCACCAGGGCCAGCGCCAGGGGCGGCACCAGGCTGCGCCAGGAGATACGGTCGGGCCCGAAGTTGCCGATGATGGCCAGCACCACCGGCACCGTGGCCACAAAGGCCGGGGGGATGATCGGCCCGGCGTAGATCACGGCGGCGGCGATGGTCAAAAAGTAGCCCACGTAGCCAATCAGTCCCAGCCAGGCTGCCACCAGCCAGTCCATGGCCGTGAGCCCACGCAACTGGCCGGGCGCGGCCAGCAAGATGCCCAGCGCCAACACGCCCGAGATTAAAAACCGGCACACCGCCAGGTCGTAGATGGAGTAGGGGCCGATCACGTAGGGGGCAATAAAGCCCAGCGACCATGCAAACGCGGCAAATATGGCGGCCGCCACGCCCAGCATCAGCTGTTTTCCCATCCCCATCCCCCGGTTGTATAGGACATGAGGCTAGGCGTTCGGCAGATGCTTGCTTTCAATACGGCACCACAAAGTAGCTGGTATGCGACACCTTCTTAAGCCTTCGGCGCTGCCTGGCCCAGCAAGCCAATAAACACCCCCAACAGCTTGTGCGCACTCTGCCAGCCGGTGGCCGAATCCAGGCCCCACTGTGCGAAATGCCCGTCGGTCTGCATGCGGGCCAGGCCGTAGACGGTAGCCCGGGCCAGTACCGCCAGGGTTTGCGGGTCGAAGGTCTGCGCCGCGCCTTGCTGCTGGGCCAGTTGAACCGCTTGCACCGTCATATCGCGCAGCTCCTGGTTGCGCTGCACCATGCCGCTGGCGGCGGCGTAGTCGATCTGGTCGCGGGCCGACACCACCCGAAAGTGCATGGGGTACTGCTCGGCCCAGCCCAGATAGGCCTCGCCCAGCGCCTGCAACTGCTCCAGGCCATGCAGCCGGTGGGCGGCCACGCCGGTGACCATGCCGATGCGCAAGCGCTCGGTGGCTTCTTCGGCCACCGCCGTCAGCAAGGCTTTGCGCGAGGCGAAATGCCGGTACGGCGCACTGGGTGCCACGCCCACACGGCGGGCCACTTCGCGCAGGCTGAGGCGCTCGGTGCCCACCTCTTCGGCCAGCAGCACGGCTGCGTTCAGCAAGGTTTGGCGCAGGTTGCCGTGGTGGTAGAGGCGCGGCGTGGGCATGGCGGTTCCAATATGTGAGCGTTTTTTATGATATGGCCAGGAGTCAATAAACACCAGCGCAGCAATGTGAGCATCTTGTAACGCGGTTCGACGGCACGCACCCAAGCCCTTAGTCTGCGGCCAGCTCTGCACGGTGCAGAACACAAAGGACCGATATGACCAAACCACGCTTCCCATCGATGGGAATCTCCACCACCCGAACTGCGGCCAACGGCCCGCGCTGGGCCCTGCTGGCCGGGCTGTCGCTGGCGCTGCTGGCCATGGCGGCGCTGATTCTGGCCGCCATGCCCGATGCGTCCGGCATGCGCCTGCTGATCCGCGCCACGGCGCGCACCTCCTTGCTGCTGTTTGTGCTGGCGTTTACCGCGTCGGCCCAGGCGCGGCTGTGGCCAGGTGCCTGGTCGCAGTGGCTGTGCCGCCAGCGCAGGCAACTGGGGCTGGCGATGGCGGTGTCGCATGCCATCCACGCGGGGGCGATTGCGGGTTTTGCGCTGCTCGACCCCTTGTCCTTTCAGCTCCATCTGGTGCAGAGCAACCCGGTGCCGGGCTATATCGCCTACGCCTTCATCGCGGCCATGGCCGCCACCTCGTTTGACCGCAGCGCCGCCTGGCTGGGGCCGCGCGCCTGGCGCTGGCTGCATGTGGGCGGGATGTACTTTTTATGGGTGAGTTTTATGGTGACTTTCGGCATGCGGCTGCCGCAGTCGGGGGCTTATGCCGTGCCGCTGTTGATTTTGCTGGTGGCCCTGGGGATGCGGCTCACATCAGCCCCAGGTCGCGTGGCGCGACCCCGGTAAACACCTGCTCCAACTGCTTGCCGTTCAGCCCAAACTGCCGCGCAAACAGGCCCGCCAGCACGGCCCGGTACTCGTTGAGCACTGGGTAGTCGCGGTTTTGGAACAGGGTGGCTTGCTCCACCCGCACCTGTTCGCCCGCCACTTGGGCGCTGCGCAGGCCGCCGCCCAGCACCCAGTAGACCGAGCCGTGGCCGTGGTCGGTACCCCGGTTGCCGTTTTGCCGGAAGGTGCGGCCAAACTCGCTGGCCACCACCACGGTGGTGTTGCGCCAGGCGGTGGGGCCCATCTCTTGCGCGAAGCTAGCCAGGCCGCGGCCCAGCTCTTCCAGGCGCGAAGCCAGGTAGCCGCTGGCACCGCCCTGGTTGACATGCGTGTCCCAGCCGCCCACATCCACAAAGCCCAGGTTGAAGCGCTCCTTCATCAGGCGGGCGATGCGCTGGGCTTCCAGCTCAAAGCCCTTGGCGGTGATCGCACCCCGGCTGGCGGCCATCATTTCGGTGCTGAGTTCGCGGGCCACTTCGTCGCGCACCGCAAAGCCTTCTGTCACATGCTTAGCCAGCGGGCTGCCCTGGTACATGGCGGCAATGATGGCGGTCTGGCGCGGGTCTACCGCCGGTTTGGCGATCGACTTGAGGGCGGTGTTGGGGACCTGCACGCTGCCCTGCATCACCAGCGGCAGGCTGTCGGTGAAGGCCATGGGCTCGGCACCGTTAATGACGGATGCCAGGCGGTTCATGAAGCCGGAGCGGTAGTTTTTCTGGCCCGTCAGCGGCTGGCCGAGTTCGATGCTGTCCTGCGTCTCGAAGTGGCTGCGCGACACATCGTCGGTGCCCGCAAATGGGATGAAACTGGCCTCGCCCTTTTGCCACAGCGGGACCACCGTGTCGCGCAAGGCCGGGTGCAGGCCCCAGTCGGCGTTCAGCGCAATGGCGGTGTTCAGGTCGGCACCGGGGCGGGGCACGGCGATGTCGGGGCGCGAGGCGTAGTAGAAGTCGCTGGAGGTGGGCACCAGCAGGTTGGCCGCGTCGTAGGCTCCGCGCAAAAAGACAAACAGCAGGCGGGACTGGGCAGCGGGTGCAGCGAAGAGCTGCCCGGCATTCAGCAAGGGCAGGGCAGACAGCGACTGGAGCAGGTGGCGGCGTTGCATGGTGCGTCCTTTAGCGGTGCATCAGCTCGGGAGATGACAGCAAAAAGCTGTTCCACTCCTGCGCCGAGGTGGCCTGGGCCAGGGCTTGCTGGGTATTCGGCCCCAGGGTCTGGCCCAGCGCGCGGTAGTACAGGGCGTTGGCCAGTTGCGGAAAGGCGGGCTTGTCCAGCAGCTGCGGGCCGTCGGTTTTGAACAGCCCTGCGTTGCCCGAACCGATGGCCTTGGCAATCTCAAACCGCGTAGCCATCTGGCCGGGGCTGGACCAGGCCGCCGCGTCCAGCGCGTAACCGTCAGGGGTTTGGCGGCCATACAAGGGCTGGCCCATGCGGTTGAGCCAGTTCAGCATGGGGCCGACGTTGAGGATGGGCTTGTCATCGTAGGCCAGCCGCACGGCAGACACCACGTAATGGACCGGGTCCTTGAACTTTTGCCCCGCGCCCTGTGCGTACTCGGTAGAGGACAGCAGGGTTTGCAGCGTGGCGGCAATGTCGCCGTCGCTCTTTAAAAAGCTCTGCGCCATGCGTTCCACCAGCGCGGGCGGCGGGTTGTCGCTGAGCCAGTACTGTGCCAGTTTGCGGCTGATGAAACGGGCGGTGGCGGGGTGTGCGGCCAGGCGGTCCAGGGCTTCGTCCAGCTCGGCCAGGCCGCGGCTGCGGATGGGCTGGCCCAGCAGGGTTTTGGGGCCGTAGTCGTGCCGGTTGGGGTTGAACTCGAACAGGCCTTTGCGCACGTAGTCGGCTTGCAGCTCTTTGCGGACCTTGGGGTTGTCGGTGCCCAGGTTCACGCCCACGCCGGTGAGTACGCGGGCCATCTCTTGCACGTCTTGCTGGGTGTAGCCCGCGCCTACGCCCAGCGTGTGCAGCTCCATCAGCTCGCGGGCGTAGTTTTCATTGATGCGGTTGGCGGCGTTTTGCTCGTTGTCCAGGTAGCGCAGCATGGCGGGGTGGTGGGCCACCGCTCCCAGCAGGTCGCGGAACTTGCCCAGGGCGTGCGGGCGCAGGGCGGTGTCTTCGTAGTCGCCCACCAGGGCGCGCAGATTGGCCTTGTACTGGTGCACGTTGAAGTGGTTCAGCCAGAACCAGGTCATCTGCTCCTGCACCTGGTTGCTGGAGTACAGCGCGCGCAGCAGGTGCCGGGTGGCGGCCTCGCGGCCCAGGCGGTTCAGCGCCTGCTGGTAGGCCTGTTGGGCGGCTTTTTTGTCGCCGTCATTGGCAAAGGTGGCGTTGGCCGCCAGGCGGAGCTTTTCCGAGTCTTGCGCCAGCGCCACTACGGGGGTCTGGCTGATGGCCATGGCATCGATCTGCTGCTGCACCGCTGGGGGCAGGGTGGCCGGGCCGGGGTGTAGTTGCCGGGCCAGGTAAGGGCTCAGGCCCAGGTGCTCGGCCTGGTCCAGCGTGGCCACGGTGGCACCCCAGGTCAGGCGGTTGCTGAGCTGGTAGGCGGCTACCGGGCTGGGGCGGTTGGGTGGGAGGCTGGTGCAGGCGGCCAGCAAACTGCTGAGGAGCAGGGCGGTGGTGCGGTGCATGGCGGCCTCCTTGGGTCTACGGTTGCGGCACGGGCTGGGCGGGCGCTTCGTCAAAGCCCAGGCGGATCAGCTCGCCGTTTTCGGGCGGGTCGGTGTAGGTCCAGTCGTCCAGCGCGTCGCGCATCACGCTGGGCGGCGGCGCGAACGGGGCCACCGGCACGCCCTTGAGGGCGCGGCCCATGTAGTCGATCCAGATGGGCAAGGATACGCTGCTGCCCGATTCGCGGCCCATGCTGCGCGGCTTGTCGTAGCCGGTCCACACAACCGCCACCAGGCTGGGCTGGAAACCGGCAAACCAGGCATCCACCGAGTCGTTGGTGGTGCCGGTCTTGCCGTACAGGTCGTTGCGTTTGAGCGTGCCTTGCGCCTTGGCGGCGGTGCCGCTGCTGGTCACGGTTTGCAGCATGCTGTTGGTGATGAACAGGTTGCGTTCGGGTACGGCGGGCTCCAGGTCGGCCAGCACCGGCGGCGGCGGGGCTTCAAACAGCACCTTGCCCTGCGCATCGGTGATGCGCTCGATCACCACCGTAGGCAGCACGTGGCCGCCGTTGGCAAACACGCCGTAGGCCGAGGCCAGTTGCAGCGGTGTGGTGCTGCCCGCGCCCAGGGCCAGGGTCAGGTTGGCGGGTTGCTTGTCGATGTCAAAGCCAAACCGGGCGGCCCAGGTGCGCGCGGGGTCCACACCCAGCATCTGCACCAGCCGCACGCTGACCAGGTTGCGCGACTTGGCCAAGGCGGTGCGCAGCGGGATGGCCCCAAGGAACTGGCCATCGTCATTCTGCGGATTCCAGCCAGCTCCGCCATTCACGCCGGGCAAGTCCAGCGGGCCGTCGTTGACCACGGTGGACGGCATCACGCCCTGGTCGATGGCGGCCGAGTACAAAAACGGCTTGAAGCTGGAGCCCGGCTGCCGCCAGCCCTGGGTGACGTGGTTGAACTGCTGGCTGGAAAAGTCGAAGCCGCCCACCAGCGCCCGCACCCGGCCGGTGGTGGGGGTCAGCGCCACCAGGGCGCTTTGCACTTCGGGCCACTGCGAAATCGCCCAGCCGGTTTTGCCCCCCAGGTCCTGCACGCGGATGATGGCGCCGCGCTTGATGGCCAGCGGCGCGGTGGCCTTGGCGCCCAGGGCGGCCTGGGCCCAGCGCAGGCCTTCGCCTTTGAGCTGCAGCGTCTCGCCGGTGGCCAGGCGGGCCACCACGGCCTGCGGGCTGGCCAGCAGCACGATGGCCACGCGCAGGTCTTCGTCGTCGCTGTAGTCCTTCAGGGCCAGGGCGGCGGCGGCATCTTCCTCGGCGGCCTCGCTGGGCAGCTCTTCGAATTCTTCCGGGCCCCGGTAGGGCAGCTTGCGGTCAAAGGCCAGCACGCCTTTGCGCAGCGCGGCGTAGGCGGCCTGCTGGTCGGTAGATATGAGCGAGGTGGTCACCTTGATGCCCTGCGAATAGGCCTGCTGGCCGTAGCGCTCAAACACCACCTGGCGGGCCATCTCGGCCACATATTCGGCATGCACCGGCACCTGCAGCGGCGAGCGGATCACCAGCTTTTGTGCGGTGGCGGTGGCGAACTGTTCCTCGGTAATCGCTTCCACGGTGCGCATGCGGCCCAGCACCAGCTGCTGGCGGCGGGTGGCGCGTTCCAGGTTGGTGATGGGGTTGGCGTAGGCCGGGTTCTGCGGCAGCCCGGCCAGCATGGCCATCTCGGCCACCGACAACTGGGCCAGCGGCTTGCCAAAGTACACCTGTGCGGCGGCACCAAAGCCGTAGGCACGGTGGCCCAGGTAGATCTGGTTCATGTACAGCTCCAGAATCTGGTCTTTGGTGAGCGACTTTTCGATCTTCAGCGCCAGCATGGCCTCTTTGAGCTTGCGCTCGGCCGTCTTGCGGTTACTCAAAAAGAAGTTGCGCGCCACCTGCTGGGTGATGGTCGATGCCCCCTGGCGGCGGCCCCCGGTGAGGTTGGACACCACCGCCCGCACCACGCCGATGGGGTCGATGCCGCTGTGCTCGCGAAAGCGCGTGTCTTCGATGGCCAGCACCGCGTCCTGCATCAGCTTGGGGATCTGGTCAATGGGCAAAAATGCCCGCCGCTCGGAGCCAAACTGCGCAATCTCCACCCCGTCGCTGGTGTACACCTGCAGGGCCTGCTGCGGCTGGTAGCGGGTCACCTTGTCCAGATCGGGCAGGCTGGGGTAGTACCAGGCTGCCGCAATGGCGATGAGCAGGCCGCCCGCCAAACCCAGGCCCACGCAGACCCCCAGGATGGTCATCAAAACGCTGCCGGACTGGCGGCGGGGGGTGGGGGTGAGAGAGGTGTGTGGGGTCATGGAACCTGGGGTGCGCAGCAACCGTGCGGGGCGCTGGCTGGGGATGGAGAAGGCGGGCAAATTATGGACCAGTTGCCAAAACGGCTTGTCCGCAGAGCTTAAAAGCGGTTTGTGAAGACAGTGTGAAGTTGGATTTGCTATGCAGTTGATAGCTTGTCGTGCTTATGGAATAAGCGCTGGAGGCCTAAAAGGCTTGAAATCTTTACCCCTTTGCCTCACAGCACCGGCCGCAACGCCTCCGCCACCTCCCGCAGGATCGGCAGCAGCTTGGCCACCATCTGCTCGCCGGGGTACATCTGGCGCTGCACGGTGACGCTCAGGGCGTACTGGCAGCGGCCTTTGCGGTCGCGCAGGGCTACGGCCAGGCCGCTGAGGCCGAAGTCCAGGTACTGGTCGGCGTGCCAGTAGTCCACCGCGCGGGCGGCCACCACGCTGTCTCTGAAGGCTTCAGGGTCGATCACGGTGGAGCCGGTGAAGCCCGCAAAGTCGTGTTCGGCGATCCAGGTGTCCAGGGCTGCGTCGTCCAGCGTGGACAGCAGGATGAAGCCTTGCGCCACCACGTGGGCGGGCAGGCGCGCACCGGGCGGGTGGCCGATGGAGATGATGTGCGAGGTGTTGCTGCGCGCCAGGTAGACGATCTCGTGGCCGTCCAATGAGCCGATGTTGAAGGTCTCGCCGCACTGGATGGAGGCCCGCTGGATGTAGGGCTGCACCAGCCGGGGAATGCGCGCGCCGTCCAGAAAGGCCTGGCCCAGGCGCAGCACGCGGGGCAGCAGCCAGTAGTGTTTGCCGTCGGTGGCTGCGTAGCCGAAGTGCACCAGGCTCAGCAGATAGCGGCGGGCGGCGGTGCGCGTCAGCCCGGCGTGTACGCCCGCCTCGGTGGCCGTCATGCGGGGGTGGTCATCGGAGAACGCCTCGATCACCCGCAGGCCCTTGCCCAGGCCTTCAATGAGCAGTTTGCGGTCGATGGGGGGCGGCGCGGTCATGGGTCGGTGGAAGTGTTGGTAAAGACGGTGTTTACATAGGCACTAAAGCCTAGTATTTACCCGCAGTTTGATCGCATGGCGTACGTCTGCGGTCGATTATCGACCGTTTTTAATGGGACCGTATGGTGCTTACCCGCGGCCATCGTTACATTTTCCTTGCGGCCTACCCCTGGCCGTGGGGCCGTACGCCGATGTCTTGCAAGACCCGGTGGTGCGGTTTTTTCACTCCACCGGTTTTGCCTTGCATCCCCTTTGTGCAAGCAACCCATTTACACACAACAGGAGACATGCATGGCGAATACCCATGAGGACGCAACGCACAGCAGGGAACAGTCCAAGAAGGCTACGGCCAGCGGCTGGATCGGCTCGGCGCTGGAGTACTACGACTTTTTCATCTACGCCACCGCGGCGGCGTTGATTTTTCCGCAAATCTTTTTCCCCAAAGGCGACCCCAAGACGGCCATCATCGCGTCGCTGGCCACCTACGGCGTGGGCTATGTGGCGCGGCCCATCGGGGCGTTTTTTCTGGGCCACTGGGGCGACACCCAGGGCCGCAAAAAGGTGCTGATCATCTGCATGTTTTTGATGGGTTTTTCGACCGTGGCCGTGGGCCTGCTGCCCACCTATGACCAGATCGGCCTGTGGGCACCCGCCTTGCTGGTGCTGATGCGACTGATCCAGGGTTTTGCGGTGGCCGGGGAAATCTCGGGTGCCAGCTCGATGATTCTGGAGCACGCACCCTTTGGGCGGCGCGGCTTCTTTGCCAGCTTCACGCTGCAGGGCGTGCAGGCCGGGCAGATTCTGGCGGCGGCCGTGTTCTTGCCCCTGGCGCACTACATGCCCACCGAGCAGTTCAACAGCTGGGGCTGGCGTATTCCGTTCCTGCTGAGCTTTTTGGTGATCGTGGCGGGCTACATCATCCGCCGCGAGGTGGACGAAACCCCGGCTTTCACCGAAGAAAGTGCCGACGGCAAGGTACCCAAGGCCCCGTTTGTGCAGGCTGTGACCGAGAGCTGGCGCGACATGCTGCGGGTGATGTGCTGCTCGCTGATGAACGTGATTCCGGTGGTCACCACCATCTTTGGCGCGGCCTACGCGGTGCAGCCCGGCTACGGCATCGGCTTTGAGAAAGACATCTACCTGTGGATTCCCGTGCTGGGCAACATCGTGGCGGTGATCGTGATTCCGTTTGTGGGCAATCTGTCGGACAGGATTGGCCGCAGGCCGCCCATCATCGTGGGCGCATTGGCTTCGGGCCTGCTGGCCTATGTGTACCTGTACGCCATCAGCATCCACAGCGTGCCGCTGGCGATTTGCATGTCCATCCTGATGTGGGGCATCGTGTACCAGGGCTACAACGCCGTGTTCCCCAGCTTCTACCCCGAGATGTTCCCCACCCGCACCCGGGTCTCGGGCATGGCCATTTCGCAGAATCTGGGCACGCTGGTCACGGCCTTGCTGCCTGCGCTGTTTGCCTATGTGGCACCTCCCGGTGCCCTGGACATCCCGTTCACCGTGGGTGCCATCACCCTGGCCGTCACCGTGATTGCCGCCATCGCCGCCTTTACCGCCCGCGAAACCTACCGTGTGCGCATGGTCGATCTGGGCAACCCCAACGCCGTGCCGGTGCCTAAAAAGGCCTACGACGCAGCGCGGGAGAAGCTGATGAGCGGTTTGTAAGCCAAATCGGCCTCTACCGCCCATTCCATCAGCGTAAGTAGCTATCTAAGATGTAGCAAGGTGCTCAAGGTTCGATGGCCATGCCCAGCAGGGGGCTGCCGTCGCCTACCGTACCCAGGGCGCTGCTGCTGCCCGTGGCCAAGTCCACCAGGACCAGCCGCGTCTTGGGGGCCTGGGCGGTGCGCACGGTGGCCAGGGCGGTGTTGCTCAGGTCCGAGATGTCGAAGCTGGCATCCAGCAGCGGCCCCAGGCCCAGCGAGCCGATGGTGGTCAGCCGCCCGGTATCGGGCGATACCGGCGGGGTGGTGCCCTCGCGCGAACCCTGCATGGCCAGCACGCCCAGCGCGCGGTCAATGGCGTACAGCGTGGTGATCTTCTCGTTTTCTTTGTTGTAGGTGTAGGCCACGGCCGATACGCTGGGGGTTTTGCCCGCATTCGCGTCGGCTTGCGTGTACGACAGCGGGGTGTCGGGCTGCACCCCCGCCAGGGCGGCATTGCCGTCGACCACCGCGCCGGTTTCGGGGTGGATGCGCAGGTTCATGCCACCCTCGGCAACGATGCGCATACGGTCCACCGCGGGGTTGAAGTCAAAGCCGAACTGGCCCTTGGGCAGCTCCAGGGCCAGCGGAGCCGCTGGCACCAGGGTCAGCGCGCCGGTGCCGGTGTTGACGGTATAGACCCGGCCCGACTGCGCCAGCGTAAACAGCACGCCGCGCGACACCCGAAAATCGATGCCCACCAGCGCATCGCCCGCCGCCAGCCCGGTCACCGGCACCCGCGCCAGGATGCGACCCGGTTGCCCGGCGTTGAACTTCAGCAGTTCCATACCCGAGGTGAGGGCGAATACCGTTTCCTTGCGCAGGCTGGCCTGCGGCTCGGGCGGGGTGGCGCAGGCGGCCAGCAGGGCGGTGAGTGCCAGCGCGGTGGCAGATGCGCACAATGGGGTACGGATTAGGTGCATAGGATTCGTCCGGGTTGAAACTTAAAACTCTACCTGCTTACAAATAGTAGCTATTTCGGCGGGCAAAATGCCCCTATGACGAATAAGAAAACCCTGCTGCTGGTCGATGGCTCCAGCTACCTGTACCGCGCCTTTTTTGCCGGTGGCGAAACCATGAGCACCACCTTGCCCGACGGCACGGTGCAAAAAACCGGCGCCATCCGCATCATCATCAACATGATGAACAGCCTGCGCAAAGAGGTGCAGGCCGACTACGCGGTGTGCGTGTTCGATGCCAAGGGCCCCACTTTCCGCGACGAGTGGTATCCCGCCTACAAGGCCACGCGCAGCCCCATGCCCGATGATTTGCGCACCCAGATCGAGCCGGTGCACGAGGTGATCCGCCTGATGGGCTGGCCGGTGGTGGCCGTGCCCGGCGTGGAGGCCGACGACGTGATCGGCACGCTGGCCCGGGTGGCGGGCGACCAGGGCATTGAGGTGGTGGTGTCCAGCGGCGACAAGGACCTGAGCCAACTGGTGAACGAACACGTGATGATCATCGACACCATGAACGGCAAGCGCCGCGACGTGGCCGGGGTCACCGAAGAATTCGGCGTGCCGCCCAGCCTGATGGTGGACTACCAAACTCTCGTGGGCGACACCGTGGACAACGTGCCCGGCGTGCCCAAGGTCGGCCCCAAAACCGCTGCCAAGTGGCTGATGGAATACGGCAGCCTGGACGCGCTGATGGAGCGCGCCACCGAGATCAAGGGCGTGGCGGGCGAAAACCTGCGCAATGCCGTGGACTGGCTGCCGCAGGGCCGCCGCTTGGTCACCATCAAGACCGACTGCGAGCTGGCCGGCTACATCGATGGCCTGCCTGCTATGGATTCCATAGCTTTTACCGCCCAGGATACGGGCGCGTTAAAGGCTTTTTACGAAAAATTTGGCTTCAAGGGCCTGGCCCGCAACCTGGACGGTGCGGCGGCTGCAGAGCCTGCCCCCACAGCCGAGAAAACGCCCAAAGCCAAGCCGACGGAGCCCGGCCTGTTCGACGAACCCGCTGCTGCCGAAGTGGCCCCCACCCGCACCCCCGGCTTCGAGACCATCCTGACCTGGGAAGCTTTCGACACCTGGCTGGCCAAACTGCAAACCGCCGAGCTGGTAGCGCTGGACACCGAAACCAACTCTATCGACGAGATGCTGGCCGAGATCGTCGGCATCAGCGTCTGCGTCACCCCGGGTGAGGCCGCCTACATCCCGGTGGCGCACAACTACCCCGATGCGCCCACGCAGTTGCCACGCGATGAGGTACTGGCCAAGCTCAAGCCCTGGCTGGAAGATGCCACCAAACCCAAACTGGGCCAGCACATCAAGTACGACCGCCATGTGTTCGCCAACCACGGCATCGAGGTGCAAGGCTATGCGCACGACACCATGCTGCAGAGCTATGTGCTGGAAGTGCACAAACCCCACGGCCTGTCCAGCCTGGCCGAGCGCCACCTGGGCCGCAGCGGCATCAGCTTTGAAGACCTGTGCGGCAAGGGCGTGCACCAGCTCACCATCAACCAGGTGGATGTAGAAAAAACCTCGGAGTACGCCTGCGAAGATGCAGACATGACGCTGGAAGTGCACCGCGTGCTGTGGCCGCAGCTGCAGGCAGTTCCAGCCCTGGCGTTCATCTACCAGCTGGAGATAGCCAGCAGCGAAGCCCTGTACCGCATCGAGCGCAACGGCGTGCTGATCGACGCGGCCACGCTGGCCAGCCAAAGCCACGCCCTGGGCCAGCGCATCGTGCAACTGGAAGCCGAGGCCTACGAGATTGCGGGCCAGCCCTTTAACCTCAGCAGCCCCAAGCAGCTGGGCGAAATTTTCTTCGACAAACTGGGCATGCCGGTGGTCAAGAAAACCGCCACCGGCGCGCGCAGCACCGACGAAGAAGTGCTGGAAAAGCTGGCCGAAGACTACCCCTTGCCCGCCAAGCTGCTGGAGCACCGCAGCCTGTCCAAGCTCAAAGGCACCTACACCGACAAGCTGGCCCTGCTGATCCTGCCGCGCAGTGGCCGGGTGCACACCCACTACGCCCAGGCCGTAGCCGTCACCGGTCGCCTCAGCAGCAACGACCCGAATCTGCAAAACATCCCCGTGCGCACCCCCGAGGGCCGCCGCGTGCGCGAAGCCTTTGTGGCCGCACCGGGCAACGTGATTGCCAGTGCCGACTACTCGCAGATCGAGCTGCGCATCATGGCCCACATCAGCGGCGACGCAGCACTTTTGCGGGCCTTTACCGACGGGCTGGACGTGCACCGCGCCACGGCGGCCGAGGTGTTTGGTGTCACGGTGGACCAAGTCACCAGCGAGCAGCGCCGCTACGCCAAGGTGATCAACTTCGGCCTGATCTACGGCATGAGCGCCTACGGCCTGGCCAAGAACCTGGGCATCGACAACACCGCCGCCAAGAACTACATCGCCCGCTACTTCGACCGCTACCCCGGTGTCAAAACCTACATGGAAGACACCCGCGCCCTGGCCAAGCAGCAGGGCTACGTGGAAACCGTGTTTGGCCGCCGCCTGCAACTGGCCAACATCCAGACCGCCAAGGGCGCGCTGCTGGCCGGCCTGGAGCGCGCCGCCATCAACGCCCCCATGCAGGGCACGGCGGCCGACCTCATCAAGCTCAGCATGGTGGCGGTGCAAAAAGCGCTGGACGCTGAAAAACGCGGCACCCAGATGATCATGCAGGTGCACGACGAACTGGTGTTTGAAGTGCCCGAGGCCGAGGTGGACTGGCTGCGCGCCGAGATCCCGCGCCTGATGGCCGGTGTGGCCGACCTCAAGGTGCCGCTATTGGCCGAAGTGGGCGTGGGGCCGAATTGGGAGAAAGCCCACTAAGGCCCATTGATTGCTATGCATTCAATAGCTGCTATCGCCCTTCCAATAAGCGCGAGAAGCCTAAAGAGTCCATCAATTTAGCCAATTGATACCCCTTCCAGAAACAGCGCGGAACTGGCTCTGCCAGGCCGCTGCTGTTGCCCCCTGCAAGGGGGTTGGCGAAAGATGCGAAGCACTGCAGCCTGGGGGTGTGCCTAAAGTCGACTGACTTCAAACTGCTGCCGCCCGGCATTTTTAGCCCGGTACAGCGCGCTGTCGGCGGCATCCACCAGGGTGTCGGCCTTGTGTTCGGGATGGGGCACGGTGTGGGCGATGCCGATGCTCAGGGTCACATGGTCGGCGGTGGGCGAGGCGGCGTGGGGGATGCGCTCCTGGGCCAGCGCGTCCATGCAGTGCTGGGCCACCTGGCGGGCGTGGTTCTGGTCGGTGCCGGGCAGCAGCAGCACAAATTCTTCGCCGCCGTAGCGGGCCACCAGCTCGCCCGCGCGGCGCACGCAGGTGGCCAGCAGCTGGGCCACACGGCGCAGGCAGGCATCGCCCGCCAGGTGGCCGTAGTGGTCGTTGTAGAGCTTGAAGTGGTCGATGTCGATCATCAGCAGGGCCAGCGGCTCCTGCTGGCGGGCCCCGCGCAGCCATTCGGTGGCCAGCACCGCGTCAAAGTGCCGCCGGTTGCCAATGCCGGTCAGCCCGTCGGTGGCCGACAGCTGGGCCAGGCGCTGGTTGGCCTGCTCCAGCGCCTGGCGTTGCAGCACCATCTCGGTAATGTCCAGCCGCACCGCCACGATGTAGCCCGACGGGGTGCGCGACTCGTAGGCATGCATCCACACCCCGATGGGGTAGGAGCGCACCTCGGGCATGGCGCGGTGGCCACGCTCGGCCAGGTGCTGGGCCAGCCATTCGTCTTCGCGGCCCATGGCTTCTTGCGGAAAGCCCTGGCGCAGGCCGATGCGCACCAGCGCTTCGTGGGTCAGGCCGCGGCCTTCTTCCAGCGTGAACCAGGGGCGCATTTCGCCCATCTTGCGGTTGAAATACACCAGCCGGTCTTGCGCGTCGTACAGCTCCACGCCGATGGGCATGGCCTCCAGCGCCTCGGACAGCTGGGACTGCGCCGCGTAGGCCTGCTGCCGCGCCTGCTCCAGCGCACGTTCCCGGCGCACGTTGTCGGTAATGTCGGCCCGCAGCACCACGGTGCTGCCGTCCTTTAGTCGGCGCTGGTCGATGCGCAGCCAGCGGTCGTTGGGCAGCTCTTGCACCTGGGTCGGCACCGGGTTGCGAAAGGCCGCCAGGCGCTGTTGTATCCAGGCCTCCTGGCCCTCGGATTCGGGCAATTCCCCCAGGGCCACGGTGTGGCGCAGCACCGCTTCAAAAGACACGCCTGGCTGCATGAAAGACGCAGAGTGGGGGTACAGCGTGCGGGTCCGCGCGCTCACCAGCACCAGGCGCTCTTGCGCGTTAAAAATCGCAAAGGTGCTGTGGTCGGGCAGGATGTCCAGCGCGGACTCCAGTGCCTGGGCGGTGGCTGAGCCCGGGTCCGGCGCAGCAGCCGGTGGGGCGGCCAAGGCTGTAGCCACCGGTGCAGCCGCGCGGCGCACGGCCCCCACCAGGGCCACCCAGCCCGCCACCAGCGCCACCTGCAGCACGGCCACCGGCACGCCCAGCGGCAGCCAGGCCAACGCTACCTGCGCCGCAACCAAAGCCGCTGCGGCGACCAGCGCAGGCCACGCGCTATTGCGCAAGAGCGGGAGACGAAGCATGGCGTAGGCCTAAATGATGTAAACGCAAGTAACAAAGCATAGCAGCCAGTACCGACCCGTTTCGCACAATTGGCGTGCGCCACCGGAAAACCTGGGGTGCGCGGTTGCAGATTTTTAACCATTGCAAGCCACTGAAGCCGGGTGACAGGGTGTGGGGCGATGGATTTGCACGTAAATACGGGCGTATGGGTTGTTTGCATCCAGGGGAGCGTTCATAATTGCATACAGTCTGCTGATACAAATTTTGTGCTGCGGCGCGCGCTACGGCCCACACTCCGAGTCCCGTAGCGACACATTTCCAGCCCACGGAGACTTTGCCATGGCCCCATCTCCGCACCGCTCTGCGGCCACCGCTGCGCAACGCAACGCGGTGGTTTGCTTGGCGCTCGCCATCGTGGTGGTGGCCGGGGCATCGGCACCGTATGCGGCGCAGGCGCTGCCGGTGGTGGCCCCTTTCCTGCCGATTTTTGCGGCCATCGTTACCCTGACCGAGGCCTTGACCGCCTACCTGCTGATGGTGCAGTTTGTGGCGGTGCGGCGCCTGTACCTGGTGCCGCTGGCCGGGGCCTATGCCTATGTGGCGATGCTGGCCCCCATCCAGCTGATGGTGTTTCCGGGGATGTTTGCGCCTGCGGGGCTATTGGGCGGCAATGCCCAGTCGCCGGTGTGGCTGTGGGTGTTCTGGCACGGTGGGTTTCCGCTGTTCATTGGCGCGTCTTTGCTGCTGCGGCAGTCGCGCGTGCATGGCGTGCTGAGCCAGCGCGTGTCGCTGGTGCAAGGCTGGCTGCTGTTTGCGCTGGCCCCGCTGCTGGCGGCGGCCATGGCCTGGCTGGCTTTGCGCGACGGTGCCCTGCCTGCGCTGATCGACGGCAATAGCTTCAAGACCCTCAGCAGCGGCCTGACGGGCTGGACGGTGTGGGGACTGAACCTGGGCGTGGTGCTGCTGGTGCTGTTGCTGCCCAAGAAGCGCCAGGAACTGGTGGGCCTGTTTCTGTTTGCCGCCATGCTGGCATCGCTGGCCGATGTGTCGCTGATCCTGCTGACATCGACCCGCTACAGCCTGGGCTGGTATATGTCGCGCCTGCTGAGCGTGGTCTCGTCGGTCAGCCTGCTGGCCGGGCTGGTCTACCAGATCACCCAGCTCTACCAGGAGCTGGCCACCACCCATGCGTCCTTGCTACGCAGCTCCGCGCGCGACCACCTCACCGGCGTGTACAACCGCAACAGCTTTGACATTGCCGCCCAGACCGAATGGCAGCGCGCCCAGCGCAGTGGCCAGCCGCTGTCGCTGGTGCTGGTGGATATTGACCACTTCAAGCGCTACAACGACTACTTCGGCCACGTGCAGGGCGATGTCTGCCTGCGCGCGGTGGCCCAGGCCCTGGCCGGCAGTGTGCGCCGACCCACCGACATGGTGGCCCGCTATGGCGGCGAGGAGTTCGTCATCATGCTGCCCGGCACCCGCAGCGAAGATGCCCTGCGCATCGCCGACCACGCCCGCCGCGCCGTGGCCGCGCTGCGCATACCGGCCCATGCGCCGGGCCTGAACGTGTCCTTCAGCGCAGGCTGCGCCACCTGGGACACCAGCGCGGGCTTGCCCGACCTGGAGGCCTTGCTGGTAGCCGCCGACCGGGCTTTGTACAAAGCCAAGGCCCAGGGCCGTAACCAGGTCTGGGCGCAAGAAGATCTGGTGCTGCGCCCCGCCAGCGTGTACGAAGAGCCCCTGGCGGCCTATTCGTAAATAGGCATAAAAACTGCCTCTGGTGTTCTAGCCATAAGCACAACAAGCTATAGATTAAATAGCGTTCACGCTGCCAAGAACAGTGCCGGGTCCACCATCGCCCGGTTCAGGCTGATCGACCAGTGCAGGTGCGGTCCGGTCACCCGGCCCGTGGCCCCCACGGCACCCAGGCGCTGGCCTGCTTTCAGCACATCGCCGGGCTGCACGGCGATGCTGCTCAGGTGGCAAAACATGCCCAGCAGGCCGCCGCCGTGGTCCAGCCACACCGTGTTGCCGTTGAAGAAATAGTCGCCGGTGTCGATCACCCGGCCCGGCAGCGGTGCCACTATCGGTGTACCCGTGGCGGCGGCAATGTCCATGCCGCTGTGTGGATTGCGCGACTGCCCGTTGAACACCCGGCGCAGCCCGAACGAGCTGGAGCGCCGCCCCGGCACCGGCACCTGCATGCGCAGATTCGGCAGCAGCGGCGGCTCGCTGAAAGTAGCCACCACGGTCTGCAGATGGGTGCGCTCGCGGTTGTAGCGGGCCTCGTCCTCGATGGAGAGATCTACCGTGCCGGGTGCCACCTTCAGCCGCTGCTCGCGGTACTGCTTGGCGCCCACGGTGTAGGCCACGGGGCGGGTGCCGTCGGCGGTTTGCACGTCGATCTGCGCCGGGCCCAGTGCGGCCGCCAGCGGAATGCCGACAATGGCCGTCCACTCGATCGTATCGCCCCGCACCAGCACCGGCACGTCCCCCGCAAACGCCACAGGCCGCTCCGGCGCAGGCCCCAGCGACAGCCGCGCCACCCCGCCGGGCACGCGCAGGTCCTGCGGCCAAAGGGTGGGGGCAATGGGTGGGGCGGCGTGCAGGCGGGTGGCCAACAGGCCCAGGGAGGCGAGCAGGGTGGAGCGGCGGGTCAGGAGTGGCATGGGACGGAATGGGGAAAAAAGCAGCCCCCAGTATCGCTGTCAACCGGTGGTTGAGAGCGGTGTCGGATTTATCCAAGGCATGGGGTGCCGTGGCCGGTATCGTTGGGGTGGATAAACCCCCGTCTTTTTTACCTTGGGAGCTTTTATGCAATTTGGATACACCATTCTGTACGTTGCCGATGTCCGCAGCAGCCTGGACTTCTACGCCCGGGCCTTCGGCTTGAAGACCAGGTTTGTGCATGAAGGCGGTGACTACGGTGAGCTGGACACTGGCTCCACCACGCTGGCGTTTGCATCCCGGGCGCTGATGGCCCAGCTCCACAAGAACCCCCAAGCCGCCGACCCGGCAGCGCCGTGCTGCGAGATTGCGCTGGTCACGCCCGATGTGCCAACCGCCCTGGCCCAGGCCGTGGCCGCCGGGGCCCAGCTGGTGCAGGAACCGCACGCCATGCCCTGGGGCCAGACGATTGCCTATGTGGCCGATCTGAATGGGTTCTTGGTGGAAATCTGCACCCCGGTGGCGGGCTGAAAATTCGATATGGACATGGTGCCCGGGCTTACAGCAGCAGCCCCGCCGCCTCCTTGGCGCGCATCTTGGCGGCGATGTATTCGCCGTGGGTGACGTACAGCAGCCCGGCCATCTGGTTGATGACGCTGTTTTCTACCGCGCCGAGCTGGCCGTCGGCGTAGGCCACCTGCCACATGTCTTCCACGATCTGGATCTTCTGGGCATGCGTGCACTGGTCGTTGAGCTGGCTGGTAAAGCGCTGGTAGTCGTAGGCGCGGGCGGCGGATTGCTCGGCCTGCTGCATCAGCTGCGTCAGCGCCGCGCCGTCCAGGTTCAGGCGCTGCTGCAGGGTGAGCACCACGGCCTGGCGCTCCACCGCGGTCTTGGTGGGGTCGGCGCGCATCACCTCGACCAGCAGCACGGCGGTGGCCAGGTCCACGGCGCTTTGGCGCTCGGCGGGCGAGGGCTCGGTGGCCTGGGCGAGCAGGCCGTCAAAAATGTCTTTCAGGGCACGCAGCATGGGCAGGATGTGTGGGGTAGGAGATGGGACGGACCCCACGCCTGCGCCCTTGGTTCCCGCTGCCTGTGTGAATTTTTATGAAGAATTGGCCGCCTGCGCTTATAGAACCAGCGCTAGTAGCTATTTAAAGTGTAGCAATCAGAATGACGAACCGGGCTGGCCCAGAAAAGCCACTTCTTCGGCACTGGAGCTGCGCCCCAACACGGCGTTGCGGTGCGGGTAGCGGCCAAAGCGCTCCACGATGGCCTGGTGGTGCAGGGCGAAGCGCAGGTTGTTTTCATTGCCGAGCTGGGTGAACAGGGCCATCGATTGGACATGGATGGCCCTGGATTCGCTGTGCATGTAGGGCATGTAGGCAAAAGGCCGCTGGGCCAGGGGCAGGCTGCCATCCAGCCCGCTGGCCACCAGCTCTTGCGCCAGCGCCAGGGCCAGCGGGTCCTGGGCAAAAGCCTGTGGCGTATCGCGGTAGATGTTGCGCGAGAACTGGTCGAGCACCAATATCTCCGCCAGCCGCCCCTCGGGCGTGGCGCGCCAGGCAAACAGCTCGCAGCGGGCGGCGGCCTCCAGGGTGGCGGCAAAGCGCTGGCGGATGCGGTCGTCCAGCGCAGCGTCTTTGGCAAAGTGCTGCTGGGGCGTGAGTTCGGTGAACCAGAAGGTGAGGATGTCTTGGGCGTGCATGGCCCGATTGTGGGGGACGGCCGCCGCCGGAGCTAGAGCCTAGTACGATGGAACCCACCCCAACGAGGCGCTCCATGGCAACCAACCCGAACCAAAAACTCGCAGTGCTGATTGATGCTGATAATGCCCAGGCTGCGGTGATCCAGGAGCTTCTGGCCGAGGTGTCGCGGTACGGCACGGCGACCATCAAGCGGGCCTATGGTGACTGGACCACCACCAACCTCAAAGGCTGGAAAGAGGTGCTGCACCGCATGGCCATCCAGCCGATCCAGCAGTTCAGTTACACCACCGGCAAAAACTCTACCGATGCCTCGCTGATCATTGATGCCATGGACGTGCTGCACAACGGCAGTGTGGATGGATTTTGTTTGGTGTCCAGCGACAGTGATTTCACGCGGCTGGCGACGCGCATCCGTGAGGCGGGGCTGGTGGTCTACGGTTTTGGCGAGCGTAAAACGCCAGAGCCTTTCGTAGCCGCTTGCGACAAGTTCATCTACACCGAAATTCTGCGCCAACCCGACGAGCCCAAGGCCGGGCCCACTGCCGTAGCGGTGCCGGAACTGCCCAAGCTGAAAGCCATGGTGGTCACCGCCATAGAAGCGGCTGCACGTGAGGACGGATGGGCGCAACTTGGGCCGGTGGGCAGCCACATCACGAAGAACAACCCTTCATTTGATCCGCGCAACTATGGCTTTTCCAAGTTGGGCGAGTTAATGCGCAAACAGGACTACCTGGAAGTCAAGGAGGTGCCAATGGCAGAAGGGTCTTCCAACATGCATTTGTATGTCAGGCGCAAGTTGGCAATTCCAGCCAAGAGCATCCAGCAAAATTAGTTGCTGCGCCCGAAGGCGGTTTGCGGGGGATTAATTAGGGGGCGATGTAGGCCCGCACCTGGTTCCTACCCGCCTGCTTGGCCTGGTAAAGCGCGGTGTCGGCGCGGTGCAGCAATTGCTCGAAAGTGGCCCCAGGCGGCGCGAGGGTGGCGATGCCGATGCTGACGGTGCAGGTGGCAATGCCGTGGGCATCGGGGGTGTGCACCTGCAGCAGGGCCACGGCGTGGCGCAGCGATTCGGCCAGGCGGCTGGCCCCACTACGGTCGGTTTCTGGCAGCAACACCACAAACTCTTCGCCGCCCAGCCGGGCCACGGTGTCCAGGCCGACCCGGATGCGCTGGCGGCAGGTGTCGGCCACGGCGCAGATGACGCGGTCGCCTGCCAGGTGCCCCCAGGTGTCGTTTACCTTTTTGAAGTTGTCGATGTCCACCATCAGCACCGACAGCGGGTGTTGAAAGCGCTCGGCGCGTTTGCACTCATTCGCCCCCAGCTCCAGCAGGGTGCGGCGGTTGGCCAGGCCGGTGAGGGGGTCGTTGGCCGCCAGCAGCTCCAGCGCGGTGTTGAGCTCTTGCAGCAAGGTGTTTTGGGCCGCCAGCTGCTGGTTTGCCCGGTCGATTTCTTCTTCTTTGCGCTTGCGGTCGTTGATGTTGAAGGTCACGCCGATGAAGCGCTGCCCCGGCGTGTCGCTGGCCGCGTCCATGATGCGGCCGTAGTTGGCGTACCAGACCCAGTCGCCGTTGTGGGCCCGCAGCCGAAACTCGCAGCGGTACTCGGGCGTGCGGCCTGCCATGTGGGCCTCTACCGCAGCCTGGATCATGGGCACATCGTCCGGGTGGATGAACTCGAACAGATGGTCTATGTGGTGCAACACCTCTTCGTTGCTGTAGCCCAGTTCAGAAAAGGTTTTCAGGGCCTTGCGGGTGACTTCGCCGGTGCGCAGGTTGTTTTCCCACAGGTCGAGCCCTGCGGCTTCCAGCGCCAGCTCCAGGCGCTCTTTGTTGGGGTCGTCTTCGCGCATGCTCTATCTCCCATAAGGTGCTTCGCACCGATGCCCGCAGACTGTTTTAGGACGGTAACTGGGTGTAATTATGGAGGGGATTTGCGCGGTTTTGGTGCGGACTGGGCGGGCAGATGGCTTGTGCGAAATAGGCCGCTGGCGCAATTGGAATGTGCGCAATTAGCTATCGTAACTATAGCCATTGCCAGGCCGCGGGCCTTACGGGGTGACGACGATCTTCTTGTCGCGCACGTACTCTTTGTACTGCACGAGGGTGAGGGCGGCCACACAGGCTGCGTCGTTGTCGGCCGTCCAGCTCAGGATGGCGCTTTCGGCAGCCACTTCGATCTCGACCGGCCCCTTGGGGATGATGACGGGCGCGCCGTCACCGGGGGTGAAGGTGACGTGGTCGGTGATGGTGGCCTGGACGGTGTGGGTGGGTTGCATGGCGGGCTCCGGTAGGGGCCGCAAGGTTTTGCGGCAGGCTTCCATTACAAGCCCTGGCCCGGCGGCGGCGTGTCAGATAAACACCCGCAGGTGCGTTCCACAGCGCCGCGTTCTTGCCTAGTGGGTGACGAACTGGTAGGTCACGTCTTCGGCATCGATCATGTCCAGCACGTCGTTGAGCACATCGTCGTCGCCGGTGCTGGTCCAGGTGTCTTCGGGGTCGGTGGCAAACATGGGCTCGATGGCCATGTCCATGTACTGGCCGTTGGGCAGCTTCAGCACCTGGCCGTCCTCAGAGGTGGTGGCCAGCTCCCAGTCGTCGGGTACGGACATTTCGAGCTGGATGGTGATGTGGAGTTTTTTCATGGAGGAGTCTGGTGGGTGGGAGATGCAGGAGGTTAACCGAAGCCCGTGGGCCGGTATCAGAATTTATGAAAAATAGGCCGCTGGCGCTTATGGAATGAGCGTGAGCAGCTATGAAAACAGGAGTAAGCTAGGGTCATGTCTTCACGCGAGCTTGCCATGCCCCACTACTGGTTGATGAAATCCGAACCCAGCGAATGCTCCATCGACGACACGCTGGCCGCGCCAGACCGCACGGTACCGTGGGTGGGCGTGCGCAACTACCAGGCCCGCAACTTCATGCGCGACCAGATGCAGCCGGGCGATGGCGTGCTGTTCTACCACTCGAGCTGTGCCGAGCCGGGCATTGCCGGCCTGGCCCGCGTGGCCTCGGGCACCCGGCCCGACCCTACGCAGTTCGACCCGGCCTCACCGTACTTTGATGCCGCCAGCAAGCCCGACGCCCCGCGCTGGCTACTGCTGGACGTGCAGGCGGTGCGCAAGACACGGCTGCTGGCCCTGCCCGAGCTGCGCGCCACCGCTGCCCTGGCCGATCTGCAGGTGCTGCGCCGGGGCAACCGCCTGTCGATCACGCCGGTGGATCCGGCGCATTGGCAGGTGATCGCTCAGCTACTGGCTTAACGTGAAGCAACTTTCATGGCTTGGGGTGCTCTGCACCCAAGTCCATGAAGGTTAGGCTTGCAGCGTCGGGTAGTCGGTGTAGCCCTTGGCACCCTGGGTGTAGAAGGTGCTTTGGTCCGGCGTGTTCAGCGGGGCCTTGAGTTGGATGCGGGCGGGCAGGTCCGGGTTGGCCAGGAAGGACGTGCCAAAGGCCACGGCATCGAGCTGGCCTGCGGTGATGGCTTCTTCGGCCTCTTCGGCGGTGTAGCCCATGTTGCCGACCAGCACGCCCTGGTACTTGGCGCGCGCCACGGTCAGCACATCTCCCTTTTGCACGCCAAAGAAGTCGGCGCGCATCACGTGCAGGTAGGCCAGCTTGTAGGCGTTGAGCTTGTCGGCCAAAAAGCCGATGAAGGCCAGCGGGTCGCTGTCTTGCATGCTGTTGTAGCTGTTCAGCGGGGACAGGCGCAGGCCCACTTTGTCCGCGCCAATGGCGGCGGTCACGGCATCCAGCACTTCGAACAGGAAGCGGGCGCGGTTGTCCAGCGAGCCGCCGTAGCCGTCGGTGCGCTGGTTGGGCGTGTCGCGCAGGAACTGGTCGATCAGGTAGCCATTGGCACCGTGCACTTCCACGCCGTCAAAACCGGCGGCGATGGCGTTCTTCGCGCCCTGGGCAAACGCGGCCACGATGGCCGGAATCTCGTCCGCAGCCAGTGCGCGCGGCACGGCGTGCGGCACCTTGCCGGTGAGGGTGTGGATCTCGCCCTCCACCGCCGTGGCGCTGCTCGATACGGTGGGCACGCCGTCGTTGATGTCGGGGTGCGCGGCGCGGCCCGCGTGCCAGATCTGCATGAAGATGCGGCCGCCCTTGGCGTGCACTGCGCTGGTTACCTGTTTCCAGGCGGCTACTTGCGCGTCGTTGTAGATGCCGGGTTCGTTGATGAAAGCCGAGGTGCCGGGCGCCACCATGGTGCACTCTGTGATCAGCAGGCCGCCGGTGGCGCGCTGGCTGTAGTAGTCGGCCATCAGCGCGTTGGGCATGTGGCCCGCGTCGGCGCGGGTGCGGGTGAGGGGGGCCAGCAGAATGCGGTTGGGCAGGGTGGTGGAGCCGACTTGCAGGGGGGTAAATAGCGTCATGGTGTCAGTGGGTGGGTGGGGATAAGGAGGCGAACGGTAACAGCGGGTGGATAAGACCACCCCGCACGGGTTATTTAGAAATGGAGTAGGGCTTTCAGCGCGGGCTGTGCTGCTGCACCCAGCGCACGATGTCGGCAGCGCCCATGGCACCCGCCTGGCGGGCCACCTCGCGGCCCCCCACAAACAGCGCCAGCGTGGGGATGCTGCGGATCTGGTAGCGTGCGCCCAAGGCTTGGTGCGCCTCGGTGTCCACCTTGGCCACGCGGATGCGCGGCTCCAGCTGGGCGGCGGCCTGCACGTAGGCGGGCGCCATCTGCTTGCACGGCCCGCACCACGGGGCCCAAAAGTCCACCAACAGCGGAATCTGGTTGCGCTGCAGGTGCTTGTCGAACGCGGCACCATCCAGGTCGGCCGGTTGACCGGTGAACAAGGGCTTTTTGCAGCTACCGCAATCGGGCGCGCTGGCCAACTGGTCGGTGCGCACGCGGTTGGTGGTGTGGCAATGGGGGCAGACGATGTGCTGGGTGTCGGTCATTGCATTCACATCGTGGCGGGGGGCTGGATTGCAAGGGTGTGTCTAGAGCCTCACCAAAGCCAGCCGCAAGGCTTGCAGCAGCGCTTGCTCTTCTGCCGACATGGCGGGCAGGTCCAGGTGGCGGGCGTTGCGTTCGTAAATGTCCAGTGCTTCAAAGGGCGTGAGGGTGTCTGTGCCGTGCACCTGCCACGCCAGCGCGCGCAGCTGCGGATAGTCGGCCAGTACCACACGGGCCGGAATCCAGCCTGTTCTGTCGGGCGGTTGCGCCGCGCTTGTGCGCTCGTCGGTTGCGCTGCGTGCCTGTAGCACCATGCCCAGCGCCGCCAGCGCGTTGCACCACGCCCCCATGGTGACCGAGGGCTCGCCTTTCTCGATGCGGTGCAGCGTGACACGCGACACCCCTGCGGCCTCGGCCGTGACGGTGGCGTTCAGGCGCAAGGCTTTGCGTTGGCTGCGAATCTGCGCGCCCAAAGCCTGTAGCTGGGCGGCACAGGGTAAGTTTGAAAGCGGTGTGATGGGAAGCATAGTGTTTCTCATTGTTTGCAAAAATGGTGTTTTGTCAAGTATGAGAAACACAATGAGTCTGCTAAGCGGCTTTGCGAAGACTACGGCCCATGCCAGATTCGCCGGCGTAAAGTAGCCTGGTTTGCAACTTTTCAGCCGCACCCCATGAGCAACCTCCCTTTCTACCCCATCGGCACCCCCGGCCAAACCTGGGGCGACACAGAGCGGGCCCAGTGGCGTGCCCGCCAGGTGCGCCAGCGCAGCTATGCGGATGACGTGTTGCCGCGCATCGAGCATCTGCGGGCGCGCTTTGACGTACTGCCCTATGGCGAAGTGGCCTATGCGGACGAGCGCTTCCCCCTGTTTGCCATCCGCAGCCGGGGCTGGAACAGCGCCTTGCCCAGCGTGCTGGTGACCGGCGGCGTGCACGGCTACGAGACCAGCGGCGTGCTGGGTGCGCTGCGTTTTCTGGAGGCGCACGCCGAAGGCTATGCGGGCCGGGTGAACCTGCTGGTGGTGCCCTGCGTCAGCCCCTGGGCGTACGAGCGGGTGCAGCGCTGGAACTTCGATGCTCTGGACCCCAACCGCTCGTTCCGCCCGGACAGCCCCGCGCAAGAGTCTGCGGCCTTGCTGCACCTCATCGAACCCCTGCGCGGCCAGTTCACCGCCCACATCGACCTGCACGAAACCACCGACACCGACGAGTCCGAATACCGCCCCGCCGTAGCCGCCCGCGACGGCCAGCCGTTCACGCCCGGCACCATCCCCGACGGCTTTTACCTGGTGGACGACAGCGCCAACCCCCAGCCCGCGTTCCAGCAGGCCATCATCCTGGCCGTAGAGCGCGTAGTCCACATCGCCCCCGCCGACGCGCAGGGCGGCATCATCGGCTCGCCCCTGGTGGCGCACGGCGTGATCCACTACCCGATGCAGGCGCTGGGCCTGTGCGCAGGCATCACCGGGGCCCGCTACACCACGACCACCGAGGTGTACCCCGACAGCCCGCGGGCCACGCCCGCGCAGTGCATTGCCGCGCAGGTGGCCGCGGTGTGTGCGGGCGTGGAGTTTGTGGGTTAAATAGGCCGCTACCGCCCATTCCATAAGCGCAAAATGCTACTAAAAAAGTAGCAATTTAATCAGCCCCGTTCCAGATCGCGGATCAGGCTCACCACCTTGGTAGTGATGATGTCGATGGCCGGCCCGTTGGCTCCGTGCGGCAGGATCACATCGGCGCGGCGTTTGGTGGGCTCGATGAACTGCTTGTGCATGGGCCGCACGGTTTCCAGATACTGGTTGATCACGCTCTCGGCACTGCGCCCGCGCTCGGCCATGTCGCGCTGCAGGCGGCGGATAAAGCGCACGTCGGCGGCGGTATCCACAAAAATCTTCAGCGACATCATCTTGCGCAAATCGGCATCAAACAGCGCAAACAGACCTTCGATCACGATCACCGGCGCGGGCTGCACGGTGATGGTTTGGGTGGCGCGGTTGTCCTGCGTGAAGTCGTAGGTGGGCATCTCGATCGCCTCGCCACGGCGCAGTGCTTGCACATGCTGCACCATCAGCGGCCAGTCAAACGCGTCGGGGTGGTCGTAATTGGTTTTGCGCCGATCTTCGGGCGACATATGCGTCTGGTCGCAGTAGTAATCGTCCTGGATCAGCACCGCCGTCATCTCCGGCCCGATGGATGCCAGCACCTGGCGCGTCACCGTCGATTTACCGCTGCCACTGCCGCCTGCCACGCCGATCACGAAAGGTTTGTGAGGGGCTTTGTTCATGGGGTCTCCGTATCCAGCAGGCAAAGGCTGCGAGTTTACAAGCCAGGCGCGGGTTCAAGCACCAAGCCTCAGGCTTGCCACACCCCAAACCCCGCCGAGCGCAGGTCGATGCCGATCTCGATCTCCTTGTCCACCGCGTCCTGGTAGCGCAGGGGGTTGAAGGCCTCGTACAGATCCGGCAGCAGGCGCAGGCCGTACTGCAGCACATAGCGGTTGGCCTGGATGCCGGCCTTGTGCTTGTCAAAGCGCACATCCGGGTCCAGCCCCGTCATGCCCACATACACGCAAGGCTTGCCCTCCACATAGCCCGGATTGCCCTTGCGAAAGCGCGCCTCCCGCAGCACGTCTTTGGAGAGCTCGACCACGTAGACGTGGTGGTGTTTGCGGCGGGGCATGGGGGGTGAAATACTGGCCAGTATGGAGCATAGCGCTCGCGGAATAAGCGCAAGTAGCTATTCAAAACGTAGCAATAAATATTCATAGGACTTAGGCAGCGCCCCTGTATCGCCCTTCGGGCTTACAGGGGGAACTTGCGTAAGTCCTGGCTCAAACAGCCTGCTGCGCACCATGCCGCGTCAGATCAGGCTGCCCCGCCAGCAAACCCGCGACGGAGATGTCTTCGTCCAGCGCCTCCCAGTGCAGGCCGCCCTTGCTGAGTTCCACCAAGGCCCGTTGCGCGGGGGTGGCTTCCAGTAAACGCGGGAACCAGGCCAGCGGCGCGGCAATGGTGCGGCCATCGGACAGGCTGACCCACACCGTGTCGTCATCGAAGCGCACGGCTTTAGGCGAAATGTTCATTCCATGACCTTTCAATCAATTCCTTGTGGGCCACCACCACGTCCCGCAATCCCCGCAGCGTGCGCGCATCGAAGCCGTCGCTATCGGCCAGATAGATGCTGGGGGTCAGCCAGAACTTGGCTTCGCCGTCGGCATTGCGCACATGGATGTGCATCGCCTCGCGCGGGTTCTCTTCGTTGGAATAGAAGAAAAACCGAAACGACTTGTAGCGGAAAACGACAGGCATGGCCGAAGTTTACCGGTCCAGCGCGTTTGTGTGCCAAATAGGCGGTTACCGCCTATAGAACGGGCGCAAGCAGCTATAAAAATAGAAGCAAACGGTTTCTGCCGCCCAGACTTCTTAAACGCCATTGATTTTTCGAAACGTCAAATTGATTCTGGGGTCTTTTACCCGCAGTTCCTTCTGGATGGCGTGCTCCCACAGGCCTTGGGTTTGCCCGCGCATGCACAGCAAGGAGCCGTGGGACAGCGCAATGCTGTAGCGCTTGGCCGGTGCATCGGGTGATGTGGGACGTAGACAAAATTTGCGCTCCGCACCCAGGCTGATGGACGCGATGGTGGGCTCGTGGCCCAGGGTGGCCTCGTCGTCGCTGTGCCAGGATACATGGTCGGCGCCGTCGCGGTACAGGTTGAGCAGCACTGCGTTGTAGCGGGCACCCGTGGCCGCCCCGGCCAGGTCGCGCAAGCGCGCCAGCGTGGGTGTCCAGGGGCTTGGCCGGTTCAGGAGGCCCGAGTAGGTGTAGCTGGCGTGTGCATCCCCGTACCAAGCGGTCAAGCGGGGCGTCTGGACGCTGCGGCCGTACATGCGCAGTGCGGGCTGCTGCCACGCCGTTTCGTCCAGAAGCGTCTTGAAGAATGCGCTGGCCAGGTCGTGTGGAAAGTACTGCGCCCAGTAGGTCAGGTCCAGGCCCGCGTCCACCAGGTGGACGGGGCTAGCCTGCGCAGGGCCAAATAGATCGGGTTGCATGGTTTTTATCGCCTGAGTCCAAAAACTGCGCTCCGCGCCATCGGGAGCCGTGCCCAACTCGCCTGAACCTTCGTCCTTGGCGATCTGGCGGTAGCGTTTATGCCTTTTGGCGGAGGCGTGGCTTAAATAAGCAGATGGAACACAACCGATCCATCACGCTGCGTAAACGGATTCCCGGTCGCGGTGGATGCTGGCCAGCACGAAAGGGTTGTGTATAGCCCCAGACTCCACCAGATCCACGCCACGTCCCAGCAGCTTCTCCAAATCAGCCTTGGCACCAAAGAAGGTATCCAAACCCACCGGCATGCCCACGTCGAACTCCACCAAAAAGTCCGCATCGCTGCTGCTGGTATCAAAGTCGTCCGCCCGCGCCGCCGAGCCGAACACGTCCAGCCGCTGGATGCGGTAGCGCTGGCAAATGGCCGAAATGCCGAGGCGGTGTTGGGCGATGGAGGGGTGCATGGTTTGGAGTTTAGCGGTGCGGATCGCTTATGTGTCAAATCGGCTTCTTGTGCTTGTGGAATGGGCGCAAGCAGCTACAGAAAAAGTAGCGAGAGTAAAAAGTTGCAATGCAAGACTTGACCCCGTGCCCCGCAGATAGCGTAGCCAGGCTTGAAAGTAGCAATGCAAGACTTGCCATGAATATTTTGGGTTAGCTACAACGTAGCGCCTAAATACCAAATGATTTTCGCAGACATGAACGAAGAGGGGTCAAATACTCGGGCTCATTGGCGAGCAACCAGTCAATCAAAATTGGTACGTCACGCGTTTTACGAAACTCGAGTTTGGATTCGGTTAGGTTAGAAAAAATTTTATCTAAAACTGAAGCTCCGTCTATGCTACCTATTTCTTCAGATTTCACGTGTATGGCCAATGCTTCTTCAATTTTTTCAATTGCTATTGGCATGTCTAGTTCTTTGAATGCAGCTTCGAGAGCATTTGCATTAAATAGATAGTTTTCTAACATTCTCCTTTCAAGGAAGCGAAGCTTGCCTTTTGATGACTTTTCGATTTCATCACGCTTTTCGGGGCTAAGAGTTTCGCCATCTAATAATATGCAGACCATAGGAGGAACTATTGCTGACGATGAAGAGAGTCGTTCGTAAATTCTTACAACTTCATCGGGTGAGATTCCTTTTTTCTTTGAAAATATGCCAGTGCTTTCCACGCGAAGTATGGAGGTACCTGCCGCTATTTCGGGGCAGGCCCATCTCAGTAGTTGTGGCATTACAAGCTCTTCTGTTTGCCCCTCAACCCAAAAAACACGATCCTTTGCATGTAAATCCGTCATGCGAATTCCCAATTCAGCTAAGTCGCTACGTAAGAAATGCAAATCCTTGTAACCTACCTGCTTAACTCGAGTTGCTATACCATCGAAATCAAGTAAAGAAATGGATCGGGTGTTTACGGCGGTCAAAACATCGGCTGAATGCGCTGTCAATATAAACTGATGTTTTTTGCCTTCTGCTTCTAAAATCGCCAATAGCTCACGTAGAGCTCGTGGGTGTAAAAAGGCATTTGGTTCGTCAATAGCAATAACTTGTGGTTCACGCGATGTCATTAGCACGTAGAACATTGCAATTACATTTCCAATCCCGGCGCCCATACGTGACATTGGAATAGCAAGATCGTCTCTGCGTTCTTCGGGTAATTTTGGTAGGCAGCGTAACTCAAAACCACTGCTATTTGATGTCGATTGAATCCACTTAACACTGGGGAAAACTCGATTTACCCATTCGCAAAGAATTTTATGCCCATGGGCATCATTTGTTTGTAAGTTATTTAGGCAATAAGGCAGTGCCATTGCTTCGCGATCTAAAATATTGCTGCCTTGCCCTCCGCCCTGAAATCCAGGACGACGTTGCGCGCTAAACCTGTAAATTTTTGATTTAAATAACTGTGCATATGTTCCAGCTATACCACCTACACCTCCGTAGTTTGAGATATTTATCTGGAATTTATTATCTGAATCTAACTGAATAAGTGCGGCAGGAAATGTGGCCGATGGGTTGTTGCGGCTTGCATTTCCATTTATTAACGATCCTGCCTTGAAATTTACTGATTCCGTTGCATTTGAAAAGGCGGAAGTTAAAATAATTTCACCATTAGATGAAATAAATTTTTCTAATACTTCTAAAGAATTAGAGCCTTGATGGGAATCATTGGTTGTTGCCAATGGAAGATACAGTTGCAAAGAGTTTACTAGGCGCCAAAGTTCATTGAAATTAGTTCCTAGTGTCACCTCCAGCTGCGAGTGTTGACTAGTTTGCCTTCCGTATATAGGAATAGTCCGCTCCGAACGGTGTGGTTCATTCAGGCCAAGGTCCATGTCAAGAACGTCAAGTACCGAGGTCTTGCCGGCGTTATTGGTGCCGAGTAATAAGTTAAATCCAGATTCAAAGTTAATTGTTTGCTTATCGAAAAAGCTTTTAAAGTTTTTAATTGCTACTGATTCTATTTGCATAATTTATTAACTGGTGTTTAATATAAAGAAAAAGCGCCATTAATGGCGCTTTGAAAATTATTGGTGAGTTTTCTCTTGCCAATGGTTGTTTAGATTATCCGAAGTTGGGGAGTGGTTGTCACTTCCCCCAACTATCCTTCAACCCCACAGCCAAGTTAAACACCATCTTCCCCGCCTGGTGGTCCACCCGATCCGCTACAAAGTACCCGTGCCGCTCAAACTGGAACTTGTCGTCCGCCTTCGCCGCCGCCAGTGATGGCTCCACGATGGCCTGCACGACTTTCAGGCTGTTGGGGTTCAGGCTTTCGATGAAGTCTTTGCCGCCTGCGTCGGGCTGGGCATCGATGAACAGGCGGTCGTACATGCGGACCTCTGCGGGCAGGCCGTCGGCTACGCTGACCCAGGTGATCACGCCCTTGACCTTGACGCTGTCGGCACCGGGGGTGCCGCTCTTGGTGTCGGGGATGAGTTCGGCGTGCACTTCGGTGACGCGGCCGTCGGCATCGTTGACCGCGCCGGTGCAGGTGATGACATGGCCGTATTTGAGGCGGACCTTGTTGCCTGGGAAGAGTCGGAAGAAGCCCTTGGGCGGGGTTTCCTCGTAGTCGCCGCGTTCTATCCACACCTCTTTGCCGATCTGGAAGCTGCGCTTGCCCAGCTCGGGCAGGTGAGGGTGGACGGGGGCGCTGCACGCGTCGAGGTTGCCAGCGCCCATCACGGTATCCCAGTTAGTCAGCACCAACTTGACGGGGTCGAGCACGGCCATGGCGCGGGGAGCGGTGTGGTCTAGCGTTTCGCGCAGGCAGCCCTCTAAGGTGCTGTAGTCGATCCAGCTGTCGCTTTTGGTCACGCCTATGCGTTCGGCAAACAGGTGGATGGCCTCGGGGGTGTAGCCGCGGCGGCGCAGGCCTACGATGGTGGGCATGCGGGGGTCGTCCCAGCCGCTGACCTTGTGGTCGTACACCAGCTGGGCGAGTTTGCGTTTGCTGGTGACCACGTAGGTGAGGTTGAGGCGGGCAAATTCGTACTGGCGGGGGGGCGGGCTGGCCAGCAGGCCACCCTCGCAGAGGCGGGCCAGCAGCCAGTCGTAGAAGGGGCGCTGGTCTTCAAATTCCAGGGTGCAGATGCTGTGGGTGATTTGCTCCAGCGCATCTTCGATGGGGTGGGCAAAGGTGTACATCGGGTAGATGCACCATTTGTCGCCCGTGCGGTGGTGGGTGGCGCGGCGGATGCGGTAGATGGCGGGGTCGCGCAGGTTGATGTTGGGGCTGGCCATGTCGATCTTGGCGCGCAGCACCATGGAGCCATCTTCGTGCTGGCCATCCCGCATTTCGCGGAAGCGGGCCAGGTTTTCGTCGGGGGTGCGGGCGCGGAAGGGGCTGTCGGTGCCGGGCTTGCCGAAGTCGCCGCGGTTGATGCGCATTTGCTCCACGGTTTGCTCGTCCACGTAGGCGTGGCCTGCGGTTACTAAATATTCGGCGGCGCGGTACATGAAGTCGAAGTAGCTGCTGGCCTCATAGGCGGGCGCATCGGGCGCGCCGTTCCAGTCAAAGCCCAGCCATTTCACGGTGTCGATGATGGCCTTGACGTATTCCTCGTCTTCTTTTTCGGGGTTGGTGTCGTCAAAGCGCAGGTGGCACACGCCGCCGTAGTCGCGCGCCAGGCCGAAGTTCAGGCAGATACTTTTGGCGTGGCCTACGTGCAGGTAGCCATTGGGTTCGGGCGGGAAGCGGGTGCGGATCTTGGCCGGGTCGGGCTGGCCGGTGGCCTGGTGCGCGGCATCGCCGGGGCTGCCAGCCCATTGGCGGGCGGCGTAGGTGCCAGCGGCCAGATCAGACTCGATGATCTGGCGCAGGAAGTTGCTGGGTTTGGTAGGTTCGGCAGGGGTTTTGGAGGGGGGGAGTGCGCTCATGCCTTGATTTTAGGTTGCGCACGTGCCCGTTACGTTTGGCAACGCTTCTGTTTACAGGCTTGTCCACCGGATTGGTTGTACGGCGTTAACAGATGTACGGGGCAGACACGATGTATTCGCTCCCGGATTGAAACAAGGAGATCGGTATGAAGTTCCAACGTGCAATATTTACCGCTGTTTTGGCTGTCAGCGCCCTGGGCGCGGCCAGCGTGGCGCAGGCGCGCAGCGATGTGTCGTGGTCTATCGGTATTGGCCTGCCGGGCGTGCAGGTCTACGGCGGCGCTCCCCAGCCGGTGTATGTGCAACCCGCTCCGGTGTATTACCAGCCGCCCCAACAGGTCTATTACCAGCCAGAGCCGACGTACGTGCGGCCAGCACCGGTGTATGTGCGGCCCGCGCCGGTGTACTACCAGCAGCCCCAGCCGGTGGTGTACCAACGCCCACCCGTCTATGTGCAGCCGCAGGTGGTGTACGCGCCACCGCGTTGGGGCCACCACCGCCACCATCGCGACTGGGACCGCCGGGATGGTGGCCGCCATGGCAACGGCAATGGCAACGACTGGCGCCGGTAAATTTAGATAAAAAGTGCCTCCAGCGCTTATTCCATAGGCGCAAGCAGCTATTTAAATAATAGTGAATTGCGCCGATGGGTTAGCCATCTTTGCCCATCACCAGGTCGGGCAAAAACGTCACGATCTGCGGGAACACGGTGACGATGGCAATGCACAGCACCAGGCAGCCAAAAAACGGCAGGGCGGCGCGGGCGACCGTGTTGCTGTCTTTGCCGGTCATGTTTTGCAGCACAAACAGGTTAAAGCCCACCGGCGGCGTGACCTCGGCAATCTCCACCAGCAAGATGACGAAGATGCCAAACCAGATCAAATCAAACCCGGCGGCCTGGATCATCGGCAGCACCACCGCGCTGGTAAGCACAATCATGCTGATGCCGTCCAGCGCCGTGCCCAGCACCAGGTACACGCCCACCAGCGCCGCAATCAGCGCGTAGGGCGACAACTGCATGGACATCACCCACTCGGCCAGCGCGCGGGGCACGCCGGTAAAGGCCATGGTTTTGGTCAAAAACGCGGCCCCGGCCAGGATGAACATGATCATGCAACTGGTGCGGGTGGCCCCCATCAGGCCTTCCCACAGGTTGCTCCAGGTCAGCGACCGGCCCGCAGCGGCAATGGCCAGCGACCCGGCCACGCCGTAGGCCGCGCACTCGGTGGCAGTGGCGTAGCCGGCCACCAGCACCCACATGATGAAAATGATCAGGCCCGCGCAGGGGATGAGGTTGCGGCTTTTGCGCAGCTTGTCGGCCCAGCTGCTGGGCGGGTCGGCGGCGGGCACCTGGTCGGGGTGGCGGATGGACCACCAGGCGATGTAGCCCATAAACAGCGCCATCAGCAAAAACGACGGTAAAAACCCGGCCAAAAAGATGCGGATGATGGACGCGTCTGCCGCCACCGCGTACACCACCATGGTGATGGACGGCGGTATCAAAATACCCAGCGTGCCGCCGGTGGCCAGCGCGCCCAGGGTCAGGTTTTCGTTGTAGCCGCGTTTGCGCAGCTCGGGCAGGGCCACCTTGGCGATGGTGGCGCAGGTGGCCGCCGACGAGCCGCTGACCGAGCCAAATATGCCGCAGCCCAAAATGGTGGTGTGCGCCAGCCGCCCGGGTATGCGGTTCAGCCAGGGGCGCAGGCCTTCGAACATTTCTTCGCTGAGCTTGGTGCGAAACAAGATTTCGCCCATCCAGATGAACAGCGGCAGCGCGGCCAGCTCCCAGCTGGCGTTGCTCTCCCAAAACGCCGAAAACAGGTTTTTGCCCGGTGCGGTGTTGGTAAAAAACGCCTGCCCAATCCAGCCGCAGATGGCCAGCGTCATGGCAATCCACACCCCGCCCGACAGCAGCACCAGCATCACCACGAGCAGCAGCCCGCCAATCATCAAGATGTCCATGGGGGCCTTAAATGTCCGAAGAAAAGTCGCCGCGTGCGTGGCGCTCTTGCACCAGCCGCACAAAGGTGGGCACGCCGCCGCGCAGCACGATGATGAATTCGTCCACCACCGCCACCAGCAGCAAAATCGCGCCAAACGCAAAGCTCAGCTGCGGTATCCACATCGGCAGGGGCAGCAGCCCTTGGGCCAGGTCGTTGAACTCCCAGCTCTCGTAGGTGAACAGCACCGCCGACCAGGCCAGGTAGGCGGTGGCCACGCTGCCAATCGCCAGCGACACCAGCTCCAGCGCGCGCCGGGTGGCCGGGCCCACCTTGTCGAGCAGCAGCGTCACCCGCACAAAGTCGCCGTGCTTGAAGGCGTGGGCCATGGCAAAAAACGCGGCGGCGGCGCACAGCCACGACACCACGTCGTTCACCGCGCCGGTGCGCAGGCCCAGGGTGCGCATCACGCTTTGGCCCAGCATCAGCACCGCAATCAGGGCCACGCACGCCGCCCCCACTGCGCCCGATGCGCCGTACAACCTGTCCAGAAAGCGGCGCATGGCTTATTTCTTGGCTGCGCTGTAGGTCTTGAGGATGGTCTCGCCGTCGGCCCCGGCCTTCTTCTGCCAGTCGGCCAGCATGATGCCGCCGAGCTGGCGCATGTCGGCCATCAGCTTGGGGCTGGGCGGCATGATCTTCATGCCCTTGTCGGTGAGGGCTTTTTTGTACCACTCGGTTTTTTCCTGGCTGGTTTTCCAGCCGCGCAGCTCGGCGGCGGCGGCGGCCTGGGTCACGGCGGCCTGGGCGGCGGGGTCGAGCGCGTCAAAGGCTTTTTTGTTGACGAACACTGCGTTCTTGGGCAGCCAGGCCTGGGTGTCGTAGAAGTATTTGGTGCTCTCGTACGTCTTGCTGTCATAGCCGGTGGAGACCGAGCTGATGTAGCTCTCTACCACGCCGGTGGCCAGGGCCTGCGAGAGTTCTGCGGCCTGGATGGTCACCGGAATCGCGCCCACCAGCTCGGCAATCTTGCCCGTGGCCGGGCTGTAGGCGCGCCACTTGATACCGCGCAGATCGGCCACGGAGTTGATCTCTTTTTTGGTGAAGATGCCCTGCGGTGGCCAGGGCACCGCGTACAGCAGCTTCATGCCCTGCTTGCCCAAAACCGCATCCAGCACCGGCTTTTGTGCGTCGTACAGGCGCTTGGATTCGGCGTACGAGCTGGCCAGAAACGGCACGCCGTCCAGGCCGTAGATGGGGCTTTCGTTCTCGAAGTTGGCCAGGATGATCTCGCCCGCCTGGGCCTGGCCGCCTTGCACCGCGCGCTTGATTTCGTTGGCCTTGAACAGCGAGCCGTTGGCGTGCACGGTGATCTTCAGCTTGCCAGCGGTGGCCTTATCTACATCGTTGGCAAACTGGGTGATGTTCTCGGTGTGGAAGTTGCTAGCAGGGTAGCCCGAGGGCAGGTCCCATTTGGTTTGGGCGGATGCGCCTAAGCTGGTGAGGGCCACAGCGGCAAGCGCCAAAACGGTTTTTACGTGCATAAAGACTCCAAGAGAAAAACAGGATGAAACTAGCGTGCATAACGCAAACTGCGTGCCATTCTGGTGGTCCGCCCCGCATTCCACAACATCTATCGCACAACTTTGAGAAAGCCACACTTTGCTTACCACAGACACGAAACGCTGGCAGTTCTGGATCGACAGAGGCGGCACATTTACCGACGTGGTGGGCAAAAGCCCCGACGGCGCGCTGCTCACCCACAAGCTCTTGAGCGATAACCCCGGGCAGTACACCGACGCAGCCGTGGCCGGTATCCGCCACCTGCTGGGCCTGGCACCGGGCGCGCCGGTCACGCCTGCACAGGTGGAGTGCGTGAAGATGGGCACCACGGTGGCCACCAACGCGCTGCTGGAGCGCCAGGGCGAGCCCACGCTGCTGGTCACCACGCGCGGCTTTCGCGACGCGCTGCGCATCGCCTACCAAAACCGCCCACGCCTGTTCGACCGCCGCATCCTGCTGCCCGAGCTGCTGTACAGCGCGGTGGTCGAGGCCGAAGAGCGCATGGGCGCGCATGGCCAGGTGGTGCAGCCGCTGGATGAATTGCTATTGAAACAAGAGCTGCTGGCGCACTACCAACAAGGGCTGCGCAGCGTTGCCATCGTATTCATGCATGGCTACCGGTTCACTGCGCACGAGCAGGCGGCGCAGCGCATCGCGGCCGAGGTGGGCTTTACCCAGATCAGCACCTCGCACGGCACCAGCCCGATGATGAAGTTCGTCAGCCGGGGCGACACCACGGTGGTGGATGCCTATTTGTCACCCATCCTGCGCCGCTACGTGCAGCAGGTGGCGCAGGAGATGCCGGGGGTGAAGCTGTTCTTCATGCAGTCGTCGGGCGGGCTGACGGACGCGGCGGTGTTCCAGGGCAAGGACGCGATTCTCAGCGGCCCGGCGGGCGGCATCGTTGGCATGGCGCGCACCGCAGCGCTGGCCGGGTTCGAGCGGGTGATCGGCTTCGACATGGGCGGCACCAGTACCGACGTGAGCCACTACGCCGGGGCCTTCGAGCGTGAATTTGAAACCCAGGTGGCCGGTGTGCGCATGCGCGCGCCGATGATGGCCATCCACACCGTGGCCGCAGGCGGCGGATCGCTGCTGAGGTTTGACGGCGAGCGTTTCCGCGTGGGCCCGCAAAGCGCCGGTGCCAACCCCGGCCCGGCCAGCTACCGGCGCGGCGGCGCGCTGGCCGTGACCGATGCCAACGTGCTGCTGGGCAAGGTGCAGCCGCGCTACTTTCCCCAGGTGTTTGGCCCGCAGGCCAATGAGCCGCTGAGCCTGGAAGCCGTGCAGGCCCCGTTTGCCGCGCTGGCCGCGCAGACGGGCCGTCTGCCGGAAGAGGTGGCCGAGGGCTTCATCGCCATCGCGGTGCAGCAAATGGCCAATGCCATCAAGAAGATCTCGGTGGCCCGGGGCTACGACGTGACCCGCTACACCCTGCAATGCTTTGGCGGCGCGGGCGGCCAGCACGCCTGCCTGGTGGCCGACGCGCTGGGCATGACCCAGGTGTTTGTGCACCCGTTGGCGGGCGTGCTCAGCGCCTACGGCATGGGCCTGGCCGACCAGAACGTGATCCGCGAGCAGGCGGTAGAGCTGCCGCTGGCCGACGCGCACCTGCCCGCCATTGCCGAAAGCCTGGATACCCTGGCCCACGCCGCCCAGGCCGAGCTGCTGCGCCAGCAGGCGGGCAGTGGCGACATCAGCGTCCAGCGCCGGGTGCATGTGCGCTATGCCGGTAGCGACACCGCATTGATCGTCGCCTTTGGCAGCGTGGCCGACATCCAGGCCGGCTTTGAAGCCGCCTACCGCCAGCGCTTTGCGTTTTTGATGCAAGGCAAATCGCTGGTGGTCGAGGCCGTGTCGGTGGAGGCGGTGGTGGCCGGTGTGGCCCCGGTCGAGCCCGCGCAAGCCCTGCACGCCGCCCGCCCCGTGCCCTTGCGGGAAACCGTGCGCATGTACAGCGGTGGCCAGTGGTGGGATGCGGCGCTGGTGGTGCGCGAAGACCTGCGCCCCGGCGACCAGATCCCCGGCCCGGCCATCCTGGCCGAGAAAAACGCCACCACCGTGGTCGAGCCCGGCTGGACCGCGAATGTGACGGCTTTTGACCACCTGGTGCTTATCCGCTCTGCACCACGCGCTATCAAATACGCAGCAGGCACCACCGTAGACCCGGTGCTGCTGGAGGTGTTCAACAACCTGTTCATGAACATCGCCGAGCAGATGGGCCTGCAACTGCAAAACACCGCCTACTCGGTCAACATCAAGGAGCGGCTGGACTTCAGCTGCGCGCTGTTCGATGCGCACGGCAACCTGATTGCCAACGCCCCGCACATGCCGGTGCACCTAGGGTCCATGGGCGAGAGCATCCAGACGGTTGTGCGTGAGAACGCAGGCACCATGCAGCCCGGCGACGTGTACGTGCTGAACGACCCCTACCACGGCGGCACCCACCTGCCGGACGTGACCGTCATCACCCCCGTCTACCTGGACGGCCAGGTGACTTTCTACGTGGGCAGCCGGGGCCACCACGCCGACATTGGCGGCACCACGCCGGGCTCCATGCCGCCGTTTTCCACCCGCATCGAAGAAGAGGGCGTGCAAATCCACAACTTCAAGCTGGTGGATGCGGGCGTGCTGCGCGAGGCCGAGATGGTGGCGCTGCTGCAAAGCGGTGCCTACCCCAGCCGCAACCCGGCGCAAAACCTGGCCGACATGCGGGCGCAAATTGCCGCCAACGAGAAGGGTGTGCAAGAGCTGCACAAGATGGTCGCCCAGTACGGCCTGCCGGTGGTGCAGGCCTACATGGGCCATGTGCAAGACAACGCCGAGGAGTCGGTGCGCCGGGTGATTGCGCAATTAAAAGACGGCCAGTTCACGCTGCCGCTGGACAACGGCGCGCAGATCCAGGTGGCCATCCGCGTGGATGCCGCCACCCGCAGCGCCGAGGTGGATTTCACCGGCACCAGCCCGCAGCAGAGCAACAACTTCAACGCCCCCACGGCGGTGTGCATGGCGGCGGTGCTGTATGTGTTTCGCACCCTGGTGGATGACGATATTCCGCTGAACGCGGGCTGCCTGAAGCCCATCCGCGTCACCATTCCGCCCGGCTCCATGCTCAACCCGAACCCGCCCGCGTCGGTGGTGGCGGGCAACGTGGAAACCTCCACCTGCATCACCAACGCGCTGCTGGGGGCTTTGGGCGTGCTGGCCGGTGGGCAGTGCACCATGAACAACTTCACCTTCGGCAATGCGCAGCACCAGTATTACGAAACCATCAGCGGTGGCTCGGGGGCTGGGGAGGGTTTCGATGGCACGTCGGTGGTGCAAACCCACATGACCAATTCGCGCCTCACCGACCCCGAGGTGTTCGAGTTCCGGTTTCCGGTGCGGCTGGAGAGCTTTGCCATCGTGCCCGGCTCGGG
Organism: Rhodoferax sp. LS1P39; assembly: GCF_056521425.1. Taxonomy (NCBI): domain Bacteria; kingdom Pseudomonadati; phylum Pseudomonadota; class Betaproteobacteria; order Burkholderiales; family Comamonadaceae; genus Rhodoferax; species Rhodoferax sp. LS1P39. Next base: position 408,488 of record NZ_JBWMAV010000001.1, on the reverse strand, counting down.
CGGCGCGGGCCGCTGGCAGGGGGGCAACGGGGGGCTGCGCCGCGTGCGTTTCCTGGAGCCCATGACCGCCAGCATCCTGAGCAATGGCCGGGTCCACGGGGCCTTTGGCATGGCTGGGGGGCAGCCGGGCCAGGTGGGGCGCAACCGCGTGGTGCGCGCCGATGGCCGGGTGGAAGCACTCGGGCACATTGGCCAGGCCGAGATGCAATCCGGCGATGTGTTCGAGATACTCACGCCGGGCGGTGGGGGCTATGGGAAGTAAGCGTCAGGGCCGCCGCTGCATCTCGCGCACCATGGCTGAGAACTGCTCGGCCGTTTCGTGCTGCACCAGCGACGGCCCGATCACCGGCGGGAACCAGAAGCCCGGCAGCACCTCGGCGTGGTAGATCAGCCGGGTGCCGCTGCCTTCGGGCTCCAGCTGCATGCGGCTTTCCATGCGCTGGATGTTGCCACCCACGCCGTGGGCTCGGATCTCGTGCGGGGGCAGTAGCTGGATCTCGCGGACCGACTCAAATTGGGTGGAGAAAAAACCGTACTTCGCCACGCCTTTTTGAGTGACTTTGACCAGGGTATCGCTGCGCTCGGTGACTACGCTGCTGGTGAGGTTGGGCACAAAGTCGGCCATGTGCTCGAAGTCGGTCAGCACGGCCCAGGCCCGGGCGGCGTCCACCGGCACGTGGACGGCCATGTCCACCGTGAAGCTGCCATGCGCGCGCTCGACACGCACGTCGCTATCGGCCACCGCAGGCGCGGTATCGGCGGCCAGGGTGGGTGCCAGAGGGCACAGGGCGACCGCCAATGCCAGCATGGCCAGGGGGCGTAAACCAAAGGGAATCGGCATTCAAGCCTCCAAAGTGCTGCCCGTGCTTATGGAATGGGCGCGAGCAGCTATCAATTCAGTAGTGTTTGACGGCTACTGGATCACTTCTTGGGAAGCATCTGCCCACGGATTTCGCCACCCTTGTTGGCCGCGGTGTGGATGTTGGCGTACCACTTGCCCGCCAGCAGGTCGGCGGCTTGCGCGGGGGTCAGGGTGGCCTGGCCTTCCAGCGGGCTGGCGGTGCCAGCAAACGGCACGACCACACCGGCGTTGGCTCCGGCAGCAGCCGGGCCGTGGAAATGGCCTGCGGTGGCGGGGCCGGTCAGGCCGGAGAAAGTGACTTTCCAGGTCAGCACATTGGTGTCTTTGTTCAACCAGGCTTCGGCTGAGCCGGTGCCGCTGGAGACCGTGGGCGGCACCTCTTGGGCGGCACTCAGTTGCCCGGTCAAAGTCACTTTGTTGGACGGCAGCATGGAGCTGCAACCCGCCAGGCCCATGGCCAGGATGGCGGTGGCAAAAAGCGATTTTGTGAAGCTGCGGTGGGTGACCATCATGGGTGTCTCCAAGGGGGTTGGCTTGCGCGGTTTGCCCAGGGAGTCCGGGGCAAAAACCAGTCTAGCACTGCATCCACCGCTGCGTACGGAGAAGGCTTATTTGTAATATGCCTCGACCTTGCCCTTGACCTTCATCAGCAGCGGCTGGCCTTTGCGGTCGCGGGTTTTGCCTGCGGGCACCTTGACCCAGCCTTCGCTGATGCAGTATTCCTCGACGTCCACGCGCTCCTTGTCGTTCAGGCGGATGCCGATGTCGTGCTCGAACACGGCGGCCACGTGGTGGGGGCTGCGCGGGTTGGCAGACAGGTGGTCGGGCAGGGCGGGGCGGGTGGGGGCGGAGGTGTCGGTCATGTGTGTTTTGAGAATAAGAGGAATCACCCCTATTTTCCCGGATTTGGCGGCGGCCTCTGCCGAGCCGGGCCGAACGCCGTAGACTCCTGCCTCCTTAGCCACCTATCCAACTTAGAAACACCATGTCCGTATCCCTCCACCAAGCCTCTGTATCCCTGTTCACCCAAATCCTGGGCGGTCTGAGCGGCGTGCTGCACAAAGCCGAAGCCCACGCGGCCGATAAGAAGATCGACCCCAGCGTGTTGCTGCAGTCGCGCCTGTTCCCCGACATGTTTGCGCTGACCCGCCAGGTGCAGATCGCTGCCGACTTCGCCAAGGGCTGTGCCGCCCGCCTGGCCGGTGTGGACGTGCCTGCCTATGAAGACAATGAAGCCAGCTTTGGCGACCTGCAAGCCCGCATCGCTAAGACCCTGGCCTTCATCCAGAGCCTGCCTGCGGCCGACATCGAAGCCGGTGCCGAGCGCAGCATCGTGCTGCGCCCCGGCACCCCCAAAGAGCAGACCCTGGTGGGCAGCAGCTACCTGCTGCACTACACCTTGCCGCACTTCTTCTTCCACACCACCACGGCCTACGACATCCTGCGCCACAACGGCGTGGAAGTCGGCAAGAAGGACTTTGTCGGGACCTGGTAACACCCCCAGGCTGCAGCGCTTCGCGTCTTGCGCCAACCCCCTTGCAGGGGGCGATTCCAGTGGCCTGGCAAAGCCAGTTCCACGGAATCCTTGGCGGGGTGCGTTCTGGCCGTGGCCGAGTTGTCGAATCAAATCGAATGCAACTACTGCTAGCCCCGATGGAGGGGCTTCTTGATTTTGTGCTGCGCGATATGTTGACGCGGGTGGGCGGCATCGACCGCTGCGTGTCCGAGTTCATCCGCGTCACCAACACCTTGCTGCCCGAGCGGGCCTTTATCCGCGTGGTGCCCGAGCTGCTGAACGGCAGCCGCACGCTGTCGGGCGTGCCGGTGCGGCCCCAGTTGCTGGGCTCGGACCCGGTGTGCCTGGCGGAAAACGCCGGGCGGCTGGCCAGCCTGGGCCCCATGGGCGTGGACCTGAACTTTGGCTGCCCGGCCAAGGTGGTGAACCGCCACGGCGGCGGCGCGGCCCTGCTGGACGAGCCGGAGCTGCTGGTGAAGATTGTGTCGGCCGTGCGGCGTGCCGTGCCGCTGGAGCAGACCGTGTCGGCCAAGATGCGGCTGGGTTTTAACGACGACAGCCGGGCGGTGGAATGCGCGTTAGCCATCGCCGAGGCCGGGGCCAGCGAGATCGTGGTGCACGCCCGCACCCGGGCCGACGGCTACCGCCCGCCCGCCTACTGGGCGCGCGTGAACGACATCCGCCAGGCCGTAGCCATCCCGGTGGTGGCAAACGGCGAAATCTGGACCGTAGACGATGCCCGCCGCTGCCGCGCCGCATCGGGCTGCGACACGCTGATGCTGGGGCGCGGCATGGTGACCGACCCCGGCCTGGCGCTGGCCATCCGGGCGGACGCTGATGCGCAGCACCTGCCCTGGGCCGACTTACAGCCCCTGATCCACGCCTTCTGGCAACTGGTGTGCAGCCAGCTGGAGCCGCGTTCGCGCGCCGGGCGGCTCAAGCAGTGGCTGAACTTTCTGCGCCGCCAGTACCCCGAGGCGGAAGTGGCCTTTTTGGCCCTGCGGGCCGAAACCGACCAGGCCAAGGTGACGGCCTGGCTAGTCAAAAATAAGGTCTAAATCGGCCTCCCGCGCTTATTCCATAAGCGCAACAAGCTATCTATTGCATAGCGTCTAGCTGTACACCATGAAGTTCTGCGCGGCCCGTCGGTGGGCCTGCTTTTGCGTGGCTTCCTGCAGCAGGGCGGCGAGCTGGGTGGCCAGCGCGGCTTGCAGGGCGTGCAGCTTTTGCATGTCCACGGCCTGGCCGTTGACCGGGCCTTTGGCCAGCACCTGGCTGTGGTCGCGCAGGCGCAGGATGCCGCTGCCCACGGCGCTGAACGCGGGCAGGTGTCCGTACAGGGCATTGCCGCGTTGGGCGTACCAGTTGCCAAAGCGGTCGGGGTAGTTGGCATCGGCCTGGGCGGGCTGGGCGGCGATGCTGGCCACCCAGGTCTGGTGGTCGTGCTCGGCCAGCAGCAGGGGGAAGTCGGCGGTATCCCACTGGTTGGCCCCCCAGGCGCGCCAGGCTTTGCCGGGGATGAAGTCGGCGGCCCAGGCGGCCACCGTGTCGGCGGGCATGGGGCGGGCGATGCCGTAGCCCTGGGCCAGGTCGCAGCCCAGTTGCAGCAGCATCAGACCGTGCTCTACGGTTTCTACGCCCTCGGCGATCACCTTGCGGTTGAAGGCCTTGGCCAGGCCCACCACGGCTTCCACCAGGGTCAGGTCGTCGGGGTCTTCCAGCATGTCGCGCACAAAGGCCTGGTCGATCTTCAGGGTGTTGGCGGGCAGGCGCTTGAGGTAGGCCAGAGACGAGTAGCCGGTGCCGAAGTCGTCCAGCGCAAACTGCACGCCGAGCTGCTGGCAGGCGGCCATCACGGTGCGCATGTGCTGCACGTCTTCCAGCGCGGCAGATTCCAGAATTTCCAGCTCCAGCATGGTCGGCGCGACCTGCGGGTAGGTCGCCAGGATGCTGCCCAGCCGGGCCACAAAGTCGGGCCGCTGAAAGTGCCGCGCGGCGATGTTGACGCTGACCACCCAGTGCAGGCCCTGCGCCGCCCACTGCTGCATGTGCTGCAGGGCCTGGTGCAGCACCCATTCGCCGATGTCGATGATCAGGTCGGTGTGCTCCACCAGTGGCAGAAAGTGGTAGGGGCCGACCACCCCCTGCTCGGGGTGCTGCCAGCGCAGCAGGGCTTCCATGCCAAACACGCTGCCGGTGCGCATGTTCAGCTTGGGCTGGTAGTACAGGCGCAGCTCGCCGTCCAGCAGGGCCTGGTGGATGCGGGTGCGCTGGTGGTGGTGGGTCTGCACCTCCTGGTCGCGCTGGGCATCGAACAGGTGGCTGCGGTTGCGCCCGGTCTGCTTGGCCTGGACCATGGCCTGGTCGGCGTGGCGCAGCAGGGTGTCCAGGTTGGTGTGGCTGTGCATGTCACCGCGCGGTGTCACGGCAATGCCGATGCTGGTGGTGAGGTGCACGGTTTGCTCGTCCAGCGGGTAGGGGGCCGAGAGCAGGGCCTGCACCTGGTCTACGTGGCGCTGCACCTCGGCCAGGTCGTGCTGGTTCTTGAGCAGCAGCACAAACTCGTCCCCACCCAGGCGCGCCAGGCCGTGGTCGTCCCCGGCAAATTCGGCCAGCCGCTGGGCTACCTGCTGCAACAGGCGGTCGCCGCTGCTGCTGCCGTAGCGGGTGTTGATGGGCTGGAAGTGGTCCAGGTCCAGCAGGCACACGGCCAGCAGCTTGTGGTGGTGGCGGGCCTGCAGGATGGCCAGGTTGAAGGGCTCCTCCATGGCGGCGCGGTTGTGCAGGCCGGTCAGCACGTCGTGGCCGATCTGCCACGAGATTTCCTGGATCAGCTGGCGCTTTTCGCTCACGTCGCGGAACACCAGCACGCAGCCCATGGCGGTGCCGTCGGCCTGGCGGATCGGGGCGGCGGTGGTCTCGATAGCGATGCGCTCGCCCGAGGGGTGCAGCAGCGTCTGGTGGGCGGCGTGCACCACGGTGGTGGTCTGGTACAGCGGGGTTTGCCGGGCCGGGCCCGTGGCCCAACCGGGTTCTTCCAGCAGCTCGAACACTTCGGCCAGCGGATGCCCCAGGGCCTGTTGCTGGGTCCAGCCGGTGAGTTGCTGGGCTACAGCGTTCAGGCTGAGGATGCAGCCTTCCAGATCCGTGGTGATGACGGCATCGCCGATCGACGACAGGGTGACCTCGGCGCGTTCCTTTTCAATCTGCAGGGCGGCCTGGGCCTGGGTCAGAGAAGCCACCAGGGTCTGCACCTCGCCCGCCATATTGTTGAAGGTGTGGGCCAGGGTGCGGGCTTCCAGCGGCCCGGTGACGGGCATGCGGATGGACAGGTCGCCGCGCTGGAACTGCTGGGTGGCCAAGGCCAGCCGCTGCAGCATGTGCCGGTTGGTGCGCAACACCCAGAACAGCAGGCCCAGGATGGTCAACACGCTGCCAGCGGCAACCCAGAGCTGGGTCTGCACCCGGCTCCAGGCGCTGTTGAACGCAAACACCGGGCTGATCTGCACGGTCAGCGTGCCTGCCTGGCCTGCAGCATCGAGCTGGGCGGTATGGGGGGCGATGTCCAGCCAGCTGGCGAACCAGTCCGGGTATTGCGCCAGGGTGGGTGCCGGGTTGCGGGTTTCGGTGAGCTGCCCGCCCGCGCGCCACTGCAGCAGGGCGATATCGGGGTAAGACTGCAGCTCGGTGCGCAGCCAGGTGGCCATGGGCAGGCGCTGGGGGGACTCCAGGGCCAGGGCCAGTGAAGGCAGCAAGTACTTGTGGACCAGCTGGACCTGCTGCGCGAAGTGGGCATCGGCCGCACGGGTCTCCACCCGCACCAGCAACCGGTAGCGCACGGTAGCCACCACCACGATCAGCAACAGCATGGGCAAAAACAGGCGGGTGGCGGTGTTCAACGTCAGCCACGCAGGGGCAACTTCTCGGGTCTTGGGCATGGAATCAGGAAGGCACTCAGATTGGGTTGGCTTTGATTTTATCACACTGCTTGTAACTTTGTGTAACTTATCCAACATTCTTCTACTTGCACGCATGCGTTTGGTGCATCCCCGAAAGCGGTGGAACCGCTGCGACCAGCGGTAAACCTTGAAATCTGCGGCAGACGATTATCCGCCAAGCATGTAACGCTATGTAAAGCATAGTGTTGAAGGGTTCGAACCACCCTCCAGACATAAAACGACACAAACCGATACCGCGCCGAGAGGACGCGCCGCACCGGCCCCGGCACCATGGGAACCCTCAATAACCCCTATTCAACCCTTGTATTCCCCAGGAGCCACACCATGCCATTCGCCTTTAAAAGAACCCTCAAAAGAACCTTGCTCGGCATCTTCGGTGCCAGCCTGCTGGTCGGCACCCTCAGTGCCTGCGCGGGCCGCGGCGACCACGCCTGGGGCGGCCCGGCCAACGAGCAACGCTCCGCCGAGTTCCGCGTCAAGATGGTGGAGAAAGTCGGCAAGAAGCTCGACCTGAACGACGCACAAAAGCAGTTGCTGGGCACCCTGAGCGACACGCTGCAAGCCCAGCGCAAAGCCCTGGTGGGCAGCAGCACCAATCCGCGCGCCGACATCCAGGCCCTGGTGGCGGGCGCCCAGTTTGACCGCGCCAAAGCCCAGGCCCTGGTGGAAGAAAAAACCAAAGCCCTGCAAAGCCAGAGCCCCCAGGTCATCACCGCCGCCGCCAACTTCTATGACGCGCTAAATCCCACCCAGCAGCAACAGGTGCGCGACTTCATGCAGCGCCGGGGTGGCTGGTGGCATCGCGGCTGATATGACAATAGCCCATGCCCAAAATCCTGCTGATCGACGACGACGCTGAACTCGGTGGGCCGCTGGGCGTGTACTTTGCGCGCTTTGGCCTGGCGCTGGACTGCGCGCTGACCCCCAGCGCCGGGCTGGCCAAGTTGCGCCAGGGCGGTTTTGACGCGGCGATTCTGGACGTGATGCTGCCCGAGATGGATGGCTTTGCGCTGTGCCGCGCCATCCGCAAAGACAGCGACATCCCGGTCGTCATGCTCACCGCCCGCGGCGAGGTGATGGACCGGGTGGTCGGCCTGGAGCTGGGGGCCGACGACTACCTGCCCAAACCCTTTGAGCCGCGCGAGCTGGTGGCCCGGCTGCTGACCGTGTTGCGCCGCCAGCGGGTGCCAGAGGATGCGCACCTGCTGCAGTTTGAGGGCCTGGTGCTCGATCTGGACAAACGCAGCGTGCTGCGCCAGGACACCGAGCTGGATTTGACCAGCACTGAGTTTGAGCTACTTAGCCTGCTGGCCCGTGAGCCCGGCAAGGTGTTCAGCCGCGACGACATCCTGAACCGCCTGCGCGGCCACGAGGTGGACCTACAGACCCGCGCCGTGGACCTGCTGGTCAGCCGCCTGCGCAAGAAGCTGGAGCCGCTGGACTGCATCAAGACCTGGCGCAACGCCGGGTATTCACTGGCCGTAGGCCGTGCGTAATGTGGCTCACCCCCAGGCTACAGTGCTGCGCACTTTCCGCCAACCCCCCTCGTATTGGCTTGAAAAGCCAATACGACACGCAGGGGGCGATACCAGTGGCCCGGCAAAGCCGGGGCCAGCTATCTCTGGAAGGGCACGTTCAGTCCGGTTGTGAGTTCCCGTAATGGCATCCATGTTTAAAAAGCCCAATCGTGCGCTGCGCGCCATCCGCCACTCGCTGCGTTGGCGGCTGGTGATGCTATTCATGGGGCTGGCCCTGGCCATGTCGGTGGTGTTTGTGGGCGGTATGCAAAAAGCCTTTTCCACCGGTTGGCGCGAGATGTTCCGCCCGCTGGTGGCCGACTATGTGGACCGCCTGGTGGCGGACTTGGGTAGCCCGCCCACGGTGGAGCGGGCCCAGGCCCTGGTGCAGCGCCTGCCGCTGTCGGTGCGCATCGACGGGCCGCAACTGCAGTGGAATTCGCACCCCGACACCCGTGCCGAGCACCCCAGCCGCGGCTGGATGCGCGACCCCGCGGCCAGCCAGGGCTGGCTCACCCGCACCACGCCCGATGGCAGCCGTGTGGTGCTGGGCCTGGGCCTGGACTGGAGCCTGAAAGACTGGGAGCAGCCGCGCCGCACCATTCTCTGGGCCACCCTGGGCATTTTGCTGCTGTTGACCGGCGTGGCGTATGCCGTGGTGCGCCGCCTGCTGCGTCCGCTGGAAGACATCCGCCGCGGCACGCAGCGCTTTGGCGCGGGCGACTTCAGCCAGCCCATCCCGCAGAAAAGCCGCGACGAACTGGGCGATCTGGCCCAGCACATCAACACCATGGCGCACGATATCCACGCCATGCTCGAAGCCAAGCGCGGCCTGCTGCTGGCCATCAGCCACGAGCTGCGCTCACCCTTGACCCGCGCCCGGCTCAACACCGAGCTGCTGCCCGAAACTGCCGAGTTGCAGCCTCTGCGCGACCCGCTGCTGCGCGACCTGCAGCTCATGCGCGACCTCATCAGCGACCTGCTGGAGAGCGAGCGCCTGGCCAGCCCGCACGCCGCCCTGCACCTGGAGCCCACCGATCTGGCGGCGCTGGTCGCTGAGATGGCCACGGCCCCCGGCATCCAACTCCATATCGAGCCCAACCTGCCCACCTGGCCGCTGGACCGCGTGCGCATCCGCCTGCTGCTGCGCAACCTGCTGGAGAACGCCCGCCAGCACGGCCAGGGCCGCATTGACGTGCACCTGGCCCGCGTGGACGGCGGCCTGCAACTGCGCGTGCGCGACCATGGCCCGGGCGTGGCCGATGGCCAGTGGGCGCAACTGGCCGAACCGTTCTACCGTGCCGATGCGGCCCGCCAGCGCGGTACCGGTGGAGTGGGGCTGGGGCTGACTCTGTGCCGGCTGGTGGCCCAGGCCCACGGCGGAAGCCTCACGCTGCGGCCTGCGCAGCCGGGGCTGGAGGCGGTGGTGGATCTGCCACCCGGCGCTTGAAACCGCAAGCGCGGCGGGTCTGCCCAGGTCTGCAGTTGTGTTGTTTCGTGTTTCAGGCGACATAAATGTACAGAAATCCCTTGGAACCGTATGATGCTTCGCTGTCTTTTAAAGCCGCGCGCCGCCAGGTAACGGGTTGACCCGGCAGGCGGCGCGATCGGCCCTGGGAAGTCTGTGCCAGAGGGGCTGGCAAAAAGCGGTGAGGGCTTGCTGCATGGAATCGTCGTTCATTGCGCTGCGTTACGCGCCCGGGATCGTCGTGTTGTCGTACTTCATTGCCAGCTTTGCGTCCTATGTGGCGCTGGACCTGGCCAAGCGCGTGCGTACCGTGGACCGGGTGATGGCCATCGGCTGGTGGGCTGGCGGTTCGGTAGCCATGGGCACCGGCATCTGGTCGATGCACTTTGTGGGTATGTTGGCGGTCAGCCTGCCGATGGCCGTGGGCTACGGTTATGGCTTGACGGCGCTCTCGTGGGTGGCAGCGGTGGCAGCATCGGCGATGGCGCTGTATATCGCCAGCCGCACCCGTTTGACCCTGCCGTGGCTGGCGCTGGGTGCGCTGGCCATGGCGGCGGGTATCTGCACCATGCACTACACCGGCATGGCCGCGATGGCGATGGCGCCGGGCATCCAATGGGCTCCGGCGTGGGTGCTGGCATCGGTGGGCATTGCGGTGGCGGCATCGGCGGTCGCCTTGCGGCTCTTCTTCTGGATGCGGAGTCTGGATGGCCGCACGGCGCGCTGGTGGCAACTGGTGGCTGCGCTGGTGATGGGCGCGGGAATCAGCGGCATGCACTACACCGGTATGGGGGCGGCCCGGTTGACGCTGGGCTCGGTGTGCCTGAGTGTGGACCAATTGCGCGGCGACAGCCTGGGCCTGCTGGTATCGGCGGTGACCATTGTGGTGCTGTGCCTGACCATGTTTTCCTCCTTGATCGATGCCCGCATGCAGAGCAAGGCGGCGGTGCTGTCCGCGTCGCTGCAAACGGCCCACACCGAGTTGCAGCAATTCGCCTTTCGCGACGCGCTGACCGGCCTGCCCAACCGCTTGCTGTTTGACGACCGCGTGGGTGTGGCCGTGGAGCGTTGCGCCCGCGATGCATCGACCCTGGCCGTGCTGGTGGTCGACTTGGACGGTTTCAAACCCATCAACGACTCGTTTGGCCACCGCTTCGGCGACCGGGTGCTGCGCACCATGGCCGAGCGGCTGGCCCGCCAGGCCGGCCCCCTGGACACCGTGGCCCGGGTGGGTGGGGACGAATTTCTCATGTTGCTGGAGGACAACCCCGACACCACCAGCACGGCGCAGATGGCCCAGCGGGTCATTGATGCCCTGGGTCTGCCCTTCACGGAGGGCGAGCACGAGGTGCGCCTGTCTTGCTCGTTGGGCATCGCCATGTACCCGTCCGACGGCCCGCGGGACCAGCTGATGGGCCATGCCGACGCGGCCATGCATGCCGCCAAGCGTGCGGGCGGCGGCTGTTACGTCTTCTTTGCGCCGCACATGCATGCCGGGGTGCGCGAGCAAATCCAACTGCAGTGCGACCTGCGCCAGGCCGTCGAGCGCAAGGGGCTGTGCCTGTACTACCAGCCCAAGATCAGCGCCAGCCGGGGGGTGGTCACCGGGGTGGAGGCCCTGGTGCGCTGGCAGCATCCACTGCGCGGCATGCTGGGCCCGGAAGTCTTCATTCCGGTGGCCGAGCGCTTTGGCGTGATCAATGCCGTGGGCAACTGGGTGATCGAGGAAGCCTGTCGGCAGATGCGCGAATGGCTGGGCATGGGTTTGCGCTTTCGGGTGGCCATTAACCTGTCGGCCTACCAGCTGCGCCAGGAAGACCTGGCACCTCGCATCCAGCGCGCCCTGCAGCAGTACCAGCTGGACCCCGACCTGCTGATTTTCGAGATCACCGAGTCGGTGGCCATGGAGGATGCCGAGAGTACTTTGCAGACCTTTGGGCAACTGGGACAGATGGGCGTGAAGCTGGCCATCGACGACTTCGGCACCGGTTACTCCAGCCTGGCGTACCTGCGGCGCCTGCAGGTTAGCCAGTTGAAGATAGACCAGTCGTTTGTGCAGGACCTGGAGCACAGCGCCGATGCCCGCGCCATCGTCGAAGCCGTTGTCCAGCTGGCCCATGCGCTGGGCCTGGACGTGGTGGCCGAGGGGGTCGAGACCGTGGCCCAGCGCGATGTACTCATCGGCCTGGGCTGCGACGAGCTGCAGGGCTTTTTGTTCGCCAAACCCATGGCCGCGCGGGTGATGGGCGAGTGGGCCGTCAACATCGGCCGGCCCACGGACCTGGTGTTCACCGAGTCGGTATTTCTGCACTCGTCGTTTCATTAGCCTGGCTGCGTCCCGACATCGTTTCGTCATATCTCCACCGGGGAGACGAAGGACATAGCCAAGTGGCTGGCCTTTGGAAGCACAAACAGGACGCGCTGTGACATGGTGCGAAGGCATTTAGGCACTCTACGCTTACCCCATAAGCACAAGCAGCTATATTTTATATAGCGTAGGCCGTTTCCACTCTCCGCCCCAAGTTGGGGATGCGTTGCACCGTGATGAGGCGGCCCTGCCATGGATTCACGCGCAAACCACCTGTTTCCAGGCCCAAATGCCTGGCATGGATACTGCTTAATCCACCGTGTCCGCAGGTAAAGCTGCCTGCGGAGTGATAGATCCCTCCGCTAACGAAGGCGGAACCCCCAGCGAGCTTTGGCCCTAGAACCTGTTCTTGCGGCCCATCGCCAGGTAGTTCCAACCCACACCCGTGGTTTCGCGGAGGGTGCGTTGCATCGTATGTCCACGGCCCAGCCCGTGCACGGTGTGGCGTACCTGTTTCCTGCGGCTTGCCCCGGGTCATTGCAGGATAAGCAACATGATGAAAATAGTTTTGGTCGGCCACGGTATGGTGGGCCACAAGTTCCTCGAAAGCCTGACCGAGACCGGTCTCAAAGATGTCCAGGTCACGGTGCTCTGCGAGGAGCCCCGCCCCGCGTACGACCGCGTCCACCTCTCCGAATTCTTCAGCGGCAAAACCGCAGACGACCTGTCCCTGGTCGAGCCCGGCTTTTTCGAGCGCACCGGTTTCACGCTGCGCCTGGCCGCCCGCGCTGCCTCGGTAGACCGTATCGCCCACACCGTCACCACCCTGGACGGCGAAGTGTTGCCTTACGACAAGCTGGTGCTGGCCACCGGCTCCAACCCCTTTGTGCCCCCGGTGCCGGGGCGCGACCGCGAACACATCCACGTCTACCGCACCATCGAAGACCTGGAGGCCATGCAGGCATCTGGCGCCAAGTCGAAGACCGGCGTGGTGGTGGGCGGCGGCCTGCTGGGCCTGGAATGCGCCAAGGCCCTGCGCGACATGGGGCTGGAAGCCCACGTGGTGGAATTTGCCCCCCGCCTGATGACCGTGCAGGTGGACGAAGGCGGTGGCCGCGTGCTGCGCGCCAAGGTGGAAGAGCTGGGCCTGACCGTGCACACTGGCCGCAACACGCTGGAGATTACCGACGGAGCCCGTGGCCGCCACCGCATGGTGTTTGCCGACGGCACGCACCTGGAAACCGACATGATCGTGTTCTCGGCCGGTATCCGCCCACGCGACGACCTGGCCCGCCAGTGCGTGCTGGCCATCGGCCCGCGTGGTGGCGTGGTGATCGACAGCGCCTGCCGTACCAGCGACCACAACGTCTACGCCATAGGCGAATGCGCATCCTGGAACGAGCAGGTGTTTGGCCTGGTGGCCCCCGGCTATGAGATGGCCCGCGTGGCGGCCCGCCATATTGCTGGCGATGCAGATGCGGCTTTCGTCGGTGCCGACATGAGCACCAAGCTCAAGCTGATGGGCGTGGACGTGGCCAGCATCGGCGATGCCCATGGCCGCACGCCCAAGAGCCGCAGCTGCCAGTACGTGGACGAGCTGCGCCAGATCTACAAAAAGATTGTCATCAGCGAAGACGGCAAGCAACTGCTGGGCGCGGTGCTGATTGGCGATGCCACCGAGTACGGCACGCTGCTGCAAATGGCGCTGAACGGCATTACGTTGCCCGCTGACCCCGAATTTTTGATCTTTCCGTCCAGCGACGGCAAGGCCAAGCCGGGCCTGGGGGTGGAGGCACTGCCCGACACGGCGCAAATCTGCTCCTGCAATAACGTCAGCAAGGGGGCCATCTGCGCCGCCGTGGGCGAGGGTGCCTGCACCATCGCCGAGATGAAGGCCTGCACCAAGGCCGGTGCCACCTGTGGCGGCTGCGTGCCCCTGGTCACCCAGGTGATGAAGTTCGAGATGGGCCGCCTGGGCATGGCCGTCAACAACCACATTTGCGAACACTTTGCGTACTCCCGCCAAGAGATCTACCACCTGGTGCGCGTGGGCAACATCAAGAGCTTTGACGAACTCATGGCCAAGCACGGCAAGGGCCTGGGCTGCGACATCTGCAAGCCGGTGGCGGCCAGCGTGCTGGCCTCCTGCTGGAACGAGTTTGTGCTGAAGAAAGACCTGGCCGGTCTGCAAGACAGCAACGACTACTACCTGGGCAACATCCAGAAAGATGGCACCTACTCGGTGGTGCCACGCATGCCCGGTGGCGAGGTCACGCCGGATGGCCTGATTGCCGTGGGCCAGGTGGCCAAGAAGTACAACCTGTACACCAAGATCACCGGCGGCCAGCGGGTCGATTTGTTCGGCGCGCGCGTCGAGCAATTGCCACCCATCTGGGAAGAGCTGATCGACGCGGGCTTCGAGTCGGGCCATGCCTACGGCAAGTCGCTGCGCACGGTGAAGAGCTGCGTGGGCTCCACCTGGTGCCGCTACGGCGTGGGCGACAGCGTGGGCCTGGCCGTGGAGCTGGAGCACCGCTACAAGGGCCTGCGCAGCCCGCACAAGATCAAGTTTGGCGTATCGGGCTGCACCCGCGAATGCGCCGAAGCCCAGGGCAAGGACATCGGCATCATTGCCACCGAGAAGGGCTGGAACCTCTACATCTGCGGCAACGGCGGCATGAAGCCACGCCACGCCGAGCTGTTTGGCTCCGACATGTCCAAAGAAGACATGGTCCGCATGATCGACCGCGTGCTGATGTTCTACGTGCGCACCGCCGACCGCCTGCAGCGCACCAGCACCTGGCGCGAAAACCTCGAAGGGGGCCTGGACTACCTGAAAGACGTGCTCATCAAAGACAGCCTGGGCCTGTGCGCCGAGCTGGAAGCACAGATGCAGCACGTGGTGGACACCTACCAGTGCGAGTGGAAGACCGCGGTGACCGACCCCGAAACCCGTAAGCGTTTCCGCAGCTTCGTCAACAGCGACAAAAAGGACGAGCACGTGATCTTCGTGGAAGAGCGCGGCCAGATCCGCCCGGCCCGCGCCGAAGAGCGCGCCCAGGCTGTTGAAACCGCATAAGGACATGACCATGACCACAACGCAAAACTGGACCGACATCTGCGCGGTTGACGACATCCTGCCCAGCACCGGCGTGTGCGCCCTGGTGGACAACCGGCACGTGGCGGTGTTCCGCCTCGGAACTGACCAGTTCTTCGCCATCGACAACGTGGACCCCAAATCCGGGGCCAGCGTGTTGTCGCGCGGCCTGATGGGCAACCTGGGCGAGCGCATCGTCGTGGCCTCGCCGCTGTACAAAAACCACTTCGACCTGCGCACCGGCGAATGCGTCGAAACGCCCGAGCAGTCGGTGCGGGCCCACGGTGTGCGTGTCGATGCGGGGCGCGTCAGCGTAGCTTTAGCCTAGCGGTATGCCCGCAGCCCTGTCGGTCTCGAACCTCGTGCTGCGTGCCAAGCAGCTGGAGATCGACGCGGTGCGCCAGCTGGCCAGCCGGGCCGAGCTGGTGGATGCCATTGGCCAGTTGATCCAGGGCCTGCAGCGCGAGCGGGGTGCTTCCAGCATTTACCTCGCGTCCAAGGCGCAGCGCTTTGCCGACATGCGCCGCAAAATTGTGGCCGAGGTGGAGCCGCTGGAAGCCCAGTTGCGCGCGGTGTTTGCCGAGCATCTGGAACCTGCCCAGGGGGCGACTGCCAAAGCACTGTCTTTAATGGCTTGGGCCCTGCTGGGCCTGGACGCGCTGGCGGCGCTGCGCAGCCAGATCGAGAGCCAGGCCATGGGGGCCCACGATGCGGTGGCGGCTTTCAGCCATCTGATCGCCGGGCTGATCGAGTTGGTGTTCCACGTAGCCGATGGGGCCGGGCTGCCCAGTGTCTCGCGCCTGCTGGTGGCCTTGCTGCACCTGGTGCAGGCCCAGGAAGAGGCGGGCCAGGAGCGGGCCGTGGGCGCGCTGATGTATGCCTCGGGCCAAGGCAACGAGGCCCAGCAACAGCGCGTGGTGCACCTGATCGACGCGCAGGAGCGCAGCCTGCAGGTGTTTGCCGAGTTCGCCGAACCGGCTCTGCGTACCCGCTGGGAGCAGGAGCAGCTGGCCCCGGGGGTGGCCCAACTGGAACGTTTGCGCCGCACGCTGTGCATCGCCAAACCCGGCGCGGCGCTGGACAGCAAGCTCAGCGAGCCCTGGTTCGACGTGTGCACCGAGCGCATCAATGCCCTGTGGCAGTTACAGGTGGAATTGGTCAAACGCCTGCGTGAAGATTGCGCGGCCCGCATTCTGGAGGCCCAGCAGGACCTGCAGGACTCCAAAGGCCTGCTGCGCCGCCTGCGCGACAACCCGCCGCAGCGCACGCATGCGGTAGACCGGTTTTTTGACTCGGCCAGCACCACCGCACCAGAGGCGCTGGCCCACCCTGGCAGCGCGTCGCCCGCGCTGTTCGAGCTGCTGCAAACGCAATCTGCCCGCATGGCCGGTATGGAGCTGGAGCTGGATGCCGCCCGCCGCGCCCTGCACGAGCGCAAGGTGATCGAACGCGCCAAGGGCGTGCTGATGGCCCGCATGGGTATGAACGAAGAGGCCGCCTTTCGGGTGCTGCAGAAAACCTCGATGGACCAAAACCGCCGCCTGCTGGAAGTGGCCGAGGCCACGCTGTCGCTGCCGGATCTGGTGTTTGCCCAGCCAGCGCCCCCAGGCTGAACCAGGCTGGTGCGCAACGTGCACCGGGTCGAGGCCTATTGGTACGGATTAAGGCGCAAATGGCTGGAATCCGTGGGAATCCAGCGGTACGAAACTTGCATAGCTACTGCGTTGTTGGGCTAAAGACGGCTCTAGAGCATGGTGTTTGCGGTTCTTTCGCAAGCAGTCGATTCGTGCATCCAAGGATAACGGCGTCCCTGGCTTCACCCTTACACCGGGTGCTGCCGCGGATGCCGTTTCCTTTTGTGCGCCACCCCAGGCAATCTGTCTGTGGGCGCTCTTCAGTTTTCCGTTTTCAAGGAAGTTATATGGCCTACCTCGCCCCTGCCGAATTCGTGACCAAGATGGTCGATGCCGGTGAATCCAAGCTGCTGATGTCCACCCGCGACACGCTGATCCGCTCCTACATGGCCGGTGCCATTCTGGCCCTGGCGGCAGCGTTTGCCGTCACCGTGACCGTCAACACCGGCAACCCGCTGATCGGTGCCATGCTGTTCCCCGTGGGTTTCATCATGCTGTATCTGATGGGTTTTGACCTGCTGACCGGCGTGTTCACTCTCGCGCCGTTGGCCGTGCTCGACAAGCGCCCCGGTGCTACCTGGGCCGGTGTGTGGCGCAACTGGGGGCTGGTGTTTGTGGGCAACTTTGCCGGCGCGCTGACGGTGGCCGTGTTCATGGCCATCATCTTCACCTTCGGTTTCACCGAGGCACCCAATGCCATTGGCGAAAAGCTCGGCCATATCGGCGAAGGCCGCACCCTGGGCTACTCGGCGCACGGCGCTGGCGGCATGCTGACCTTGTTTGTGCGTGCCGTGATGTGCAACTGGATGGTGTCCACCGGCGTGGTGGCGGCCATGATGTCTACCAGCGTTTCGGGCAAGGCCATCGGCATGTGGATGCCCATCATGGTGTTTTTCTACATGGGTTTTGAGCACAGCATCGTCAACATGTTTTTGTTCCCCACCGGTCTGATGCTGGGCGGCAAGTTCACCATGATGGACTACATCATTTGGAACGAAATTCCCACCGTGCTGGGCAATCTGGTGGGCGGTTTGACTTTCGTCGGCCTGACCCTGTATTCGACGCATTACAAGACGGCCCCCAAGCGCGCCATCGGCTGAAATCGGCATGACCCACGCCTTGCGTGTGACGCTCGGCCAGCACTCGCGGGCCGGGCGTAAAAGGGTTGAAGGCGCAGAGTGCGCCGTTCGCATCAACCAGGACTTCCATGGTGCCATGCTGCCCCTGGAGCCCTTGCGCAGCAGCAAGGGCATTGTGGTAGCACAGGCCGACGGCATTGGCTCCAGCGCGGTGAGCCAGGAGGCCAGCGCGGCGGCGGTGCGCGGTTTTCTGGACGACTACTACGCCACGTCCGATGCCTGGTCGGTGCGCCGCTCTGCCCAGCGGGTGCTGGGCGCTACCAACGCCTGGCTGCACGCGCAAACCATGCGCAGCCATGCACGGTTTGACAAAGACAGTGGCTACGTCTGCACCTTCAGCGCCCTGGTGCTGAAGGGGCGCGAGGTGCACCTGCTGCATGTGGGCGACTCGCGCATCTACCGGCTGCACCCGCAGTCGCTGGAACAACTGACCGAGGACCACCGCGTCCACCTCTCCAGCGCCGAGTCCTATCTGGGCCGTGCGTTGGGCGTGGGCCCAAATGTGGAGATCGACTACCGCTGCCTCAGCGCCGAAGTGGGCGAGATCTACCTGCTGGCCACCGACGGCGCGTACCTGCACTTCGATGCCGCCGCCGTGCATGCCGCCCTGGCGCTGTGCCCGGATGACTTCGACGCGGCCGCCAGCGCGCTGGTGAGCACCGCCCAGGCGCGCGGGGCCGACGACGACATGACGGTGCAGCTGCTGCGCATCGACGCGCTGCCCGCCGCCGACCCGCTACCCCTGCAGGCCCAGCGTGCGGGATTGGCTGTGCCGCCAGCGCTGTCGCCGCGCATGCAGTTTGAGGGCTACACCGTGGTGCGTGGCCTGCATGCCAGTGCCCGCAGCCATGTGTTTTTGGCGTTGGACGATGCCACCGGCCAGCAGGTGGTGCTGAAGACCCCGTCGGTCGATATGCGCGAAGACCCGGCCTACCTGGACGGCTTTTTGCTGGAGGAATGGGTGGCGCGCCGCCTGCACAGCCCGCACGTGCTCAAAGCCTTTGCCACCGACCGACCGCGCCACCACGTCTTCGTGGCGATGGAGTTTGTCGACGGCCAAACCCTCAGCCAGTGGATGACCGACCACCCCCGCCCCGACCTGGACACCGTGCGCAGCATCATCGCCCAGGTGGCCAAGGGGCTGCAGGCCTTCCATGGCAAGGAAATGCTGCACCAGGACCTGCGGCCCGAGAACCTGATGGTTGACCGCACCGGCACGGTGAAGATCATCGACTTCGCCTCTACCCACGTGGCGGGCCTGACCGAAGGCACGCCGCGCGCAAGGGCCGATGCCATTGTCGGCACGCTGCAGTACACCGCGCCCGAATACTTCACGGGTGGTAGCGGCAGTGCGCGGTCTGAATTGTTCTCGCTGGCCGTGCTGGCCTACCAGATGCTGACCGCACAGCTGCCGTACGGCCTGCAGGTCACGCAGCTGCAGTCGCCCGCCGACCTGAAGCGGCTGCGCTATGTACCGGTACGCCACTTGCGCCCCGAACTCCCCGACTGGCTGGACGGCGTGCTGCAAAAAGCCCTGCACCCGCAACCGGCCAAGCGCCAGGAGGCGCTGTCGGAGTTTGTGCACGACCTGCACGCTCCCGGCCCCCAATTCTTGCGGCAGCGCGCCCCGCCGCTGGTGGAGCGCAACCCGGTGGTTTTTTGGCAAGGGGTGGCCGTGGTGTTGGCTTTGGCGGTGGTGCTGCTGCTGGGCTTGCGGTAGGCACAAAACTACCGCTGCTCTACCTTTTATAGCTTCTTGCGCTTATGGAATAAGCGCTGGAGGCTGATTTCTTATAAATCCGAGCGATCACTCCACGTTCTGCACTTGCTCGCGCATCTGCTCGATCAGCACCTTCATGTCTACCGAGATGCGGGTTAGCTCCAGCGCCGCGGATTTGCTGCCCATGGTGTTGGCTTCGCGGTGCAGTTCCTGGATCAGGAAGTCCAGGCGCTTGCCGACTTCGCCGCCTTTTTTGAGGATGCGCTCCATCTCGTCCAGGTGCGAATGCAGGCGGGTCAGCTCTTCGGCCACGTCGATACGGATGGCGAAGGCGGTGGCCTCGGTTAGGGCGCGGTCCTGGGCCGCTTCGGGCAGGGTGGCGCCCTCGGCCAGGGCCATGGCTTCCTTCCAGCGCTCGATGAAGCGCTGGCGCTGCTGTTCCACCAGCTGGGGCACCAGGGGCAGGGCTTTTTCGGCCAGGGCGCGCAGTTGTTTCAGGTGGCCGATCAGCATGGTGGTCAGGCGTTCGCCTTCGCGCTGGCGGGCGGCCACCAGGGACTGCAGCACTGTGTCGGCCAGCGGCAGCACATCGTCGGCCCAGTCGTTGGCGGGGGCTTGCTCGTTGGAGGCCATGCGCAGGATGTCGGCCACGCTCAGCGATGCGGCCTGGGGCAGCCAGGCCTTGACCGAATCCTGCAGCGAGTTGACGCGCTGCAGCAGGTGTGGGGAGGGCGCGGCCAGGCTGCCGGAGGCGCTGCTTTCAATCGCGGCGCGCACTTCCACCTTGCCACGCTTGAGCTGGGCCATGACGCGTTCGCGCAACGCGGGTTCATGGCTGCGCAACTCGTCGGGCAGGCGAAAACTCAGGTCCAGAAAGCGGCTATTGACGGAGCGGATTTCGATCCCCAAACGGCGTGCCGACGTGCTTTTGGAATCGGTTTTAGCGTCGGAATCCGGGGTGGCGGTGGCGCTGCTGTGCTGGGCACTGGCGTAGCCGGTCATGCTGTAAACTGGCATTGAGAAGGTACATATCGTTGCAATGGCCTGAGAATAACCGACGACTTGCCTCCCATCCGATGTAAAAACCCAGGGCTTTTGCACCGTATTGGTGGCAGGTCTCCAAACCGCCTTTTTGCCGCTTCCCCGCCCCCTGCTGCCCCTGCCCATTTATGTCCAAAAACAAACCGGCCACGCTTCCGCCCGGCACCGCTATCGGGGGCTACCACATCGTGCGGCGGCTCTCGTCCGGTGGGTTTGGCGTGGTGTACCTGGCGGTAGGGGCCGATGGCGGCCAGGTGGCGGTCAAGGAATACCTGCCCAGCTCTCTGGCCACCCGCGAAGTCGGCGAGCTGCTGCCGCAGGTGCAGCCCGAAAAATTGTCGCTCTACCGGCTGGGGCTGAAGAGCTTTTTTGAAGAAGGGCGCTCGCTGGCGCAGATCTCGCACCCGTCGGTGGTCAGCGTGCTCAATTTTTTCCGCGAGAACGAAACCGTCTACATGGTGATGAACTACCTGGAGGGCGCGACCCTGCAGGACTTCATCATTACCTCGCGCGACCAGCGCAAGCAGAAGGTGTTTCGCGAATCCACTATCCGCAGCCTGTTTGACGAGATATTGCGCGGCTTGCGCATCGTGCACCAGCACAAGATGCTGCATTTGGACATCAAGCCCGCCAATATCTTCATCACCGACGACAACAAGGCGGTGCTGATCGACTTCGGCGCGGCCCGCGAGGTGCTGAACAAAGAAGGCAACTTCATCCGCCCCATGTACACCCCCGGCTTTGCCGCCCCCGAGATGTACCGGCGCGATGCCTCCATGGGGCCGTGGACCGACATCTACGCCATCGGCGCCTGCATCTACGCCTGCATGCAGGGCTTTCCGCCCAACGAAGCACCCCAGCGGCTGGAAAAAGACCGCATCGGCCTGGCCTTGTCGCGGCTGCGCGGCATCTATTCAGACAACCTGATCGAGGTGGTCGAGTGGTGCATGTCGATCGACCCGCTGTCGCGCCCGCAGTCGGTGTTTGCGCTGCAAAAAGAGCTCAGCCGCGAAGGCGAGCGCCGCTACACCAAGCTGACCGTGGCCGAGAAGCTGCGCCTGCAGTTTGACACCCTGGTGTCTGACACCAAGAAGAACGTGCGCGAAGCCACCGGCATCGGGTCCACGCCCAAGTGAAGTTTTCGGTATTCCAGGTCAGCCGCAAGGGCGGCCGCGAAAAAAACGAAGACCGTATGGGCTATTGCTATACCAGTGGCTCGGGCCTGTTCCTGCTGGCCGACGGCATGGGTGGCCACCCCGAAGGCGAGGTGGCGGCCCAGATGGCGCTGCAAAGCCTGTCGGCCCTGTACCAGAAGCAGGCCCGCCCGCTGCTGCCCCATGCGGCCGAATTCTTGAGCGCTGCACTGCTGTCGGCCCACGACCAGATCCTGCGCTACGCCGCCAAACACGGCATGCTCGACACCCCCCGCACCACCCTGGTGGCTGCGGTGGTGCAGGGCAACAGCGCCACCTGGGTGCACTGCGGCGATTCGCGTCTGTACGTGGTGCGCGACGGCGCGCTGCTGACCCGCACGCGCGACCATTCCTATGCCGAGCAGCACCGTGCCGAGGGCGGGCCGCAGTTGCCCCATCTGGTGAACCGCAACGTGCTCTACACCTGCCTGGGATCGCCGGTCAAACCCCAGTTCGACATCACCGGCCCGGTGGCGCTGCACCAGGGCGACAAAATCATGCTGTGCTCCGACGGCCTGTGGGACAACCTGGACGATGCCACCATCGTGCGCGGCCTGGCCAGCGCCCCGGTGTCGCAGGCCGTGCCCGACCTGGTGGAGCAGGCGCTGCGCAAGGGCGGTGCCCGCAGCGACAATGTCACCGTGCTGGCCATCGAATGGGAAACCCCGGACATGTTCGAGTCCACCCGGGGCATCTCCACCGACACGATCCAGCCGGGTGTGTTTGCCTCGTCCATCCAGCCGCACGGGCCCGAAAGCCTGATCGACGACCTGGACGATGCCGCCATCGAGCGGTCCATCGCCGAGATCAACGAAGCCATCCGCAAAGCCGCTGCGAAGCGAGCCTGAGTTCCCCCACGCCGAAACAGCGGGGTGTTTGTATGTTTTTGAAACCCACACCATGACCGAATTCATCCGTAGCGGTGGCCGTGCCACCCAGCAACTGCGCCCGGTGCGCATCACCCGCGGCTACACCATGCACGCCGAAGGCTCGGTGCTGATCGAGTTTGGCAATACCAAAGTGCTGTGCACCGCGTCTGTCGAAGAAAAAGTGCCTGGCCACAAAAAGGGCAGTGGCGAGGGCTGGGTCACCGCCGAATACGGCATGCTGCCGCGCGCCACCCACACCCGTAGCGACCGCGAGGCCGTGCGCGGCAAGCAAAGCGGGCGCACGCAGGAAATCCAGCGCCTGATCGGCCGCTCGCTACGCGCCGTGTTTGACCTGAAGCTGCTGGGCGAGCGCACCATCCACCTGGACTGCGACGTGCTGCAGGCCGACGGCGGTACCCGCACGGCGGCCATCACCGGCGCGTTTGTGGCGGCGCAGGATGCTGTCAACGTGCTGCTGCAGTCTGGCAAGCTCAGCGTCACGCCCATCCTCCAGCCCGTGGCCGCCATCTCGGTGGGCATCGTGCACGGCACGCCGCTGCTGGACCTGGAATACACCGAAGATGCCGCCTGCGACACCGACATGAACGTGGTGATGACCGGCGCAGGCCATTTTGTGGAAGTGCAGGGCACGGCCGAGGGCGTGGCCTTTGCCCGCTCCGAGATGGACGCACTGCTGGCGCTGGCCGAGGCGGGCATCGCCGAGTTGATGGACCTGCAGCAGGTCGCACTATCGAAATAAGAGCTGCTCACGCTCAAGGAGTAAGCGCTAGAGGTACATTTGACATGAAAATCGTTTTAGCATCCAACAACGCAGGAAAGCTGTTCGAGCTGCAAGCCCTGTTCGCCCCGCTGGGCCTGGAACTGGTGGCGCAGGGCAGCTTGGGCATCCCGGAGGCCGAGGAGCCCTTCCACACCTTCGTCGAAAACGCCCTGGCCAAGGCCCGGCACGCCAGCGCCCACAGCGGCCTGCCCGCCGTGGCCGACGACGCAGGCCTGTGCGTCGATGCCTTCGGCGGCTTGCCGGGCGTGCAAACCGCGTACTACGCCACCCAGTTCGGCTACCCCAAGAGTGACGACAACAACGTGCGCGCGCTGCTGGAGCAGATGGCGCACGTCGACAACCGCCGCGCCGCCCTGGTCAGCACCCTGGTGGCCGTGCGCTCGCCCCATGACCCCGAGCCGCTGATCGCCGTGGGCCGGGCGGTGGGCGAGATCACCCGTGCGCCGCAGGGCGAGCACGGCTTTGGCTTTGACCCGGTGATGTTCTTGCCGCAGTTCGGTAAGACCTTTGCCGAGCTGACACCCGAGGTGAAGAATGCGAACAGCCACCGCGGCCAGTCGTCGCGTGCCATGCTGGCCCTGATGCGCGAGCGCTGGCTGCCATGAAAGACCTGCAACACCACATGCGCCCCGGCCTGCTGCAACTGGCCGCACTGCCGCCGCTGTCGCTGTACGTGCACCTGCCCTGGTGCCTGAAGAAATGCCCGTACTGCGATTTCAACTCGCATGAGCTGCGCAGCGATGGCGCGCAGACCCTGCATCCTGCCGCCAATCTGTCAGCGCCCACGCCGACCAGCGAAGTGCCCGAGCAGCGCTACATCGACGCGCTGATGGCCGACCTGGAGGCCGCGCTGCCGTTGGTCTGGGGCCGCACGGTGCACAGCATCTTCATCGGCGGCGGCACGCCCAGCCTGTTTTCGCCGCAGGCGATTGACCGGCTGATCGGCGACATCCGCGCCCGCCTGAAGTTGGAGCCGGATTGCGAAATCACCCTGGAAGCCAACCCCGGCACCTTCGAGAAGAACCGCTTTCGCGCCTACCGCAGCGCCGGGGTGACGCGCCTGTCGGTGGGCGTGCAGAGCTTCAACGACACGCATTTGAAAGCCCTGGGCCGGGTGCACGACAGCGCCCAGGCCATTGCGGCGGTGGAAGAAGCGGCCCAGTCGTTTGACACTTTTAACCTCGACATCATGTACGCGCTGCCTGGCCAGACGCTACAAAATCTAGAGCTGGATATGCAGACGGCACTAGCGCTAGGGCCCAAACACATCAGTATTTACCAACTGACCATCGAGCCCAACACCTACTTCGCCAAGTTCCCGCCCCAGGTGCCCGAGGAAGACCTGGGCTACGACATGCTGGACAAGATCACCGAGATGACCGGTGCGGCGGGCATGGACCGTTACGAAGTCTCGGCCTACGCGCTGCCCGGCCACGCCTGTGTGCACAACCAGAACTACTGGCAGTTTGGCGACTATCTGGGCATTGGCGCGGGCGCGCACAGCAAGCTCAGCTTTGCCCACCGCATCATCCGGCAGGTACGGTTTCGCGAGCCCAATCTGTACATGGCCAACGCCCTGGCGGGCAAGGCGTTGGCGCAGGACGACGACGTTGCGCGTGCCGAGCTGCCCTTCGAGTACATGCTCAACGCCCTGCGTCTGCGCGACGGCTTTGAGCTGCCCAAGTTCACCGAGCGCACCGGCCTGCCGCTGACCAGCATCCAGAAGGGCCTGGCCGAGGGCGAGCGCAAGGGTTTGCTAGAGCGCGACGGTGTGCGCGTGCGGCCCACGGTGCGCGGTTTTGACTTCTTGAGTGATTTGCAGGCGCTGTTTCTGGCCGAGCCGAAGCCTTAGTTTTTGGCTCTGCGCAGGCTGCTCAGGCGCTCGGAGATGCTGTCCAGGTCCAGCGCGTCCTGCGAGCACAGCAGGTACTTTTCCAGGTCGATCACGGCGGGCCGGGTGTGGCCCAGGGCGGCGTGGGCCAGGCCCCGGTCGCGGTACTCGCTCCAGGCATCGGGCAGCAGCACCAGCAGGCGGTTCAGCACCGGCAGCAGGCGCTGCCAGTCGCTTTGCGCGGTGTGGATGTCTTTCAGGTTGCGCAGCATGCGGGCCAGGATGTCGCGCGGCGGGCTGGCCTGCAGGTACAGGCCCAGTGGCACCTCAAAATCATCAGACAGCGCGTTGCGCCGGGTGTAGGGCTCCAGCCGTTCCGACAGCTCTTCGCGGCTCAGCGACTGGCCGGTGAACGGGTCCATCACCACCTGGCCCTTGGGCAGGTTGATCTTGACCATGAAATGCCCCGGAAACGCCACGCCGCGCACCACCAGGCCTATGCCCTGGGCCAGCTCCATCCACAGCACGGCCAGCGATATCGGGATGCCCCGGCGGGTGCGCAGCACGGCGTTGAGGTAGCTGTTGTCGGGGTCGTAGTAGTCGTTGACGTTGCCGCCAAAGTTCAGGTCGCGGTAGAAGAATTGGTTGAGCGAACGCAGGCGCTGCAGCGGCACCGCGTCGCGCGGCAGGCGGCGCTTGAGGCGGGCCAGCAGCTGGTCTACATCGCCCAGCACCTGTTCGATGTCCAGCTCGGGGTATTCGTCTTGCGCCAGGCTGGCCACCGCCTCCAGCAGCGGAAAGTGTTCATCGCTTTGCACCAGCGCCGCAAAATACTCCAGCGGGGTGGGGGCTTGGTAGGGAATGTGCATGGTCTAGTTTCTAGCGTGTCGCAGCCCAGCGTCAAGCGGATTTCACGCTCGGGTGCAGCAATTTACGTAACTTCATGCCGGTCGCCCACAGTGCTGCGAAATATATAGCTGCTGATCCAAGCAGCACCAGCGCAAGGTAGCCAATGCGTTCCAATTTTGCGCCCTCAAAGCGGGTCCAGGGCAGGGCGCTGGCGGCCCAGACCAAAAACACCGCCAGCAAAGCGCTGGCCGCCACCACTTGCAGGCTGAACTTCCACCAGCCGGGCACCGGCACGTAGCTGCCGCGCCGCCGCAGGCCGATCAGCAGCCAGGTGGCGTTGATCAGTGCGCCCAGGCCCACCGACAGCGTGAGCGCCGCGTGCTGGAACAGGGGCACCAGCGCCAGGTTCAGCAACTGGGTGATGATGAGCACGGCGATGGCGATACGCGCCGGGGTTTTCATGTTCTGGCTGGCAAAAAAGCCGGGGGCCAGCACCTTGATGGCCACCACGCCCAGCAGGCCCACGCCCCAGCCCATCAGGGCCAGCGCGGTCTGGTTGACATCGCGGGCGGTGAACGCGCCGTAATGGAAGATCACCGCCACCAGCGGCGTGGCAAAAGTGAGCAGCGCCACCGAGCAGGGTACGGCCAGCACCACCACCAGGCGCAGGCCCCAGTCGAGCATGGCGGAGTAGCGCAGCGGGTCGTTGGCGGCCTTGGCCCCTGCCAGTTGCGGCATCAGCACCACGCCCAGGGCCACGCCCAGCATGGCGGTGGGGAATTCCATCAGCCGGTCGGCCCCGCTGAGCCAGCTCACGCTGCCGGGGGCCAGGCGCGAGGCGATCTGGGTGTTGATGAACAGCGAGATTTGCGCCACGCCCACGCCCAGCAGCGCGGGAACCATCAGTTTTGCTACGTTTCTGGTAGCTGCATCCGCCCAAGCAGCGTGCACCACAGCCCAACTGGCTCCAATTTTCGGCAGCAGGCCCAAGCGTCTCAGCGCCGGAATTTGCACGCCGAGCTGCAGCACGCCGCCCAGCATTACGCCGACCACCTGGGCGTACATGGGCTCGATGCCCATCTGGCGGAACCACGGCGTACAGAACACCGTAGCGCCGATCATGGCCACATTCAGCAGCACCGGGGTGGCGGCAGGCACGGCAAATATGCGCCAGGTGTTCAGGATGCCCGAGGCCATGGACACCAGCGAGATGAACAGGATGTAAGGGAACATCCAGCGCGTCATGGTGATGGCCGCACCGTAGGCCTGCGGCTCCTGCTGCAACCCCCCGGCCATGGCCCACACCAGCAGCGGCGCGCCCAGCACACCCAGCACGCAGGTCAGCACCAGCACCCAGGTGAGTACCGTGGCCACGCTGTCGATCAGCAGTTTGGTGGCTTCGGGACCGTTTTTGGCCTTGCTGGCGGCCAGCACCGGCACAAAGGCCTGGCTGAATGCGCCTTCGCCAAACAGGCGGCGAAACAGGTTGGGAATGCGGAACGCCACGTAGAACGCGTCGGTCATGGCATTGGCGCCAAAGGTGGCGGCAAACAACTGGTCACGGACCAGACCCGCCACACGGGAAGCCAGGGTCAGCAGGGAGATGGTGGATGCAGATTTGAAGAGACTCACCCACCCAGTGTAGCCCGCCTGGGGTGCTGGGCTGCCCGAATGCTATACTCGCGGGCTTTGCTGGCATCATCCTCTAACAATCTCACTAGGAAAACATCATGGCAACCAAGCCCAAGAAAAAGAACCCCCGTCTCGCATCCGGCCGCAAGCGCGTCCGCCAAGACGTAAAAATCAACGCTGCCAACACCTCGCTGCGTTCCAAATACCGTACCGCTGTCAAGAACGTCGAAAAAGCCGTTCTGACCGGCGACAAAGCCAAAGCCACCGAACTGTTTGCCAAGATGCAAGCGGTGGTGGACACGGTTGCCGACAAGGGCATCTTCCACAAGAACAAGGCAGCTCGCGATAAGAGCCGCCTGAGCACCAAGGTGAAGGCACTGGCTGCCGCACCTGTCGCCGCTTAAATCTTTTAAGCAAACCGCCCGGGCTGATTGTCAGCCCGCCGTTTTGTAGGGTGCGCTGCCAGCAAAAAAATGAATAACCACCTTCGGGTGGTTTTTTCATTTCTGGGTTCTAACTTGCCAGGCGGTCTTGCTTGGGCGGGCTGTGGAACCGGCTGCGGTAGGCCCGCGAAAAGTACGAAGGTGACTCAAAGCCGCAGGCCACGCTGACCTCGATGATGCGCATCTCGGTTTGCTGCAGCAGTTGGCGCGCCCGGTCCAGCCGCAGGCCCAGGTAGAAGTGCGAGGGTGTGTCTTTCAGGTAGGTGGCAAACAGCCGCTCCAGTTGCCGCCGGGTCACGCCAATGCTGTCGGCCAGCGCGTCGGGCGACAGCGGGTCTTCCATATGGCGCTCCATTTCGCTCACCACCTGGATGGTTTTCTTGTTGTGGATGCCATACCGCGCGGCAATTTGCATGCGCTGGTGGTCCGACGGGTTGCGGATGCGGCCCAGCACAAACTGTTCTGATACCGCGGTGGCCAGCGCGTGGCCATGCTTGCGCGCAATCAGCGCCAGCAGCATGTCGATAGAGGCGGTGCCGCCCGCGCTGGTGATGCGCTGGCCGTCGATTTCAAACAGCTCCTGCGTCACCATGGCAGCCAGCGCCGGGTAGCGCTCCACAAACGCCGATATCGCCTCCCAATGCAGGGTCAGCTTCTGGCGCTGCAGCAGCCCGGCCTCGGCCAGCACAAAGCTGCCGGTGTCGATGGCTCCCAGCACCGTGCCCGCCCGGTCCAGCCGCCGCAGCCAGTTGCCCAGCGCCGGTGTGTAGTGCTCCAGCGGGTTGAAGCCACCCACGATGAACAGGGTGGGGGCGCGGTCTACCGTGTCCAGCGAGCCTTCGGCATTCAGCGACATGCCGTTGCTGGCCGTCACCGGGCCGCCGTCCACGCTGAGGATGTGCCAGCGGTACAGGTCTTTGCGGAAACGGTTCGCCACCCGCAGCGGCTCGACCGCCGACACAAAGCCCAGCATCGAAAACGCGGGCAGCAGCAAAAAGTACAGGTCTTCGGTGGGCATGCCGGTTTTTAGCAGACTGGGGCAAACCCGCGTGGTCGCTGCTGGTCAATGACTGGTCGCAATGCGTCGTTTTTTAAGACTACCCCCCGGTAAATTCCATTCCATCGCAAGGCGGTGGTCGCAATGTGCGGTGATTATCCAAAAGGAAACATGATGAAAAAATTGCTCCAGGGTGTAGGTTTGGCGGTGGCAGCGATGTGCTTGGTACCTGCGATGGCCCAAGAGGCCGAAAGCTGCAAGAAGGTGCGCTTTGTGGACATCGGCTGGAGCGACATCACCGCCACCACTGCGCTGGCGACCACGGTGTTTGAAGGCCTGGGCTACACCCCCAGCACCACCATCGCCTCGGTGCCCATCTCTTTTGCGGGTTTGAAGAGCAAGCAGATCGATGTGTCGCTGGGCTACTGGAGCCCCATGCAAGACGGTATGGTGGATCCGCTGGTCAAGGCCAAAAACCTGGTGGTGTTGCCTACCCCCAACCTCAGCGGTGCCAAGGCCACCCTGGCCGTGCCCGCCTATGTGGCCGAAGCAGGGTTGAAGAGCTTTGCCGACATTGCCAAGTTCCAGAAAGAGCTGGACGGCAAGATTTTCGGTATCGAAGCAGGCAGCAGCGCCAATGCCAAGGTGCAGGAGATGATCGACAAAAACGCGCTGGGCCTGGGCGGTTTCAAGCTGGTGCAGTCCAGCGAGGCGGGCATGCTGGCCGAGGTGCAGCGCGCCATTCGGCAGAAGAAGATGGTGGTGTTTCTGGGCTGGGAGCCGCACCCCATGAACATCCAGATGAAGCTGAGCTACCTGACCGGCGGGGATGCCTACTTTGGCCCCAACTTTGGTGAGGCCTCGGTCAAGACCCTGGTAGCTACCGACTTCCAGGAGCGCTGCCCGAACGCAGGTAAGCTGGTGAGCAACCTGGTGTTCAGCACCGACGTGGAAAACCGCCTGATGGTGCCCATCATGGCCAAGGTGCTGCCCGCCACCGCTGCCAAAGATTTCCTGAAGCAAAACCCCGAGCTGCTGACCAAGTGGCTGGCGGGTGTCAAAACCTATGACGGCAAAGACGGCCTGCCCGCCGTGCGCACGTCCCTCGGTCTGTAAAGAAAGCCAAGCATGAACCATGATGTCATCCTGACCTGCGCCGTGACTGGCGCGGGCGACACCGTTGGCCGCCACCCGGCCATTCCCGTCACCCCCAAGCAAATTGCCGAAGCTGCGGTCGAGGCCGCCAAAGCCGGGGCCACCGTAGTGCACTGCCATGTGCGCGACCCGGCCACCGGCAAAGGCAGTCGCGACCCGGCCCTGTACCGCGAACTGGTGGACCGCATCCGCTCCAGTGGCGTGGATATGGTGCTGAACCTGACGGCGGGCATGGGCGGCGACCTGGAGATCGGCGCGGGCGAAAACCCCATGCAGTTTGGCCCGGGCACCGACCTGGTCGGTGGGCTGGCCCGGCTGATCCACGTGGAAGAGCTACTGCCCGAAATTTGCACGCTGGACTGCGGCACGCTGAATTTTGGCGATGGCGACTACATCTATGTCTCCACCCCCGCCCAGTTGCGCGCCGGTGCCAAGCGCATTCTGGAGCTGGGCGTGAAAGCCGAGCTGGAGGTGTTCGACACCGGCCATCTGTGGTTTGCCAAGCAGATGCTGAAAGAAGGCCTGCTGGGTGACGCGCCGCTGTTCCAGGTCTGCCTGGGCATCCCCTGGGGGGCGCCCGCCGACACCACCACCATGAAAGCCATGGCCGACAACATGCCACCCGGTGCCACCTGGGCCGGGTTTGGCATTGGCCGCATGCAGATGCCCATGGTGGCGCAGGCGGTGCTGTTGGGCGGCAATGTGCGCGTGGGCCTGGAAGACAACCTCTGGCTGGACAAGGGCGTGCCCGCCAGCAACGGCTCGCTGGTGGAGCGGGCCCGCAGCATCATCAGCATGATGGGCGCACGCACGCTCACCCCCGAAGAAGGCCGCCAGAAGCTGGGCCTGAAGAAGCGTGGCTGATCTGGTCAACGACCACCGCATCTGCTTCATCGGCGACTCGATGACGCAGGGCACCAGCGACCCCACCTGCCTGGGCTGGCCGGGCCGTGTCAGCGCGGCGGCCTGGGCCGCTGGCTATGCGGTGACCGCCCACAACCTGGGCATCCGCGGCGATACCAGCCAGGGCATCGCAAAGCGCTGGCAGGCCGAGTCGGCAGTGCGCCTGCAGGCGGAGTGCCGCAAGTACCTGGTGTTTTCATTCGGTGCCAACGACATGACCCCGCTGGGCGACGGGCTGCGGGTGGCGGTGGCGCAGAGCGTGGAGTGCTTTACCCGCACCGTCTCCGAGGCCCAGGCGCTGCACCCCACCGTGGTGCTGGGCCCGTTCCCGGTGGGCGAGGCGGCGCAGGATGCCCGCATTCTGGACCTGTGCCCTCTGTACGCCGAACGCGCCCAGACGCTGGGCGTGCCGTACCTGCCTGTGGCCCGTTATTTGACCGACAGCGCACTCTGGCGGGCCGATGTAGCCGCCAGCGACGGCTGCCATCCGGGGGCTGCGGGCTACCAACTGGTGGCCGACCAGGTGCTGGCCTGGCCCGCCTGGTGGTTTTCCAATCCAACAATTTCTTGAATTTTCACCATGACCATCACTACCACTATCAAAACCTTCGCCGCCCTGGGCGTAGGCGTTATCGGCAGCGGCTGGGTTGCGCGCGCACTGGCCCACGGGCTGGATGTCGTCGCCTGGGACCCGGCTGCCGGGGCCGAACAGCAACTGCGCGCCAACGTGGCCAATGCCTGGCCCGCGTTGGAGCGGCAAGGCCTGGCCGCAGGGGCCTCCATGGAGCGCCTGCGTTTTGTGGCCACCATCGCGGAATGCGTGCAGTACGCCGACTTCATCCAGGAAAGCGCCCCCGAGCGGCAAGACCTCAAGCTGTCGCTGCACGCTCAGATCAGCGCGGCCGCCCGGCCCGATGCCATCATCGCCTCGTCCACCTCGGGCTTGCTGCCCACCGACTTTTACGCCAGCGCCACCCACCCCGAGCGCTGCGTGGTCGGCCACCCGTTCAACCCGGTGTACCTGCTGCCCCTGGTGGAAGTGGTGGGCGGCGAGAAAACCTCGGCCGAAGCCATTGCCGCCGCTATCAAAATCTATAGCGCACTCGGTATGCGGCCCCTGCACGTACGCAAGGAAATTCCCGGATTCATCGCCGACCGCCTGCTGGAAGCCGTGTGGCGCGAGGCGCTGCACCTGGTCAACGACGGCGTGGCCACCACCGGCGAGATCGATGATGCCATCCGCTACGGCGCGGGCATCCGCTGGTCCTTCATGGGCACGTTTTTGACCTACACCCTGGCCGGGGGCGATGCGGGCATGCGGCACTTCATGGCGCAGTTTGGCCCGGCCTTGGAGCTGCCCTGGACCAAGCTGGTGGCCCCCAAGTTGACGGATGCGCTGATCGACAGCGTGGTGGATGGCACCACCGCCCAGCTCGGCACCCACAGCATCAAGCAACTGGAGCGCTACCGCGACGATGCCATCCAGAGCGTGATGGCCGCCGTGGAAGCCGCCAAAGCCCGCCATGGCATCTGACCCCCTGTACACCACCAAAGTGCAGCCCGACTGGGTGGACTACAACGGCCACTTGCGCGATGCCTACTACGGGCTGATTTGCAGCTACGCCACCGACGCGTTGATGGACCAGATCGGCCTGGATGCCGCAGGCCGCGCCCGCACCCACGGCAGCCTGTTCACGCTGGAAAGCCACATCCACTACCTGCACGAGGTGAAGCTGGGGGCCGAGGTGCAGGTGCAGCTCCAGTTGCTGGGCCATGATGCCAAGCGGCTGCATATTTTTCTGGAACTGGTGTTGCCGGGCCGTGCAGAGCCGGTGGCGGTGTGCGAGCAGATGCTGCTGCATGTGGACATGCGCGGCCCCCGGTCGGCGGCTTTTCCCGCCGACGTGCTGGCCCGGGTGCAGGACATCGCGGCGGCACATTATTCGCTGCCTGTGCCCATCCTGGTGGGTAAGGTGATGCAACTGCCCGGAGCACGCTCTACAAGCTAGCAGGGTGGCGGCTATGTGCGTATACTGTATTTATAAACAGTATATTAACCCACATGCAAGCCCAACCCACATGGCACGAAGCGCTTCCCGCAGCGCCCATTCCGTCCTTACGCTCCCTACGGGTGCCTGGCCAACTGCCCCCCGCAGTGGCGGCGGCCGTCTGGCGCGGCTCCGAGCTGGGTACGCCCGTGGCTTCGGTGGTGGCTTCCGGCTGGGCGCTGCTGGACCAGGAACTGCCCGGCGGCGGCTGGCCCTGCCATGCGCTGGCCGAAGTGCTGAGCCCGCAGCCGGCGGTATTGGAATGGCGGCTGCTGGGGCCGGCACTGCGCCAGGTGGTGGCCCAGGGGGGGCAGGTGGTGGTGGTGGGCCCGCCCAGGCAGCCGCATCTGCCGGGCCTGGTGCACGCAGGGCTGGACCCGCGCCAACTGGTGTGGATCCAGGCAGATACCCCCGCAGAGCGGCTGTGGGTGACCGAGCAGCTCATCAAATCCGGATCGGCCGGTGCCCTGGTGGCCTGGGTGCCGCAGGCGCGGCAGGAACAGATACGCCGCCTGCAGGTGTGTGCGCAAAGCTGTGCGGGCTTGGTGTTTCTGTGCCGTCCCGAGGCCGCGCAGCATGAGGCTTCGGCGGCTCCGCTGCGGGTGCATGCCAGCCTGGGCCTGGACTGGGAGCTGCGCGTGCAGGTGTTCAAGCGCCGTGGCCCGGTGCACACGGGGCCGGTCACGCTGCCTTCGGTACCCGGTGGGCTGGCATCGGTGCTGACACCGCGCCTGTTGCGCCCCAGCCAGTTTTTTCTTCCCCGCGAAAGTTCCCATGCTGTGGGCCGCCTTGCTCCCCGAAGCACCCCCATCCCCCAATCCGTCCCGCACTGAGGCGCTCCAGGGTCTGGCGGTGTGGTGCCTGCAATTCACCCCCCGCGTGGCCATGGTGGAAGCCGCCGTGCTGATGGAGGTGGAAGACAGCGAGCGCCTGTTTGGCGGCAGGCGCGCGCTGGCGGCGCAGGTGCGTACGGAATCCGCGGCGCTGGGCGCGGCTTTTTTGGCCTGGGCTCCCACCAGTCTGGCGGCATTGGCCCTGGCGCGTTGCGGCGTGCGCAACGGCTTTGCCCAACCGCTGGCGGTGCTGCTGGATGCCTTGCCGCTGGCATCTTTGGCGGCGGTGGCGGCCCACGCGCCCATGCTGGCGCGCCTGGGCTGCACCACCCTGGGCCAGGTTCGGGCGCTGCCACGCGGTGGACTCAGCCGCCGCTTCGACAAGGAGTTGCTGCTGGCCCTGGACCAGGCCTATGGTTTGCGCCCCAGTGCCCATGCCTGGGTGGCATTGCCCGAGCAGTTTCACGCCAGGCTGGAACTGATGTCGCGGGTGGAGCATGCCCCGGCCATTCTGTTCGGTGCGCGCCGCCTGCTGCTCCAGCTCTGCGGCTGGCTGGCCGCCCGGCGCTGTGGTGTCACGGCCTTCACCCTGCGCTGGTGCCACGATGCCATGCGCTCCAAAACCGCCGGAGACGGTGGCGAGCTGGCCATCCGCACCGCAGAGCCTACCCGCAGCGTCGAACACCTGGCCCGTCTGCTCGCAGAAAACCTGGCCAAAGTGCAATTGCGGGCCCCGGTGGGAGACCTGGAGCTGCTGGCCGTGGAGGTGCGGGCGTTCGAGGCCCCCACCATGTCCTTGCTGCCTGACAGCCAGCAAGACGGCGAGTCGCTGGCCCTGGTGCTGGAGCGCATTGCCGCCCGGCTGGGGCCGCAGCGGGTTTTGCGCCCGGTGCAGCAGGAAGACCACCGCCTGGAGTGGGCGGTGCATTGGCAAGCTGCACCCTTGCCCCTGCCGCGCAAGAGTGCGGGTGCCCCCTTTGTGCCGTACGCACTGCCCCAGCCCAGCTTTGTACTGCCACAGCCCTTGCCCTTGGCTGTGCAGGCAGACCGGCCGCTGTACCAGGGCATGCTGCATCTGCTGTCGGGCCCGCACCGTATCGAAGGCGGCTGGTGGCACCGGCTCAGCGACGATACCGGCACCCACGCCCAGACGGTGGTGCGCGACTACTGGGTAGCCCTGAGCGCGCACGCCGGTGTGCTGTGGATTTACCAGACCCGGCTGGCCGATGAGGACACCGCCTGGTTCCTGCACGGCATATTCGCCTGAAGCCATGCTTTCTGTTCAGCCCTATGCCGAGCTGTGGTGTCTCAGCAATTTCTCTTTTCTGCGCGGTGCCAGCCAACCCGCCGAGTTGGTGGAACGGGCCAAAAAGCTGGGCTACGCCGCCCTGGCGGTCACCGACGAGTGTTCCATGGCCGGGATCGTGCGCGCCCACGTGGCCGCCAAAGAGCAAGGCCTGCCGCTGCTGGTGGGCAGCCAGTTCCAGGTGGATGGTGAAGCACCCTTCACCTTCATCGTGCTGGCCTGCAATCTCAACGGCTACGGCAATCTGTGCGAGTTCATCACCGGGCTGCGCCGGTCGGCGCACAAGGGCACCTACCACCTCACCCGCGAGGCCATAGACCCGCAGGCCCTGGCCGACTGCGTGGTGCTGGCCGCACCGGACCGGCGCTCCACCGGCGCGCAACTGGAATCCGTGGCCCGCTGGCTGCTGGGTGCCTTTACCGGTCGCTGCTGGCTGGCGGTGCAGTTGCTGCGCGTGCTGGGCGACGAGATGTGGCTGTACCAGTTGCGCCAGGTCAGCGCGCTCACCGCCATTGGATTGGTGGCCGCCGGGGATGTGCACATGCATGTGCGCTCCCGCAAGCCGCTGCAGGATGTGCTTACTGCCACCCGGATCGGCCAGCCCCTGACCGCCTGCGGCCTGGCCCTGCAGCCGAATGCGGAGCGGCACTTGCGCACCCGGCTGCGCCTGGCCCAGACCTACCCCCCTGACCTGCTGGACGAGACCCTGCAGGTGGCGGCACGCTGCAAGTTCTCTCTGGACGAGTTGCGCTACCGGTACCCGGACGAAGTGGTGCCGCCGGGCGAAACGCCCATGGGCTATCTGCGCCGCATCACCTACGAGGGGGCAGGGCGGCGCTGGCCGCAGGGGATGGCAGCCAAGGAGCAAGAGCAGATCGAGCACGAGCTCACACTCATTGGCGACCTGCGCTTCGAGCATTACTTTTTGACTGTCTACGACATCGTGCGTTTCGCCCGCAGCCAGCACATCCTCTGCCAGGGCCGGGGGTCGGCGGCCAACTCCGTGGTCTGCTACTGCCTGGGTGTGACCGAGGTGGACCCGGCCCGCATGAACATGTTGTTCGAGCGCTTCATCAGCCGCGAGCGCAACGAGCCGCCCGACATCGATATCGACTTCGAGCACGAGCGGCGTGAAGAGGTGCTGCAGTACCTGTACGCCAAATATGGCCGGGACCGCGCGGCACTGACCGGCGTGGTCATCTGCTACCGGCCCAAGTCGGCCATCCGGGACGTGGGCAAGGCCCTGGGGTTCCCGCTGGAAACCCTGGAGCTGCTGGCCAAGGGCCACCACTGGTGGGACGGCCAGGCCATCGCCCCCGATCGGCTGCAGGAAGCAGGCCTGCGCCTGGACGATCTGGCGGTGCAGCAACTGCTGGAGCTGACCGCGGCCTTGCTGGATTTTCCGCGCCATCTGTCCCAGCACACCGGGGGCTTCGTGCTCACCCAGGGCCCGCTGGCGCGCATGGTGCCGATTGAGAACGCCGCCATGCCCAACCGCACCGTGATCGAATGGGACAAGGACGATCTGGATGCCGTGGGCCTGCTCAAGGTGGACTGCCTGGCGCTGGGCATGCTCACCGCCCTGCGCAAGTCGCTGGATTTCATCGGCCAGCGCACCGGCCAGACCATGGCGATGCAGGACATTCCGCCCAAGTGTGTGGCCACCTACGACATGATTTGCCAGGCCGACACCGTGGGTGTGTTCCAGATCGAGAGCCGGGCGCAGATGGGCATGCTACCCCGGTTGCGCCCCCGCTGCTTCTACGACCTGGTGGTCGAGGTGGCCATCGTGCGCCCCGGGCCTATCCAGGGCGGCATGGTGCACCCCTACCTGAACCGCCGCCAGGGCATCGAGCCCGTCACTTTTCCCAGCGCTGCGCTGGAAGAGGCTTTGGGCCGCACCCTGGGGGTTCCGATATTCCAGGAGCAGGTGATGCAGATTTCCATTTTGGCCGCCGGGTTCACCCCGGGCGAGGCAGACGGGCTGCGGCGGGCCATGGCCGCCTGGAAGCGCAAGGGTGGGCTGGAAAAGTACTACGACAAGATCGTTGGCGGCATGACCGCGCGCGGCTACGACGAGGCGTTTGCCCAGAATATCTTCGAGCAGATCAAGGGCTTTGGCGAGTACGGCTTTCCGGAAAGCCACGCGGCATCGTTTGCCTTGCTGGTCTATACCAGTTGCTGGATCAAGCGGCACCACCCGGCCGAGTTTCTGGCCGCCCTGCTCAACAGCCAGCCGCTGGGCTTTTACTCGGCCTCGCAGCTGGTACAGGATGCCCAGCGCCACGGTGTCGAGGTACGGCCCCCGGATGTGATGCTCAGCCACGTGGACTGCACCCTGGAAGACCTGCCGCACCCCCCGGCCGTGCGGCTAGGCCTGCGCCTCATCGACAAGCTGCAGAAAAAGTCCGCCCAGCGCATCGTGCAGGCCCGTGCCGAAGCACCTTTCGACAGCGCCGAAGACCTGGCCCGGCGTGCCCACCTGGAGCAGCACGAGATGCAGACCCTGGCCGCCGCCGATGCGCTGATGGGCCTGTCCGGCCACCGGCGGCAACAGGTCTGGGATGCCTCGGCCCTGCGCTCCACGCCACGGCTGCTGCGGGACGCGCCGGTGGACGAGGACCTGCTGGAATTGCCCCCCGCGCTGGAAGGGGAGGAGGTGGAGTGGGACTACGCGTCCCTGGGCCTGACCCTGCGCAGCCACCCGCTGGCGCTGCTGCGGCCCCAACTGGCCCGGCGCAGGCTGATGTCGGCACAAGACCTGCTGGGCGTGCCCGATGGCCGCATGGTGCGCCACTGCGGCATCGTCACGCTGCGCCAGCAGCCGCCCACCGCCAAGGGCACGACTTTCCTCACCCTGGAGGACGAAACCGGCGTGGTGCAAGTGATCTGCTGGAAAGCCGTGCGGGAGACGCAGCGCGCCGCACTGCTGCAGTCCCGGCTGCTGGCGGTGCGGGGCCGCTGGCAGCGCGAAGGTGATGTGATGAACCTGATCGCCCAGAAGCTAGTGGACCTGACCCCCTTGCTCGGCAGCCTGGCTACCACCAGCCGGGATTTCAAATAGCCCCTGCTACGGACAGTGTCGCCTGGGCGGGGGCCCTATTTGTTGCGGCGCAGCATGCTAGCATCGTCCTCCCCTCCACCTCTGACAGCCGGGCACCGCATGCGCAAGACTTCTCTGGACAAAAGCAAGATCAAGTTTCTCTTACTGGAAGGCGTGCACCCTTCGGCGCTGGAGGTGCTGCGCAACGCGGGCTACACCCAGATCGAGAGCTTGCCCGGCGCTTTGCCCGAGGACCAGCTGAAAGAAAAGATCGCCGACGCGCATTTCATCGGCATCCGCTCGCGCACCCAGCTCACCCAAGAAGTGTTTGCCCAGGCACACAAGCTGGTCGCCGTGGGCTGCTTTTGCATAGGCACCAACCAAGTGGACCTGGAGGCCGCCCGCGAGCGCGGCATCGCCGTGTTCAACGCGCCGTTTTCCAACACCCGGTCGGTGGCCGAGCTGGTGCTGGCCGAGGCGATTTTGCTGTTGCGCGGCATCCCTGAGAAAAGCGCGGTGGCGCACCGCGGTGGCTGGCTCAAGTCGGCCGAAAATTCTTACGAGATCCGCGGCAAAACCCTGGGTATCGTGGGCTATGGCTCGATCGGCACGCAGTTGTCGGTGTTGGCCGAAGCCATGGGCATGCAGGTTTGTTTTTACGATGTGGTGACCAAGCTGCCGCTGGGCAATGCGCGCCAGGTGGGCAACTTGCACGAATTGCTGGGCCAGAGCGACATCGTCACCCTGCACGTGCCCGAAACCGCGGCCACCCAGTGGATGATTGGGGCCAAAGAGATCGCTGCCATGAAGCAGGGCGGCATTTTGATCAACGCCGCACGCGGCACCGTGGTGGATATCGATGCGCTGGCCGCCGCCCTGCAGGCCAAAAAGCTGCTGGGTGCCGCCATCGACGTGTTCCCCGAAGAACCGCGCAGCAACAAGGACGAGTTCCAGTCGCCTCTGCGCGGCCTGGACAATGTGATCCTGACCCCGCACGTGGGCGGCTCCACCATCGAGGCCCAGGCCAATATCGGCCTGGAAGTGGCGGAGAAGCTGGTCAAGTACAGCGACAACGGCACCTCTACATCGTCGGTCAACTTCCCCGAGGTGGCTCTCAGCA
Organism: Rhodoferax sp. LS1P39; assembly: GCF_056521425.1. Classification (NCBI taxonomy): domain Bacteria; kingdom Pseudomonadati; phylum Pseudomonadota; class Betaproteobacteria; order Burkholderiales; family Comamonadaceae; genus Rhodoferax; species Rhodoferax sp. LS1P39. Next base: position 369,203 of record NZ_JBWMAV010000001.1, on the reverse strand, counting down.
GCCATTCCGGCAAGCACCGTCTGCTGCACATCCACCACAACGTGCCCGGCGTGCTGTCGGCGGTCAACCAGGTGTTCAGTGACAACCGCATCAACATCGCCGCGCAGTTTCTGCAAACCAACGAGAAGATTGGCTATGTGGTGATCGATATCGATGCGGAATCCAGCGATTTGGCCCTGGAAAAGCTGGCGGACGTGCCGGGCACCATCCGCAGCCGCGTGCTGTTCTGATTTCACTGTCGTTTCCCGACAACCCGCTGTCGGCAGGGTGAAAGTCCGCTGCCCTAAAATCGCTACCCGACTGTCATCCCAGGCCCATGGGCGCTGTGCCCACCCCAGGTTTTCCCCCAATGAATGCTCCCACCGCGTTGTCCACCCTGCTGGCGCAGGCCCCTGAAGCCGTTCGCCTGCGCGAAATCCCGTACAACTACACCTCGTTTTCCGACCGCGAAATCGTCATCCGCCTGCTGGGCACACGCGCCTGGGATGTCCTGAACGGCCTGCGCCAGGAGCGCCGTACTGGCAGATCTGCCCGCATGCTGTACGAGGTGCTGGGTGATATCTGGGTGGTGCAACGCAACCCCTACCTGCAAGACGACCTGCTGGACAACCCCAAGCGCCGCAAGCAGCTGGTCGATGCCCTGCACCACCGCCTCGACGAAGTCGGCAAGCGCCGCAACCCGGATGCCAACGGCGAGCGCGATGCCCTGGTGGGCGAGCTGCTGGTGGCGGCCACGGCGGCGGTGGACCAATTTGGCAAGACTTTCGTCCAGGTGGCCGACCTGCGCCGCAAGACAGCGCGCGTGCTGGGCAAGCTGACTGCCAAGGACAACATCAAGTTCGACGGCCTGAGCCGCGTGAGCCACGTCACTGATGCCACCGACTGGCGCGTCGAATACCCGTTTGTGGTGCTCACCCCCGACACCGAGGCCGAGATGGCAGGGCTGGTCAAGGGCTGCATCGAACTCGGCCTGACCATCATTCCGCGCGGCGGCGGCACCGGCTACACCGGCGGCGCGATCCCGCTCACCTGGAACAGTGCGGTCATCAACACCGAGAAACTGGAGGCCATGACCGAGGTGGAGATGCGCATGCTGCCCGGTGTGGACCACCCCGTGGCCACCATCTTCAGCGAAGCCGGTGTGGTGACCCAGCGCGTGGCCGACGCGGCCGAGCGCGGCGGTTATGTGTTTGCGGTCGATCCCACGTCGGCCGAGGCCTCGTGCATCGGCGGCAACATCGCCATGAATGCCGGTGGCAAAAAGGCCGTGCTCTGGGGCACGGCGCTGGACAACCTGGCCTCGTGGCGCATGGTCACGCCCGACGCGCAGTGGCTGGAAGTCACCCGCCTGAACCACAACCTGGGAAAGATCCACGACGTGGAAATGGCCAGCTTCGAGCTGCAGTATTTCGAGGCCGACGGCAAAACCAAGATCCGCACCGAGCGCCTGGACATTCCGGGCCGCACCTTCCGTAAGGAAGGCCTGGGCAAGGACGTGACCGACAAGTTCCTCAGCGGCCTGCCCGGCATCCAGAAAGAGGGCTGCGACGGCCTGATCACCAGCGGCCGCTGGGTGGTGCACCGCATGCCCGCGCACACCCGTACTGTGTGCCTGGAGTTCTTTGGCGATGCCAAGAACGCCGTGCCCAGCATCGTCGAGATCAAGGACTTCATGTTTGCCGAACAAAAGCGCACCGGCGTGCTGCTGGCCGGGCTGGAGCACCTGGACGACCGCTACCTGAAAGCCGTGGGCTACACCACCAAGTCCAAGCGCGGTGGCCTGCCCAAGATGGCCTTGTTTGGCGACATCGCGGGCGACAACGCCGACGATGTGGCCCGCGCCACCAGTGAAGTGGTGCGCATCGCCAATTCGCGCAGCGGCGAAGGCTTCATCGCCATCAGCCCCGAGGCGCGCAAGAAATTCTGGCTGGACCGCAAGAAAACCGCCGCCATCAGCCGCCACACCAACGCCTTCAAGATCAACGAAGACGTGGTGATCCCGCTGCCGCGCATGGCCGAGTACACCGACGGCATCGAGCGCATCAACATCGAGCTCAGCCTGAAGAACAAGCTGGAGCTGTGCGATGCGCTGCAAGACTTCTTCAGCAAAGGCAATTTGCCCCTGGGCAAGGGTGACGAAGACGGCGATGTGCCGTCGCCCGAGCTGCTGGAAGAGCGGGTTACGCAGGCCCTGGCCCTGGTGGCCGAGACACGCGCCCTGTGGCAGGGCTGGCTGGACGGGGTGGAAACCCTGTTTCCGCAGTTGCAAGACCACACGCTGCGTGCCAGCTGGAAGACGCAGATCCGTGCGGGCCTGCAAAACATCTTTACCGGCGCGGCCTTCAAGGGCATCCTGGACGAGTGCACCGCCATCCATAAGACTGTTCTCAAGGGCCGGGTCTGGGTGGCCCTGCACATGCACGCCGGGGACGGCAATGTGCACACCAACCTGCCGGTCAACAGCGACAACTACGAGATGCTGCAAACCGCGCACGGTGCCGTCAAACGCATCATGGCGCTGGCCCGCAGCCTGGACGGCGTGATCTCGGGCGAGCACGGCATCGGCATCACCAAGCTGGAATTTTTGAGCGATGCCGAGATGCAGCCGTTCACCGACTACAAGCAGCGCATTGACCCCGAAGGCCGCTTCAACAAAGGCAAGTTGCTACGAAAATCAGAGCTGCCTGTGCTTAATGGACAAGCGCTAGATGCCGATTTGACCAATGCCTATACCCCCAGCTTCGGGCTGATGGGCCACGAGTCGCTGATCATGCAGCAAAGCGATATCGGCGCGATTGCCGACAGCATGAAGGACTGCCTGCGTTGCGGCAAATGCAAACCGGTATGCGCCACCCACGTGCCGCGCGCCAACCTGCTGTACAGCCCGCGCAACAAGATCCTGGCCACCTCTTTGCTGGTAGAAGCCTTCTTGTACGAAGAGCAGACCCGCCGCGGCGTGAGCATCAAGCACTGGGAGCAGTTCGAGGACGTAGCCGACCACTGCACCGTGTGCCACAAGTGCCTGACGCCTTGCCCAGTGAAGATCGACTTTGGCGACGTGACCATGAACATGCGCAACCTGCTGCGCAAGATGGGCCAGAAGAGCTTCCGCCCCGGCAATGCCGCCGCCATGTTCTTTCTGAACGCCACCAATCCCGAGACCATCAAGCTGGCCCGGGCGGCGATGGTCGGTGTGGGCTTCAAGGCCCAGCGCCTGGCCAACGACCTGCTGCGCAGCTTTGCCAAGAAGCAAACCGCCGCGCCCCGCGCCACGGTGGGCACCGCGCCCATCAAGGAGCAGGTGATCCACTTCATCAACAAGAAGATGCCCGGCGGCCTGCCCAAAAAGACCGCCCGCGCGCTTCTGGACATCGAAGACAGCGATTACGTGCCCATCATCCGCAACCCGGTGGCCACCACCAGCGAGTCCGAGGCGGTGTTTTACTTCCCCGGCTGCGGCTCCGAGCGCCTGTTCAGCCAGGTCGGCCTGGCCACCCAGGCCATGCTGTGGCATGCAGGCGTGCAAACCGTACTGCCACCCGGCTACCTGTGCTGCGGCTACCCGCAAAAGGGCAGCGGCCAGTTCGATAAGGCCGACAAGATCATCACCGACAACCGGGTGCTGTTCCACCGCGTGGCCAACACGCTGAACTACCTGGACATCAAGACCGTGGTGGTGAGCTGCGGCACCTGTTATGACCAGCTGCAGGGCTACCAGTTCGACAAGATCTTCCCCGGCTGCCGCATCATCGACATCCACGAATACCTGCTGGAAAAAGGCATTACGCTCAATAGCGGCGGCAGCTACCTGTACCACGACCCCTGCCACACGCCCATGAAGCTGCAGGAGCCGATGAAGACGGTGAAGGCGCTGCTGGGCGACCAGGTGCTGGAATCCAAACGCTGCTGCGGCGAGTCCGGCACGCTGGGCGTGACCCGGCCCGATATTTCCACGCAGATCCGCTTTCGCAAGGAAGAAGAGCTGCGCAAAGACGAGACCAAGCTACGCGCCATGGGCAACCTGGCCGGAAATGACGTAAAGGACAACGTGAAAATCCTCACCAGCTGCCCCAGCTGCCTGCAGGGCCTGAGCCGCTACGGCAACGACCTGCAAAACGGCCTGTTGGAAGCCGACTACATCGTGGTCGAAATGGCCAACCAGATCCTGGGCAAAGATTGGCTGCCCACCTACGTGGCGCAAGTCAACCACGGCGGCATTGAGCGGGTGCTCGTGTAATGGCGGGCTTGAAGGCGGGTGCGCCTACTCCCACAGACATCACCGTCCACGGCCTGTCGCGGGCGTTAGAAGTCACGTTCTCCGACGGCGCGGTGTTCCGCATCCCGTTTGAGCTGATGCGCGTGTATTCGCCGTCGGCCGAGGTGCAAGGCCACGGCCCGGGCCAGGAAACCCTGCAAACCGGCAAGCGCGAAGTCACCCTGGTCGGTCTGGAGCCGGTGGGCAACTACGGCGTGCAGCCCGCGTTCTCCGACGGCCACAGCACCGGCATCTTCACCTGGGAGTACCTGTACTTTCTGGGTAGGGAGCAAGACACGCTGTGGGCCGACTACGAAGCCCGCCTGGTGGCAGCCGGTGCCAGCCGCGATACGCCCATGCCCGGCAAAGCGGCCAAGGGCTGCGGCAGCCACTAAAATTGGTTTGCTACGGAAAATATAGCTTGTCACGCCCATTGAATGGGCGCTAGAAGCCGATTTTCTTTAAATTCCCTGTGCGGTACAGGGTTGTCGCTGTCTTGTGCCGCCATTCTGATTTAGTATACAAACATGAGCACTACCCACTTCGGTTTCCAGTCGGTTGACGAGAGCGACAAGGCCCGCCATGTGCGTGGCGTGTTCGATTCCGTGGCCTCCAAATACGACCTGATGAACGACCTGATGTCGGCAGGTTTGCACCGCACCTGGAAGGCCTACACCGTGCTGGTGGCCGACATCCGCGAAGGCCACCAGGTGCTGGACATCGCAGGCGGCACCGGCGACCTGGCCATGGCGTTTGCCAAAAAGGTCGGCGCAACGGGCCGGGTGGTGCATACCGACATCAACGAAGCCATGCTGCGCACCGGCCGCGACCGCCTGCTGGACGCGGGCGTGGTGCTGCCCACCATGGTCTGCGATGCCGAAAAACTGCCGTTCCCCGATGCCAGCTTCGACCGCGTCAGCGTGGCCTTTGGCCTGCGCAACATGACCCACAAGGACGTGGCCCTGGCCGAGATGTGCCGCGTGCTCAAGCCCGGCGGCAAGCTGCTGGTACTGGAGTTTTCCAAGGTGGCCCAGCCGCTGGAGAAGGTCTACGATTGGTATTCCTTCAAGGTGCTGCCGCAACTGGGCAAGCTGGTGGCGGGCGACGATGCCAGCTACCGCTACCTGGCCGAATCCATCCGCATGCACCCCGGCCAGAAAGAGCTGAAAACCATGATGCAGGCTGCAGGTTTTGGCCATGTGGACTACCACAACCTTACCGGGGGCATGGTGGCCTTGCATGTGGGAATCAAGTGTTGAGCCGTTTCACATCTAATAACACCACTATCCACGGAGAGACACCATGAAAATTTGGGCATTGGTTTTGGCCGCCACCCTGGCCATCAGCGCGGGCTTTGATGCCGATGCCGCACGCCGCATGGGCGGCGGCAAGTCGATCGGGCAGCAGTCTGGCAACGTCACACAGCGCCAGGCGACACCCGCTGCGCCTGCACAAAACACGACCAATGCCAACAACGCCACGGCAGCCAAACCGGCGGCAGCGCCTGCAGCGGCGGCACCCAAGCGCCCCTGGGGGGCCATGCTGGGCGGGTTGGCCGCTGGCCTGGGCCTGGCCTGGCTGGCCAGCTCGCTGGGCCTGGGCGAGGCCATGGGGCAATTCATGCTGATCGCCCTGGCGGTAATGGTGGCAATGGCACTGTTTGGCTGGTTCATGCGTTCGCGTAAAAACGCCAGCGCATCGGCATCCGCTGCCCACAAAAGCCCGTTTGCCTTCCAGGGCGCAGGCCCGGCGGCGGCCACGGCCACACCGGCCTACCGGATGGAGAACGTGGGCAACGACGCTTCGGCCCGGCCCTTCGAGCGCAGCAGCCACCTGGCACCGCTGGAGTCCGGCGGCTCCATGATCGGCTCGGGGTTGTCCGGCCCGCAAGGCTGGGGCATCCCCGCAGGCTTTGATGCCGACGGCTTCTTGCGCGCCGCCAAGAACAACTTCATCACCTTGCAATCGGCCTGGGACCGCTCGGACATCGCGTCCCTGCGCGCCATGATGACCGACACCATGCTGGGCGAAATCCAGTCCCAGCTGACCGAGCGCGAGACCCATACTGGGGGCAACACCAACCATACCGATGTGGTGATGCTCGATGCCCAACTCTTGGGCATCGAAGATCTGGGCAACGACTACATGGCCAGTGTCGAGTTCTCCGGCATGATCCGCGAAGACCCATCGGCCGGCCCCAGCCCGTTCCGCGAAGTGTGGAACATGACCAAACCCAAGAGCGGTGCCAGCGGCTGGCTGGTGGCGGGCGTACAAGCCCTGCAATAGCGATTGGTCAAGGACGCTTGCGTCCTGGAGTCAAGTAACTATCCCGGATAATGGGGGACTATGGCAACACAGTCCCCTTTTTCTTTGCTCGAAAACCTCTTCACCCGCGCCAGCGCCACGCTGCAGCCACCCCCGTGGGTGGTAGACGAGGTGCAAAACCGCATTGTTTTGCTGCTCAACCACGTGCTGCAGCAAGAGCCCGAAGCCACCGCCCGCCTGGCCCGGCAAAAGGGCCGCGTGGTGCTGATGCAATGGCGCAGCTTCCACATGGCCCTGGTGGCCACGCCTGCGGGCTTGCTGGACCGCGCCACGCCCGGCATGCGCGCCGACCTGACGCTGACCATCACCGAGACCTCGCCCTTCGCCCTGGCCCAGCAGGCGCTGAGCGCGGGCAAGCCCGGCGTGCGCATCGAGGGCGACGTGCAACTGGCCGCCGAGGTCAACTGGCTGGTGGACCATGTGCGCTGGGATCTGGAAGAAGACCTTTCGCGGGTGGTGGGTGACACCACCGCCCATACCGTGGGCAACGTGGTGCGCAGTGCGGTGGCGGCTTTGCGTGGCTTCATAGCTAAGCGCCCTGGTGCCAACAAGGCCGCTGCGTGAGCCGGATGTTTCGGGGCGCGTACATCGTCTGGATCGTCCTGCGCTACGGTCTGGACGAGCTGGTCCTGACCAGCTTCAACAAGCCCTGGCTGGCGGTGGTGTCGCGGATTTTGTCCGTGGGCCGCAACCTGGATGCCCCACGCGGCGTGCGTCTGCGCGAGGCGCTGGAGCGACTCGGCCCCATCTTCGTCAAGTTCGGCCAGGTGCTGTCCACCCGGCGCGATCTGCTGCCGCCCGACATTTCGGACGAGCTGGCCCGCCTGCAAGACCGGGTGCCGCCGTTTGCCTCGGAGATCGCAGTGGCGACCATCGAGCGGGCGTTCCGCAAGCCGCTGGGCAGCATTTTTGAAAGCTTTGACCACGAACCGGTGGCCAGCGCGTCCATCGCCCAGGTGCACTTTGCGGTGCTCAAAGACCGCAACGGCAAGCTGCGCGACGTAGCGGTCAAGGTCTTGCGCCCCAACATGCTGCCCGCGATCGAAAAAGACCTGGGCCTGATGCGCATGATGGCGGGCTGGGTGAATGGCTTCTCGGAAGACGGCAAGCGCCTGAAACCGCTGGAAGTGGTGGCCGAGTTCGACAAATACCTGCACGACGAGCTGGACCTGGTGCGCGAGGCCTCCAGTGCCGCCCAGTTGCGCCGCAACATGGAAGGCCTGGACCTGGTGCTGATCCCCGAGATGTTCTGGGACCTGTGCGCCACCGAAGCCATCGTGATGGAGCGCATGACCGGCATTCCCATCAGCCACACCGAGCGGCTGCGCGCGGCGGGGGTGGACTTTCAAAAGCTGGCCCGCGACGGCGTGACGATTTTCTTCACCCAGGTGTTCCGCGACGGCTTCTTCCACGCCGACATGCACCCGGGCAACATCCAGGTGTCGGTGGAGCCCGCTACTTTTGGCCGTTACATTTCGCTGGATTTCGGCATTGTCGGCACGCTCACCGAGTACGACAAAGAGTACCTGGCGCAGAACTTCACCGCCTTCTTCCGCCGCGACTACAAGCGCGTGGCCGAGCTGCACATTGAATCCGGCTGGGTGCCCGCCACCACCCGGGTGGACGAGCTGGAGGCCGCCATCCGCGCGGTGTGCGAGCCGTATTTCGATCGGCCCCTGAAGGAAATCTCGCTGGGCATGGTGCTGATGCGCCTGTTCCAGACCTCGCGCCGCTTCCAGGTCGAAATCCAGCCGCAACTGGTGCTGTTGCAGAAAACCCTGCTTAACATCGAAGGCCTGGGCCGCGACCTCGACCCCGAGCTGGACCTGTGGAACACCGCCAAGCCCTTCCTGGAAAAGTGGATGCTGGAGCAGATCGGCCCCAAGGCCTTCATCGAGCAGCTGAAAAACGAAGCCCCGCGCTACGCCAAGCTGCTGCCCGAGTTGCCGCGCCTGCTGGTGGATTTTCTGAAAAAAGGTGCAACCGACCGGGACACCGACCAGCGTCGCCTGATGGAAGAGCTGCTGGCCGAGCACAAACGCACCAACCGCCTGCTGCACGGCCTGATTTACGGCGCCATCGGTTTCGGCCTGGGCCTGCTGGCCATGCGCGTGCTGCTGGTGTCCCCCTACCTCTTCTAGAGCGCTCAGGGTTTTCACCCTGCCATCTTATAATCATAGGTTTTGCGACTTCAACCCGAGCTTTCTACGCCATGCCTATCTACGCTTACAAATGCGAGTCCTGCGGGCACGCATTCGACGTACTGCAAAAAATGTCCGACGCGGTGCTGACCGATTGCCCTAGCTGCCACGCCGCCGCTTTGCAAAAACAGGTCACCGCGGCCGGCTTCCAGCTCAAGGGCTCGGGCTGGTACGTTACCGATTTCCGCAATGGCAGCGGTGGCGCGGCTGCAGTGCCGCCCCCCAAGGCCGAAGACGGCAAGCCTGCTGTGGATGCCCCGGCGGCCAAGCCCGCTGAAACGGCTGCTGCAGCTCCCGCCGCTGCGCCCGCATCCGCCCCGGCTCCGGCCCCTGCGCCGTCCAGCGGCAGTACCCCGGCGGCCTGACATCCATGATGGCTTCTATCCGCAAATGGCTGCTGTCGGGCCTGCTGGTCATCGTGCCGCTGACCATCACCCTGCTGGTGCTGCAGTGGGTGCTGGGCTTTCTGGACCAGACCCTGCTGATCCTGCCCGACAGTTGGCAGCCCGACAAACTGCTGGGCTTTCACATTCCCGGCTTTGGCGTGCTGCTGGCGCTGGGTTCGCTGCTGGTGGTGGGCGCGGTGGCCAGCAACTTCGTGGGCCGCAAACTTGTCGGCTGGTGGGACAACCTGTTGCACCGCATTCCTATCGTGCGCTCGATCTACTCGGGTGTGAAACAGGTCTCGGATACGCTGTTTTCCGAGAGTGGCAACGCATTTCGCAAGGCCGTGCTGATCCAGTGGCCGCGTGAAGGGGCCTGGACGATTGCCTTCGTGACCGGCGTGCCCGGCGGCGATGCCGCCAACTACCTGCAAGGCGAGTACCTCAGCATCTACGTGCCCACCACGCCTAACCCCACCGGTGGCTACTTCATCATGCTCAAGGCCAGCGACTGCATCGAGCTGAAAATGAGCGTGGACGAGGCGCTGAAGTACATCGTCTCCATGGGCGTGGTGGTGCCCCACGGCGTGGCCCCGTCCCCACCCAAACCCATCAAATCCAGTTAGTACCGCAGGCCGCTGCGGCCCTGCGCCTTATCTACAACCCATGCGCCCCAAGAGGCGCGAGAAAAAATAGCCATGCAATCTCAAATGCGCACCACTTACTGCGGTCTTGTGACCGAAGCCCTGCTGGGCCAAACCGTCACCCTGTGCGGTTGGGTGAACCGCCGCCGTGACCACGGTGGCGTGATTTTTGTCGATCTGCGCGACCGCGAAGGCTATGTGCAAATCGTCTGCGACCCCGACCGCGCCGAGATGTTTGCCGTCTCCGAGTCGCTGCGCAACGAGTTCTGCGTGCAGATCAAGGGTCTGGTGCGTGCGCGTCCCGAAGGCACGGTCAACGAGAACCTGAAAAGCGGCAAGATCGAGATCCTGTGCCATGAGTTGGTGGTGCTGAACCCATCGGTCACCCCGCCGTTCCAGATCGACGACGAGAACTTGAGCGAGACCACGCGCCTCACGCACCGCGTGCTGGACCTGCGCCGTCCGTACATGCAAAACAACCTGATGCTGCGCTACCGCGTGTCCATGGAAGTGCGCAAGTTCCTCGACGCGCACGGCTTTATCGACATCGAAACCCCGATGCTGGGCAAGTCCACCCCCGAAGGCGCGCGCGACTACCTGGTGCCCAGCCGCGTGCACGAAGGCATGTTCTTCGCGCTGCCGCAAAGTCCGCAGCTGTTCAAGCAGTTGCTGATGGTGGCGGGCTATGACCGTTACTACCAGATCACCAAGTGCTTCCGCGACGAAGATCTGCGCGCCGATCGGCAGCCCGAATTCACCCAGATCGATATCGAAACCTCGTTCCTCACCGAACAGGAAATCCGCGACATGTTCCAGGGCATGATCCTCACCGTGTTCAAGAACACCCTGGGCGTGGACCTGGGCGAGTTCCCGGTGATGACCTTCCAGGAAGCCGCCCACCGCTTTGGCTCCGACAAGCCCGACCTGCGCGTCAAGCTCGAATTCACCGAACTCACCGACGTGATGGCCGACGTGGATTTCAAGGTGTTCTCGGGTGCGGCCACCATGAAGAATGGCCGCGTGGTCGGTCTGCGCGTGCCCGGCGGTTCGGTCGAGGGCGGTGGCATCAGCCGCAGCGAAATCGATGCCTACACCGAGTTCGTCAAGATCTACGGTGCCAAGGGCCTGGCCTACATCCGCGTCAACGATCTGTCCAAGGGCCGCGACGGCCTGCAAAGCCCCATTGTCAAGAACATCCACGACAAGGCCCTGGCAGAAGTGCTGGCCCGCACCGGCGCGCAAAACGGCGACCTGATCTTCTTTGGTGCCGACAAGTCCAAGATCGTCAACGATGCCATCGGTGCCCTGCGCCTCAAGATCGGCCAGAGCGAGTTTGGCAAGAAGAACGGCCTGTTCGAAAAAGGCTGGAAACCCCTGTGGGTGGTGGACTTCCCGATGTTCGAATTCGACGAAGACGCGCAGCGCTACACCGCCACGCACCACCCCTTCACCGCGCCCAAAGACGGCCACGAAGACTGGATGGTCACCGCGCCCGAGAAGTGCATCTCCAAGGGCTATGACATGGTGCTCAACGGCTGGGAAATGGGGGGCGGCTCGGTCCGTATCCACCGCGCCGACGTACAGCAAAAGGTGTTCGATGCCCTGAAGATCACGCCCGAAGAAGCCCAAGACAAGTTCGGCTTCCTGCTGGATGCCCTGCAGTACGGCGCGCCCCCGCATGGCGGCCTGGCCTTTGGCCTGGACCGTGTGGTCACGCTGATGACCGGTGCTGAGTCCATCCGCGACGTGATCGCCTTCCCCAAAACCCAGCGCGCCCAGGACTTGCTGACGCAAGCGCCCAGCACGGTGGACGAGAAGCAACTGCGCGAATTGCACATCCGTCTGCGCGCACCGGCTGTTTAACTGCACACCCCCAGGCTGCAGAGCTTCGCTTCTTTCGCCAACCCCCCTCGTATTGGCTTGAAAAGCCAATACGACACGCAGGGGGCAACACCAGCAGCCTGGCAAAGCCAGTTCTGTGGTGTTTCTGGAAGGTGAAATCCGATGTGCACCCCAAAAGGGCTGGCGTTTGCCGGCCCTTTTTGCGTCTGGAGGTGGCGACAGCCTGCGGGCATCGGCTACCCTTGCGGCTCCCCAACCGGAGCCCGTGTGCGTATCCATACCCTCTTCATCGCCTGCTGCCTGCTGGCAACCACTGCCTTCGCGCAAGCCGCCCAGATCACCCGCATCTCCCCCCAGGGCGAGGTGGCCCGCATCCGCCAGGTGGTGGTGCAGTTCGATGGCAGCGCCGTCAACTTCGGCGACCCCAAGGCCCCGGCACCCGCCACCCTGCAGTGCAACGATGCGCAGGCCAGCCAGGGCACGGGCCGCTGGACCAGTGACCGCGAATGGGCGTTTGAATTTGCCAGCGACCTGCCGCCCGGCGTGCGTTGCACGGTGCAACCCGTCTTAGGGATCAAATCGGCACCCAGCGCTTATTCCAAGGGCGGGAGCAGCTATAAATTCAATAGTGGCGGCCCTTTTGTGCAAAACATCCGCCCCTACAACGGCGGCGACCAGATCGACGAAGAGCAGTTCTTCACCCTCACGCTCAATGGTGCGGCCACGCTGGCCAGCGTGCAGGCGAATATGTGGTGCGCAGTAGACGGCCTGGGCGAGCGCGTGGCCGTGCGGCTGCTGGACGGCAAGGACCGGGCCGACCTGCTCAAGGCCCAGGGGCTGGAGCAGCGTGCCGCCAAAGAGCCGTTGCGTTACCTCACCCTGGCCTGCAACCGCCGCCTGCCACCCTCTGCCGCTGTGCAGCTGGTGTACGGCAAAGGCGTAGCCACCCCCAGCGGCGTGCCCAACACGGTGGAAAAGCGCTTCGACTTCACCGTGCGGGCGCCGTTTGCCGCCAGCTTCAGCTGCGAGCGCGAAAACGCCCAAAGCGCCTGCCTGCCGATCCGCCCCATGCGCCTGGCCTTCAACGCGCCCGTGGCCCGCAAGCTGCTGGAAGGCATCAGGCTCAGCGCGGGCAAGGACACGATCACCCCCACGTTTGACGAGGAAGACAGCGACAGCGAGGCCGTGGTCAGCAGCATCACCTTCCAAAGCCCGTTTGCCGAGCAGGCCCAGTACACCTTGGCGCTGCCTGCAGGCTTCAAAGACGCGTCGGGCCGCAGCCTGGCCAATGCCAACAGCTTCCCTATGCAGGTCGGCACCGGGGCCATGCCGCCGCTGGCCAAGTTTGCCGCGTCGCCGTTTGGCATCGTGGAGCGTTTTGCCGAGCCCAATGGCGTGGCGCTGCTGCCGGTGACGCTGCGCAATGTGGAGGCGAAGCTCAAGATCCAAGGATTGAACGCCGCAGGCAAAGTCAGCACCCTGCAGCCGCGCAGCGACGCGGACATCATCGCCTGGTACGCCAAGGTGCAGCAGTTCGACGACTACAACGTCAGCCGCAAGCTGGCCGCCGCCCACACCAAAGGCCCGTTGCCCAAGGTGCTGCCCGATGAAGGCAAGCAGTATGTGCAAAGCCGCATGCTGTCCTTGCTGCAAGGCCAGCCGGGCGTGAAGACGCTGGACCTGCCCCAGCCTGCCTCAGGCGACCCGCGCCCGTTCGAGGTGGTGGGCATCCCGCTGACACCCGGCTTCCACGTGGTGGAAATCGCTTCGCAAAAGCTGGGCGCTTCGCTGCTGGACGAACGCCATGGCGGCAAACGCACCATGTTCGTCCGCACCTCGGCCCTGGTGACCAACCTGGGCGTGCACTTCAAGCTGGGCCGCGAGAACGCGCTGGCCTGGGTCACCACGCTGGACAAGGGCCTGCCCGTGGCCAACGCCCTGGTGCAGGTATCCGACTGCCGGGGCAATGCTTTGGGCCACGCCACGACCAACGCCCAGGGCATCGCCTATGTGCCTGACATCCCCCCCGAGGCCCCCAGTTGCCAGGATGAGGGCCATTACAGCCAGGCCTATTTCGTCAGTGCCCGTAGCACGCAGGCGGGGGCAGAAGACATGGCCTTCACCTGGAGCGACTGGAACCGCGGCATCGAGCCCTGGCGCTTCAACCTGCCCACCAGCCGCAGCGCAGAGCCGGATGAGCGCGCCCACAGCGTGTTCGACCGCATGCTGCTGCGCGCAGGCGAAACCGTGTCCATGAAGCACCTGCTGCGCACCGAGACCCGCAAAGGCTTTGGCCTGGCCGACACGCAGCCTGACACCCTGGTCATCACCCACGTGGGCAGCGGCCAGCAGACCAGCCAGCCCCTGGTCTGGCGCAAAACCGCCACTGGCGGGCAGAGCGCCGAGAGCAGCTGGAGCATTCCGCCCGCCGCCAAGCTGGGCGTGTACAGCGTAGAACTCAAAGGCCCGGGCGACGACAAAGCTTTCAGCACCGGCCAGTTCCGCGTCGAAGAATTCCGCCTGCCGGTGTTGGAGGGCCACGTCACGCCTAGCGACAAAAAGCCGCTGGTCCACGCCACCAGCGTGCCGGTGGATGTGCAAATCAACTACGTGGCCGGGGGGGGCGCGGCCAACCTGCCGGTGCGGGTGTCGGCCCTGGTGCGCGGCAAATATCTGAGCTACAGCGACTTCGAGGCTTTCAGCTTCGCCGCCCCCCGCGGCAAGCGCGAGGCTGCTGGGGAGGGTGATGAAGAGGAAGCCACCGCCAGCGAAGACAGCCGGGTGGTGGCCGACAAGTTGCCGCTCACGCTGGACAAAAACGGCGCGGGTAAAACCACTATCGACAAACTCACGCCCAGCCCGCAGCCGCAGGATCTGCTGCTCGAAGCCAGCTACTCCGACCCCAACGGCGAGGTGCAAACCATCCGCAGCACCCAGACCCTGTGGCCCGCCGCCGTGATTGCGGGTATCAAGACCGAAGGCTGGGTGTCCACCAGCCAGAAGCTGAAATTCCAGGCCCTGGCGCTGGACCTGACCGGCAAACCGCAGGCCGACGTGGCCCTGGAAGTGCGCGCCACCGCCCGCATCGTCACCACCAGCCGCAAGCGCATGGTGGGCGGCTTCTACACCTACGACAACAAAACCAGCACCAAGGACCTGGGGGCGGTGTGCAGCGGCAAGAGCGACAGCCGCGGCCTGTTGCTGTGCGAAGCCGCGCTGAACGAAGCGGGCGAAGTGGAGCTGGTCGTTACTGCCAAAGACGCGTCGGGCAACCGCATCCAGGCTGCCGCGTCGGTGTATGTCACCAAGCAGGGCGAGCTCTGGTTTGGCGGCGAGAACCACGACCGCATGGACCTGCTTCCCGAGAAAAAGAGCTACCAGCCCGGCGAGACCGCCCAGTTCCAGGTGCGCATGCCGTTCCGTTTTGCCACCGCCCTGGTGGCGGTGGAGCGCGAAGGCATCATCCAGACCCAGGTGGTACAGCTCAACGGACAAGACCCAACCGTGCGTGTGCAGATCAAGGAAGGCTGGGGCCCCAATGTGTACGTGAGTGTGCTGGCTCTGCGCGGCCGCCTGCGCGAGGTGCCCTGGTACAGCTTCTTCACCTGGGGCTACAAGGCCCCGCGCGAGTGGTGGACCAGCTTCTGGTACGAGGGCCGTGAATACGTGGCCCCCACCGCGCTGGTGGACCTGAGCAAACCCGCCTTCCGCCTGGGCGTGGCCGAGATCCGGGTGGGCACCCAGGCCCACCAGCTGGCCGTGAGCGTCAAGGCCGACAAGGAAAGCTACCCCGTGCGCGGGCGGGCCAAGGTGACCATCAACGTCAAGCTGCCCAACGGCCAGCCCGCCGCCCACGCCGAAGTGGCGCTGGCCGCCGTCGACCAGGCGCTGCTGGAGCTCATGCCCAACAGCAGCTGGAACCTGCTCGATGCCATGCTGCAGCGCCGCGCCTGGGGCGTGGAAACCTCGACGGCCCAGATGGAAATCATCGGTCGCCGCCACTATGGCCGCAAAGCCGTGGCCGCAGGCGGCGGCGGGGGCCACAGCGGCACCCGCGAGCTACTGGAAACGCTATTGCTGTGGAACCCCAAAGTGCAGTTGGATGCCAACGGCCAGGCTGTTGTTGCCGTGCCGCTGAACGACGCACTCACCACCTTCAAGATCGTCGCCGTGGCCGATGCCTCCACCGGCCTGTTTGGCACCGGCTCCACCAGCATCCGCGCCACGCAAGACCTGCAAATCATCAGCGGCCTGCCGCCCCTGGTGCGCGAGGATGACCAGTTCCGCGCACAGATCACCCTGCGCAACACCACGCAAAAGGCCATGAAGGTGCTGGTCGCTCCGCGCGCTACGCTACTAAATCTAGAGCAACAAACCATTGATATACCAGCAGGAGAGGCCAAAGAGGTCGCATGGACCGTAACCGCCCCGGCGCAGCTTGCGCAAACCCGCGCCGAAGCCATCCTGTGGGAGATCGAAGCCAAAGACACCCTGGGCGGTGCCCGCGATGCCCTGAAGATCCGCCAACGCATCATCCCCGCCGTGCCCTTGACGGTGCAGCAGGCCACGATGGTGCAGGTGGACGGTAGCTTCACGCTGCCGGTTGCGCCGCCCGCCGATGCCTTGCCGGGCCGGGGCGGTTTACGCCTGGCCTTGCAGCCCACTTTGGCGGAGGGTCTACCCGGAGTACGGGACTGGTTCGCCAACTACCCGTTTGCCTGCCTGGAGCAAAAGACCAGCAAGGCCATCGGCCTGCGCGATGCCAAGCTGTGGAACACCGTGGTCGCCCAGATCCCCAGCTACCTCGACAGCGACGGCCTGGCCAGCTACTTCCCGCCGCGCGACGGCGAGGCCAACCGGGGCAGCGACACGCTTACCGCCTACCTGCTGGCCGCCTCGGACGAGGCGGGCGGTATCAACCCCGCCTTTGCCCTGGGCGACGAAGTGCGTGCGCCCATGGAGCGCGGCTTGATCGCGTTTGTCGAAGGCCGCATCCAGCGCGAGTTCTGGAGCCCGCGCAAAGACCTGGACGTGCGCAAACTCGCCGCTATCGAAGCCCTGTCGCGCTACGGCAAAGCCCAGGCCCGCATGCTGGGCAGCATCACCATCGCCCCCAACCAGTGGCCCACCCACGCGGTGATCGACTGGCTCAACATCCTCAAGCGCGTCACCGACGTGCCTAAACGCGACGAGCGCCTGGCCGAGGCCCAGCAAATCCTGCGCACCCGCCTGAGCTTCCAGGGCACCAAGATGGTCTTCAGCACAGAGCAAGACGATTACTGGTGGTGGCTGATGCACAACGGCGACGACAACACCGCCCGCCTGATCTTGGCCGTGCTGACCGACCCGGCCTGGAAACCAGACATGGGCCGTCTGGCCAATGGCTTCATCAGCCGCCAGCAGCACGGCGCCTGGAGCACCACCACCGCCAACCTCTGGGGCGGCATGGCACTGGAGAAATTCAGCGCCCAGTTTGAAGCCACCCCTGTGGCCGGTGTCACCAAAGCCGCCCTGGGTGCCGCCACGGCCAGCGTGGACTGGAGTAAGGTAGACCGCGTGCCCGCGGCAGACACCCCGCACCAGACCACCGCCTTCGGTGCCCCGGCGGCCCCGGGCAACCTGCGCAACAACCGCATGTTCCTGCCCTGGAGCAAGGACACTTTGAACGTCACCCAGCAAGGCACTGGAAAACCCTGGCTCACCCTGCAGTCGGTAGCCGCTATCGACCTGAAAGCCCCGTTCAACGCGGGCTACCAGATCAAGAAGACTATTCAACCGGTGGAGCAGTCAGTCAAAGGGCAGTACACCCGCGGCGACGTGCTGCGCATCACCCTGGAAGTCAACGCCAGCGCCGACATGACCTGGGTCGCCATCACCGACCCCGTGCCCGGCGGCGCCACCATCCTCGGCAGCGGCCTGGGCCGCGACTCCGAAATGGCCACCCAGGGCGAGAAGCGCAGCGGCAGCGGCTGGCCCGCTTTTGAGGAACGCAGCTTCGAGTCCTTCCGCAGCTACTACGAGTACTTGCCCAAGGGCGTGGTCAAGATGGAATACACCATCCGGCTGAACAACGTAGGCGACTTCGCCCTGCCGCCCAGCCGCGTGGAAGCGATGTACGCGCCAGAGATGTTTGGCGAATGGCCGAATGCGCGGGTCAATGTGAAGATGGGGGTGGTGGGGGTGAAGTGAGGTTTACTGCACTTTGGGCCCTGTGACAAACCGTCCCAGTGGATTACACTAGATCATGCAGACAGTAGCCGAATTGCCCGAATTTATCCGTGCCGCAGACAAGCTTTTATCAGCGAATGAGCGGCAGGACATTATTTCGTATCTGGCAGATCACCCCAAAGCGGGCGACCTGATGGAAGGTACGGGCGGTGTGCGTAAGCTGCGCTGGGGTCGTGGAGGCAAGGGCAAGAGTGGCGGCGTTCGCGTTGTCTACTACTTTCACAGTGAACGGATGCCTCTGTACCTGCTGACCCTGTTTACCAAGGGTGACAAAGCCAACCTATCCGACGCGGAATGCAACGAGTTAAACGGGCTTGTCCGGTTGTTGGTTTCAATTTGGAAGAGGAGTTAATGATATGAGCAAGGCATTCGACAGCATCAAGCGCGGGTTACTGGAGGCGATAGAGCACGCCGAGGGCCGCGCACCCCAGACCCGCATACACCAGCCCCGCCCGGTGGACGTGCGGGCGCTGCGCTCCAAGGTGGGTATGACGCAAGAGCAATTCGCGGCCCGCTTTGGGTTTTCTACGGCCACCCTGCGTCACTGGGAGAGGGGCGACAGAGCGCCCCACGGCCCCTCGCTGGTCTTGTTGAACGTGATACAGCACAACCCCGGCGCGGTCATTGAGGCGCTGGCTGCCTGACAGGATGCCGCACCATGCTGACGCTTGACAAAAAAGCGGGGCGCTTGGATGGCGTGGAATGGCTGGATGCGGCAAAACTAGGTTTTTAAACCTCTTCTTTCAGCATTGGATTGGCATTCCGTGCTGATTCCATGAGCGCGAGGCGCTCCTATTTTTGATATAAAAAATAGGAGCGAAGGGCAGGGCGGCAAGCACCGAAAATGTCCCCCAAAAGCAGGACGCACCCTCCGTTTGGAGGATGCGCAGCGGGGCGTGGCTGGCTATGGTGGATGCCGGTCATCAACCCACCGGAGATCGCCATGCCATCACTCCCCCGCACCGCCCTCTACACCTGTCTCCTGCTCGCATCCGCCGCCCAAGCCCAAACCGCCACCGTGCTGCGCGACCTGGATGCGCAGGGCCGGGTCACGCTGACGGCCGAGGAGCTGCAAAAGCTTATGCCCAACGCCAAAATGAGCCGCGTCAGCCAAAAAGGCAACATCCACTTTTGGCGTAACGAGCCCGGTGGCAGCTTCATTGTTTCGTCGGACAACCGGGCCACCCAGTCCCGCAACTCCACCGCGCCGGGCAAATGGCATTTGTCTGACGATGGCCGGTATTGTGTTTTGTTTGAATGGAAGAGCGCCGACACCGAGGAATGGTGCCGCTACATCATCAAGAGCGGCGATGCCTACTACGCCACCAAGTCGGAAAAGGTGGGGACCGAGAAGGTCTACAAGCTGGAGATCGAGAATTAGGGACGGTCTGTCAGGGTTACCGGGGGTTGTTGCCTTTCAATTGCTGCACTTTTGATAGCTGCTTGCGCTCTATTCATATGCACAGGGCCCACTTTTTATTCGATAAATATTCCCGCTTCCATCGGGATGCCAAAACCCTCCATCCCCCAGGCACAGGGTGTTGACACCCCGCGTGCGACACCATTTATTGGCATTAAACTGGTACGGGCATCCGCATTCAGAGTGTGGTGCCGGGAGGCCATCGCTTCCCTTTGCCGTTGGGACTGCCAATACAGGATGGAGAGCACGCAATGAAGGGCATGTTGAATTTTCTGGAAAAAGCCGGGCTGGTGCGGAACGACCCGCCCGCCGAAACGCGTCCGTTGGAAGCCGAGGTGGCGACCGAACCGCCGCCGCTAGCGCCTGCCGCCTCCACCCCCGTGGGTTCGGGCGTGCTGGATGCCGAGGCCGTATATGCCCAGGCCGGGGTGCCGCCGTCCGTCTACCCCGCCGAGCGCCTGCTGCGCCTGGTGGATGGCCTGAGCGCCATGGACCAGGCCACGCGGCTGATGGCCATCCAGGCCATGGACGCAGCCGACGAGTCCTGGACCATGGCCGACCCGCTGGCCGATGCCACCGCCAAGACCCAGGCCCTGGCCGCGCATGCGCAGCAACTGCAGGCCAATCTGCAGGCCCTGGAAGGCGAAACCCAGGCCCAACTGGCCGCAGTGGCCAGCCGCCAGGAGCAGGTGGTGGGTGATATCCGCAAGCAGATCAGCGAGCTGGAGGCCCTGGTGGCGCGCGAACTGTCGCGGGCCGCCCAGGAAAGCGCGGGCCACACCGCCGCGCTCAGCACTGCCACCGAACACACCCGGCGCGAACTGGCCGACATTGCCCAGCTCAGCCAGCGGCTGCGCAGCATTTCTGCCCAATTTGGCGCGCCTTCTACCCGCCCACAGGAATAGACCATGGCCAGTTTGACACCGCTCTCCAAGGGCTTGATTGCCGTGGCCATCGTGGGCGCCATGGCTTCTGCCGTGTGGCATCTGGGCTTGAAGGAATGGCTGGCGGCCCGCAATGCGCCCACCGCCACCGAATCCACCCAAGTCGTGCCCGAGCCACAGGCTCCTGCCGCTGTCGCAGTGCCTGCTCCGCCCTCTGTGGCCGACACCCCGGCACCCACTATCCCAGCACCCACCACCCCAGCACCCGCCTCCACCTCGGTCAACCACGCCGAGCTGGGCCGCAAGCTGCTGGCCAGTGGCGATTACGCCCAGGCGCGCAGCCACCTGGAGCAGGCCGTACAAGGCGGCGATGGCGGTTCGGCTTGCCTGCTGGGCGAGATGACGCTCAAAGGCCAGGGCGGCATCACCGCCAGCCAGGACAAGGCCGCCAGTCTTTTTCAACTGGCCCAGTCGCGCGGCAATATCTGCTTCGCTTCGAACTAGGCACCCGTTTACCAGGATAGACCCATGAAAATTCGTACCGTTGCCTTGGTCGCAGCTTTCGCCGCCAGCGGCTGGATGGGCAGTGCCGCCTTGGCGCAAGGCTTTGTGTTTGGCACCTCGGAACCCAAGGCCGACGCACCGACCCCAGCCAATGCGCCCGCCACCAACAGCGCAGGCCGCAACGCCAAGGTCGAATCGGCCCAGCGGCTGCTGGCGCGCATGGGCTTGTTCCGTGAAACGCCCAGCGGCAACCTCACGCCCGCCACGCTGGAGGCCATCCGCGCCTTCTCGGCGCAGCACGGGCTAGCCCCCACCAACCAGGTGACGGATGCCCTGCTCAACGCCATCCGAAAGACCATTTGGCAAACCCAGAACTGGTCTGGCGGCAACTACAAGGGCCGCGAAAAAATTGTGGATGCCGCAGGCCTGCGCGAGGCGCAGATTCTGCTGGGCAAGCTGGGCTTCAACGCCGGCCCGCTGGACGGCACCTTCGGCCCGCAAACCCAGGTGGCCACCGAGGCCTTCCAGGAGTCGCAGGCTGTGTCGGTCGATGGCCTGATCACCGCCACCGTGCTGATGAATTTGCGCCGCGCCGCCAATGGCGTGGGCAGCGGCGCCAAAGACACGGTGCGCGTGCTCAACTGGCCCGACTACATTGAGCCCAGCGTGCTGCAAGACTTCGAGAAAGAGTTCAAGGTCCGCGTGGTCTACGATATTTTTGCCAGCAACGACGACCTGCAGGCCAAGCTCCGTGGCGGCGGTACGCCCTACGACGTGGTGTTTCCTACCGCCAACGCCGTGCCCGCCATGGCCGCCAAGGGCCTGCTCGGCAAGCTGGACAAAGCCAGCCTGAAAAACATCGCCAACATCGACCCGCGTGTCGATGCCACGCTGCGCACCTGGGACAAGGACGGTGCCTACAGCCTGCCCTACATGTGGTACACGGTGGGCATCGCCTGGAACCCCAAGCTCACCGCCAAGGCTTACCCGGGGCGCGAGATGGACGCGCTGACCAATGTGTTTGACCCCGAGGTGGCCCGGCGCTTCCAGTCGTGTGGTGTGGGCGTGGTGGACTCGGCCAGCGACGTGGTGCCCCTGGCGGCCATGTCAGCAGGCCTGCGCAAATGGGATGGCAGAAGCGGCACTGCCGCCGCCGCGCAGGTGCTCGACCGCCTGGCGGGCATCGTCAAGGTGATTCCTACCGACCAGTACATCGATGCCCTGGCCACCGGCAAGATCTGCGTGGCCATTGGCTTCTCGGGCGACGCGGTGCAGGCCCAGGCCAAGGCCCGTGGCGCGGTGGAATACCGCGTGCCCACCGACGGCGGCTTGCTGGCCATCGATGCCATGGCCATCCCCGCCAACGCCAAGAACAAGCGCGAGGCGCACCTGTTCATCGACTACCTGATGCGGCCCCAGGTGATTGCCAAAATCTCCAACACCGTGGGCTATGCCAATGCGAATGCCAAGGCGGGCGAGTTCATGGCCGACAGCGTCAAGTCCAACCCCGCCGTGGTGCCCACCACCACCTCGTTGAGCCGGTCGATGCCCATCCCCATCCTGTCGGAATCCGACCAGCAGGAGATTGCGCGCATCTGGGCCAAATTCTCCAAGTAACTCTCCGCCCGTGAACGACAAGCCCAACTACCTCGGTGCTTTTTTGAAGCACCCCAGCAACCTCACGGCCTTGCTGGCTGCGGGTTGCGCGGCCATCTTTGCCTCCCTGCCCATGGGCTGGGCGGGCCTGGGGCTGGTGGGCGCGGTGGCCCTGGGCACCGAGGCGCTGGCCGCCCTGGCTATCCCCAGCCTGCCGTCGTTCAAGGCCTGGGTGGACCGCCAGGAACACCAGCAGGCCCGCAGCCAGCGGCAAACCCGGCTACTGGCCGAGCTGAACCAGTTGGGCGACAAAAACGCGCTGGCCACCTACCGCCACATGTGCGGCCGCGTGCAGGCCCTGTACCAAACTGCGGGCGACGCGCGCACCACGCTGACCCGGCAAGACGTGGACAAGCTGGAAGACCTCACCGTGGACTACCTGGGCCTGTGCGTGGCCCACCTGTCGCTCAGGCAGCGCAAGGATGGCCCTGGCGAAGACCTGCTCACCCAGCGCATTGCCCACTTGCAAGGCCAACTGCAATCCCCCCAGCTGCCCGAAGACGAGGCGCGCCAACTGCGCAGCGCGCTGGCGCAGTACACCGAATCCTTGCAGCGCGCGCGCCGCCTGGCGGGCCGCCGCAGCGCGCTGGAGGCCACGCTGCTGTCCCTGCCCGACAAGATGGAAGAGGTCTACCAGCTGGTGGTCACCTCGCCGTACTCGTCCGAGATGGGCAGCAAGCTCGAAGATTCCTTGGCGCGCCTGCGCATTGCCGAGGAAGTGGCGGCCGAGTTCGACACGCCCGAGCCCTGGGAGCTGGAGCCGCCGCGCAAGGCCCAGCCCGTAACGGGTGCCGCCGCCCGGCAAGCCGCCCGTGGCCTCAAAGTTTGACCTGCACCTTGTCTTTTTTGTCTTAGCAATCCAACCGGAGCATTCCATGGCCAACAACGCAATCTTCGCCCGTCTGAGCAATCTGTGGACCGGATTCATCTCCCTGTGGGTGTCCGACATCGAGAAAGAGCACCCCGAGATCGCCTACCAGAACGCCATCGCGTCGATGATCCAGAAGTACACCCAGCTCAAGGCGGCCACCGGCGCCATCATCGCCCGCCGCCAGGACATCACCTCGCGGCTGGAGGCCGCAGAGCGCGAGCTCGCCAGCGTCAGCGCCGACCTGGAAACCGCGCTGGCCACCAACCAGGACGACCTGGCCGTGGTGCTGATCCAGAAGAAAAACGCTGTCGACACCGCTCTGACCGAGCTGCGCGCCGATGCTGCCCAGGCCACCGCCGATTCCGACAACGCCAAAGACTCGCTGATGCAGGTCAAAACCGAGATCGACAAACTCAAGGCCGAAAAAGACCGCATGCTGGCCCAGATGCACAGCGCCCAGGCGCGCATCAAGATCCAGGGCCAGCTCGACGGCCTGTCGGTGGATGCCGAGGTGCAGGCCCTGGGTGCCGTGCGCGACCACATCAAGAGCCAGGTGGCCCAGGCCAGCCTGGGCTCGGAGCTGCACAACTCTGATCTGGATGTGCGCCTGAACAAGTTGCGCCAAAGCAGCGCCAGCGTCACCGCCAAGGCCCAGCTCGATGCCCTGAAGCAGGCCCGCGCCGCCGCCCAGGCCGCACCCACCAAAACGCTTTAAGCGATGTCCGGCGCGCCACGCAATACCTTGCCCCGCTGGGCGGAAACCCTGCGCCAGAAGTACCTGGCCGGGGAGGCCTCCACCTTCGTGCTGTACCGCAATGTGTTCGACAACTTTCTGGTCGGCGAGACCTTGCACACCCTGCAGTCCTTCCTGTTGGCCGAGCTGTTCAAAGACACCAAGAAGCACGTGGTAGAGGTGAGCCTGGAGCGCGGCATCCGCACCCTCAGTGGCTCTTCCACCCGCCCGCCTGAAGATGCGTTGGAGCTGCTGCCCGCCCTGCACGCGCTGGAAAACCAGATGCGCACCGAGCAGTCCACCGCCGTTATCGTGCCCTATGCCGACGCGCTGCTGCCTGCTGGCGACCCCAGCTTCATGGCCCCGCAAGACCGGCAGATCTACCTGGCCTTCCACCGCTGGTCGCTGGACAAAAGCCTCACCACCGGCGACAACATCACCATCCTGGTGACCGAGTCGCTCAACGCCATCAACCCCGGCCTGCTGTCCAACCCCAAGGTGGCGGCCATCGAAATCCCCATGCCCGACCTGGCCCTGCGCCACAAGGTCATCGCCCACCTGGCGCCCAAGCTCAGCGCGCAGCAAGTCACGCTGTTTTCAGAGCGCACCGGCGGCCTGCGTACCGTGCAACTGGCCAGCATCATGGCCAGCTCCGAAGGCCACGGCCTGAGCGAGCCCGAGCGGCGCACGCTGATCCTGCAACTGCTGCAGGGCACGGCCGATGCGCAAGCCCGCGCCACCACGCTGGCCACCATCACCGCGGGCATGACCCCGGCCGAGATCACCAAACTCATAGAGCCTGAAAAAGCCTTGCCGGTGGGCGATGCCAACGAGCAAGTGCTCAAGGTCATCCACGCCCGCAAGCGCGAAATGATCGAGAAAGAATGCGCGGGCCTGATCGAGTTCATCGAGCCCAAGCACGGCCTGGCGGCAGTGGGCGGGCACGAGAACATCAAGCACGAGTTGCTGGCCATTGCCAAAAACCTCAAGGCGGGCGAAACCACGCTCACCCCCATGGGCCTGCTGGCCGTGGGCCCCATGGGCTCGGGCAAGACCTTTGTCATCAAGGCGTTTTTGAAAGAAGCCGGGCTGTCCGCCGTGGCGCTGAAGAACTTCCGCTCCAAGTGGGTGGGTTCCACCGAGGCCAACCTGGAGCGCGTGCTGGCCACCGTCAAGGCCATGGGGCCCATCGCGGTGATCATCGACGAAGGCGACCGCAGCTTTGGCTCCGGTGGCGGGGAGGGGGGGGACGATGGCACCAGCTCGCGCGTCATCGCCCGGCTCAAAGAGTTCATGGCCGAAACCGAAAACCGCGGCCAGGTCTTGTTTGTGATGCTGACCAACCGCCCCGACAAGCTCGACAGCGACATCAAACGCCCGGGCCGACTCGACCGCAAAATCCCGTTCTTCTACTGCGACTCGGCGGCAGAACGCGCCCAGGTACTGCAGGCCGTGCTGGGCCGCTACGGGGAACCCTGCACCGCCAGCACCGAGGAATTGCTGGTGCTGTGCGACACCCTGGGCGGCTACTCCAATGCCGACCTGGAAGCCCTGGCCCTGCTGGCCGTGGAGCTGGCCCGCAACCAGGCCAGCCCCCTGGATGCCGCCGTGCTCGCTGCCGCCGCGCTGGACTTCATGCCGCCGCAAGAGCGCGACATGATCGAATTCATGGAGCTGCTGGCCGTGTCCGAAACCTCGCGCCGCAGCATGCTGCCCAAACGCTACCGCGACATGGCCGTGGCCGACATCCAAAGCAACTTGCTGGCCGCCAAACGGCGCGCCTTGGCCCGCTAATACAACCCCTCAGGAGACCCCCATGCTCGACCAAAACCTCAGCCCCGCCCAAGTCGCCCAGCTTACCCAGGCCATGCTCTCGGTGGCGCTGGTAGACGGCATCCACCCCGCAGAGGCGGCCCTGATCGGCCAGTTCTACGAGAGTTCGCGCAGCGCCGACATGCCGACTACGGCCACCGCCCTGGCCATGGATTCCAGCGCCTTCGATGCCCGCAGCCTGCTGCCAAGCGATGCCGAATTTGCCGACACCGTGGTGCTGATGTGCCTGATGACCGCCTATGCCGACGGCAGCCTGAGTGCCGCCGAGCGCAGCCACGTGCAGGCCATCGCAAGCGCGCTGGGCGTGGACGCGACCCGTTTCGAGGCCCACATCGCCCAGGTGCGCGACGAGCTGGTGGGGGCCTTGTCGCACCTGCCCGACACCGCCTCGGTGGCCGCCGTGGTGCAAGAGCTGCACGCGGCAGACTGAAGCGCTTCTCCCTCAGGCAATGCGCATCCACCGGGTATTTGCTGCGTTTTTAGTAGCTGCTTGCGCCGATGGAATAAGCGCTACGCCCACTTTTTACACTATAAAAAGCAACTACCGCCCGTCTGACACTTTGGTGCTGGACCGCCATGGCGAGCTGCTGCAACGCCTGCGCACCGACACCAGCGTGCGGCGCGGCCAGTGGGTGGGGCTGGCCGACGTGTCGCCCGCCTTGCGTACGGCGCTGGTGCTGAGCGAAGACAAGCGCTTTTATGCACACAGCGGGGTGGACTGGCAGGCTGTGTCTGCCGCCGCCTGGGCCAACCTGTGGAACCGCAAAACCCGGGGCGCGTCCACCATCACCATGCAACTGGCCGGGCTGCTGGATACCGACTTGAAGCCCAGCGCGGGCGGGCGCAGCGTGGTGCAAAAGATCGGCCAGACCGTGTCGGCCAACGCGCTGGAAGGCGGCTGGCGCAAGGACCAGATTCTGGAGGCCTACCTGAACCTGGTGCCTTTCCGGGGCGAGCTGGTGGGCATAGACGCACTCAGCCGCACCCTGTTCGGCAAGGCCGCCCATGGGCTGGACGCACGCGAGGCGGCGGTTGCCGTGGCCCTGGTGCGCGCACCGAATGCCAAACTGGCCCAGCTCACCCAGCGGGCTTGCGGCGTGCTGCAGGCGGTGGAGGCGAAGGCGGATTGCACGGGCCTGGACCTGTTCACCGCCGCCGCCGTGCAGCGCAAGGCGTTTGACAGCAACGAGGGCATTGCGCCCCACCTGGCCAGGCTGGTCGCAAAGGGTCCGACAGTCACCACCAGCCTGCGCGCTCCGCTGCAGAGATTCGCCATACAAAACTTGCAGCAGCAACTGCGCGAACTGCAAGGGCGGCACGTGGAAGACGGGGCCATCGTGGTGCTGGACAACGCCAGCGGCGAGGTGCTGGCCTGGGTGGGCTCCAGCGGTACGCTGAGCGCAGCCGCCGAGGTGGACGGCGTGACCGCGCTGCGCCAGCCCGGCTCCACGCTCAAGCCGTTTCTCTACGCGCAAGCGATTGCCGAGCGCCGCATCACCGCCGCGTCGCTGATCGAAGATGCCAGCACCCACATCCCCACCGCGGGCGGCCTGTACATCCCGCAAAACTACGACCACCAGTTCAAGGGCTGGGTGTCGGCCCGCACGGCGCTGGGTGCGTCGCTCAACGTGCCGGCAGTGCGCACGCTGGTGATGGTGTCGCCCGATGCTTTCCACGACCAGCTGGTGGCGCTGGGCCTGCCGCTGAAGGAATCGGGCGGCTTCTACGGTTACAGCCTGGCGCTGGGCAGTGCCGAGGTGTCGTTGCTCAATTTGACGAACGCCTACCGCGCCCTGGCCAATGGCGGGCGGGCCAGTGCGACCACGTTCACCGTCAATCCCAAACCCCAATTCCGTCCTGCACTCGACCCGCGCGCCGCCTTCATCACAACCGACATCCTGGCCGACCCCCTGGCCCGCGCCCGCACCTTTGGCAGCGACAGCGTGCTGGCCACGCGCTTCTGGACGGCGGTGAAAACCGGCACCAGCAAGGACATGCGCGACAACTGGGCCGTGGGCTACTCGCAGGCCTACACCGTGGGCGTGTGGGTGGGCAACGCCAGCGGCGCGCCGATGTGGGACGTGAGCGGCACGACGGGCGCCGCACCCATCTGGGCCGCCGCGATGCACTTTTTGCACGCCCGCCAGCCCAGCCGCGCGCCCGCTGCACCGCCCGGCGTGGTGCAGCAGTCGGTGGCCTTTGGCGGCACCGAGGCGGCCCGAGATGAGTGGTTTGTGCAGGGCACACAGCAAAATCAGTTTGCTATGCATTCCGTAGCTGCTAGCGCTAATGGAATAAGCGCTAGAGGCTTAAAAGACTTAAAAACTAGCCCCGCCCGCATCACCAGCCCCGCCACCGGCACCATCTTCGCGCTGGACCCCGACATCCCCCCCCACCGCCAGCGGGTGGACCTGCAGGCCATCGGTGCGGGCCTGCGCTGGTGGATCGACGGCAAACCGTTCGCCCAGGGCCCCAGCGTCCAGTGGCTGCCCTGGCCAGGCCGCCACGTGGTGCAGATCCGCAATGCCCAGGGCACGGTGCTCGACAGCGTGCGGCTGGAAGTGCGCGGGGCGGGGGTGCGGTAGGCGCGTCTAGGAACAGGTTTTAAGGATTGGTCCAGCCCATGCGCGCTGGCGGCGTGGCATTCGCGCAAGTTGCATTTTGTCTGCGGTTGAGACCCTGTATTGGTGCTTTTTCCGTTATGCCCTACATGCAAAATACCGGCGCGTCCAGCTCGGCGCGCACATGAATCCTTCTTTATTTCCCTGGAACGTTGAAAATACATGCTTTTTCTCAAAAATCTTTCTCTTGCTGCCATGCTCGTAAGCGTACTGGGCCTGCACTGCGCCAGTGCGGTGGCGGGCCCCGTGACCCTCGATTTCGAGGGCGTGGTGAGCGACCTGAATGCCCTTCCGGGCTCGCCTTTCAGCACCCAGGGTTTCACGTTCTCCAGCACGGCGGGGAGCTACAGCGCGGTGGTGTACGGGAAGGACACGACCGCACACTCCAACGGCACCGCGGGCTACGCTTTTTGCAGCATGGACAGCCCGTTTTGCGCCCCGGGCACCGCCATCACCCTGGCGGGCGAGTCGCCTTTTTCGCTGTACCGCCTGGACCTGACCAATAGCCTGCTGGGTGATGTGGACGGACGCGTCGATCTGGTGGGCTATCTACTGGGCGGCGGCACAGTCACCGCCTCGCTGGCAACCGGGGACGCGTGGACCACCGAGGCGCTGACCGGTTTTACCAACCTGGAGAGCCTGGAGTTCACGGGCTATGCGTCCTACGGCATGCTGATGGACAACCTGGTGCTGGACGTGCCCAACGCCGTGCCCGAACCCGGCACGCTGGCGCTGCTGGGCCTGGGTCTGGCGGGGATGGCTGCGGTGCGTAGGCGCAGAAGCTAGGACGGTGCCTACACAGCCTGCGTGCTGCCCTGGAACTGGCTGGGCGACTGGCCCATGGCGGCTTTGAACATGGCGGCAAACGCGCTGTCGCTGGCGTAGCCGCAGGCGGTTGCCACCTGGCCTACCGACACCCCGCGCGCCAGCAGAGGCAGGGCATGGGCCAGTACCGCCTGCTGCCGCCACTGCAGGTAGGTGGTGCCCAGTTGCTCGCGGAACAGCCGGGCCACGGTGCGTTCGCTGGCACCAAAGTCGGCGGCCCAGGTGGCCAGCGTGGCCTGGCGGGCTGGGTCGCGCAACACCGCATCGCACAGGGCGCGCAGGCGCTTGTCCTGCGGCAGGCTGACGCGCAGGGTGTGGGTGTGGGCCAGGCGAATTTCTTCCAGGATCAGCAGCATCAGCGCGTCCTCGCGGGGGCTGGGGACGGTGTCTTCCAGCGCATGGATCAGTTCGCGCAGCAAGGTGGAGATGACCAGCATGCGGCACCCGGCCCAGCCCGGCGGCGTGGCCGAGATGTCCATGTACACGGTGCGCAGGTGGGCGCGCTCCAGTACGGTGACGGCGTGCGGCATGTTGGCGGGAATCCACACCGCCCGCGACGGCGGCACGATGAAGCTGTTGTGCTGGCCCGCGTCGCTGGCCGTGACCTGCATCAGCCCGCTGTCGCAGTAGGCCAGTTGCGCCCAGGCGTGCTGGTGCGGCTCGAAATGCGCGTCTACCGGCAGGGTGCGGGCGCGGCTGCGCAGCGGGCGTTGCGGTGAGGGGGCGAAGCTGTTGGCATCGTCCAGGTTGACCGGTGAGGTGGCGGATTTGCGGGGCATACGCTTTTTGTCTGGTATTCGCTGAAAGCTGTCTTTATGCAGTATTCCAGAAAATTACCGCCCCCACTACGATCGCTGCATGACCACTGCCAGTACCTCCTTACCGCCATCCCCCAGCCTGCGCCAGGAGGCCGGTGTGATCGGCCTGGTGGGCGGGGCGCACATGATCAGCCATTTCAGCCAGTTGCTGTTGGCTCCGCTGTTTCCGTGGCTGAAAGACGATTTCCACGCCAGCTATGCTGAGCTGGGGCTGCTGATGAGCATCTTTTTTGTGGTGTCGTGCGCGGTGCAGATGGCCTCGGGCTTTGTGGTGGACAAGTTTGGCCCGCGGCCCATTTTGTTTGCCGGGTTGGCGCTGCTGGGGCTGGCGGCGTTTGGCTTTTCCATCAGCACCAGCTACGCCATGCTGGCGGCTTTCTCGGTGCTGGCGGGCATTGGCAACGGCGTGTTCCACCCGGTGGACTACACCTTGCTGAACCGCAAGATCAGTGCGCCGCGCCTGGGCCACGCCTATAGCGTGCACGGCATTACCGGCAGCCTGGGCTGGGCATTGGCTCCGGCCATGCTGGTGCCGCTAACGCTGGCGTTTGGCTGGCGCACCGCGCTAGTCTGCGCGGGGGCGCTGGCCTTTGCGGTGCTGCTGGTGCTATGGGTCTACCGCGACAAGCTGGAGTTGCCGGTGCTGGCGCCGACCAAGGCGAGTACCGCGCAGTTGGAGGGTGGCAGCATGGGCTTTCTGCGCATTCCGGCGGTGTGGATGTGTTTTGGCTTCTTCTTTTGCTTCGCCATGGCCCTGAGCGTGGTGCAGGCCTTTGCCCCCGAGGCGGCGCGCCAGTTGCACAACGTGCCGCTGGACCTGGTGGCCCTGTGCCTGTCGGTCTACATGCTGTGCAGCGCGGGCGGCATGGTGCTGGGCGGCTTTCTGGCGGCCGACCCGGCGCGCTGCGAGCGGGTGATTGGCGTGGGTTTTGGCTTTGCCGCGTCGATTGCGCTGGCGCTGGGCTTTGCCGACGTGCCGGCCTGGAGCGTGCCAGTGCTGTTCGGGCTGATGGGCTTTGCTGCGGGCACGGGCGGGCCGTCGCGCGACCTGATCGTCAAGCGCGCCGCACCGGCCAACGCCACCGGGCGGGTGTACGGCGTGGTGTATTCGGGGCTGGACATCGGCCAGGCGATTTCGCCGCTGGTGTTTGGGGTGTTGATGGACCACCAGCAGTATTCCGCCGTGTTCATGGGCCTGGCGGTGGTGCAGGGCGTGCTGATTGCCAGCGCGTTCAATGTCCGGAAAGTGCGGCGCACGGTTTTGGCATCCGTATAAACCCGAGACGGGTGGATATTTTCGCGTAAAAACACTGCCATTTAGTCTCAAATTGTTACAGAATGGCTGACAGCAGCATGGTGCCTAGGGCCACAGTAGCGGTGCCTGATGGCGTTGTCATGCTGTGTCAAGGAGCCCGCCATGTCTTTCTTCCAGCGCCTGCAGCTTGGCCTGTGTGCTTTAGGCCTTGCATCTGCTGCCTTTGCCCAGAACCCCACCATCACCATTGCCGCCGAGGACGACTGGGCACCGTACTCGTCCATGAAGGCCGACAAGTCGGGGCCCGAGGGGTTTTCGCCCGATCTGGTGCGGGCGGTGTTCAAACTCAAAGGGGTGGATGTGAAATTTGAGGCGGTGCCGTTTGTGCGCTGCCTGCAGATGGCCAAGACCGGTAAGGCCGTGGCCTGCTTCGATACCACCATCACGGAGGAAAACAAAGACGAGTTTCACTGGCACAAAACCCCGATCTTTGAAGAAGATCTGGCGATTTTTGCGTTGTCGGAATCTACCCAGTCGGGCCTGACCACGCCGGGGCTGGAGGGCAGCACGGTGGGCATCACCACCGGCTATACCTACCCGACCGACTTCATGCAGAACAAGAAAATCAAGAGGTTTGAAGCCAACTCTGACGACCATCTGCTCAAGATGCTGGTGGCCAAACGGGTGCAGTTCGTCATTCTGAACACCATGCCGGGCATGCTGCGCATCCAGAAAGATGCCAGCATGAAGGGCAAGATCAAGCAGGTGGGCCTGATCAGCAAAGACGGGTTTTGGCTCAACTTTTCCAAGGTACACCCGGACGGCAAGCGCATGGCCGATCTCTTTGAGGCCGGTTTGCTGGAGTTCAAAGCCAGTGGCCAGTATGCGAAGATGCAATCCGACTTCAGGCAACGCATGGGAGTGCCGCGCTAACGAGAAGGCGATCTATCAAATCTCCCTCCAGACGAGGGACACAGGGGCAGCAACGACGTGAATCGACACAGCATCCGATTTCGGCTTAACTTGCTGTTCGCCCTGTTGGTGTCGGGCCTGCTGGGGGTGTTTGGGGTGCTGTCCTATACCGACAGCCGCGCCCAGTTGCTGGAGCGCTATGAGGCCAGCCGCAGCGCGCTGCAGCAGCGCCTGGAGATCAATCTGGCCTCGCCCATGTGGCGGCTGGACAAAGAGACGCTGGACCGCAACCTGGCCGCCGAGATCCACCCCCCGGTGCTGAGCATCGTGGTCCGTGAAGAAAAGGGTGCCGCGCCTTTTGCCAGTGCCGCGTCCGGCCAGGCGGGCAAGCAGCCGGCCCTGGAAGACGTGCTGGAATTCCCCTTGTCCATTGACCGCGATGGCGCAGTGCAGGCGCTGGGCATCGTGACCGTGGTGACCACCCACGAAGAAATCGAGACAGCGCTGCGCAAGCTGGTGTGGGACCGGGTACTGGAAATGGTGCTGCTGGTGATGCTGCTGGTGTGGGCGCTGTCCTATGGCATGCAGGTGCTGGTGCTGCGCCCCATCGATGCGCTGAAGCAGGCCCTGACCCGGGCGGCGGGCCACCACGACACCAATACCCAAATGGCTTTGCCCATCGACCGCAAGGACGAATTTGGCGAGGTGGGCAAGAGCTTTGCGCTGATCGCCAACCGCCTGGCCGACGACCTGGCGCGCGGCGAGCGCTCAGAGGCCGAGTTGCGTGCTGCCTACGAGCGGCAAAAGGAGATGATGGCCCAGGTCGAGCAGAGCAAGCTGCTGGCCGAAGAGGGCTCCAAGGCCAAGTCGTCCTTCCTGGCCAACATGAGCCACGAGATCCGTACCCCGATGAACACCATCATCGGCCTGTCGCAACTGGCGCTGCAGACCGACCTGAACCCGCGCCAATACCAGTACATCGAGCGGGTAGCCATTTCGGCCCAGCATTTGCTCGGGATCATCAACGACATTCTGGACTTCTCAAAGATCGAAGCCGACAAGCTGGAGGTGGAGCAGGTGCCGTTTGTGTTCGACGGGCTGCTGGCCAATGTGTCCAACCTGGTGTCGGGCAAGGCCATCGACAAGGGGCTGGAGTTTTTGTTCGATGTGGCACCCAACGTACCCCGCCAGTTGCTGGGCGACCCGTTGCGGCTGGGGCAGATCATCATCAACTTTGCCAACAACGCCGTCAAATTCACCGATGCAGGCGACATCAGCGTGGTGGTACGGGTCCAGACACCGCCCCAGAATGGCCGCATCCAGTTGCATATTGCCGTCAAGGACACCGGCATCGGCCTGACCCCGGCCCAGATCGACGGCCTGTTCCAAAGCTTCCACCAGGCCGATGCGTCCACCACCCGCAAGTACGGCGGCACCGGGCTGGGCCTGTCGATCTCCAAAAAACTGGCCGAGCTGATGGGCGGCCAGGTGGGCGTGACCAGCACCCCGGGGCAGGGCAGCAGCTTCTGGTTTACCGCCGATCTGGGCATGGTGGATGCCGCCCAGGCCGTGTCCGACAGCAGCGCCTGGGATCCTGCCGAGCTGCAAGGCCGCCGGGTGCTGGTGGTGGACGACCATCCCCATGCCCGCGGCCTGCTGTGCGAGATGCTGGCGGGCTTGCCGCTGCAGGTGGAGAGCGCGGCATCGGGTGTGGAGGCGCTACAAAAAATAGAGCTTGCTACGCTGAATGGACGGGCGATAGATCTGGTTTTTCTGGATTGGAAGATGCCGGGTATGGACGGGCTGGAAACCGCCCGCCGTATCCATGGCTTGCAGCTTTCGCCCCGGCCCCGGCTGGTCATGGCCACCGCCTTTGGCCGCGACGAGCTGGGCCAGCAGATGCAGGCGGGCGAGGTGGATGGCGTGCTGGTCAAGCCGATCTACACCGCGTCGCTGCACGCGGTGTTGCGTGCGGCGCTGGAGGGCGAAGCCCACCCGCCCGCGCAGCGCCAGGACCTGGCAGGCCCGTTGACCGACCGGCTGGCCACGATCACCGGAGCCCATGTGCTGCTGGTGGACGACAACGAGTTCAACCAGTATGTGGCCCGCGAACTGCTGGAATCGGCGGGCTTTGTGGTGGACGTGGCTGAAAACGGCCAGATCGCGCTCGACAAGGTGCAAGCCAAAGCCTTTGATGTGGTGCTGATGGACATGCAGATGCCGGTGATGGACGGCGTGACCGCCACCCGCGCCATCCGCCAGCTGTCCGCCCATGCCCAGTTGCCCATCATCGCCATGACCGCCAACGCCATGCAGCAGGACAAGGATGCCTGCCTGGCTGCCGGCATGTGGGACGTGGTGACCAAGCCCATCGCCCCCGAAGCGCTGTGGTCGGCCATGCTGCGCTGGGTGCCGCCGCACCAGCGGATCCGACCTGTGCCTGTGCCCAGCAGTCCGGCCCCGCAAGTGCCTGTGGCATCGCCAGAGCAGGCCGTGCTGGACGGCATGGGCGCCATCGACGGGCTGGACACGGCCCTGGGCCTGCGCCGCGCCAACGGCAAACCCAAGGTGTACCTGGAGATGCTGCGCCTCTTTGTACGCAACCAGAAAGACCTGGAAACCCAATTGCAAGCCGCGCTGAACGCAGGCGACTACGCCCAGGCCGAGCGCCTGGCCCATACCTGCAAAGGCGTGTCGGGCAGCCTGGGTGCCGCCGACCTGCAAATCCATGCGGGCCAGCTCGAAGATGCCTTGCGCAAACGCGTGCCGATGGACATGGTGCAAATGCTGGCGCTGGCCGTGGTACAGCCGCTGCATGCGCTGTTGACCCAATTGCAGCGCCGCCTGCCCGCTGCGGTGGTGTCGCCACCGGTGGAAGTAGACCCCGAGCAACTGCGCACCGTGTGCGACCAACTGGTGGCCCTGCTGGAGAACGATGAAGGCGATGCCGTCGATCTGCTGGACACCCATGCAGGCCTGCTGCAGGCGGCGTTTCCGGGCAGCTTTACCGCCCTGCGCGATGCGGTGCAGGGCTTTGACTTTGAAGCGGCGCTGGGGCTGCTGCGCGACTGCGAAGTCAGGTAGCGTCTTGGTCGCGATCTGAGTACCGTCTGTGTGCGTTTGAGGGTCAGCAGAAAACCACTTGCGGGTCGGTGTACTCCAGCATGCCGTCTTCGCCAAATTCAACGCCCATCCCGGAGGACTTGGTGCCACCGAATGGGGCGTTGGGCTGGATGGCGCCGTGCTTGTTGATCCACACCGAGCCGCACTCCATCTGGCGGGCCACCTGCTTCGCATGCGCTATGTCGTTGGACCATACCGATCCGCCCAGGCCGTTGGGGCTGTCGTTCGCAGCGCGTATGGCCTCGTTGATATCTGTGTAGCGGACCACCGGCAAGGCCGGGCCAAACTGTTCTTCGTCCACCAGGGCATCGCCGTTTTTCAGCCCGGCGATGATGGTGGCCGGGAAGAACAGGCCGTCGCCCGGTGTGCCACCCAACAGCAAGTCGCCCCTCTTGCGGGCATCGGCCACCAGTGCCGCCACTTTGTCGAACTGCATGCGATTCTGCACCGGGCCCAGCAAGTTGTGTTCGGTCATGCCATCGCCCATTGGGACGGTTTTGGCGTAAGCCACCAGGTGTTCGCACACTGCGTCGTGGATGCTGTCGTGCACATACAGGCGCTTCATGGCTGCACAGGTTTGCCCGCTATTGAGGAAACTGCCCCAGAACAGTCCCTCGGCGATGGCCTTGGGGTCGCAATCGGGCAGAACAATGCCTGCGTCGTTGCCGCCCAGCTCCAATGTCAGGCGCTTCATGGTCCGGGCCGCAGACTGCATCACCTTTTGACCGGTCGCGCAGGAGCCGGTGAAGACTATCTTGCGTATGCCCGCGTGGGCCGCCATGGCTGCACCGATGCTGCCCTCCCGGTCGTCCCCGGTAACGCAATTGAGCACACCTGCAGGCAGCACCTCGTTGAGTAGCTCCACCATGCGCAGGGTCGCCAGGGGGGTGTTGGGCGAGGGTTTGATGACCACCGTGTTGCCTGTGCGCAGCGCGGGCATGGCGTGCCAGATGGCGATCATCAGCGGAAAATTCCATGGCGTGATGGAGCCCACCACCCCCAGGGGCTTGCGGTGCAGTTCCACCCGGCCTTGGGCATCGTCTTGCAATACCTGCATGGGCAGCGCCAACCCGCTGGTGTAGCCAGCCCAGGCCTGCGCGCCGCCCAGCTCCCAGCGAGAACCCATGCCGTTGAGTGGTTTGCCTTGCTCCAGCGTGACCAGTTGCGCCAGCTCCTCGGCGTGGGCCGCGAGCTTTGCCACCACGGCTCGGCACGCCTGCTGCAGTTCGTCGTCCGGCTTGCGAGACCAGGCAGGAAAGGCTGCCTGCGCCGCTGCCACGGCGGCATCCAGGTCGGCCAGGCTGGCGTTGGGGGCCGTGCCGACAATGCTGCCGGTGGACGGGTTGTGCACATCGAATGCCGAGGTGGCGGAAACGGCGTGACCGCCGATGGTCATGTGGGCAGCGTACATGGTGGGTTTCTTGTTTCTTGTAGATCTATTTTTTTGCAGTCCCCAGCGCCGGGTGTTGGCGACGGGGGGGCTGGGCCTTTACTTGGCAGGCTGGTTCAGCCCTAGCGTGGGCGTTTCGTCAAAGAAATTCCAGGGTTTGAGCAGGGCATGCACCCATTCGGTGGGCATGATGGGCCACTCTTCGGCACGGGCGACGTGGGTGGTGCCGGTGGTCAGCCAGACTACGTCGTCGGTGTTGGTAATGGACTGGTTGTTGGCGGTGAACTGGCCCAGGCCGGTGTCGGTCTTGGAGCGGTTGGGGAACTTGCCCTCGGGAAACATTTCGTCGGGGTTGTAGCGGGTGACCCATAGCTGTTTGTCCATGAAGCTCAGGCGGTGGTAGATCCACTCGTCCTTGCCAAAGTTGGCTCCCTTGGCGATGGGGTGGGTACCACCGGCATAGGGGATGAGCTGGTAGGACACCGGGTTGCCGACCTTGTTGGTCTTGGCCGTGTTGCTCAACAGACGGATGGTGGCCGGGTCGAATTTTTGTGCCGCTTCTTGCTCGGTGGCCACGGTGCGGGTGGTGGTTTGCATGGTGCTGGTGCGGGGGCCGCCCCGTGTGTTGGGCAGCACCACGGGGTCCACTTCGGTGAGGGTGTTGGTCTCGCCGTCCACATCCAGGTCGAGGCGGAAGTTGTAGATGTGCTGGTGCGTGGTGCCTACGATGTTGTGGTCCAGCAGCGTGCCGTAGCGGGTGTCTTCGGCGGCGGTGGCATCGGCCATGGTGCGGGACTTCACACCCTTGACTGCCTCGATGCCGGTGGCTCCGGCATTGATGCCGATGGTGCCGTTTTCGGCAAACACCCAGTCAAAAATGTAGTCGTAGTTGCCCACCGTGCTGATCCAGCGCACCACCAGTTCGCGGCGCTCGGCGCTGATGTTGGGCTGGCCCATTTCCTGGTGCTTGAATTCGGGGCCTGCATAGCGCTCGAACACG
Organism: Rhodoferax sp. LS1P39; assembly: GCF_056521425.1. NCBI lineage: Bacteria > Pseudomonadati > Pseudomonadota > Betaproteobacteria > Burkholderiales > Comamonadaceae > Rhodoferax > Rhodoferax sp. LS1P39. The sequence goes on along the minus strand of NZ_JBWMAV010000001.1, from coordinate 331,480 downwards.
GCGATGGCGTTGGGTACGGTGGCGGCTTTGCCGGTGTAGTCGGCCAGCGTTGCCTCCAGCAGTACGGCGTTTTCAGGGGCATCCTTGCCGCGCTGGATAGGGGATGTCAGCGTGCCCATGCCGTACTCGCCCGAGTCCAGGTAGGCCTTGAAGTACCAGCCTGCATCCGGGTCGCCGTAGGGCACGATCATGCCGCCCAGTGAGCCCTCGTACATCACCTTGCGCTTGGTGCCCTTGTCGTTATAGGTTACGGTAGACAGCACCAGTCCGACGCGCGAGTCCAGCCGCAGGTGAAAGTCCCAGTTGCGCCAGTGCAGCGTGTTGCCGGTGATGGTGTAGTTCTTGCCCTCGGGCTCGGTGATCTCCAGTGGCTTGGGCGCGGTGGTGGCCTTGCGGTCGCGGCCATCAAATGGCGTGGCCTTCATGGGCACCGGAATGACACCCTGGTCTTCAATCTTGACCACTTTTTTCTGCACCAGATCGACTACGGCCACCAGGTTCTCGATCGGGTGGGACCAGTAGTTGCCATCACCCACCTCCAGGTAGCTGACCACCTTGAGCAAGCGGTCTTCCTGTTGCAGAAGATCCTTGCCGTCGAAATAGCCTACGGTCAGTGGCGTGCCGACGACCTTCTTCACGTCGGTGATGCCGCGCTTGGCCAGGGCCTGGGCGAACTCAGGGCTGGCTTCAATGGCCGCCTGCACGGTGGCAAAGTCGTCCAGCAGCACCATGCCGTGCGCGCCTTCCACTTCTGTCCATCCAACCACACTGCGCGCTGCCAGATCCACCGAGCCCTCGATCACCTTTTTTCCGTCCAGGATGACAAATGCCGCCTGGCGCGGTGCCTTTACGGCTTGCCCGGTCAGGGCAAAGTTCCAGACCTGGTCTTTTGGCGGGGTTTTGACGCTGATCTCTGTAAAACGGTAGCCCGCCTGGTAGCGACCCGAGGCCTTCAGGATGTCTACCGTGGCCTGGATTTCAGCGGCGGTGAGCGGGTTCAGCGGGCTGGGTGTGCGCTCCACCACAAAGGTGGTGTCCAGGCCCGACTGGAACACCTGGTTGATGAAGCCTTGCGCTACGTAGGCCTGGCCCTTGCGCAACACCAGGGGCACCTCCAGCGTCAGCGGCTTGCCGTTCACCAGGGCCGTTTTGGAGCCGGGCTTGACGCGCACCGTGGTGCTGTTGCGGGTGATGGTGTACAGGTTGGCAAAGTTGTCCCAGCGCACCGTGGCACCAAAGGCCTCCAGGGTCTTTTGCATCGGCACCATGGTGGCTGCACTGCCGTGGGCTTGGGCGGAGGGGGCCCACAGGGCGGTTGTACCCAGAGCCAGGCCGAGAGCCAGGCTAAGAGCACGGACAGTGTGCCCGCCGGGGGGGTGATGGGGTTTGAACATAGCGGCTTCTTTCAGCATCGTGGGTGGGTCAAAAATACGCGCGGTAGCCGTTGTTGCAAGGCTCCACTGCGATGACCCACAGCTTAGGCAGCTTGGCCTGGCCGGACTTTGTTGCGCCTGCCAATTGGCTGTGCCTGCCTGCCAAAGCAGGCGGTTAGGGTCAGCCGTGGCAGCGTCGGCGGTATTCGCCCGGAGGCACGCCAAAACGCGTTTTGAACGCCGATGAAAAGTGGCTGGAGTCGGCAAAGCCCCAGCTGTAGCCCAGGGTGGACAGCTTTTCATGGCACGCGGACTGCTGCAATGCCTGTGCGCACTGGTCCAGGCGGCGGTTTTTGATGTACTGCGCCACCACCAGGCCCTGGCCAGAAAACATCCGGTACAGGCTGCGCACCGAAACCCCGATACGCTGGGCAATCCATTGCGGAGACAGGTTTTCGTCGACCAGGTGCGCGTCGATGGCATCGCAGGCTTTGCGAAACATGCGCTGGTGCACATCTTCGGCATCGCGCTGTGTGGCCCCTGCCAGGCCGATGGCGGGCTTGAGCAGCGTGACCAGCGCGTCCAGCACGGCTTCCCCTTCCTGCACGGCCAGTCCCGCCTGGGATTGCGATAAGGTGGCGTGCATCAAGGCACCCGCCACGATGGCCACCGCCGAATGCGCTGGAATGCGCTGCGCGCACGCGACACGACCCGTAGGCAATTGGCGCAGTACCGTCTGCCGCGGCAGGAGCAGCGATACCTGCCGGGACTGTGCGCCCAGCACAATGCTGCAGGGCCGGGCGGCATCTAGCAGGACGATGTCGCCCTGACTGAGTGCGGCCTGCTGCGTGCCCTGTTCCATCCCGCACTGCCCCTGCAATTGCAGCACGGCAAAAAACTTTTGGTCATCACCTCGCCCCACGTCGATTTGGCTGCGGTACAGGCGAGTGTGCATACCTTCCACCACGCTGAGGCGCACGACCCCACTTTCCACAGCATCAAAGCTGCCGCGAAAGGCCTCCCCCTGGACGCGGGCCTGAAAGGCACCGCATGCCGTGTTGATGTGGCCGAGCCAGTTCTCGAACGAAAGGGCGGAGCCGTGGGGGGAGGGTTGGGCTTGCATGGCGGCGGTAGCAGTAAAGGAGGAAACCTTAAACCCAACGCAAGTTCTGCACCAGTCGGGCTTACTCTGCGTCCGGCTGCTGCTGTGGGGCTGCCTGCTGAAACGCGGGCAGACTGGCGCACCGTGCGTGCACCGCCATCAAGGTGGGCACGTGCTCCAGGCTGCAGTGAAAGCGTTGGGCGTTGAACACCTGGGGCACCAGGCAGCAGTCGGCCAGGGTGGGGCTATCGCCCACGCTGAAGAGCCCCGATGTCTGGCGCAACCGTGCCTCTACGGCGGCCAGGCCGGTTTCGGTCCAGTGCCGGTACCAGCGGTTCCTTTGCGCGCTGTCCAGGCCCATTTCTGCGCCCAGGTAGTTCAGCACCCGCAGGTTATTGAGCGGGTGGATTTCGCAGGCAATGTCGAGCGCCAGGGCGCGGATGTGGGTCCGCTCCAGCGCATTCGCGCCCAGCAATGCGGGCTGCGGCCAGCGCTCTTCCAGATATTCGATGATGGCCAGCGACTGGGTGAGCGCCTGCCCGTCGTGCACCAGCGTGGGCACCAGACCGGCCGGGTTGATGGCCAGATAGGCATCGCTGCGCTGCTCGCCGCCGTTTTTCAGCAGATGCACCGGGACTGATTCGTAGGCAAGCCCTTTCAGGCCCAGCGCAATCCGCACCCGGTAGGCGGCGGAGCTGCGAAAGTAGGTGTGCAGGGCCAGCATCTCTATACCGCCACTGCAGGCAGCACCGTGCCCCGGCATTCGCCAAAGCCGATGCGCCTAAAGCCTTCGCGCACGCAGTAGCCGCGCAAGATGATGGTGTCCCCGTCTTCTAGCCAGGTGCGGGTTTCGCCGTTGGACAGGGCAATAGGCTGCTTGCCGCCCGCGCTCAACTCCATCAGCGAGCCGCCCTGCGCGGGCAAGGGGCCCGACAGCGTGCCGGTGCCAAACAGATCGCCCGCGCGCAGGTTGCAGCCGTTGACTGTGTGGTGTGCCACCAGCTGGGCCACGGTCCAGTAGGCATCGCGGTAGTTGGACTGCGACAGGCGGTCGCCCGCGTGGCCAGCGGCCCGCATCTGCGCTGTCTGTATCCACACTTCGAGTTCAATATTGATAGCGCCTTGCGTAGTATTGGTGGGCGAGGAGAGGTAATTTAACGGTGCGGGGTCACTGGCTGGGCGCTGGAAGGCTTCGCGGAACGGGGCCAGCGCATCCAGCGTCACCACCCAGGGCGACAGTGCGCTGGCAAAGTTTTTCGACAGGAACGGGCCCAGCGGCTGGTATTCCCAGCCCTGTACGTCGCGCGCGCTCCAGTCGTTGAACAGGGCCACGCCAAACACATGCTCTTCGGCCTGGGCCATCGCAATCGGGGCACCCATCGGATTGGGCTGGCCAATGACGAGGCCCAGCTCCAGCTCGTAGTCCAGGCGGCGGCACGGGCCGAAGCTGGGCGTGTCCTGGTCTGGGGTCTTGGTCTGGCCATTGGGCCGTTTGAAACTGCTGCCACTGGGCACGATGCTGGAGGCCCGACCGTGGTAGCCAATCGGCACCCATTTGTAGTTGGGTAGTAGCGGATTGTCGGGCCGCAACTGCTTGCCGATGGTGGTGGCGTGGTGGATGCTGGTGTAGAAGTCGGTGTAGTCGCCGATCTCGCAGGGCAGGCCCAGCTCTACGTCTGCCTGGGCGTGCAGAGCAGCCTGGAACGGGGCTTGCTGGGGGCTGCCGATTTGCAGACCGGCCACCAGGGCCTGGCGCAGGCTGCGGCGGGCGGCGTGGGGTTGCGCCATCAGCCGCTGCATGTCGTTGTGGTCGATCAGCCCGGCGGCGCGCAGGTCCAGTACCTGGTCGCCAATCGCCACGCCGATGCGCCAGTCGCCTTGTTGCCGGAAGCGGCCAAACGGCAGGTTCTGGATCGGGAAGTCGCTGGCCGGGTGGTTGGCGGATGCAACCCAGCTTTGCAGGCTTGCATCGTGGCTTGTGTCGAGTGGGGAGGTCATGCGGTGGCTTTCGTAAATGGGTTGACGTGGTTGTCCGGCAGGCTGCTCCAGCAGTCGGCGTAGGCGGTGTCCAGCATGCCGCCTTGCATGGCAAAGGCGGTAGGTACAAAGCGGTAGCGGCTCTCCAGCATGAAGGCCAGGGTGTTGTCCAGCTTGTGCGGCTGCAGTACGGCGTGGCTGGCCTGGTCAAAGGCGGCTGCGTCGGGGCCGTGCGGCACCATGCAGTTGTGCAGGCTGGCACCACCGGGCTTGAAGCCCTCGGGCTTGGCATCGTACTGGCCGTACACCAGCCCCATAAATTCGCTCATCAGGTTGCGGTGGTACCAGGGCGGGCGGAAGGTGTCTTCGGCCACCATCCAGCGCGGCGGAAAGATCACGAAGTCGCAGTTGGCCGTGCCGGGCGTGTCGCTGGGGCTGGTCAGCACGGTGAAGATGCTGGGATCGGGGTGATCGAAGCTGATGGAGCCGATGGCCATGAAGTGCGCTGTGTCGTACTTCACCGGTGCTAGGTTGCCGTGCCAGGCGACCACGTTGAACGGGGTGCCAGGCTGCTGGTTGTGCCAGAGCCGACTGCCGTATTTCTTGACGATTTCGTAGCCGCCGACATCCCCTTCAAACGCCGCCACCGGGGCCAAAAAGTCGCGGGCGTTGGCCAGGCCATTGGAGCCGATCGGCCCCAGCTCGGGCAGACGAAACGGCGCACCGTAGTTTTCGCAAACGTAGCCACGGGACACCCCATCGGGCAGCCCCACCTTGAAGGCGATTCCGCGTGGGATAAGCACGATTTCACCTGGTGCTACGTCCAGCACGCCCAGCTCGGTAGTGATGACCAGGCGGCCTTGCTCGGGGATCAGCAGCATCTCGCCATCGGCATTGACCAGTGCGCGCTGCTGCATGGAGGTGTTGGCGGCATACACCATTGCCGCCATGCCCACTTGCGCGTCGGCATCGCCATTGGCCACCAGCGTGGCCAGGCCATCGACAAAGTCCACGCGGCTGCCGTCTGCGGGTAGGGGAAAGGGGTTCCAGCGCAGCGGGTCGGGCGGGGTGACTACGCCACCGGCGGCGCCGCTGGACCATAACGCCTGCACATAGGGCTGGTAGCCTCCACTGACCACCGACGGCTGGCGGCGGTATAGCCAGCTGCGACGGTTTTCGGCACGGGGCGCGGTGAATGCCGTGCCCGACACCAGTTCGGCATACAGGCCATGCGGGGCCTGTTGCGGGCTGTTGCGGCCCTGCGGCAGGCTGCCGGGCACGGCCTCGCTAGCGTATTCGTTGCCAAAGCCGCTTTGGTAGTGGCGCTGTACAGAAGATGCAGTGGTCATGATTTACTATAAATTGTGTAGCTGCTAGTGCTGGTGGAATAAGCGCTAGAGGTCTATTTTGTTAAAAATCAATCGACTTTGATGTTGTTGTCCCGAATCAGGCGGCCCCAGCGCTCACGTTCGCTTTTGGCGTAGCTGGCCATTTGAGCAGGTGTGCCGGGCAATCCTTCCACGCCCAGCGCCTGGAAGCGGGCTTTGACGACGGTGGAGTTCAGTGCCTCGACCAGGGCCTTGTTGAGTTTGGCCACGGTGTCGGCCGGGGTGCCAGCGGGCACGGCCAGGCCCTGCCAGGCGTAAGCCTCGAAGTCGGGCAGACCCTGTTCGGCCAGCGTGGGCACGTCGGGCAGGGTGGCGATGCGCTTGGCACTGGCCACGCCAATGGCCCGAACCTTGCCTGCCAGCACAAACTGGTTGCCGCTGGCCGTGTCCACCAGCATGAACGGCACCTGGCCACCCAGCACGTCGGCCATGGCGGGCGATGCACCCCGGTAGGCCACATGGGTCATGGGCGCACCCATTTTTTCGCGCAGCAACTCGGTGGCCAGGTGGTGGGGGCTGCCCACGCCCGCCGACGCGTAGTTCACGCCATTGGGCTGGGCCTTCACCCAGGCCAGAAACTCCTTGTAGTTCTTGGCCGGTACCTGCGGCCCCACCACCAGCAGCAGCGGAAATCGCGCCAGCAAGCCAACCGGAGCCAGGTCTTTTTCGGCGTTGTAGCCCAGCTTGGAAAACAACGCCGGGTTGGCCGCCAAGGTGGCAAAGTCGGCCGTCATCATCACATGGCCATAGTCTTTGGCACGGGCGGTGTATTCGGCGGCGATGTTGGTGGCCGCGCCCGGCTTGTTGTTGATGATGATGATGATGGGGCTGCCCAGGCCTTTGGCCATGGCCTCCGCGGTGGCGCGGGCCACCGCGTCGGAGCCGCCGCCAGCGGCGTAGCCCACCACCCATTCAATCGGTTTGCTGTCCTGGGCAGCAGCGGTCCATGCCATGGTGGAGAGTGCCAGGGAGAGGAGGATGCGTCTGGTGGTCATGGGAAATGTCTCTTTGTCGTTGTGGGGTTCAGGCAGCGGCGGCGAAGGCTTGGCGCAGCACGGGCAATGCGCCGATGTGGTTGGCCAGTACCAGTACCAGTCGGGCGTTGAAGGCATGGCTTTCTTCAGCGCTGAGGCCTTGGTGGGCTTCGATCAGCGCCTCGTAAAAATCGTCGGGCGCGTCCAGGTGGGGGGAGGTGTTGAGCGTGGCTTGCATTTTTCGTTTCCTTTAAGCGGCCAGAGCGCGTTGGCAGGCATTGCGGATGGCGGTGTTACTGGGGGCACGCCAGCGGGCGCACACGTGCTGGTCCGGGCGCAGCAGGTAGACCGTGCCGGTTTGGGCGTCGTAGCGCTGTACGGCCAGGGCGTTGGTGAGCGGCACCTGTACCACGTGCAGATCTGTCTGGGCGATAGACCGGGCGGCGGTATCGTCGCCAAACACCAGGGCGGTAAAGCCAGTGCGGCTGCAGGCGCGCAGCAGCCAGCCGCCGTCGGCCAGAGGCGCATCGACGGCGGCGGCACCGGGCACCATCTGGCTGCTGAAGTGGTCGATGTCTGCGGTGTTCAGCGGCGAGCCGTGCAGGGTGGCGGGCACCGACAGGCGACCGCTGTTGACCAGCACCCTGGCAAAGGAGTGGTGCTTGCTCAGGGCCAGCGTGGCATCGCGGAAAAGGCGGCTGATCTCGCTCTTGGGGGTGATGAAGTCGGTGGCGCGGGTGGAGTTGCGGATGTTCTCGTCGGCGGCGTACTCGCGCTCGGCACCATAGCTGTCCAGCAGCGCATCCGAGGCCCGGCCTTGCAGCACGGCGGCCAGTTTCCAGGCCAGGTTTTCGGCATCCTGCACGCCCGAGTTGGCACCGCGCGCGCCAAATGGCGACACACCGTGCGCCGAGTCTCCCGCAAACAGCACCCGGCCATGGCGAAAGCTGGCCATGCGCAGACAGGAGAAGGTGTAGACACTGGCCCATTCCAGTTCAAACTGCGCATCCTCGCCCAGCAGCGCTTTGACGCGGGGGATGATGTTCTCGGGCTTTTTCTCCTCTGCGGGGTCGGCATCCCAGCCTAGCTGGAAGTCGATGCGCCACACGCCGTCGGGCTGCATGTGCAGCAGCACGCTCTGGTTGCGGTGAAAGTCGGGGTCGAACCAGAACCAGCGTTCGGCCTTCAGTTCCAGCCCGCTGTGTTCCTCTTTGAGCTTGATGTCGGCGATCAGGAAGCGGTCGCGAAAGCTGCGGCCCTTGCTCTCCAGCCCGGCCAGTTTGCGCAGGGCCGAGCCCGCGCCGTCGCAGGCGGCCACGTAGTCGGCATCCAGCTGGTAGGGGCCGTCGGGGGTTTGGATGGTGAGGCGGGCAAAGTCGACCTGCTGGTCCAGCCCGGTGACGGCGTGGTTCCAGCGGATGTCGATCAGCGGCAACTGGGCGGCACGCTCGGCCAGAAAGCCCTCTACGTAGTACTGCTGCAGGTTGATGAAGGCCGGGCGCTCATGGCCGGGTTCGGGCAAAAGGTCGAAGCGGTAGACCTCTTCGCTTTTGAAAAATACCTTGCCGACACTCCAGGACACGCCTTTGTCCACCATGCGGTCGCCGCAGCCCAGGCGGTCAAAAATCTCCAGGGTGCGCTTGGCAAAGCAGATGGCGCGCGAGCCACTGGACAAGGTGTTGTCGTTGTCCAGCAGCACCACGGGCTGGCCCTGCTGGGCCAGGTCTACCGCCAGCGCCAGGCCCACGGGGCCTGCGCCCACCACCACCACCGGGCGGCGCACCGGGGTGGCCGCGTCCTGGTCGGGGTGGTGGGTAGCAGCGAATTCTAGTTTTTGGTAATCGATCGTCGCCATGTCTTGTCTCCTTGTTCTTGTCTTTGAAACTTAGGCTTCCAGGGTCTTCCACATCTCTACATCGCGCTCTGCCGTCCAGATGCGGGGGTGGGGGTACTGGGTGACTTCGTCAAAGCAGCGGGTCACGTCGAACGGCATGCAGTGGTCGAAGATGACCCAGTGGCCGTACTTGGGGCGCAGCGCCTCCATGGTGCTTTGGTAGACGGCGTGCAGGTCTTTGCCTGCGGCCACCCCGGCCTCCACGCTGGTGCGCACGTCGGCGATGAAGTCGCGGGTACCGCGCAGCCCCGCACTTACCTGCTCAGGCGTGACCAGGGCCGGGCCACGGCCGGGCACCAGGGCAGCGGGTTGCAGCGCGGCCAGGTTGTCCAGGGTTTGCGGCCAGTCCTTGAAGTAGGCATCGCCCGCGTAGGGGGTGGCATCGAACTCGACCAGGTCGCCGCTGAGCAGGGTGCGCTCTTGCGGCAACCACACCACGGTGTCGCCCTTGGTGTGGCCCCGGCCCAGTTGCAGCAACTGCACTTCCAGCTTGCCCAGCCACAGGGTCATCTTGCCGGTGAAGGTCATGGTGGGCCAGGTCAGGCCGGGCGGCACGGTTTCTACGTTCTGGAACAGGCGCGGAAAGCGGCCAATCTCGCTGTCTTTGTCGAACTGGCCGCGCTCCACGATCAGGTCATAGGTGTCCTGGCTGGCCAGGATTTGCTGTGCGTTGTAGGCACTGGCACCCAGCACGCGGACCGCGTGGTAGTGCGTCATCACCACGTACTGGATGGGCTTGTCGGTCACTTCGCGGATACGGCGGACCACGTCGGCTGCCATGGCTGGGGTAGCCTGGGTGTCGGCCACCAGCACAGCGTTGTCGCCAATGATGATGCCGGTGTTGGGGTCGCCCTCGGCGGTGTAAGCCCAAGCGTGTTCGGAAATCTGGCTGAAGGTGACGTTTTTTTCTTCCAGGTCGGCGTGGGAGGCAAATTTTTTGGTGTTCATGGTGGTGGTGGGGTGGGCGGTAAATTTGTTAATTGCAAATCAGTTTGTTGAATCATAGCGAAAAATTAGCGTATGTCAAAATACTTTGTTATCAGCAAACTAAAGAATAAGGATGGCCATGCCAGAACCCCGAGAACAGCGCGCGGTGCAGTCGATCGAGGTGGGTGGGCGTTTGCTTTTGGCACTGTCTCACCAGCCGGGGCCGATGACGCTCAAGGACCTGGCGGCTCAGGCAGATCTGCCCGCGTCGCGGGCGCACCCCTACTTGGTCAGCTTCTCAAAACTGGGCTTGATCGAGCAGCAGGTGGACGGGCTGTATGCCCTGGGTCCTGCCGCGCTGCAGTTGGGCCTGAGCTGCCTGCACCAGCTAGACCCGATGAAGGTGGCCGTACCGGTGGCCGAGGGGCTGGCCGCCCGCACCGACCAAAGCGTGATCATTGCGCTGTGGGGCAATCTGGGGCCGACCGTGGTGCGCATGATCGAGGCGCGCCAACCGCTGCACGTGAACATGCGGGCGGGCACGGTGATGTCGGTGCTGGGCACGGCCACGGGGCGCGCGTTTGCCGCCGCGCTGCCGCGCAAGATTCTGGAGGAAGCCCTGGCCGGACCCATGGGGCGTTTCAGTGCCATGGACCGGGTGGGTGCGCAGAACCTGGATGCCGAGCTGCTCTCCGCCAAGCAAGAGGTGAAGGCCCACGGCGTGACCCGTGCGTTGGGGCGGCCTATCCCCAGCGTCAACGCCTTCAGTGCTGCCGCCTTCGACCATGAGGGCCGCGCGGCCCTGGTGATCACTGCCCTGGGCCATGAAGACCATTTCGATGCAGCGTGGGATTCCGCGATGGCGGTGGCGGTCCGCGAGGCTGTCGCAGACATCTCGCGGCGCTTGGGATTCGCTATTGTTTAAATAGCTGGTTGCGCCTATTGAATAAGCGCTGGAGGCACTTTTTTCTTAGAACAATCGGTCCTATTTTTGTAGCACGCCGCGCTGCAACTGGTCGCGTTCCAGCGACTCGAACAGTGCCTTGAAATTGCCCTCGCCAAAGCCCTCATCGCCCTTGCGCTGGATGAACTCAAAGAACACCGGGCCGAGCTGGGTTTGCGAAAAGATCTGCAGTAGCAGGCGGGGTACGCCACCGTCGGTCGATCCATCCATCAAAATGCCGCGCGTTTGCAGCTCGCTCACAGGCTGGCCGTGGCTAGGCAGGCGGCCATCGAGCATCTCGTAGTAGCTGTCGCTGGGCGCGGTCATCAGCGGCATACCGGCCAGGGCCAGGCGGTCTACCGTGGCCAGCAGGTCATCGCAAATCAGGGCGATGTGCTGGATGCCTTCGCCGCTGAACTTCATCAGGAATTCTTCGATCTGCCCGCCGCCCTGGCGGGCTTCTTCGTTCAAGGGGATGCGGATTTTGCCGTCGGGGGCGGTCAGCGCCTTGGAGGTCAGGCCGGTGTATTCGCCCTGGATGTCGAAAAAGCGGATCTCGCGGAAGTTGAACAGGCGTTCATAAAAATCGGCCCAGAACGCCATACGGCCCCGGTAGACGTTGTGCGTCAGATGGTCGATGAGTTGCAGGCCGTGGCCTACGGGGTGGCGGTCCACACCTTCGATGAAGTCAAAGTCGATGTCGTAGATGGATTTGCCGTCTTCAAACCGGTCGATCAGATACAGCGGCGCGCCGCCTATGCCCTTGATGGCGGGCAGGTTCAGCTCCATGGGGCCAGGATGCAGCTCTATGGGCTGGGCCCCCAGCTCCAGCGCGCGGCGGTAGGCGTGGTGCGAGTCCTTGACGCGGAACGCCATGCCGCAGGCGCTGGGGCCGTGCTCGGCGGCAAAGAAACCGGCCACGCTCTTGGGTTCGCGGTTGACGATGAAGTTGATGCCGCCCTGGCGGTACAGCACCACGTCTTTAGAGCGGTGCCTGGCCACCAGGGTAAAGCCCATGCGCTCGAATACGGGCTCCAGCACGCCGGGGGTGGGCGACGCGAACTCCACAAATTCAAAGCCCATCAGGCCCATCGGGTTGTCGAATAAATCTGCCATGCTGTGTATCCTTGTATTGCGAAGACCATCATCCGGCAGACAGTGCGCAGTTTTCAATCAACTTACAGCGTCAACTATGCGAACAACACAGGATTTCAGCGTGAAGGCCCAAACCCACGCAACGCCTTGGGTCCTCGCGCCATGATGGCCCTGCGAGGGCTGGCCTATCTGCTGCTGTTGCAGGCTGCCGGGGAAGGGCTGGCGCACTTCTTTCAGTTGCCGTTTCCGGGGCCGGTGGTGGGGCTGGTGCTGTTGCTACTCACCCTGGGCCTGGGGTGGGTGCGCGAGCCGGTGGCGGCTGCGGCAGAGCTGCTGCTGGCGCATTTGTCGCTGCTGTTCATCCCGGTGGGCGTGGGGGTCATCACCCACATGGCGCTGGTGTCGCAGTACGGCGTGCAGTTGCTGGTGGTGATTGTGCTGTCCACCTGGATCGGCCTGGCGGTCACGGCGCTGGTGCTGCGGGCCTTGCTGCGGGCCGACCCGGTCAGCCAGGACGCGCATGGCTGATTTTGTCCAACTCTGGGTGTTTTTGTCGGCCACGCCGCTGTTTGGCCTGACCGCTACGCTATTGACCTACGCCGCCGCGCAGGCCGTGTACGACCGGTTCGAACGCGCGCCCTGGGCCAATCCGGTGCTGTGGTCGGTGGTGCTGCTGGGCGGCGTGCTGGTGGCCACGCGCACGCCATATCCGTCGTACTTTGCGGGCGCGCAGTTTGTGCATGTGCTGCTGGGCCCGGCCGTGGTGGCGCTGGCCTGGCCGCTGTGGTTGCGCCGTGCCGAGCTGCGCAGGCGCGGTGTGGCCCTGACGCTGGCCGCCCTGGCCGGGGGCACGGCCGCAGCGGGCAGCGCGGTGGCCATCGCCTGGGCGCTGGACATGCCGGGGGACGTGGTGCGTTCGCTGGCCCCCAAGTCCGTGACTGCAGCCGTGGCCATGGGCATCGCCGAGCGCATTGGCGGCGTGCCCGCGTTGTCGGCGGTGTTTGCGGTGTTGACCGGGCTGGTGGGGGCCTTGTCGGGCAAGTATTTGTTCAATTTTCTGAAAATCGATGCCTGGGCGGTACGCGGCTTTGCCTTGGGCACGGCTGCCCATGGCATTGGGGCCGCCAGAGCGCTACAGGTGCACCCCGATGCCGGTGCCTACGCCGGCATCGCGCTGGGCATGCAGGCGGTACTGTCATCGCTACTGATGCCGCTGCTGTTTGGCTGGTGGGGCTGAGGGAATCGGTCGCCGCCTGCGATAGACTGGTTGCAAAACTGTAAGCAATAGTTTCCGGAGAGGCCCGTGAATCCTTTGGATGTGTCCGTCGAATCGTCCCGCATGGCGCGTTTGCGGGAGTTGGTGGTGTTGGACAGCGCGCCCGAACCCTTGTTTGACGGCTTGGCCCGGCTTGCGGCGGACATTTGTGGCGTGCCGATTGCGCTGATCAGCCTTATCGACGACGAGCGCCAGTGGTTCAAGGCCAACGTCGGGCTGCCGGGGGTCAACGAAACGCCGCGCGATGTGGCCTTTTGTGCCCACGCGATCCAGAGTGATGCCTTGCTCAGCGTGGCGGACGCGTCACGCGACGACAGGTTCGCGGACAACCCGCTGGTCACCGGCAATCCCCACATCCGCTTCTATGCAGGCGCGCCGCTGGCGCTGGCCAGCGGCGACCGGGTGGGTACCCTGTGTGTCATCGATCGCACGCCCCGCGAGCTGACCGAACCCCAAATACAGATGTTGCAGTCTCTGGCCAAGTTGGCCACACAGGGGCTGGAGATGCGCCGAGATCTCATCCGCAAGGCTTTGTCCGTCCGCACAGACTACGAGCAGGCCTTGTCCCACAGCGAGGCCCGCCACCGCGCGCTGATCGAGGACCAGGCGGAACTGGTCTCTCTGGCCCGGCGCGATGGAGAACTGGTGTACGTCAATCCGGCCTATGCACGCCAGTTCCAGCGCGACCCTAAAGCGATGGTGGGCAGCAACCTCTTTGAAGAGGTGGATGCCGCATCCCAGGACACCGTCAAACGGCTGATTGCCGAGGTGTTTGCCACCGGGGGTGTTCGCACCAGCGAAAACGGCATGCGCGGACCCGATGGCCACATGCGCTGGGTCGCCTGGACCAACAGCTTGCAGCGGGGCACGGACGGCGAGCTGTTGCTGCATTCGGTTGGGCGGGACTTTACCGACCGCAAGCGCGCGGAAGACGCGCTGCGCGCCAGCCAGGGATTTTTGTACCGGACAGGCCGCGTCGCGGGTGTGGGCGGATGGGAAGTGGACCTGGCGACGGGCACCATCACCTGGTCGGACGAAACCCGGCGCATCCATGAGGTAGACCAGGCTTACGTTCCGAAACTGGAGACCGCCATCGGGTTCTACGTGCCCGAGGCGCGCCAGACCATTGAGGATGCGGTGCAGCGCGGCATACGTGAAGGACTGCCCTGGGACCTGGAGCTGCAGATGGTCACCGCGCGGGGGCGGTTGATCTGGGTTCGCACCTCCGGCGAAGTGGAGTTTGAAAATGCGCAGGCCGCTCGGTTGGTGGGTGCATTTCAAGACATCTCCGAACGCAAGGGCCTGGAGCGGCGCTTGACCGAAAGCGAGCGCTTCGTTCGGCAAGTTTCGGACGGCTTGCCCATCCGCATCGCCTACGTGGATGCGCAGCGCCGTTTCCAGTTCGTCAACGAAGCCCACTGCCAGCGGCTTGGCGTGCCACGCGAGCAGATCATTGGCCGCACGCGCGACGAACTGAAAAAGATATCCTTGGACGAGGTCATCGAGCCCAGGCTCAAAGCTGCTCTGGCGGGCCATGCCCAGCATTTCGAGTACGACGACATGGTGAACGGCCAATGGCGGCGCATCGAGAGTCGGATGATTCCCGATGTTGCGGAGGATGGGTCGGTCCGCGGCTTCTATTCGACGGGTATCGACATCACCGTGCGCAAGGAGGCCGAGCGTGCACTGCACGAGTTGATCGCCATTCTGGACACCACGCCAGACTTTGTGGTCCAGTCGAATTACCGTGGTGAAGTGGTGTACATGAATCCGGCCGTGCGCCGCGCAGTGGGCATCGCGCCCGACACCCGTCTGGGCGGCCGAAGTTTCACGGAGTTCAACACCCCCATCACCAACCAACGCTTCATTGACACCATTCTTCCTGCCGTCAAAGCCCGCGGCAGCTGGATGGGCGACACCACGGTTTTGGTCGAAGGAGGGCGGGAGTTGCCCGTCAACCATATGGTGATTGCACACCGGGACCAGGATGGGCGCATCGATCGGTACTCCGCGGTCATGCGGGATATTTCTGCGGAGATGGATGCCCGGCAGCAGTTGCTCCGGCAGACCGCCACCCTGAAGTCGGTCACCGAAGCCATCCCCATGATTGTGGGCGTGGTCGGTGCGGACGGCCTCTACCGCTTTGCCAACCATGGGTTTGAGCGATGGAGCGGTGCGTCCCGGGAGCAGATCGTCGGGCGCTCCATGGCCGAGGTCCTGGGCCAGGCTGAGTACGAGCGCAGCCGATCTTGGATCGCGCGCGTACGGGCCGGAGAAACCGTGAGTTTCGAAAACAAATACCCCGGGCGCAGCAGCTATTCCCATCTGGCCATCAGCTATGTGCCGCTGTGGCTGGACGATGGCACCGTGGACGGTTTTGTCCAGATCGCGCAGGACATCACCCAGCACCGCAACGAGGAAGAACGCCTGTTGCAACTCAGCCAGCGGGACCCCCTGACCGGACTGTTGAACCGTGCCGGTTTTGAGGGCTACATGGCGCACCAGGCCCACTCTGGCACCCAGACATCGCTGGCCTTGCTGTACATCGATCTGGACCATTTCAAACCCGTGAACGACCAGCACGGACACCCCGTAGGCGACCTGGTGCTGCAGATATTCTCGCAACGCCTGCGGGTCGTGGTAAGGCCCAGCGATGCGGTGGCCAGGCTGGGGGGCGACGAGTTCGCGATTGTGCTGTCGGGCATCCGCGACGAGGCCAACGCGGGCATGGTCGCAGACAAAGTGGTTGCTGCGGCGCTGGAGCCGTTTGAGGTAGGGAACTTGCCGTTGCGCCTCGGTGCCAGCGTCGGCGTGGCTTTCAGTGCCAATGCTTCGATAGACGTGGCCGACCTGCTAGCGCGTGCCGACGCGATGCTCTACCAGGCCAAGCAGGCGGGGCGAGGGCGGCGGGCAGGAGGGGGGCGCTGAGCCGGTCTGGGGGCAGGGGTGCGTTTTTTGCTTAATATTTAAGCAGTTGACCAAATTTTGGATTTTTGGTCGGGGTGAGAGGATTCGAACCTCCGGTCTCTACGTCCCGAACGGAAAATTTACGCTACAGAAGCTTAGGGAGAAAGTCTCCACTCCTAATAAAATCAATAGCTTAGCACAATGGCTTAGAAATTTTCTTTCGTTTTCCGTCGCTTTCATCTACTTTCATCCAAACTGATTTGGCACAGTTTTGGCACAGTTTTTCGAACGCACGTAGAGAACTGGAAGTTCATGTCGGGTGAATCGAGTCGGAATAAAAGTTGGATCTATACGGTACATCGAAATTACCGGATGTCCTTTCATGAACGTATCCCACGAACTTGGTCAGTTCAAAATGGTGACCAAAGCTGAAGCCGCCCAAGTGTTCAGCGTCTGCACCAAGACCATCGACAACTACATCAAGGAGGGGCTGTTACCCCATCCAGTTTCTTTTGGGTCTAGAGAGTATTGGCACCCCACTGTGTTCCTGGGTCATATAGAGAAGGTCTTTATGCCACCTTCTGACGATGCGGTCGTCGTATCACCACAACCACCGATTGTTCGGGTGCAGCAGCCAAGACTGGGTAAAAAATCTGGTGATTTGGGTGATTCATCTGCAGTGGTGCGACAGAATGCGCGTCAAGCAGAAAAGCTCAAGCGACTTGGTGGCTGACAATTCTTTTTTAATCCTGATACAAAAAATTGAGCCTCTTTTTTTACGCTTTTATAGCGTGGTCAAAGTGGTAGAGCCAGGAACGCCAGACGGATGAACGGCAAGCTTGTATTGAGCCCATGCTCGCAGTTCGTCCAAAGCCGGTGGTTCTTCTCCAGCCATACGAAGCGGCATTTCACTATCCGCGCTTTGGCGTGGACTTGAAGGTGTACCACTTACTACGTTTTGAGATTTGTACTCTAATGTGTTTCCCAGTGTGTCGCGCACGCTCTGCGCAAAGGGCTGAGTCAATTTTGGCGTGCTTGATCGCCCGCACTCGCGGCGCATATTTAGCTAGACAGACGAGTCACAATATCAATATGCCGTCGATTCTTCTCTCCAAGCGAGCTCTCGGAACTGGTGTTGTGCACACCTAAGCAGAAGCCTAACGGCGGCATCTGCGTCCTTGGAAACGCTTGCAGCCAGCGGGTACACCGATCTGCGCACCCTCTAGGAGGATGTGTGCGGTATAAAGCACTCCCAGTACACAACTGCGATCGTTGTTGGAGTTCATGGCATGGCCTATCAACGCAGATACTGCTACGAGCATCAAGCGGACGCGCAAGCTGCACTTCTGGCATGGGATGGTCGAGGGCATCCATCCGGTCCATGGATCAAGTGCAAGGGCATCGGAATCGATTTTCTGAACCCCGAATATGTCTAGGCCCGTGCCGACCTGCGACCTGCGACCTGCGTCGTGGGTCGTGGTCGTCGATGCCAACTTGCCCTAGGGTGCAACAGCCCAATGGTAGAGCTGCTCAATATCCAGCGATACCAAGTGGCCCTCGAGGCACCATCACGCGGCCATGTGCCGCAAGGCACCCTGCGCAGACCGTTCGCGACGAACGGCATGCAGAACTGCCTGGCGAACCTCGTCCTGAGGCCGCATCCGGAAACCAACAAGAATCTGCTCGAGTGGTGCCTCACCTAGGTTGTAATTCAAGCCGACATGGGCACACCACGACCGGATACCGTAGTCGCATGAGCCGCTATCCTCCGCGTCCTGCACGGACACCATCAAATCTCGCCCCATGTGGCGCGCAATAAAGGCTTCGACACTCAGCCCATAAGCTGGGAGGCGGGCAGCGGACTTGGCCTTGCGACGTACACCCGAACTTGCCGCCTGCGCGGTACTAGCGTGGAAATGCTCCTCCCCCATTACCGCGATAAACCCCCGGTCGACTTTGACACTGTACCCACGACCCTGACTCACCCAGGTCGCTGCGTACAAACGGACATCTCCGTCCGGCACCAGCGCATGCGCGTCCAAAGTCATCATCCCGCCCAGGTCTGCCAACCCCTTCCGCTCGACGCGTAGCCGCCAATCCGTAGGAACTGTAATGGTGTGGTTGTCTTCATTCGCAGACCAGCCCTTGTACGCACCTGCGTAAGTGCTGTTGTTTTGCGTCATCGCCACTGTGTAATGGACCTTGGATGCGTCCGGCGTGAACACCACACGCATGCTATGTCCGCCCGAAGCACCACAGCGCAGCACCGAATTGGCCATGGTCGTGACGGCGCGGGTTCGGGCTACCAGCAATCGGGCAACGGGATTACCTTCCGGCAGCAAGACGGGAGCGCAACGATTGCCGCTCTGCACATGCTTGGGTCGATGGCCTAAACGTGCGTGCATGACGCGGGCTTCGCGGGTCCGTCGGTTGGCGACGATGTACAGTGCCGCCGCCATCAGCTCGTCCACAACGGCGGGTGTACCAACAAAGCCCGCACGCTGGAGCGCATGGCGCGCCGAAGACTTGTATTCAAAACCACCTGCATCCGCAGCAAGCTTCAGCAGTGCATTGCGGGGCGGAATCTTTCCGCGTTTTGAGGTAGCCACCGGCACAACCGGTGTGGCATGGGACGAAATGGACGTGGTTGCAATTGCGGCTGTTGGCATCGGCTGTTCCTGAGTAGATAAATGCGGACAGCGAAGTGCCGTCCAGCTCAGCCGTGTAGATCCATGGTTTAAATTTCTTGCACTTATTTCAAATTTATTTGGACAGCGCCTTAGAACATGTTCTTTGGTGCATGGAGTCGTAAAGAATCCCACGGGCATTTAGATCAGTGTTTGGATGTACAAGCAATTGGTCTGCAAATACAGCTTCGCGGCAGGACCCAGTCCCAACGTGCCGACAGATGGATACCGGCTGGAATCCATCCGAGACGGTCGACTTTGCGATCTCAGCTATCCACGTCCCGTTGACTGTTGGCAAATGGCGTCGTGCGGGCAGGGCGTAAAAAAGGCCACCACTGTAAGTGGTGGCCAGTTAAATCAACGTATTGAGCGGATTGGGCGGACTGAGCACATTGAGCGGGTCATGTATAAAACATCGTCCAGTCCGGTTCCTCCTGTGGTGTGGCCGGAACTGTTGGCAGTACCAAGGCCTCCGGTACCCGGTCTGCTGGACGGGATGGCGCTGCTGGCGGCCGAGCAGCCGGCACCTTTTCCTTCACCGCAACGGCTACAGGTATCGCCTCCCCCTCATCTGCTGCATGCTTGCCTATCTTTGCAGCTTCAAATGCCAGGATGAGCAGCGTGCCACTCGGCTTTCCATCTTTAGCAAAGTAAAAGTCCGTCTTCAGCTTGCCAGTCACTTTCACAAAGTCACCCAGCTCCAGCATCGGATGCTTGTCTTGCATCAGCCGAACGGTGTACCAAGTCGGGCTGGTATCCATCCCGCGCTGGCTCTCTCCCAGTCGAAACTCGTAATAGCCTTTGCCAGTTATCTTGCTTTCCTTGCGTGTCGGTTGAATCGCCACATTTCCAAAAACTTGCATATTTGTGTCCTCAGGTTGAAATCATGGACGGCTATGCCAAGCCATCTACACGTATAGCAACCTGATCTGACAAATGTGGGGTATTGGCCATCCGGCCGTGCGAAGGCAGTCACGACCCCGGTAAGGTCGTCCATTTCACATCTCTACGACGTGACCGACCAATGGCAATGAAGGCTCCTTGGCCCCCTATGCACCCATCTCGGTGGGGAAATTGAAGCCAAACAACGGTGCCTCCACAATCCACTTTTTGCCATCCCACCAGCGGTGGTGCAGCCAAGGCTGCGGGCCGTGAATTTCAGCCTCCCTGGCGGCGGCCGCAAGTGCAGCTTCACCGTAAACCTGGATGGGAAGGTGGTCTCTGGCCATGAGCCCCGTTCCCACCGCCGTTTGTAGATAGATATCAATCGCGAAGCCACCTATAGCGACAGTGTCACCATCGATAGCCACCACTGGCATCCATTTCCATTCGGCTGCTTCTGGGCCGGACACGCCGCTAAAAACGTCGTTCAATTTCATATGAACCGGGACCTGGATAGTTGTGAAGGCGGATTCACCTGGCAACCGGGCGCTCCAGGCCACGAAGGTCGTTCAGTTAAGCAGGTTCAAGTGCGGGGCATTGAATACGTCCGGCCATTGCCCTGCCAATGCCGCTGCAGTTCCGTTTAAGCTGCTGGACAGACTTAGAACCAGACATTCTGAATGCACCTGTACGGCATCCAGGCCGATGGAGCGCCTATGCTGTTCCAACAGCCCCTGGAATCCCTTGGCCGGCGTGAGGACCATCGCGCAAAGGTGCTGCTCCGCAGGGGCGAAATTTACATGCGCGAACGTCTTTGCGTAAATGTGTTCGAGCCCGGGGTGCACGCGCTTGGCCTCTGTCCGTGGCAAAACCAGCGGTGGGGCCGTCTCGAGGTGAAGGGGGTATAAAACAGGAGGGAAATCCATGGTGTGACTCACTTGCAGGTGTGGAATGGCGAAAGTGCCACTTCCTACAGCAACGGGTTTTATCCCTGACGAGCCTTCTGCAAAGATCTTTCTCTTGTCGGAAGACGGTGAGCTCGTTATCCCAGATAGGTGTCCACAGCCATGCAAAAGACTGGCCTGACAAGCCTCAGACCTACGTGCCGCAGTTGCAGAGCAACCACACCACGACGGGACTTATTTTGTCGCCATACCTTTACCTGCGGCCTCAATCCCTTCCCAATCTTGTGCCAGTACGTCCGTGCGCAAGTAGGGTTCGGTTCGTTCCGAGGGATCCGACCAGTACTTGGGTTCTCCCACGACCAGCTTCCACATCCGCTTTTCGGGAGCCGACATGAGGTTACCTGCGCGAAACGCCAAATTCGCCAGAACTTCTGAAGGACTGTTACTCCACAGCGTCTCGAGCAGGTAGCGGCGTGCACCGGACTTTCCGTTCAAGTCCGATAGCCCTTCATTCTCTGAATCGAACACATCCTGGATAGCGCGGGTCACGATTTCTGGGATCGTGTAATGGTGCAACCTGGACATGATCTCTAAGCCAAATTTCATCTTTGGGGTGACTCGCACACTCAATGGGGCAGTCTTGGCTCCATCCGGGCCAGCAACTCGTGTCATCTCAATCATCCTCTTACAAACGGTGCCAAAGATCCAAAATCGGGAGGCATGGGGGGAATTATAGGTGCACACGTTAAGCAAATCTACACAATCGTGAAAGCTAACTCAACCCACCAAAGCTAGGCTAACAATGCGCTCGGTGTTGTTTTCAATGGATTTAAAAGAATTCATTAAGACGTAGAAAAAACCATTCTTTAGCCCATAAATCCCTAAAAAACAACGGTATAAGGGATTGTTTTCTTCAATGTTCATTAATTTCTCGGTTTTTCGATGCATTTGAAAATTATAGATACGCACATGGTGTCAGTATAGATACAATAGCAACAACGAAATGAACAGAGGGAATCAAATGATTTAGCGAAATTTTTTCATTAAGTGAAATGGGAGGCATGAATGCCTCTTTTTTTGCCAAAACATAGTGACATAGAGTTTTAACGTGGACATTATAAGGGCGGAAAGAATCTTGCCGCTGTCACCCACCGCAGAGGTGGGCCTAGTTGCGGTCCTGTCTGCAATATCGCGAATTTCTGGCACCTTGCTAGATCAAAACTTAGAAAGTGAAATGAATGACTAACAAGCAAGCCTCCCCGCCGAAATTTCCCACCGTCGTCCAGCGACAGGCTTTCGATATGGATACCACCACGATGGGGGCGGAAATATGCCTTCCAAAGGAATGCCAAAACACGGTCGATGTCGTTCTTGAGGTAGTCCATATTATTTTGGACCAGGATGAGATGTTACCCCCTTTCATTATTTTGGCTAAAAACAATGAATCGACGTTTTTTGGCTTCCATAAGCCATCCGTAGGTCCGCTAAAAGATTATGTCGCCCAAGTGCGCGATGAAGCGCAGAAAGAATGCAGTGATTTCTCTGTCAGCCTACTTAAGGGAAAGCTATTATTAAATAAGGAGGGTTTATCTGCGAAAGGTATGTTGGCTAAATATGGGAGCTGTTCGGCATGTCCTGGAAATGTCGATGTACTTTATCTCCAGGTAGAAACAAAAAGTGCGCTATACGTCTCAAAAATTGTCGTCTTGCCTAAGGATAGTCGTAATAAAAAGAGGGAATTTAAAAAAATTGCTTGGTATCAGACCAATTTTTTTAATATAGGAGAAACTCCCCTTGAAAATATGGGAATTCTTCAATCGGGAGAATATCAATGATTATTTTTCGTAACAGCTGATAACTATTCAAGGATGAGTTGAAATTTTACGAATTGCACTCTTGGTTTCATACACGGTATAAATATCTATATAAAAATACAACGCTGAAAAGTGAAAGTAAACACATGTTCTGCTTAAATTGACAGAAATACCATCCACCATTCTGGCGAACCTGCCAAATTTAAAAACTGGAAAGAATAATCTATGAATGATACTCAAGCTACCCCATCGGCATTGCCGAAGGAAATTCTTCGAAAGATATTCAACCTCAACTTAGGGAGCATTGGCTCAAGAGTTGTCCTGCCCGATTCGTGCCGAGAAACTGTTGGCGTACTACTCCAAGGAATCAATAAAATTCTAAATGACGGCTGGAAGCCAATACCACTTATATTTCATGGAAAAGGTAATAACTTTCGCATGATTGGATGCGATATGCAAAGTCTAGAGACATTGGAAAGTTCGGTTGCGTATGCCCGCAATCGGGCGTTAGAGATGTCCAGTGATTTGGTTCTCAGTGTTATGCCGTGCAAAAGACTTCCTAACTTGGGCCACGCAAAAGAGGAGGCGCTGATAGCCAAATATGGAAGCATTGCAAAGTGTCCTCAGAGTATAGATTTGCTATATCTGCAATTGGAGATTAGTGGCGTTCTGTATGTGGGTAATGTGACTGTGCTAAATCGCACTCTGTCAAAAATTAGAAAAAAACTGGCCGAAGTCATTTGGTACCAAACTACTTTGGACGACATTGGGGCAAGCCCGTTTGGCGCATCAGGAATTCTGGAACGCCCCATCTTCCACTAATCTTGAGAGGCATGAACGGACTGGAGTTTAAAGTGACATTTAGAGAATGCATCGGATAACTATTTGAGACAAAGGTGGCTTTTGTCATCATTGAGTGTCAGGGAATATAAAAAATGTCCTTTCGATACCAGTCCACTGTTTATACGCAGATGGGTGCATGCACCCTGACTTTTGCAGATATGCCGCCTACCATATTGGCCTGCCAGCCAAATTAAAAAATTGAAAGATAAATATATGAACAAGAATCAACCCGTTGCTTTAGTTTCCTCTGTGTCTGAAATTCTTAATAATATAAATCTAACGAATAATGGTAATTCTATTATTCCTAAAATTTACCGTGAAATAGTGGAAAACCTAGTGGAACGTGCATTTTATGCATCTAATATCAGCAAAAAAATACCACTTACTTACCATGTCGGAGATTTTGTGGGGCCCATCAAGGACGGGGTTGTTAGTCTTGATAGCTTTTGTGCAGTGGATGAGGGTGATAAATCTCTCGAGAGTATCTATACCCATGCGAGATGTGTTGCCTACACGAGTTATGCAGATTTTGTATTTTCCGCTATGCAGGCGCCTGAAGCTTTATCGATAGAAGGAATTCGAGACAGTGGCAAAAATTCTAAACTTCATGCTCTAAATCAGTTCTCTAGAAATTTGAAAATACTTCACTTTAAATTGGAAACACGAGATTCGACCTATGTGGCAGTTGTAAGGATTTCTGAGGTACTCCCTACTTGGATGCGACCGGGTATTGGCGATGTTCAATGGAAAATTTTAGATGTTAGTGATAGGTCTGATAGCGTATTTTACCGTTCTATTTTCTTCGGAAATATGAATTAGGATTGTGTGTGAACGCTTATCGCGACGACAGGTCAGTTGGGATCATTTCTATACGGAATTAGAAGTATGAATTATTGATTTATAAAAACAAGGTAATTAATCTATGGAAAATATGCAATTTGACGATGTGAAAGTTATGGCTGAATGGGGACGGTGCATAGTGTCAAAATATGCAGGTGATGCAATCCCTGAACAATACCAAATACCTGTGGCTCGATTCTTGTTGAATGCGGAAGAGCATGTGAACGGTGGTGGCAAGATACCGATTGCCTTCCTCGCCAGTAAGCAGAATGACGACACCGACCATATTCACGGTTGCAAAAATGGAGTCCAACAATCGATAGATGTGGCCGTTGCGCAGGTTCGAGCCCATGTACGTAAGTTCCGACTGGGCTACGTCATCAGCCAAATGCAGGTCGTCACGCTACCTGTGACGGATAGAGAAAGCGTGCTGCAGATACTGGACCAATACGGCAGCATTTCTGCGTATCCTGGAAAAGTAACGGTGGTCTATTTCCAGTTGGAAACTAAAGATGATTTGTACCTGGCGACCGTTCGACTAGTACCGAAGCCTAACTCAGCGATGCAAACGATGTTGGGAGATGTAGTTTGGCGCGTTGCCCACACGGAGGAGGGAGCGTACAAGCGGTTTGGCGGGTTGTTGCTTCCGAGAGCCCGCGCTTCATGATACGGATGCCCTAGCGAGGCCATCCCTTAACACCTCGGTGGTTGGGCATGCAGACTCGGGGCCTGGCGGCCCCGGTTCAATTGTGGTTCCCCGACACCAGGTGGTCCGACTGCGGGTAGGTGCCACTTACCGCAAGGGGGATGAAGCCAGGTGTTTGTCTGCCAATCGCTACGCCGGTAGTGCGGATCACCTGGGATCTAGTAGCTGTCAGTAGTGTTCGCGATCAAATCGACTGTGTTAATTTCAACGTGGAAATTTGCGTAGCCAAGCTGTGGCTTCCCCCCTCCGTGTGGGGTGCCTCTGCAATGCTGGCAAGGCTATGTGAAGTCATCATGACGTACCCGCAACCTGATCTGTCATATCCGAGGTAGTGGCCCTCCGGCGGCTCGAAGCGGTTTCTACCCCGGTAAGTTTGTCCATTCCCCCTCATCACCGCAGGCAGAACGTCAAAAAGGGGCCTCGCGGCCCCTCGGTTGTTACTTTTTGCGGGAAATCCGGGGCACGAGCAGTGGCGCCTCCACGAGCCACTGGCTGCCATCGCGCCAGCGCCGGTATAGCCAAGGCTGGTCGCCATGGGTTTCCGCAGACGCGGCGGCCGCCTCCAGTTCAGCATCGCAGAAGAGGTCGAAAGCCTGGTGGCTGGCGTTCATTTGCGTTTTTCCTGCCCAAAACATCCAGTCCTCACCGACGGCAAACCCACCCACCGCGACAGTGTCGCGGCTGACAACCAGCATCGGCATCCACCCCCATCGCTGAGGCTCCCTTTGGTCCCAATCCAAAAGAACATCCCACAGCTTCAAAGCTAGCTGCACTTGAATCGTTGTCAATTCCGTTTCGCCGGGTAAGCATGCGCTCCAGCCCATGTAGGTTTCATTGCAGATTAAATCCAAGTCCCGTTGATTGAATACGGTAGGCTGTTGACCTGCAAAAGCAGCTTCGGCTCCGCCAAGGCCGGCGGACAGGTTGAGCACCAGGCACTCTGTCCCGACGTCTTCGGCCCCCAGACCCAGGGACTTCCAATGCGGTTCAAACAGATGCTTGAATTCCGAAGTCGGTGTGAGCGCCATGACGGAGGGATGCGGCAATGCGGGGTCAAAATTCACAAATTCAAAAGTGCTTTCATATATTTTCTCAATGGCAGGGTGCGCCAGCGCTATCGCTGCACGTGACAGAACAAGAGGTTGTGCCGTCTGAAGATGGAGGGGATATCGAATAGGAGGGTGGTCCATGGTGTAGCTCGCTAGTAAACCGAAATGGCGAAAGTGCCATTCCGTACAGCACCGCTTTTTAGCCATGGCCGGGACTACCAGTAGATCTCCCAAGCTGGCCAAGCCATCCCCACCTATGCACAGGACGCGATGGCCAGGGGAGGTGGCTGGCTATTCAATAGAAGGTGGGAATGCGGCAAAAGGTCTGGCAGGCCAGTGACCTCTGCTGGTACAGGTTCACCCCAGAAGAAAACGATCTCCAATAAAAAATGTTCAGTAAGTACATATTTCTGCCAAAAAGGCTAAACAAGGGCTCTTTACTTGAAGTACAGGAGAACAAGCCGCCGTAAGCTTTTCAGTTTTGCAGAGTTGCAAAACGCTGACGGAACCGCTGTCTTCTGTGCATTTAAAGGCACTGTATGACCACCACTGGCACCGAAATTCTGAGTTCCACTTCTGCCACCGCAGCACCGATGCGCACGCTGTACATCGCGGTGCGCATGCATATCCACGCTATCGACGACGCTGATAGCCAAGACCTTCTGGTGACTGGGAACTACACCATGTCGGTACCTGCATCGCTCAGTGCTGTGCACGGAGCGAACTGTGCACTGGACACCTTTTACGCGTACACCCGGATTAAGCATTTGGATACGATGAATGTCTATGTCTACGATGCCCAGACCAAGGGCTTTCTTGAGCGTGACGCAAACATTCCGATGTTCGACCTCGGCATCGGCGCGCACCATCTCCAAAAAATCGATGCGGGTGCACCGGCAGCACTTCCGGCAGGTTTCGAAGATGCTGTGTTTGGCCGCGAATGTGTATACAGGCTGGAAGCTATGCAGGCAATGCTCGCCTTCCTTCCTGCGAAAGATGCCAATCGTCTGCGTCGCACGATTCAAAAGAAGCTGGCCCCACTGAACCATCGTCTGGCGCTGCAGCGGTAAACCGGGCACTGCGTTGGAGAGGCGGTACGCACCGCGTGGCCGCGACGGACCCAAGGGCGTATTCGATTGTCCGGCTTTCCACGAGCCTCTGAATTCAGAGAGCCGTGCGAGTCGTTGCTGATCGCGGCGGCCGGTGGGATGCCATTACTTCACCCGTACGGAATGCGTCCTACGGGTTATCCAATTTTTAGACAAGACGGTCAGACTATGGCAAAGATGCAATTTCGTAAAACAGACTATCTGAAAGCGCTCGCAGAGGAGGACCGGCTCAACGCGGTAAGGTATGCAGTAGCTACCCTTCCTGAGCAGTACCGCGAAGCGGTGGCGCGTTTTCTGACGTCTGCTGAATACATAGCCGGCAACGGTCACAAGATATCGATTCACTTCATCACCGGGAAGCGAGGTGACACTATCTCCAATTTGTTCCATTGCGAAAACGGTGCACAACAAACGATAGATGCCTCGGTTGCCTTGGTTCGCGCCAAAATCCGCCAAAAAGAGCAGGACTACGTCATCAGCCAAATGCAGGTGGTCACCCTCCCGTCGATGGACAGAGATGCCGCCTTGCGCATACTGGAGCAATACGGCCGCGTTGCGGCCTATCCTGGAAAAGTAGCCGTTGTTTACTTTCAGTTGGAAACGATGGACGATTTGTATTTGGCGACGGTTCCGTTGTTACCCAAGGGGAACTCGCAGACGCAAAAGATGTTTGGCGAGGTGGTCTGGCGCGTAGCCCATACGGAAGAGGGCGCATACAAGCGGTTTGGCGGGTTGTTGCTTCCGAGAGCCCGTGCTTACTGATGCGGATGCCCTAGCGAGTCCATCCCCTAACTGTGCTCTTCTGCCAACACCATCACTTGCGCACATTCGGAAAACCTCTCTCAACAAGTCCAGAGGTGGTGTGGCGAACTCGGCACGGGGCTTCAGCACGCGTCTGATCTAGCGCCGGTATTTGTTACTCCCATCTGGGTGGATGCATTGTCCGTCCCATGCTGTTGCGCTTAAATACACTGACAGAATCTAGAGGCTAAGCGTGCGCGGTAAACTTCTCAGACATCCGCTCTCTAGGGCGCGTATGCACAGACAAGTCCTTTGGACTTTAACAATCGTGAATTATTTCAAGGAAATCGAATGGCAAGAAGTCTCGCGGTCATACAGCAGCAAATTGCGAAGTTGCAAAAGGAGGCAGAAGTCCTCAAGCAAAAGGATATGCCGGGTGTTATCGAGCGTATCAAGACCGCCATTGCATTTTATGGTTTGACCGTTGCGGACCTGTTTGAATCCAAGGCTGCGGCCGCTCCCCAAGCTAAATCCAAAGGAAAAGCGAAAGCGGTTCCTGTGAAGGCAGTCAAGGTTCCGGCTAAGAAGAAGGAACGCACCGCACCCGTCATCAAATTCCAGGACGGTGCTGGCAATAGCTGGAGCGGACACGGAAAGCGACCTGGCTGGTACAAGGCGGCTATAGAAGCTGGAAAGACTCCAGACGATCTGAAAGTCGTGCCAGCCGCCGAGCCCGTGGTCTAAATACCGGGACCACGCCTTTCTCCGCCGCTTTGGAACGCCCGCTAGGTGTCCAACAGGCTGCCGGTAGCGCGCATGGACAAGAGGGGCGACGCTACGGTGCCCCAGGCTGACATTGTGTCCGGTCTGCGATAGGGCAGGTAGTTCTCATCAAACCAGCCCGCCAAGCTATGCGTGTTGCTTGTGTCAATGCGTACCTTCGGCAGCCAAATCGGCAGCATCTGCACCAGGACATGGCCCACCAAGGTGTCGACTGGCCTGGTGCGGCCATCTTTCAGTTGGGATTCCAGCCCCGTCCACACAGCGTAGGTCCCGGGTTCCACCGGCCGGAAGTGTCGTCGGCCAGATACCAGGAGTTCACCGTTGTGTGCCTTCGCCAATTCGGTCACGACGGCAATCGCGCGCTTGTAGATGCGTTCTGACTTGCAGAGGATGACAACCCTGCGTAACGTGCTGCCGTCTTTTAAAGGTCGACCTACAGAAAGGCAGAGCGCGCCCAAGGAGGCTTCACGGTCCGAGCCACGTTTGCTCCGGTCGACTTCCAGCCAGGTCGTGCCATCTGGCTCGGTTGCGACCGCATCCGGTCGCAACTGCACGGTGTTCGTCTTCTGGCCCCGCATCGTCGTGACGGTGACAAGACCTTGCACCAGGGGCTGGCCAAGCTGTGTTTCCTTGTTCAGGCTCTGCAGAAGTTCTTGCTCTGTCATCGCGGACAGCCCACGCGCTTCGCAGGCAAGTGTCCAAAATTGGGCCCACAGCCGGTGTTCGGGATTCGTCATATCGCTGACGCGTCGCACCGACGACGAAGCCTCGTAGCCCGCGTCTTCTAGCCAATCCACCCCTTTTTGCGTCAGGCCGTACACGGTTTGGAAGCGGTCGGTGCGGTAGCGCCGCAGCAATTCCGCTTTCACCATGCCCCGCATGGCCCGCTGTGCCGCTGTCAGTGCGGCTTTGTAGGGACGTTCCGCAAAGCAGCACACCGCCACGTCGATGGTGCGGATCACCCGGAATCTATGGGCTGTCAGTAGTGTTCGCAGGCAAATTCCCTGTTTCAGTTTCAACGTTGAAATTTGCGCAGCCAGGCCACGGCTGACTTTGCGTCGGGTGGTGCTGGGTTTTAGCGGTGAGGCGGTGGACGTTGTCGGTTTGGATGCACTCACATCAGGGTGGCCGCCCGAGTGGACTGACGTATCTGGTTGCGTGGCATGGGGTGGCGTGCCACCGGGGACGGCTATGGGTGTCCCTGTGGGCCATGTTTCTGTCTCCTGTGGCAGGGGAGTGGGTTCTCTCGTGTGTGTGGGCATGTCCATTCGCTTCTCAGTAGGGGTGGTCGGGCCGCGCCCCGTTCGGTGTCTTTCAAGGGTCGAATGGGGCGCATTGAACCGTATAGCGAGCGCAGAAAACCCATACCACCAAGGCTAAAAAGCCAGCACACCACGTGCCCACAAGGCCACCGAGGTTCTCCCGAAGATGGCCAGCACGGCTGCAGCAGGGCAGGGGGCAAGTGTTTTATCCCCTGCTGTAGCCTCGCACGGAGGGGTCCGTGCGTCAGTCCGGTTTGCGTCGCGAAGTCCCCCAATGCGGCTGTATCTCCGGCCGGCTGCGCCGGTGCAAAACCGCCGCCGTCCCGGAAGACCTTCTCTCTAGGGGGAATGTGTTTTCTGGACGACTTGCCCAGCTGTTCTTTCGGCATGCCGTTCTTCGTGTCCTACCCCTCTTTTTGCGTAGCAGGTGTTCGTCGCAAAAACCGGGGACCCCGGGCCACTGGCTGAGTGGCCGCGGGCGCGGCACTCCTTTCATCGATGGCGGCATGCGCACAGACGGCGGCGGTTTTGCACCGCCTTGCCGCCCCCATTTACGCGAGCAACTGGACTCGCTTAGCTGTGCCTTCGGGGGTAACCGTACCCCAGGTACGCAGCAGCTGTGCCTCCGTGGCATTCGGCGGGATGCCTCAGGTAGGTCGGCTAGTGCACCCAGGGGCGAATGTTCGGTGCCATCAGGCCGGGCGTTTCTAGAAACTGGGCCGAGCAATGGCGTGGGTTTCTTCGGCTTCCAAGGGTGTCCGTGCGGCCGGTGTTGAAACCTGGATCTACGGAGATCAAAGCTTTCCGCCTGGCGTGGCGCCCTGGTGCGGATACCTTGCCAAAGGCAGGCCCCTCCGCGCGAAATCGTGGTTGCTATACGTAGTACGACAGTCCGTCGTGCCCTAGGAACCTTTTATGAATAAGTCTTCATTCCTGCCGGAATACAGTGATATCCCTTTGCCTGCCGAGTCTCGTGCGTTCTATTTCTCGCGTTTGATGTGTCCGGACGAGGTGGCATCCGCTACAGTGAATCAACCTCCGCAGGTGCGTGACGCGACCCGGGGGAACTGGACTCTCAGCGGTGATGTGTGTCCCGAGATGTTTGCGCTGCTGGGAACCTCGGAGTTGACCCATTTCCCCGTGCGGTTGACCGGATTCCGGAGCTCGAGCGGTATGACCTACGGTGTGCTGACCCACCAGATTGCGCACTTCCAAAGCCGCATCGTGCTGCACCTGTCCGACCCCCGCGTGCGCCAGTTCCTCGAGGCGATGGCGGAGACATCGGTGGTTTTCCTGCTTGGGAATGATGGAACCGAGCAGGCGGTGTTGGCCGGCAGCCCGCTCAAACCGCATATGTACCTGCCGCTGCTGGCGATGGCGGCCGAGCCAGTCGACAACGCGTCCGAGGCCCTGTTGGAAGAAATCCCCCTCGTCATGCTGGAGATGGGGAAGCCGGCAACCATTCCCAGCCTCACCGCTGGCCGGGCGGTACACCACGTCAGCGTGTCGATGCTGATTCCAGATGCCGTCGCGGACGCAGTGGAAGAGGTGATGCAGACAACGGAGGACCTGTGCGCGTAGAGGGTGGGCCGCCAAGCCAACCGTTTCTTTGTGAACAGGCAATGTATGGAGCTTGTGACCCCGAGTCCATGCGGCTGGTCTTGATTGTGGAAGCCGAGAGCATGGACGATGCCAGGGTACATGTCGGCTTGGTGTCCCCTTTGGTAGGTATCAGGGACGGTGAGAGCTTGGTGGTGATTCCACTGGACAGTACATTTCCAGGTGTGCCGACCTTTTTGAAGGCGTTTTTTAGTGCCGGGAATATCGCTTTTAGCCGAGCGCGTGTTGCACCCGGCAGTTGTACTTTGCAATGATTTGAAGGCCCACCTCCACGGTGGGCCTTTCTTTTTGCGTGGGCGGATGGATGTGCTGATTGCCGTCGCGATGGATCTGGTTGGAGAAGGCCGGTCGAAGTCCAAGAAATGCGTGGGGAATTTAAAAACCATGGCTATTGGATAGGTGGGCAGACAACGCCACGCAACGTCAACAACCGAAGGCTATCTATGACTGAAACTTCTCTCGTTCTCCAAACCGGTGAACCATCCTCCCACGCAGTCGAGGCACCCAGTGCCGCCTGCGCACCTGACCGTATCGTGCATGTCTATGCCATGCGCATGTATGACCCGGAACTTGAGCAGCTCATGCCGCAGAACCGCCCACTGGATGGCATCTACGCAGTAACCATCTCAGCAGATGTTTGCGACGCACACCTTTGCTATTGTGTGGTGCAAGGATTCGATGCGCGATTCGGCTCGGGATGCTTTCTCGGACACGTCGTCTCCATGGGGGACCCGAAAACTGGTCTAAAACTTGAGTTCGGCGACATGACGCCTCGACGCGAGCTGGCCGAAAGCTGCAAAGACATCACGAAGTTGAGGCATTTCCGGAAATGCGCGCCCGGATTCATGATGGAAGACCTGGTAGGGATAACCGATGGCTCAGGCGGAGAGGGTGCGGGAGAGCACCCGCACCCGTTCGACCCCGCGGTCCGCACGGTGCATCTTCGGGTCGAGGCTCCTGGGCTAACACAGTCGGAATGCATGGAGTATGAAGACGGTTCCGTCCTGGGGGTCTGGGCTATCACGGTTCCTGCTGACTTGCCAGAGGACGCGATAGCGAACTGCGCTGTGGGCGCATTTAACTCCCATATATCTCTGCGGTGGCTACAGGATGTCGATTTCACTGTGTACGACCCTGCCACTGGGAATGTACTGCTGCTGGACGAGCGGCTTGAATTTTACGAACTGGCCCACCGCTGTCTTGGGCTGTACATGCTGGAGCCATTTGTATGTCCGTCGGCCGACTTTGACGGCAACGCACCGGCCATGCCGGAGCAGCTCGAGATGGCATTCGAATCCCCGTCGTCCGACGGCGACACCGACGCACCGGTCTGAGTTTTCTATCGCGTGGCCAGCGCAGGTCTAGCGTCACACTTCAAGCGGCAAGTGCAGAGTTCTGTGCTTGCACATCGGCGCACAAGGGAATGGATCCCGTAAGAGAAGAGGTAACACGGTCTCACCGCTGGCAGAAATACCACGATCTACGGAGCTGCAACCCATGCAACCACTGCTGGGTTGGTGGCCCCCAATCTAAAGATGCAGAACGAATTGAAGAAAGGGGCGATGGAGGCAAAAGAAAGACAAAGGGAATAAAAACGATGGCTACCTGTAGTGGGGGCAGACATGCCAACCCATCGTTTCACACTTACAGGACTTACTTCATGACCTCTACATCCTCCACCCTCCCAAATACCCGGGTATCCGGCCCCATCGACCCTCCCAACCGTATCGTGCATCTGTACGTAACGCGCATCTATGAGCCGGGACCGGAGCGGCTGGAACCGCCGTACTGTGACCTGGCTGGTATCTATGCGGTCACCGTACCGGGAGACCTCCGCGGCAAGCGCGCAGTCAACTGTGCCATCGACGGTTTTCATATGCGATTCGACCCCCGCAAGCTTTGCCGATTCCGCATCTGCGCAGTGGACCTGAAAACCGGTCAAGTTCTGGAGCGGGACCGCCGAACAGATTGGGACGCGCTGGCCGGTCGCTGTAAAGACGTCACCATGGTGAAGCGCTTCCGGGGCTGCGCGCCGGGATTCGTGATGGAAGACCCGGCGGATATGACGGGAGGGGAGGGGGTGAGAGAGCACCCGGGCCAGTTCGACCCCACGGTCCGCACGGTGCATCTTCAGGTCGGAACTCCTGGACTAACGCAGTTGGAATACATGGAGCATGAGAATAGTTCCGTGCTGGGGGTGTGGGCCATTACCGTTCCTGCCGACTTGCCAGAAAACGCGATAGCGAACTGTGTTTTGGGCGCATTTAACACCCACGTATTCCATTGGTGGCTGGACGGTATCGATTTCACCGTGACCGACCCGGCCACTGGGAAGGTACTGCGGCTGGACAAGCGACGCAAATATTACGGACTGGCCCACCGCTGCCTTGGCTTGCACATGCTGGAGCCGTTTACCTATCCGTCGGCCGACTGTGGCCGTCTGGCGATGGCCTGAGGCTTCGATTGAATGGCTGCGGAGGGCGGCAGCGCACTGTCGGTCTCCCGTCGAACATCCCGCAGCCAGGGTCGTGTCCTGTGTCTGGCGTTCACCGGTAAGCGAACAGATGGGCGGGTCCCGAAAGAAAGGATGCCACATGGCTCCACCGCCGGTGCCAATAGCGTCATCTAGCAATCTGCCGCGTATCAGATCGCTGCTGAGCCAGCGAGCACAAATATAAAGATGCGGCAGAAAGTGGCAGAACAGAAAAAAAAGGGAAAAGTGGCAGAAAAGGGCAAAAGGAATAAACAAGGTTGTTATTCGTTGGGTAGGCATCTCCGCCTACGAATTTCTAAACCAACGGAGCTTTTTATGTCCAATCCTTCTTCCCCTGTCTTTTACGAACGCAACACATTGCACGCGCTGCACTACATCCAAATCGCGCTGCGCGAGAATCTATGCCGTGTATATCCCACGCGTCACCTGGCACTCAATCCGCCAGCCCAGGCGGTGCGGGTCTATGCGAATCCTTTGGACATTCCCTGCATTCCCAAAGCGGAGGGGCGAGATGCCATCGTGGTGTACCTGCCGGACGAGTACGAGCCGCAATTGGCGACCATGGCAGAGACTGTGCCCCAGGTATGCGTTCACCCTGATATCGGCTTGCAAAGCCAGACCGCGTACTTGTCGTATTCCACCCCAGTCCGTGCCGGCCATCTTCCCATGGCACTGTGGCTTGAACTGCCTGAGTTGATGGCGGCCCACGCTGAGAATGCCGAAAACTTCGAGCGGGAGGGCGTGCCGGTTATCTTGGCTGCAGGGAAAGAAGTGGCCGTCACATGGTTTGCACCCGATGGGACGCAACTCCAAAAATGCCGAGATGCGCTTGCCGCTGCCCAGCAGCGTCCTTCGGGCTACGGAGTAGACGACATCGTGAAAGCGCGCCAGAAGGCCGAGCGGTATGGGGAGCGTCCATGGCTTTTCATGCGGTATGAGCTCAAAGCTGGGAACCAGCGCATGGCCGTCAATTGGGCGCCGTTTGGAAGTTTAGAGGCCGTGTGAAATATCGTTGCCCGCTACGACGCTTGAACTGGGGTTGTTCAGACCATACTCAACGTTCATAGATGAATAAGTAGGCATTGCTCATGTGCTGGACCTGCAAACCGAATCAAAGCTTAGCTCCAACTTTTGCAGCGTCCTTCTTCACATCATCCTGATTGGCCCTATCGCCGTCCGTCTGCACCTTGGTCACCATACTGGAAGAATAGTAGGTAACAGTAACCGGTTCACTGGGCATAAATGGGTGTTTGTATTTGAGCTTCATTCTTGCGTCGAAAGACCATTGGAATTCGACATCACTTACGTACTGGTCAGTAAAGGAGCTCCCGAAGCCTGAATCTTTAGTTTTAACGGGCTGGCCATATCGGGTCGCTAAAATTTTCCTTAGCGACTCGTCTTCCTGTGCTGGAGATGACTGAGATATCGTGAACTTATCCTCTGTTGCGGCCGCGGACGAATATTGGGCAAGAACAAACTGGCTACCGCGGTACGGCCACCGACATCACCCACGCCTACCGGGCCAAGGCCCTGCTGAAAAATTACAACCAGGAGCTGTTGGCCGATGTGGCCCGGAATATCGTGGATTTGCGCCACACCAACAGCGAACTGGCCCTCAAGGAGCAGCGGTTGCGAGTGCTGCTGGCGGCGGCCCCGGTGGGTGTACTGGAGCTGGACAGCGCCGACTGCTGCTGCTACTTCAACGTGAATGGCGGTGCCCTCACCGCGTGCACGCCGGAGCAGGCACAGGGCCGCCACTTTCTCGTCTTCGTGCACCCTGAGGACCGCAGCCGGGTAGAGCAGGCCTGGGCCTGCCACCGCCACAGCCACCAGGTGCAGTGGCTGGAGTTCCGCCTGGACGCCAGCAACCTGTGGTGTGCCGCCTATTGGATCCACCTGCGCTATGCCGACAGCAGCCCAGCTGGTGCCATCATGGTGCTGGCCGATTCCACTGCACGCCACCAGCAGGACGAGCGCCTATGGACCCTGGCCCACCACGATACCCTGCCAGCCTGCCCAACCGCAACCTGTTCTGGGACCGTTGCGCGCAGGCTATAAGCTTGGCTCGGCGGCGCGAAAGTAGTGTCGCCATGCTCTGGCTGGACCTGGACGGCTTCAAATCGGTGAACGACCGCCTGGGCCACGCGGCGGGCGATGCCCTGCTGCAACAGGTGGCGCTGCGGCTGAAGGCGCGTGTCCGTGACAGCGATACCGTGGCCCGCATGGGGGGGGACGAGTTCGCAGTGGTAATGCCCGAGATCACCGATCCCGAAGCCGCTGTGCGTGTCGCCCAGGCGCTGGTCGCCAGCCTGGGCGAGGTGTTTGACTTGCCGCAGGGGCCCGTGTACATCTCCGGCAGCATCGGCGTGGCCCTGTTCCCCCTGCACGCCCACACCGTCGAGACCCTGACCCAGTACGCCGATGTGGCCATGTACAGCGCCAAGCGGGCGGGGAAAAACCAAGTGCAGGTGTGGAGCCAGGCATACTAAGAGCCGCTGCCTATTTGATGTTTAACCCAATGCTACCAATGAGGCTCGTCATGGAAAAGAAGAAATCTGACCAAACCCTGCGTCTTCAAGCTGAGGCCATTGCTCGCGACAAAGCTGTGCTTCACACCCTATCAGCCAAAAACATGATATCAGCGGACATGTGGCGCACCACACAGGAGTTGCGGGTGCATCAGATCGAGCTGGAATTGCAATGCGACGAGCTACTGCGCAGCAAGCGGTTATTAGAAGCCGCGCGGTCTCGCTACTTTGAGCTGTACGATGCAGCCCCGGTGGGCTACTGCACGGTGTGCGAAAGCGGGCTAGTGGTAGAAGCCAACCTGGCCGTAGCGGCGCTGCTGGGCCTAACACGCGCTGCTCTGGTGGGAAAGCGCATCAGCCGCTTTGTCGCCAAAGAGCACCAGGATACGTACTATCGCCTGCGAAAGCAGTTGCTGGACAGTGGCACGCCGCAA
Source organism: Rhodoferax sp. LS1P39 (assembly GCF_056521425.1). Classification (NCBI taxonomy): domain Bacteria; kingdom Pseudomonadati; phylum Pseudomonadota; class Betaproteobacteria; order Burkholderiales; family Comamonadaceae; genus Rhodoferax; species Rhodoferax sp. LS1P39. The sequence continues at coordinate 294,927 of NZ_JBWMAV010000001.1, read as the reverse complement.
ACGTGCGAGCTACAAGTTGAAAACATGGAGGGCTACCTATGCTGGATTCAGCTTATCGCCAGCGCTGCGAACGATGTCACCGGTGCGCCAGGGCAGCACCTAGTACTGGCTGATATCAGTGAATCCAAGATCATGGTTGCTGCTATGCAGGCCAGCGAGATGCGCAACAGTGCACCGGTGGACGGGTCATCCGAAGCCACCACTGAGCTCAAGCGGCAGGACAGGGTCAAGTAAATAGGTGTAGGAGCCTTGGCGGCATAAACCCGCCTCAAGGATGAACCCTGGCACGAAGCCTGCTGAGCACCAGCTAAGTTCCCCACCACCCCTAGCAACAGCAACGGCTACTGCCAGTCCTGCAAGACTGTCTCCCGCAGGGCCACCTAGCCAACTTCATCCGCGACACCGTAGACATCTTGGGTCTAAGTGCCTTCCACGAACGTTACGCCGCCGGTGGTTCACGCAACCAGCTCCTGCATCCGGCCATGAGGGTCAAAGTCCTGGTCTACGCCTACGCCACGGGTGTGTTTAGCTCCCGTGAAATCGCAAGGAAGCTGCATGAGGACACCCGGCCCGCCGAGGTCGAGGCCAAGACGGAACGGTTACAAGAGAAGATCAAAGTCTTGCGCGAGCAGATGCAGTAGCTCGATGACGTGAGGCGTAAGCAGAAGGATGTGCCTGACGAGCAAATCTCCCTCACCAATCCCGACGCCCGCTCCATGGTGTCGCAAGCCAAAGGTTCCGGCTTGGTGGGCTGCAACGTACAGACCGCCCTGGATGCCCAGCACCACCTGATCGTGGCGCATGAAGTCACCAACGTTGGCAACGACCGGGCGCAACTGCACAAGATGCGCTGGCCGCCCGTGAAGCCATGGGAAAGAAACAGTTCAAGGCCTTTGCCGACCGAGGCTACTTCCGCTGCACGGAACTTGAGGCCAGCGAAGACCACGGCATCACCGCATTTGTGCCCAAGCCCATGACATCCAACGCCAAAGCGGAGAGACGCTTCGGCATGAAAGACTTCATCTATCGGGCCAAAGGCGATACCTACCAATGCCTGGCCGGGCAGCATGCCATTTGCCGGTTCAGCACGGTGGAGAACGGTCTGACCTTACGCGCCGTCTGTACCAGTACTTGCCCCACCTGCCCGCTCAAGGCGCAGTGCACGACATCGAACTACCGGCGCATCGAGAGATGGGAACATGAAGATGTCCTTGATCGCGTACAGCAGCGACTGAACCGCAAGCCGGATGCGATGACACTACGCCGGAGCACGGTGGAGCATGTTTTCGGTGCGCTTAAGCACTGGATGGGCTGGACGCATTTACTGACGAGGACCATTGAGCATGTGGGCACGGAAATGAGCCTGCATGTTCTCCCTTATAACTTCAAGCGGGTGATCAGCGTCCTGGGCATGGAGCAGATGAGGACGGCGATGACGCTAGCTTGGGCAGTAGCCCTTACGGGCTTTTACATGCCATCAGAAACGTGATTCTTGGTCCCCCTGCAAGCCAAACTGGGCCCACTTGGCTCGCTTTGTGAGATCCCGAGAATGAAAAGCGGGCTTACGATGTCTGACCAAAATGGTGCCGTGACTGTTTGAGTGTTCTCACACCGCCTCGGCCCGCTCCAGAAATTTGACCTTCTCGTAAGCGGCCAATGGTTTTGGGGTCAAGAGTGACTGAACACCGCGGCTTAGGGGACGTTGGTCAGGTGATGCGAAAGGTCCGGGACGAGCCTAGCAACAAAATCGGCGCTGCGGTAGCGATTGCGATTTTGGTCTTAGTCGCATTTTTGGCATTGGGGAGGCCAGGCGAGCGTTCTGCCAATCTCAAGGGCTCGTGCCCCCACGCCAAGCACCACTACGGGCACGACCGTTGTCGGCTTGTCAGTGGCGCGCGTAAACTGGTGGAAGTATTAATAGACCCTGCGCATGGATAAGGCCGCCGCTAACCGCTATCGAGGTGACTTTGTCGCGTGGACGGGCGTTTGCGGCTTTATCGGCGAGGGTGGCAGCGGCGCCCGCATCGCTGCGCATTCGCACTACGCGATACAGCTGGCCCTCGGCGCTCCCGACGGGCTGCGCGTTCAGTTTGGCCGCCACGGTGCATGGCAGCCCTGTGCCGCAGCGCTGGTCCCCTCCAGAGCGACCCACACCATTGACGTGACCGACTGCGCTATGAGCGTCGTGCTTTTCATCGAGCCCGAAACGGCGATGGGTAAGGCACTGTCCGCCCGACTGCAGGGCCGACTCGAACTGCTCGATGCAAACACCGTCGGAGTGGCCGCCAAGAACCTGGACCGCGCTTGGCAGGTCGAGAGGAGCTACGACGCGGTGCAAGCGGTGTGCATGCAGCTCCTGCACCAGATTTCGCAAACCGCCACCCGAGAGCCTTCGGACCCGCGGGTGCTCGCGGCCATCGAGTACCTGCGCCAGAGAGTCGACCAGCCGGTGTCTCTCCCTGAGGTGGCTAAGACAGTGAACCTCTCGCCCGAGCGGTTCCGGCATCTGTTTGTGGAGGAGACCGGCATGCCGCTGCGAACGTACGTGCTGTGGCGCAGGCTTCTGCACGTGTGGACGCTCCTGATGAAAGGCGAAACGCTCTCGGGCGCAGCGCACGCAGCGGGCTTCGCCGATGCCGCGCACCTCTCCAGGACGGCCAGGACGATGTTCGGGCTGCCACCCTCTGTCTTGCAGATGAGTGGCCCGCTCAGCGCGCGTGCACGGGAACTGCAGCATCACTTCGCCTGAATAATGGGGCCCGTGAGGGTGCCGAGGAACGCAGACACGTCCTGGATTTCGGCCGTGGACAGGCGGATAGTCTGTCGGTCAGCGCGTTTTTCACCGGGCTGCGCCAGCTCGCTCTGGCCGAGCACTGCCTTGGGTGAGGTTGCGTAGTGCTGCAGGACCTGCTCCAGGCCCGAGAACTGGCCCGCATGCATGTAAGGTGCCCTTTCCGCCACGTTGCGCAAGCTGGGCGTCCGGAATGCCGCGAGCTGCCCGGGGTCGTTGGTGGCCAGGAACTGGAGCTCTCCGCATTGCTCGGGCTTCGCATCGCTGTAGCGCCCGAGGCAGTTGAACTCGTCCTGCAGCAGCTTCTTCAGGCCCTCCGCACGCCCACGGTCCGGCTTGGCGCGGTCGATGGGCGGCACGCCGGTGTTGTGGAATGCGTGGTCCGTCAGCAGCGGCCCGTTGTGGCAGGTGATGCACTGGCCCTTGGTTAGAAACAGACGCAAGCCACGGACTTCCTGCTGTGAAAGGACTTCCTGCCCGCGGCCTTCGCCGACCACCGTGGCCTGCGCGTACTGGTCGAAGCGCGACGCACCGTATGCGATGTTGCGTTCGAAGGCCGCGATGGCTTTGCCCATGTTCGCGAACACGCGGTTGACCGCCTCTTGGCTGCTCTCCAGCATGGCGGCCCAGGCTGCGCGCTCGGCTTGCGTCCCGCCTGGCGAGGCATCTTCCGGGAGCTTGCCCAGGGCCGGCATGGGGCCAAAGACGGATTGGTACTGCTCCTTGTAGAGGGCTTGCACCAGCTTCACAAAGCGCACGCGGTTGCCGCCGTGCTCCGCAGCGTCCTCCATCGGCCCCAGCGCCTGCGACCAGAGACTGTCTTTGCGCCCATCCCAGAACAGGAACGGTGCGTGCGCAGCGCCCATCACCGGCATCGTGCGGCGCTGACCCGTGCCAATTCCCTGCCCGAACGGCTTGCCGTCCTGGAACTGCTTGTCGGCAGAATGGCAGCTGGCGCACGCGACTTGGCCGTTCTTGCTCAAGCGGGTGTCGTTAAACAGAGCCCGGCCTAGCGTCGCAGCATCTGTTCGCTGCTCGTAGGCGTTGGAGGGTTCCGAGGGCCGCGGGCCTGCCTCCTTCAGCCGCATGGAGGCAAGGGTTGCAACGTCCTGGGCTGACCACGTATCGCGTAGCGGCGCCTTGTCCAGCGCCTGCGCAGCAAGCGCAGTCAAAAGACTCGCCGCCAGCGCCGTCGCGACCTTGAAGCGCCAAGAAGTCCTGGCTCTGCAGGCGACGCGTCTCATGGTTGGCCCTTCGGTGTCTCAACGACCGTGTTGAAAGTCACCTTGTCCGAACCCTGCGGGCCCTGGATGTCCAGCTTTACCTCCCACCAGCCGGTCATGCTGAACTTCATGCCATCCAGCTGGTAGGTTCCCTCCTCCAGTTCCCGGGTGACCCGCGGCTGCGTCGGAAGGCCATGTCCGTGCTGCGGCATGCCACCATCCACGCCGAACTTCGCGCCGCGCACGGGGGTACCGTCCAGCGTCGCGAGCTTCACCTTCCAGCTGTGCATCTGGTTGATGGCCGGTGCTTGCGCGGGTGGAGTCAGGGCTACCCGGTAGATGCCAGCGGCAGACTGCTTTTGCAGCGCGAGGTCCAGGTCTTTGGGCGGGCTGCTGCAGCCACCCAGGCCCAGTGTGACCAGAACCGCCAGCCCGGCGATGGCGAGGGTGGCAGAGGCTCGCCGGAAGCCGTTCACTTGGCGCGTACCGGCTCGCGCAGACTGGATGAACTCTTGCAGGTCCTGGGGCACCGGCATCCGCCTGAAGCCGTTGACATCGGCCCCGCCCGTATTGCCTCGCGGTACCAGACCGAGGGGGGTGAAGATACTGGCAGCGACCAGACGCCAAGCCTGGCCGAAGGCTTCGCCGACCAAACGATTGCGGACCGCGAACCGGAACATGCGCCAATGGACGCGGACGTGTTCGCCCGTGGCGGGCTGGCCCAGGACATGCGCCCGCTGGAGATGCTGGAAGGCGGTGTAGAAGTGCCCCTGCGCTTCCATCAATGCGGCGGCGTCAAGCTCTGCTTGTACCTTGGGTGGGATGCGAATGGCGAAATGGGTCATGGTGTGCTCCGAGTGGGTTCCGATACACACGGATTCTTCGCCATTCGCACCAGCCGGGCTTGAACGCAACGGCTAACCCTGGCAGCCTTTTCGTTCAACAGGGGCCGCCCCACCATGCACCCAGCCAGTGAGGCCAGAGTCTGCCAAGAAACTCGGGCTGTTGGCCTGACCTTAGCAAATTCGACCGCGCCTCACGACAAGACTTCGGAAAATCTGCCCATCTTTCAACCTAAGGCGATGCTGAATAAGGCAAGTTAAAGCGCGACTTTGGTATTCGGGTTCAGAGAATCCATGGAATCCAGTCAAACCACGCTGTTTCCCAGCCCCTTGGGGCTCGGGTTTCGGGCCATTCGGCCCACTTTGGGCCCTTACAGGCGCACCTGCGCCATCAGCCGTCGTCGCCCCAGGTAGATGTTGGCCAGCGCCAGGGCGGTGAATGCCCGCGTCGCATTCTTCTGTAGATCCCGATAGCGCACTTTGGTGAAGCCCCATAGCTTCTTGACCACGCCAAAGACATGCTCTACCCGCGCACGTATCTTGGATTTATTGCGGTTCTTGCTGCGAATCCCCTCATCGACCACGCCGCCACGGCGGCTGCGTTGGTTGGTGAAGTCCTGGGCCTTGGGGGCTCGGCCTCGGATTAAGGTCTTCTGGCTGGCGTAAGCCGAGTCGCCATACACGCGCCGCTCTTGGCCGTGCAGCAGATCGGGTAAGGGGTGTTTGTCATGGGTGTTGGCAGCGGTGACTACCGCGCTGTGTGCCAGCCCGCTTTGGCTGTCCACGCCGATGTGCAGCTTCATGCCAAAGTACCATTGCTGGCCCTTACGGGTCTGGTGCATCTCGGGGTCACGTGCCTTGTCTGCATTCTTGGTGGAGCTGGGCGCACTGATGAGGGTGGCATCCACGATGGTGCCGGTGTTCACTTTGAAACCCCGGGCTTGCAGTTCTTGTCCGACCTTGGCAAACAAGGCCTCGCCCAGTTTGTGCTCGTTCAAGAGGCGGCGGAACTTGAGCAAGGTGGTGGCATCGGGCACGGGCTCGCGCCCCAGGTCGATGCCGACGAAGTGGCGCAGACTGGCGCTGTCGTACAGGGCTTCTTCGCACGACAGGTCGGCCAGGTTAAACCAGTGCTGCAGGAAGTGGATGCGCAGCATGCGCTCCAGTCCGATGGGCGGGCGGCCATTACCCGCCTTGGGGTAGTGCGGTTCGATGACTTCGCATAGAGCCGCCCAAGGCACGATGGACTCCATCGTTTGCAGGAACGTATCGCGCCGGGTCGGTTTGCGGTGCTGAGCGAATCCCGCTTCTTGGTCGACTGCCATCGCAAGGGTCTGTTGTTTCATCGTCATGTAACGCTTCAGCCTCGGTGACCGTGGACCTTAATCAGCATTGCATTAGCTACAGAAAGACGCGCTATGGGGCGCGCTTTCATGGGAGGGTTCAGATGGGCCCATGCGCGGGCAGGATGGCCAACGAGTGTCTCGCGACCGATCTACAGTCTTGGGGAGGCCGCCCGAGGTGGTCGTCCATGCCCCTTCCCATTCCCTGCATGAATTTTGGCAGTGCAATGCGCTGCATTGTCAAAAGCCAGGAGCCCTCAACGTTCAATCGTAAGTGAGCGTAGTTTCTGTAGTCCTGAGCTGCCGGCGCAGTCGGCGCAGGCCTGGTTGCTGGACTTTTCTCACAGGGCTACCGGTGGATTATTCATGATTCGAATCATGATCAAATTTTGAAAAACCTCCAAAATGAAGCGACATACTAGCCGCTATAGAACCACTAAGTAGGTCGAGCAATGAAGAATAGCCGCATTCTATTGGTAGACGATGATCTGATAATCATTCGCAGTATGAGTCGCATTTTGTCTAACGTGGCCGAGCTGCGTTTTGCCTTAGACGGTCAAACAGCCTTGCGTTTGGCCCGTGAATCGCCACCCGATTTGATCTTGCTGGATGCTGAAATGCCGGGTATGGGGGGATTTCAGGTATGCGAAACCCTCAAAGCGGACCCCGAGTTTGCCGATGTGTCCATTATCTTTGTGACGAGCCATAGCGATACTGCGATGCATATCGCTGGGTTGGAGCTGGGGGCGGTGGACTTTATTGCCAAACCCATTAGCGAGCCTTTGCTGTTGGCCCGTGTCAAAAGCCAGCTGCGTATCAAGCGCCTCACCGACGAGTTGCGCCACACGTCCACGGTGGATGCGCTTACACAAATTGCCAATCGGCGCCGCTTTGATGACGTGTTGTCCCGTGAATGGCTGCGCTGTGCACGCGAGAAGGATGGCATTGCCGTGCTGCTGATGGATGTGGATTACTTCAAGCGGTTCAACGACCACTATGGCCACCCGGCTGGCGATGCTTGCTTGCACGCGGTGGCTCGGACTCTGGAGCAAAGCTGTCAGCGCCCGCCTGACCTGGCCGCCCGCTACGGAGGGGAGGAGTTTGCGATTTTGCTACCGGATGTCACGCTGGCTGGTGCCCAGCATGTGGCGCAGCGTGTCTTGGATGCCATAGATGCGTTGGCGCTGCCGCACGCCGACTCAACTATTGCCAGCCATATCACAGTCAGCGTGGGCATTGGCTTTCTGGACTGCGTGCCGCAAGAATGTACCGAACGTGACCTGATCGCCGCGGCAGACAAAGCGCTGTACGCAGCCAAAGGTGCAGGCCGCGCGCAGGTATGGGCTTTGAGGGCCAACCATCTCTATTCGCAAGAGCCGCATTTGCTCTGCGCGTCCCGCAATCGCGGTGATACGGACTTGTTGCCATGAAGCCGTCTTTCAGTTCGGTCTGGCCGAGGTATGGCGTGGCGCTACAAAAACCGCTATTGCGTGCAGCGATGGTATTTGCGGCGGGGCTTCTGCTCTCCATGTGTGCTGCTGTTTGGCAGCACGCTGAAAACGTCAAGCTTGTTGACCAACGTTTTGCAGCGCTGGTGCAAGACACCGTCGGTGAGTTGCAGCACCGTCTGGGCTTATACGAATATGGCTTGCGAGGTGTGCGGGGTGCCACGCTGAGCGCCGGGTTTGACCAGTTGGACCGGCGAGATTTTCGGCATTACGCTCAAGGCCGCAGTATCGAGAAGGAGTTTCCCGGTGCGCGCGGCTTTGGCGTAATACGCCGCGTACCGCAGGAGCAAGAGGCAGCCTTTGTGGCCGCTTCTCAGGCAGATGGTTGGCCCAACTTTGCGGTGCGGCAGCTGCAGCCGCACGACGGCGAACGTTATGTAATCCACTATATTGAGCCAGTATCCGAAAATAGTCCGTCGGTGGGCCTTGACATAGCGTCTGAAGAAAGTCGCAAGTCCGCCGCAGATCAAGCCATGCGCACCGGTTTGCCTACCCTCACTGGACCCATTGCCCTGGTGCAGACCGAAGGGAAGTCGAGAACATCTTTTCTGTTGCTATTGCCGATTTACCGCCCCGACTCTGTTCTCAGCACCGAGAAGGAGCGTATGGAGGCAACCCAGGGGTGGTCGTATGCGCCTTTGGCGATAGACGAGGTACTTGCGAGGGCAGATTTGCACCGCGACAAATTGATGTTGGAACTCAAAGACGTGGCTGGAGCAGACACGCATACTTTTTACAGCCAGTCCACAGATCTACCTGTTGCGCAAGGGATGCAGCAGAGCGTTCGCATCCCCCTCTTTGGCCGCACCTGGGAGCTAAATCTGCAACCTACCCAGCTGTTTGTGCAGCAGTTGAACGTCGTTGGCCCCGGTGCGGTAGCGATCGTGGGCGCATTCATCAGCCTGCTTTTGGCAATCATGGCGTATGTGCGACAGCAAATGGTGCAGCAGGTGGAGCACGTGCAGCTGGAGCGTTCACAGCGTGCATCGATGGTGGAGTTTTCTGCCGACGCCATCATTGCAGTGTCATTGGACGGCCTGGTGCTGAACTGGAATCCTGCTGCTGAAAAGCTCTTGGGTTACTCCGCTGCGCAGGCGTTAAATCGTCCGTTGTCAGATTTGATATCGAACTATTCGTTTACGCCCGAAGAGCCAAACACCACCGATGCCACCGATACCGTAGAGGCAGGGGGCTTTCGTGGTGGTTTTGAAACGGTTTATGCCAACCGCCAAGGTGAACTGATCGATGTAGCCGTGACGGTAGCGCCCATCCTTGATGCTACCGGGCGCACCGTAGGGCAGGTGAAAACTGTCCGTGACATACGTGATACCAAGCAAGCGCAAGCGCAGGTGCGATTGCTGAACGCCAGCCTGGAGCAGCAGGTGGCGCAGCGTACCCAGCAGTTGGACGCGACCCGCCGTGACTTGCAGACCATTTTGGACGCCATACCGTCTTTGATCGCCTATTGGGATCGGAATTTGGTGAACAAGTTCGCCAATCATGCCTATGAAAGCTGGTTTGGCGTGGACCCTGACGCCTTGATGGGCAAGAACATTCGCGAGTTGTTGGGTGAAGATTTGTACCGGAGCAATCTGCCGCATATGCAGGCGGCTCTAGCCGGCGAGCCACAGACGTTTGAACGGGCTATTCCCGTTCCGGATGGCTCAGGGGTGCGGCATTCCCTTGCGCACTATTTGCCGGATGTTGTGGATGGCGAAGTGCACGGTTTTTATGTATTGGTCCACGATGTTTCCGAACTTGTCGAAGGGCGCCTGGCGTTTGCAGCGCTGCAACGCGACAATGAGGCGCTGTTGCATACCATCCACTTGCACACCATCGTGTCTGTCACGGACCGAGCAGGCCGCATCACCGATGTGAATGATGCGTTTTGCAGCATCTCTGGCTATACCCGGGAAGAGTTGCTGGGGCAAACCCACCGCATCGTGAACTCCGGCCTGCAAGGTACTGATTTTTGGCCGAAAATATGGAGAACCATTTCTGCGGGAACACCTTGGCGTGGCGATGTTTGCAACCGCGCAAAAGATGGCTCGTTGTATTGGGTCAACAGCATCATTGCTCCCTTCATCGGAGCCGATGGCAAGGTTGAGCACTATATCTCCATCCGCAGTGATGTGACCTCCACCAAACTGGCCGAGCAAGAGCTGCGTGCCAGCCAGTTGTTCCTGGAGCGCGCGAGCCGCGTAGCCAAAATGGGCGCCTGGCAGGTGGATCTGGACACGTCCACCGTCACTTGGTCGCCGGAGCTTAAAAGAATACATGAAGTTCCCATGGATTACCAACCCAGCGTAGAGGCCGGGCTGAGTTTCTACGAGGAAGAGGACCGTCCTGTCATTGAAGCCGCTATTAGCAAGGCCGTTGCGGAAAACGCGGCTTGGGACGTGGAAGTCCGCATGCGCACCCAACTAGGGCGACAGATATGGGTGCGGGTGCTGGGTGAGCCTGAACTGGAGGCTGGTCGGTTGGTGCGCTTGGTCGGCATTCTGTTAGATATCACGAACCGAAAACAGACAGAGATTGCCTTGGCCGATGAGCGCCATTTGATGGCCTCACTGCTAGATACGGTGCCTGACCAGATTTACTTCAAGGACCGGGAAAGCCGGTTCTTGCGCATCAACCCCGGACTGGCCCAACGTTATGGTCTGGAACAACCCGTTCTGGCCATAGGCAAATCGGATGCCGATTTCTTTTCTGCACAGCATGCCCAGGAGACGGCCCGCCAGGAAAAGCAGATCATGAATACCGGCGTGCCTGTGGTGGACCTGGAGGAAGAAGAAACTTGGCCAGATCGACCCCCCACCTGGAATCTCTCGACCAAGATGCCCTTGCGCGACTCCCAGGGCCGGACCATTGGTATCTTCGGCATTTCGCGCGACATTACGGCCCGTAAGCAAGTCGAAGCCCAACTGTACGATACCAATTTGCGCTTTGAAATGGCCGCCGACGGCGCGGGTCTAGGTGTGTGGGATTTGGATCTTGTTCACCACGCTCTGCATTGGGATGCGCGGGTTTTCGATCTGTTTGGCGTTGCGTCGACGATCGGCCTGGATCCGTTGGCAGTGTGGGAGCAGTGCCTGCACCCAGACGACAGAGCCCACTACGAAGCCGCTGCCGCTGCCGCTTTGCATAGTACCGACCCGCTGGTAATAGAGTTTCGGATCTGCCGCCCGGATGGCGAGGTGCGCTATTTGAAATCTGCAGCGCGGGTACAGCGTGACGCAGAAGGAAAGCCGAACAGACTCACCGGCGTGAACTTTGATGTGACGCAGAGCAAGCTGGCCGAGCAGCGATTGACGGAGACCAGCTCCTTGCTGCAGAACGTGCTGGAGGCGGCATCTGAGGTGGCTATCATCGCGACCGATGCCAATCTCGTTATCCGTATTTTCAACGCCGGTGCGCAGCGATTGCTGGGCTACTCTGCAGAAGAGATTGTGGGTTTACACACGCCCGTGTTGATCCACGATGAAGCGGAAATGCAAGCTCGCAGCCGGGAGATGGCCGAGCAGCTCGGCTATCCGATCGAAGGCGGCGCAGTGTTTACCCACCCCTCGGTGTTGCGCGAACCGCGTGAATGGACGTATGTCCGCAAAAATGGCGGCCGGGTGGCTGTCGCGCTCGTAGTCACTTCCATGCAGGCTGCGGATGGCAGCGTGTTTGGCTACCTAGGGGTGGCACATGATGTCTCCAGGCAAAAGCAGGTCGAGCAGTCTTTACGACAAGCCATGCATCAAGCCAAGCAGGCGAGTCGTGCTAAGAGCCAGTTTCTGGCCAATATGAGCCACGAGATTCGGACTCCAATGAATGCTGTGATTGGTATGTCCTATCTTCTGGCGCGCACACAGCTGGATGCGGAGCAGGCCTGGTTTCTGGACAAGATCCGATCGGCCAGCCAGTCCTTGTTGGTTTTGATCAACGACGTGCTGGACCTGTCCAAGATCGAAGCCAATGAGATGGCGATTGAGCATGTGCCGGTTGATCTCAGCCTGATGCTGCACAACCTATCGGAGCTGATGGCCATGCAGGCCCAGGCCAAGGGACTGGTGTTTCAGATACATGCGGGCCCAGGTGTGCCGGACGTTGTGAAGGGTGACGCAACGCGGCTACAACAGGTATTGACCAATCTCTTGTCCAATGCCATCAAGTTCACCGAAGCGGGCAAGGTGAGCCTGGATGTTCGGCTATTGGCCAATACACCTGACAGCATGCGTTTGCGCTTTGAGGTGCGAGACAGCGGCATTGGTATCTCGCCAGCTGCCCAGGCCAGGCTGTTTCAGCCGTTTGTGCAAGAGGATTCCACCACCACGCGCCGTTTTGGTGGCACCGGGCTGGGCCTGTCCATCGTGAAGCACTTGGTCACCCTGATGGGAGGGGAGCTGGGGCTGAACAGCATACAAGGACTGGGCAGCGAATTCTGGTTCGAGCTGGAGTTCGGCGTCGTGGCGCAGAGCGAGATCGCTGGGATACAAAGCAATCGGGTCATCAGCGTCGGTACCGGCTTGCGGGCAGTACGGGTGCTGGTGGTGGACGACAGCGAAATCAACCTGGAGGTGGCCAAGCGTATTCTGCAGTTAGAAGGCGCGGAGGTCAGTCTGGCTGGCCGTGGTCAGCAGGCGATCGATATGCTGGTGGCGCAACCAGCAGGTTACGACGCAGTGTTGATGGATGTGCAAATGCCTGAGCTGGACGGCCTGGCGACTACCCGCATGATCCGTACCCAACTGGGTTTGACAAGCCTGCCCATCATTGCGTTGACCGCAGGTGCCATGCTGGAAGAGCAGCAGGAGGCTGCCGCTGCCGGTATGGATGATTTTGTAGCCAAGCCCTTTAACGTTCGGCAATTGGTCAACATCATCCGGCGCCACCTGCCATTCACGCCTTTGTCTGCTGATTCCGGTGCCCTAACCGAGGGCTCGGCACCTAGCATATCCGATTGGCCCAGCATCTACGGCGTGGATACAGGCGATGCCTGGGGGCGTATGGGGGGAGATTTGTCCTTATTTTTAGGTATGTTGAAGTTGCTACTGTCTGAATTCGAGGATAAACCGCTGGACACTCAAGAGCCTCGGTCCAAATTCAAGGAAAGAATGCATAAGCTCAAAGGAACAGCAGGCATGCTGGGCTTGAAGGCGGTGGAGAAGCTTGCGGCAGAAGCAGAGTCGGCTTGTTTGAAAGCGCCTCCCGCCCAGATGGTGCAGTGGGTTCAGAAAATCGGCGTGGAGCTGCAAAACATACAGCTCAGTGCTTTGCCGCATCTGGATGTTCACAGTCGCAATCTGGAAAATGCGGGCAGTGCATCTGCGGCGCCGCTGGACCCGCAAGAACTGGTTGACCTGCGTAAGCTTTTGCTAAGACAGGACATGGCGGCCATGGATAAATTTGAAGAGATTCAGGCGCAGATCAGTCCCCTGCTAGACCGGGCAGAGTTTCAGAAATTGCAGGACTGCATGCAAAGACTGCAGTTTGAACCTGCTGCGCAACTGCTGCACAAGCTATGTATTTGAACCCCAGCAGGAAGTGCAAAATGGTAAAGATTTCAGTCTGATGTAAAACGGAGACACCTTATGTTTGATTCCATGGCAGCACGCAAAGCGGTAGTTTTGTTGGTGGACGATGACCCGGTCAACCTGCGTGTCCTGTCGAAGCTGCTGCAGCCTGAATACGAGGTATTGGTGGCGACTGATGGGGCCGCAGCGCTGCATATTGCGGCGTCCAATCCTACGCCGGACATAGTATTGTTGGATGTGCAGATGCCGGATATCGATGGGTATGCTGTTTGTAGACGTTTGAAGAGCGACCCTGCAACCCGCCACATTCCGGTTATTTTCGTCACGGCCAAAAGCACACCCGATGCGGAAGAGTATGGCCTGTCCATTGGCGCTGTGGACTATGTTGCCAAGCCATTTTCTCCCAGTGCCGTGCGCGCCCGTGTGCGTACCCAGTTACGCTTGCGCGGCTTGATCTCAGAATTGGAGGGGGTGAACCGTTCACTCATTGATAGGCTGACGCAGTTGCAAAAGCAGCACGAGATGCTGGCCTGGTATTCCAGTGAATTGGGTGACGCGAATTCGCGGCAGCAGCTGTTCGCACAGGTTGTCGAGAATACTAGCGACGGTGTGGTGATCACCTCCAAGACCGGTGAAATCCTGGCCGTCAATGCGTCGTTCACTGTCATCTGCGGCTATAGCGAGAGTGAAGTCCTAGGCCGCAACCCACGCATGTTGAAGTCGGGTCGCCACGAGGCAGAATTTTTTGAGATCATGTGGGAGCGCATCGCCAGGCTGGGCTCATGGACGGGGGAAGTCTGGAACCGGAGAAAGAATAACGAGGTGTTTTCTGAGCTGTTGAGCATTAGCTCGGTGTACGGCGAAGACGGCGAGGTGTCGTGTTATGTGGGGGTGTTCAACGATGTGTCCCGCTTCAAAGAAGTCCAGGAGCGCATGGAGTTCCTCACATGGCATGACGCTGTCACGGGCCTACCGAACCGTTCATTGTTTTCAGACCGTCTGGTGCAGACCTTGGGGCCCACAGCGCCGCCTGCGCTCAAAGGGGGGGTCATGGTGTTTGACATCGAGAATTTCAGCGATGTCAACGCTTCGCGCGGCATGCAAGTGGGCGACGATGCACTCACACGCATTGCCCAGCGGCTGACGGACGGCCTAGAGCATGGCTTTTCTATGGCACGCCTGGGCGGCGCCCATTTTGCTGTCTTGATGCCGCCGGTCTACCCGGATGGCGCGGCAGCGGCGGAGCGTGCTGGCGAAGTTGCGACGCGCGTCCGCAGGGTCTTGCAACAGTTTTCGGAAGAGCTGGAGTCAGATTTGTTTCACCTGCGCGGCACTGTGGGAGTGGCGATCTATCCCGAAAGCGCGACAGAGGTCGCGGGTGAGATCTTGCGTCGGGCCGAGAGCGCCAGGCGTGGGGCCAAGGCAGCCGGCGGCGACACCATCACTTTCTACGAGCTTGGAATGGGTGTCGCGATAGAAGAAAGACTGAAGGTCGAGCATTCTTTGCGTGCCGCCATTGCACACAACGAGCTGCGTGTGTTCTTGCAGTCTCAAGTGGACGGCAATGGCGTGCTGCAAGGTGCAGAAGCCTTGGTGCGCTGGCAGCACCCGGTGCGAGGCCTGCTGGCGCCTGGCTGCTTCATTCCACAAGCGGAGTTTTCCTACCTCATCGTGGAGTTGGACCGCTGGATGTTGACAGCGGTGTGCAGGCTGCTTGCTTACTTGGATGCGAATGGCTGCAAGCTGCCCATCTCGGTGAATATCAGCCCACGCCATTTCAGAGAGTCCGACTTCGTGGAGTTCGTGAGCGGTTTGCAGCGCCAGTACCAGATCCTCCCAGGAAGATTGGTGCTGGAAGTCACCGAAGGCATGATGCTCAACGATGTACCGCAGGTTATAGAGCGTATGAATACCTTGACGGAGTTGGGCTTGCAGTTTTCCATCGACGACTTTGGAACGGGCTATTCCAGTCTTGCGTATCTCAAGCAGCTGCCCGTGCGGGAGTTGAAGATTGACCAAAGTTTTGTGCAAGGCCTAGGCGTCGATAAAAGCGATGCAGCGTTGATTGAGGTCATTTTGGACATCGCATTGCGCTTCAATCTGCATGTGGTTGCCGAGGGTGTTGAAACCGCGCAGCAGGCGGATTTCTTGCGTCAACGCAATGTGCCCTCCATGCAGGGCTACTTTTTCTCGCGGCCCATGGACGTTGGTGCCTGGCTGCAACGCATTGGCTTGACCAGCGGCGAATGGACTTGACGTTCGCGGCTTTCTTTGTTGCCTATGCCTTGCGTGGACGCTGCCAATTGCATTGCTCTTCAATGTAGCTGTAGCTCGTGGGAAGAAGATGCAAAGAGAATTGAAGGGTAAGCGGCCAGCGAAGTCATCTTGTTGATTGGCACCCGACCTAGCAACATTGTGTCCACATCAAACGATAGTGGACACAATGCTCAAAGACGTAGATACCCCGAGGTACGCAGTTCGACGCACCAAGCGCACCTATTCTGCCCAGACCAAGGCCGAATTGCTGGCCGCTTGCAATGCACCGGGCGCATCGATTGCGGCGGTCGCCAGCGCCAATGGCATGAACGCCAATGTGCTGCACCGTTGGCTCAAAGAGTCATCCCAATCCAGACAGTCAATGCTCAGTGACTCCACTGCCGTGGACGTTGCTGGCACGAGCGTGCCATCCTTCATTGCGCTGCCGCTTCTCACGAAGCCTGCTGAGTCACCGGTGCGTGAGATCAAGGTAGAGGTGCGCAAAGCAGGGCTGGTAATGAGCGTCACCTGGCCCGTGTCTGCAGCCAGTGAATTTGCCTGCTGGTCGACGTCCGTCCTCAAGTGATTCGCATCGACTACGCCTGGCTGGCGGTACAGCCACTGGACATGCGGGCGGGTACGGACACGGCACTTGGCAGAGTAGTCCAAGTGTTTGGTGCAGCGCATCCCCACCACGCCTATCTGTTTGCCAACCGCAGGGCCAATCGCATGAAGGTGCTCGTGCACGACGGCATCGGCATCTGGCTGGTAGCCCGTCGGCTCAACGAAGGCAAGTTTGTCTGGCCAGCAGCGGGGGGCAACAGACATCACCAGCTCAGCACGGAGCAGTTGAATGCCCTGGTGCTGGGTCTGCCCTGGCAGCGCCTGGGCATTGACGGCATCATCAGCGTAGTGTGAATGGGCCGTAAGGTGGTGCTATCAGGCGGGTCCATCGGTGTCTGCACCCATGGGGATGGCGTGCGCTGTCTGCCACACTGCATGCAATGGTTGTCACCCCCGATTCGCTGGACCAATTGAGTGCGCAGGAGTTGCGCGAATTGCTCACGGCCCTGATGAGCAAAGTGGTACAGCAAGACCAGCACATCGCCAAACTGGACCAGATGGCAAGCAGCGATGCCAAGGAACTGGTGTATCGCCAGACCAAGATTGATCAGCTCACGCACGAGATGGCTGTGCTCAAGCGCCACCGGTTTGGCCGCAGCAGTGAGCAACTCCACAGCACGCAGGTCAGCTTGCTGGATGAAGCCTTTGACGAGGACCTTGCCGCCATCGAGCAAGAACTCAAGAACCTCACGCCACCCACGACGGACACCGAGCCGCCCAGGAAGCCCAAGCGTGCGGCTCTGCCTGCCAACCTGCCTCGCGTGGATATTCACCACGAGCCCGACTCCACCACCTGCCAATATGGCTGCCAACTCAAGCGCATTGGCGAGGATGTATCCGAGAAGCTGGACTACACGCCTGGCGTGTTCACGGTAGAGCGCCATGTGCGCGGCAAATGGACCTGTGCCAACTGTGAAACACTGACCCAGGCACCGGTTACCCCGCAAGTCATTGACAAGGGCATCCCCACCGCGGGACTGCTGGCCCAGGTGTTGGTGGCCAAGTATGCGGACCATCTACCCCTATACCACCAAGAGAAGATCTTTGGCCGTGCCGGCCTGGAGATAGCGCGCTCCACACTGGGTGCGTGGGTCGGGATGCCCTGCACCAGTGGCTGCTATTGCAACGAAGCAAAGTCCCCAACGGATCGGCGACGGCAAAGGCACTGGACTACAGCCTCAAACGCTGGGTGGCGCTGACGCACTACTTGGAAGACAGCCAGGTTCCCATAGACAACAACTGGTGTGAGAACCAAATCCGCCCGGTCGCCCTGGGCAGAAACAACTGGCTTTTTGCAGGGTCGTTGCGCGCCGGTCAACGCGCCGCCGCCGTGATGAGCCTGATCCAAAGCGCCAAGATCAATGGACATGATCCGTATGCCTACATGAAGGATGTCCTCACCCGGCTGCCGACACAAAGGAACAGCCAGATCGACGATTTGCTCCCACACCGCTGGACGCCACCAATCCAATAGTTCGCCTGTCAATATGTGTTGGCTGGCTGCTTACCGCAGCCATCCTCAAATGATCACTCAAGTGATCCGCACATGATCCGCATCGACGCGGCCTGGCTGGCCACCGCCCCGCTGGACATGCGCGCAGGCACCGACACCGCCTTGGCCCGGGTGATCACCGTCTTCGGCGCTGCCCACCCCCACCATGCGTACCTGTTCGCCAACAAACGCGCCAACCGCATCAAGGTGCTGGTGCACGACGGCATCGGTATCTGGCTGGCCGCACGTAGATTGCACCAAGGCAAGTTCATATGGGCTTCAGCTTGTGAAGCCCACTGCAGCCTTGGGCCTGCCCAGCTCGATGCGCTGGTGCTGGGCTTGCCCTGACAGCGCGTGGAAGACGCGGGCATCATCACCGTGGTCTGATCGTTGTGGCCTGGTTCCTCTGAGCGCCAATTGGGAGATGCGCCAATAGCCGCTACTGCGCTTGGTTGGCACAGTAGGCGCCATATTGATGCAGCCGCAATCCCTGGACGATCTGAGCGCAGAGCAGCTGCGCGAGATGACCATGCGTCTGTTCATCGAACTGCGCCACAGCCAGGCGCTCAACGCCAAACTCACGCATGAGAACGCGCTGCTCAAGCGCATGAAGTTCGCCGCCCAGTCCGAACGCTTCAACGCCGAGCAACGCAGCCTGCTGGAAGACGAGATCGAGGCAGACCTGGCAGCAGTTGCCGTTGAGATCGAACAGCTCCAGCCACCGGCGGCTGCGCCTGACGCCAAACAACAACCCAAACGCCAGCCGTTACCGGCCAATCTGCCCCGGCGCGAGATCTGCCATGAGCCAGCGTCCACCACCTGCCAATGTGGCTGCCAGATGCAACGCATCGGAGAAGACGTGGCCGAGAAGCTGGACTATGTGCCCGGCGTGTTCACGGTGGAGCGCCACGTTCGTGGCAAGTGGGCCTGCACGAAGTGCGAAACCATCACCCAGGTGCCGGTCGACGCGCATGTGATCGACAAAGGTATCCCCACGACCGGCCTCTTGGCGCAGGTGCTGGTAGCCCCGTAGTCTTCTCAAGCCTGCGCGGTACATTACGCGGTTTCCTCCCTCGAGGTTTATCCGACACCTGCCCTCAGGCCGCCGTGTTGGCCGCCGCGTTCTCGCTCGGGCAGATGTCGGACAAACCTAAACATGAGCGGACTTCCACCTAGAAGCAAATCCCGACCTGTGAAGTTGGCCCGATCCCGAGCTGACCGTTTCTCAAATGCAAGACATCGCTCCAGTGGGATTACATCACCCGCGCGCGCCATTTCGCCTAGTGACTACACGTTGCATCACTTGTCACCAATGGACTGTTCACATGCACCTCAAACTCCGCGGAAACCGCGCAATGCTCTACCGCTCGTCTTGGATTCCTAAGGGCACAAACGGCAACACACATGGGTATTCCATCCAGCAATTTGTGGCGAGCCTA
This sequence comes from Rhodoferax sp. LS1P39, assembly GCF_056521425.1. NCBI lineage: Bacteria > Pseudomonadati > Pseudomonadota > Betaproteobacteria > Burkholderiales > Comamonadaceae > Rhodoferax > Rhodoferax sp. LS1P39. Next base: position 275,887 of record NZ_JBWMAV010000001.1, on the reverse strand, counting down.
CCAGTTGACTCACTTGAACTTCCACCAGACCTAGCTGATGTGCTGTCAGTAGAAGAGGTCGCATTGCTGGAGGCAAGAGTTTTCCAGCCTGCACGGCTCGCTGCCGAAAAGGCAAGGCGCTCTGCGGAGCAGCATGAAGCTGACCCTATTTGGCGCCTTGAGGAGGCAACACGGCTCACATTGGAGGCAGCTTCCCGAAGTGAACGTGGGGCTGTACCGAATGCAAAGGTTGCTGCAGTTCAGTCAGCGCTGGCCAGTGTTCGGACGATTGTCCAGGTCCAGGCCCCGCCGACTGCCCCGGCGCGTTTATCAGAGCCGGCAAAAGCGGACCCATTGAAGGATTTGTTAGATGCCATCAAAGAGGCTCGTAGCGCAGTTTTGGCGGGGCGCTATGGCAATGCTCCTGCGGAGGGAGTTCGGAGTACCTATGCGTACAAGATGTGGTCGGATATCTTCGAGGCGGTGGGTGGCAGTGGCGGGGGGAGCCTGATGAATGCACTGCAAATCAAGGGGTTTGCGAAGACGCGGGGGAAATAAGCCATTAAATTGATAGTTGTTACCGGCCTCAGACCAACGATGATGGCGGCCCGCTTGGTGTGTCTTGCGGGGACGCTTTTACTGTCGAGACCTTGTTCTTCACCATATCTGCTACGAACTGACGAAGCTGCCCGACAACAAGGTGAACTGGCGCTTGAGGACGACACTTTGACACAGTGTGTATGGGGCTTTTCCAAAGTGCGCTACCGAGGCCTGCAAAAAATAATCGACGCGGGCATTCGCAGCCCTGGTGTTGATCAGCATCTACCTGTGTCGGCGACGGTTGATGGCACAGGTGCGTCTGTAAGTACGAAACGGGCCAAATGGCCAAAAATCCAGCCTCAAGGGGCTGGGAAACAGGGCGCGTTGGCCGGACTCGATGGATTCTCGGCATTCAAATACCACGATGGCGCTTTAAACGACCTTGTGCAGCATTGCCATAGGTTGTGTAGTCCCAGTTTTTGTCCGCACCCTTTTGACGGAATCGTCGATCCAACGGACTACGGTTAATCGAACTGCAAACCGCCGTTCAGGTCCAGCACCTCGCCGGTGATGAAACCGCTGAGCGGATGCGCGAGGAACAGCACGCTATGGGCCAGCTCTTCTAGCTCGCAGAAGCGGCCGACCGGTATCTTTTGCCGCAGCTCGGCCTGCCGCTCGGCGCTGACCTGCTCCGTGAGCATTTGGGTCTTGACGAAGGTCGGGGCCAGCGCATTGCAGGTGACGCCAAACGGCGCGTATTCGCGGGCGAAGCTGAAAGTCAGCGAAATGATGCCGCCCTTGCTGGCCGCATAGGCGGGCAGCGGCGACAGGCCGCCGGTCTTGGCACCATACGACGACATATTCACGATGCGGCCAAAGCCGCGCGCCTTCATGCCCGGCGCTACGCGCTGGCTAACGAAGAACACGCCGTCCAGGTTGATGCGCAAGGTCTTGTGCCACAGCTCGGGCGTGGTCTGTTCGCAGTTGGCGTACTGCAGGAAACCGGCGTTGTTCACGCAGACATCGATGCGGCCAAAGTGCGCCTCGATCTGGTCGCAGGCGGTCTGCACCTGCGCATAGTCGCTGACATCCATGACGAAGCAGGCCAGGCGGTCGCCGTGTGCGGCCAGGGTGCTGGCCACCTGCTCGGTGTGCAGGTCGGTGGCGGCTACGCGGTAGCCGGCCTCCAATAAGGCGCGGACCGTGGCCAGGCCCATGCCGGCGTTGGCGCCGGTCACGAGGGCGACCTGGTCTTGGATGGAGGGTGTGTGGTTCAGCATAGGGGGGTCTCAGGTGGGTGGAAATTCAGGATGTGAGGCTGCTGCGCAGCTCGGCCAGTGCGGCGGCCACGCTGCCGGCCTGGATGCGCTGCAGCCAGTAGGTCACGCGGGCGGTCCATTGCGGGTTGTGGGGAAGGTCGGTACCCCAGACGGAAGGCTGGGCCAGCAGGGCCTGGACGGCGGCCGCAGCGTCGCCGCGGTGCTGCTGCTGCGCCAGCGCCTGCAGCGTGGCACCCAGCGGGTCGGAGATTACATACGGCTGGCCGGCATCGTCTTCGGCCAGCAGGTAGCGCAGCCACACTGCGCTGGCAAAGGCCAGAGGTTCTACGGGCGCACCGACGGCGAGTCGGGCCTGGATGGTCGGCAGCCAGCGCAGCGGAATCTTCAGCGAGCTGTCGGAGGCGATCTGGTGCACCTTGTGGCGCAGGTCGGGGTTGGCAAAACGCGCCAACAGGGCATCGCGGTAGGCTGGCAAGCCCGGGCGCAGCAACTGCGGCATCACCAGTTCGGTCATCAGGTGGTGGACGAACCAATGGATGTCCGGCTGGGCCACGCAGTCGGAGACGGTGGGCAGGCCCATCACCGCGCCCATCAGGGCAATGGCGGTGTGGCTACCGTTCAGCATGCGCAGCTTGGCTTCTTCGAACGGCAGGACCTCCTGCACCACCTGTACGCCAGCGGATGCCAGCCGGGCGGCGTCTTGCGGGTCGACGAAGTTGTCCTCGATGACCCATTCCCAGAAGCCCTCGGTGCCCAGCGCGCAGGTGTCTTCGAGGCCCAGTACCTGGGCGGCGTCGGTGCAGTGCTGCGCGGTGGCGGCGGGCACGATGCGGTCGACCATGCTGTTCGGGAAGGTGCAGCGGCTGGCAATCCACTGGGCCAACGCCGGGTCGGTTTTCTCCGCCGTATCCAGGCACAGCTGGCGCAGCTTGTGGCCGTTGCCGGTGAGGTTGTCGCAGGATGCGATGGTCAGCCCGTCCAGGCCCGCTGCGCGCCGCGCCGCCAGACCCTGGACCAGCAACGCGGCCAGATCGGGGCCATAGGCTTTTTCGGTCACGGTCAGGGTGATCCAGCGGGTGCTGGGCGCGGCGATGGCGGCCACCACTTGCTCGGGTTCGCGGGCGGCCACGCAGGTCTGGCTTAGCGCACCCACCACCTGCCAGCGGCGGCCCTCAGCACTGGCGATCTGCACCGAGTACAGACCGTCCTGGACGGCCAATGCATCGGCGAGCTCGGTGCTGCGCATCGCCACGCCCAGCACGCCCCAGCGTGGGTCGCCTTGGCCCAGCAAGGCATCGAACACCACCGCCTGGTGAGCGCGGTGGAACGCACCCAGGCCGAGATGCACCACGCCGATCTGCAGGGGGCTGCGCTGGTACTGCGGCAACTGCAGCAATGTTTGGTTGGGGGATAGGGTGGCCAGAGAGGCTTGGGAAAGTACGGGCATGGGCTTGTGTAGACAGGGCGGAAAAGATGCCATTTGACAACTGGACCAACCAATTAGCCCATAGTGGTAAACCACTATGGGCTAATTTGGTTTACCAATTAATATTTGGTCCAACCACTTTGAGAAACACCATGGCACTGCAACTCATCCAACCCAGCGACGATGGCTCGGCATCCCAGAAGACCGAGAAACTCGGCTCGGACCGCTCCTACCAGCGTTTGGCAGCGCAAATGCTGCTGCTGATAGCACAGGGCGAGTTCAAGCTGGGCGAGCGCCTGCCTTCGGAGCGGGCCCTGGCCGAGCGCTTTGACGTCAGCCGCACCTCGGTGCGCGAAGCCATGATTGCGCTGGAGCTGCAAGGCGTGGTCGAAGTGCGCGGCGGCTCGGGCATTTACGTGACCCAGACCAGCGGCACCAGCAGCACCAGCGCCGCGCCCGTCTACATGCCCGAAACCGGCGCCGGCCCCTTTGAGCTGCTGCGGGCGCGCTGCCTGATCGAGTCGGAAATCGCCTCGGTGGCCGCTGAAACCCGCAAGGACAGCGACCTGGACCGGATCTTCACGGCCCTGACCGATATGCACGACAACATGGACGACAAAGAGGCCAACGAAGCGGCGGACCAGTTGTTCCACCTGCGTATCGCCGAGTCCACCGGCAACAGCGTACTGCTGCAGATGGTGACCGCCATGTGGGCTCAAGCCCGTAGCCCGGTCTGGACCAAGATCGAACACCACTTTCACACCCCCGATCTGCGCCTGGCCTCGCATGCGGATCACCAGCGCATCTTCAAGGCACTGCTGGCGCGTGACCCGATTGCCGCCCGGGCGGCCATGCGCGCCCACTTGGAGCGCGTGATTGGCGAATTTGCCCAGGCGTGGCGCTAATTCCCGCACCTAACAACAGGAGACAACATGAGATTTAAGCCTTTGCATTCCCCGTTTCCCCGCCACAGGCTCGCCGGCTTGCTGCTGGCTGCTGGTAGCACCGCGTTGCTGGCCCAGGCACCACCGGCCCCGGGCGCCAGCCCGCGCATCGACGCTATCCAGAAGGCCGGTGAGCTGCGTGTTGGCGTGCTGCAAAACTCGCCCTGGCTGGTAGAAAACACCACCGGCAATGGAGCGGCCTGGAGTGGCCCGGCCTGGCTGCTGGCCACCGAATACGCACGGCTGCTGAAGGTCAAGCTGCAGCCCGTGGCCGTGTCGCATGAAACCAAGGTGCCGGTGCTGGCGGCCAACCAGGTGGATATGACCATCAGCCCGCTGGGCGAGACGCCAGAGCGCCTGAAGGTGGTGGACTTCGTTGTCTATTCGAGCACCAGCGTCTGCATGTTCGGCCGCGCCGGCAACGAAAAACTGGCCAAGGTGAATTCGGTGGACGACCTGAACAGCCCCGACATCACCATCGCTTATTTCACCGGCGGTGCAGAAGAGAACTGGGTCAAGGAGCGCTTCCCCAAGGCCAAGCTGCGCGCCGTAGCCAGCTCGGGTGCCACCGCGCCAGTGGAGGAGATCATGGCCAAGCGGGCCGACGCGGCACCGATCAACCGTGTGCCCTGGGTCAATCTGAACCAGAAGGTCAAGGGCCTGGTGGTCTACCCCAAGGACAACAACTGCCAGAGCAGCCAGGAAAAGGCTTCGCCCGTGGGCCTGGCGGTAGACAAGAACCAGCAGGTCTATCTGGACTGGCTACGCCAGGTGGAGAAGACGCTGCAGGCTACGCTGACGGCGGACGAAAAGCGCGTCATCGAAAACATCAAGTGAGCTGGTTGCGGCCACGCACCCAGTAAGCCGCGGCGCGGGACCGCGATGGCTTCCCGCATCCATACATCCATCGGAGACAAACATGCAGAACTACGCTGTCCGCCTTGGCGCGGCCAAAATCATCGCCGCAGCCGCGGTACTGGCTGCCGCTTCAAGCGCCGCCCTGGCACAGACTCCACCCGCACCCGGTGCTAGTCCGCGCATCGACGCGATCCGCAAGGCCGGCGTGCTGCGCGTCGGCGTGGTGAACAACCCGCCCTGGCTGGCCCAAAACACCACCGGCGAGGGCGAGCCCTGGTCTGGTCCGTCGTGGCTGCTGGGCAAGGAGTTCGCCAAGCTGCTGGGCGTGAAGATCGAGCCCGTGCCGGTGAGCCATGAAACCAAGGTGCCAGCGCTGATCGCGAACCAGATGGACATCATGATCGGCCCGCTGAACCAGAACGCCGAGCGCTCCAAGATCATCGACTTCGTGACCTTCTCCAGCACCGGCGTCTGCATGTTCGGCCGCGCCGACAACCCCAAGTTCACCAACGTGAAGACGCTGGAAGAGTTCAACAAGCCCGAGATCACCATGGCCTATTTCTCCGGAGCTGGCGAAGAGCCCATGGTGCGCGCCCAGTTTCCGAATGCCAAGCTGCGCGGCGTGGCGAATTCCGGTTCGGTGGCACCGATTGAGGAAGTGCTGGCTGGTCGCTCCGACGTGGCGCCGCTGAACCGCATGCTGTGGCCCAACATCAGTAAGAAGGTCAAGGGCCTGGCGGTGTTCCCCAAGGAGAACAACTGCCAGGACAGCAAGATTTTTGACATCAAGACCGGCATGGGGGTGAACAAGAACGAGCAGGTCTATCTGGACTGGCTGCGTGAGGTGGAGAAGCGCATGGAACCGGCTTTGGCGGCCGAAGAAGTCCGCATGACCCAGCAGCTGAAGTAAGCGTCGGCGCAACCTAAGGACTCCCCATGGATGTCGACTTTTCCCCGCTGATCGACAACTGGCGCTTCTTCGCCAGTGGCTTCGGCGTGACGGTGGTACTCAGCGTCATCAGCGCCATCACCAGCTTGCTGGCGGGCCTGGTGATCGCCTTGCTGCGCCTGTACGGACCGCGCTGGCTCAGCCGCCTGTTGGTGTTCTATGTGGACACCATGCGCGCCATCCCCATCTTGGTGGTGCTGGTGTGGATCTACTTCGCGTTTCCCATCCTGGCCGGCGTGACCTTTCCGCCGTTCTGGGCGGCGTTGGTGGGGCTGACACTGCACATCGCCGCCTATGCGTCGGAAATCATCCGCGCTGGTATCGAGTCCATCCGTCCCGGCCAGACCCGGGCCGGCCTGGCGCTAGGTATGTCGCGGGCGCAGATCTTGCGCAAGATCATCCTGCCGCAGGCCACGATCCGCATGCTGCCGGCCTTTGGCTCGGTGTTGACCATGGCCATCAAGGACACGGCCATCGCCACCGTCATCGCCGTACCCGAGCTGATGCACCGTGCCGAGACCGTGGCCGGGCAAAGCTACCGACCGGTGGAGGTTTTCACTGCAGTGATGGTGATGTATTTCCTGCTGCTGTTCCCGGTGACCCGCGTGGTTGACCGCGCTTACCACAAACTCGCACACCTGGGGCGCTCATGAACTTCGATTGGAACGTCATATGGACACACCGCAGCGCGCTGTTGGAAGGCGCTGCGATGACGGTCGGCCTGACGGTCGTGACCATGCTGCTGGCCGTGCCAGGCGGTATTCTGCTGGCGCTGATGCGCCTGTCAAACAACAAGCTGCTGAACAACGTTTCGCTGGCCTTCGTCGAATTCTTCCGCAACCTGCCGCTGATCCTGGTGATCTACTGGGCCTTCTACGTGATGCCCATCGCCTTTGATGTGCAGTTCTCGGCCCTGACGACGGCGCTGGTAGCCCTGGTGTTGAACATCTCGGCCTACAACGCCGAGACCTTCCGTGCCGGTATCAACTCGATCCGCAAGGGGCAGATGGAAGCCGCGCTGGCCATGGGCATGTCACGCCGGCAGGCGATGTTCAAGGTGGTGATCCCGCAGGCCGGACGGCGCATTCTGCCGGTGCTGGCCAGCACCTGGATCTCGCTGTTCAAGGACACCTCGCTGGTCTCGGTGATTGCCGTCAGTGAGCTGGCCTACACCTCCATGCAAATCCGCGCGCAGACCTTCCGCGTGCTGGAGATGCTCACAGCCATGGCCGCGCTGTATTGGCTGATGGGTTACCCCCAGGCCAAGCTGGTCGATTGGATTCACAAGAAATACGGAGTCAAGGAATGAACACAAATACTGTGCCCAGTGCACTGGCCCGCAAGGGTTCCGACCAGCCACCCGTGCTGGTGTATGACAACGTGCGCAAGATGTACGGCGACTTCGTGGCGCTGAACGGCGTTTCGCTGCAGGTCAACAAGGGCGAGGTGATGTGCCTGATCGGCCCCTCCGGCTCGGGCAAGTCCACCCTGCTGCGTTGTACCAATGCGCTGGAGACACTGAACGGTGGCCGTGTGCTGCTGGACGGTGTGCCGCTGCCCACCAAGGAGTCCGAGGTGCGCAAGGTGCGCCAGCGTATGGGCATGGTGTTCCAGAGCTTCGAGCTGTTCCCGCACAAGACCGCACTGGACAACGTGGCCATGGGCCCGATCACCGTGCTCGGCATGTCCGAGGCCGAGGCCCGGGCCCGTGCCATGAAGCTGCTGGAGAAGGTGGGCCTTGCATCCAAGGCGCAGAACTACCCGGCCAATCTGTCGGGTGGCCAGCAGCAGCGCGTGGCGATTGCCCGGGCCCTGGCCATGGAGCCGGAGGTCATGCTGTTCGACGAACCCACCTCGGCACTGGACCCGGAGACTGTCGGCGAAGTGCTGAACGTGATGAAGAAGCTGGCGCAAGAGGGTATGACCATGATCGTCGTCACCCACGAGATGAGCTTCGCCCAGCGCGTGGCCAACTGGGTGGTGGTGTTCGAGAACGGCGCCATCATGGAAGAGGGCCCGCCCGCGCAGATCTTCGACAACCCGACCGTTGCGCGCACCCGCGACTTTCTCGGCCACTTAGGTTGGAACGGCTAAGGCCCGTTTCCGGCTCGTACCCACTCTTTCACCACCCACATTCTTATGAAAATCACCAACGCCCGCGTGATCGTCTGCAGCCCCGGCCGCAATTTCGTCACCTTGAAGATCGAAACCGACGAGGGCCTGACCGGCATCGGCGATGCCACGCTGAACGGCCGCGAGCTGTCCGTCGTCAGCTACCTGAACGACCACGTCATTCCCTGCCTGATCGGCCGCGATGCACACCAGATCGAAGACATCTGGCAATACCTGTACAAGGGTGCCTACTGGCGCCGCGGCCCGGTGACCATGAGCGCGATTGCCGCCGTGGACACCGCGCTGTGGGATATCAAGGCCAAGGCCGCCAACCTGCCGCTGTACCAGCTGCTCGGCGGTCGCAGCCGCTCCGGGGTGATGGTCTACGGCCACGCCAACGGCAAGGATATTGAACACACGGTCGATGAAGTGCTGCGCTACAAGGAGATGGGCTACAAGGCGATCCGCGCGCAAAGCGGCGTGCCCGGCCTGGAGGCGGTCTACGGCGTGGGCAAAGGCAATATGTTCTACGAACCTGCCGACGGCAACCTGCCCAGCGAGCATGACTGGAGCAGCGAGAAATACCTGCTGCACGCGCCCAAGCTGTTCGACGCGGTGCGCCAGGCCGTGGGCCCGGACATCCATTTGCTGCACGATGTGCACCACCGCCTGACGCCGATCGAAGCAGGCCGCCTGGGCAAGTCGCTGGAACCCTTCCACCTGTTCTGGATGGAAGATGCGACCCCGGCCGAGAACCAGGACGCCTTCCGCCTGATCCGTCAGCACACCACCACGCCGCTGGCCGTGGGCGAGATCTTCAACACCATCTGGGACTGCAAGGACCTGATCCAGAACCAGCTGATCGACTACATCCGTACCACCATCGTCCATGCCGGTGGCCTCACGCATCTGCGCCGGATTGCCGACTTTGCCTCGTTGTACCAGGTGCGCACCGGCTGCCATGGCGCCACCGACCTGTCGCCGGTGTGCATGGGTACGGCGTTGCATTTCGACACCTGGGTGCCGAACTTCGGCATCCAGGAATACATGCGCCACACCGAGCTGACCGACGAAGTGTTTCCGCACAGCTACAGCTTCAAGGACGGCTACATGCATTGCGGCGAAACCATAGGCCACGGCGTCGAGATCAACGAGGAACTGGCCGCCAAGTACCCGTACCAGCGCGCCTACCTGCCGGTGAACCGGCTGCAGCACGATGGCACGTTGGTGAACTGGTAATGCCGCGCGTCGTACTGTTCGGCGAATGCATGCTGGAACTGCAGGGCGTTGCCTTTGGTTCCATGCAGCAAGGCTTTGGCGGCGACACGCTGAACACTGCGGTCTACCTGGCGCGGTGTTCGGCAGGCAAGCTGCAGGTCGGCTACGCCACCGCCTTGGGCGACGACGGCCTGAGCACCGGCCTGCTGGCGCGCTGGCAGGCCGAGGCGCTGGACGTGTCGCTGGTGCAGCGCCTGCCAGGCCGCATGCCGGGCCTGTACCTGATCGAGGTGGATGCCCATGGCGAACGCAGTTTCAGTTACTGGCGCGACAACAGCGCGGCCAAGGCGTATTTCGATGCGCCGGACACACCGCTGGAGCACGCGGCGGACCAGATTGATGCGCTCTACCTCAGCGGCATCAGCCTGGCCATCCTGCCCACGGCGGGCCGCGAACGCCTGCTGGCCCTGATGGCCCGCCTGCGCACGCGCGGGGCCACAGTGGTGTTTGACAACAACTACCGCCCCCGCCTGTGGACCAGCCGGGCCGAGGCGCATACCTGGTTCGACCGCGCCTATGCCCTGGCCAGCATGGCCCTGGTGACGGCAGACGACGAGCAGGCCCTGCGCGGCCTGGCGAGTCTGGACGAAGCGGTAGCCGCAGCATCGGCTCTGTCATGCCCCGAAATCGTCATCAAGCGGGGCAGTAACGCCACTCTCGTGCGCACCGCCAGCGGCGTACAAGAAATCGCCACCGAGCGGGTCGAAAAGGTGGTGGACACCACCGCCGCAGGCGACTCCTTCGCCGCAGGCTACCTGGCCGTGCGTCTGCAAGGCGGCAGCGTGGAAGCCGCCGCCACCCAAGGCAACCGCCTGGCCGCCCGCGTCATCCAGCACCGGGGTGCGCTGATTCCGTGGGACGCGATGGTGGACTTGGTGCTATAGAAAATAGAGCTGCCTGCGCTTACTCCATAAGCGCAGGCAGTGGTTTTTCCTGATTCGCTACCAGCCTCAGACCGCCGAAGAAACTTCAAAGGCTGGAGCTGGTTGAGACAGGCAGCGCGCAGCAAACGTAGCAGCAGAGCCGCAAGTCAAATCGGCGGTGAAAGCGTAAGCAAACTCGGCCAGATAGCGCCTCGCGTACTTGGGATAAGCGACAAAATGGTATGTCCCACCCAGGACCGTCTTCACGTTGCCCAACACCGTATTGACCCATTTGAGAGCAGGCATATGGGTTGCGCGTCTGCCGCTGCCAATGACGTAGGGCTCGTGGGTGGCATCCATCTGGATCACCTGTGCGAAACAGGCCGTCCCGTCGGAGACCACATGCGCCGTCGGCACCAGGCTGTGCAGTGCCCATTCCTTAAGAGTCTGCTTGGTTAACTCGGCGATCGGACGCGAACGCATGAACAGGGGCTTGCCGGCTGGCGTGGTTTGCAGCGGCGCCACAAAGGCGGCTATGTTCAACCCGTCTCTGCCCCCTTGGATATGGTCAGCCAGCTCGCCGCCCAGATATGCATCGTCAATCTCCACCCGCCCATCAAGACGCCGGGGCTCCTCTCGCAGTCGCATCGTCTCCAGTAGCTTGTGTTTGACGAGCCAGGCGGTCTTGTCGCTCAGTCCAAGCTGGCGCATGAGCTCCAATGCGCTGATGGAGTTTTTACTCTGCGTCAACAGTTAAAAGGCCAAAAACCAGACGGTCAGAGGTAGCTTGGTGTGCTCAAACACCGTACCGACGATGCTGGAGGACTGGTAGCCGTAGATCACGTGCTCCCACAGCTGACGACTTGAGCCGTTACGGGGCTGAAACGAGCGGGAACATCCGCAGTGGGCACAGCGCCAGCCCTTGGGCTAAAGGTAAGCGAATACCGCGCTTTCGCACTGCGCCCCGGTGTCGTAGCGAATTTGGACGTCGCGCATGGACAGGCTGGGCTGGAACTGGATGCGGTTCATGGGTAAGGTGTACCTCGCAATAACTGTTCATAAGTAAGGTGTATCCACTTAGCTCCAGCGATTAAAAATACTGGATAGATGATCAGTATATCGTTGACATTTCCGAGGTGTGATCCTTCAAGCCTTTGTCACCACATCCCGATAGGTCAGTGGTGCAGTCAAGACTGCTTGTTGCAGCAACCGATAGAACAACATGCCCCGAGAATTGGACGTGCGGCGATTGAAGCGGAACACAAACTCATCCAGATAGGCATCAAGGTGTTCGGGCTGCACCGAACCATGGTGTGTTCCCAAAATCCAGCGCTGCACGAGCGCCGCCACCCGGTGCACGCCGGCCATCGACACGTGGGCAGGCACATCTGAGCCCAGCATAACCATGCGCTGATGGATGAAGCCCAGCTCCGTCAAGGACCGATAGGCTGCCGAGCCGTCCGTGCGCACCTTGACGCCAGGCTCAATGACCTCCTGCACGAATGGAATGACACATGAGGCGGAGTCATCGGCAACGCGACGCAGGCGAATACGGCCGAACCCCTTGGGCTCCAGTATCTCCACGGCCATGACTACCTGCACCTTGCTCGTGTGGCTCTTGCGCCCTTTGGCAACGACGGGGGCTTGTCTGTCTGTGATAGCCAGGTAGGTTTCGTCAACTTCGACAAGACCCTTGAGTTGCTCACGGCCCGGTCGAACCATCGCACGACGCAGTCGGTGCAGCATAGTCCAGGCAGTCTGGTAGCTGCCCAGACCCAGCACGCGCTGCAAGCCCAAAGCGCTCACACCTTGCTTCTGATTGGTCAGGTACCAGGCCGCAGCCAGCCAGACGCGCAGGGGTGTGCGGGTCTTGTCGAAGATAGTGCCAGCGGTTACTGAACTCTGGTGCTGGCAACCGGGGCACATCAGCCGGGTACGGGTGGCGCGGTAAGCCTCGCCCACGCAGCCGCAGCGCGGGCATACAAATCCGCTGGGCCAGCGCAATCGCGCCAAATAGCACAGACAGGCTTCTTCGGTAGCAAACCAGTCGAGAAACTCGTTCCAGGTTTGCGGGTAGTCTTTTACGGGCGTTGGCGCTAAAGTATGGATATCCATCCAGTCATTTTGCATCGACTGGAGCTAAGTGGATACGCCTTATATTAATACAGTTTCTTGTAAAACTCCCAACGCTAGGAAGCCGTATGGAAACCATGGTTGATGTCCTCTACACCGTCTCACTCATCGACTATCCCGATCTGCCTATCAAGGAACGGATGACCGCGGAAGTACGCTACTGCAAGGCGCTGGAAAGGAAGGTCGGCTCGCCAGAAGACGTGGTGCACGCGCTCAAGGCGGTGGAACAGTTGGCAGACAACGGCGATGCGGCCGAACTCACCGATGAGGCCCGTCGGCTGGTGGGCCAGTGGCAGCTGGCCTGCAACACGGCACGTACGGCGGGCCTACAAGCGTTGGGAGATCTGCCCGAGGCCTGGTTTGAGGTTCGCGTTTTGTGAGCATCCTCTAGATTTAGGAAGTTTGGAGACCCACAATCGTTTCGAACTTTGAAAGGCTAGAACTGTCGCAAGAGCGAAAACCTCCGAGGTCGAAATACCAGCGATACCAAGCTCTAAACATAATGTTCAATATTCTTCGTATGGCCATCCCCGCTGTGCTTACCGTAGCAGGGGCATTCGCGTTGACACCGGCGTTGTTGGGCCGACCTCTCAGCCTTTGGGAAGTTCTCCTGTGCGGTGGTTTCGCCGTGCTTTTCGCGGGCGGCATACGGGAATACCGCAAACGCCAAGAAAAAAAGCGTTTGATCAATCTCCGCGGTTCGGCACTGTGGTGAAGGTGTTTCGCCGGCTACGGCCGCTTACCGAGAGTGGGTTGGCACGCGGATATCGAGAGGGCCATAGTGCAGGCGCATGTAGCCAAAGCCCAGTGCGGCCAACAAGGCCGCGATAGCCACGGCCCAGCCGATGACGGTCATGATGGAATAGAGAATTTTCACGGCTGGTTTTCTGCGGGGATGCTACGTAAATTGGTAGCTGCCATCATAGGGTCGATTGGGACGGCAATGCCCTTGTAGGGAAAGAGGATCTCCACCGCTCGGCAGCTTTGACTGAGCCCTGCGGCCACAGTAAGTACTCGTCCAACTTGCAGCGACGGCCTACGGCCAGACCATACACGGCACGGTTCCATGGGCTGAAAGAACCACAGACCATCCCCACCCAAAACGAAATCGCGGTGCCTATACGTTGCACGTAACAGCCGTTACGCAACCCATAGGACACCTTATATGCAACACCAGACCCCATCGGCACAGACCACCAAACGTTTCAGTACCGCAACCGGTCGTCGGCGCACCAAGGACTACCGCGTCACCCCAGCGCCCGTCGCCGGCGAGAGCAAGTCCGAACGTGTCACACGCCTGTACCAGACTCCCGGTGGCCCCCTCATCGGTTGGCTGTTTGACGAATGCCGTCGTCGCCAGTCCCCACTGGCCGACATGGCCAAAGAGCTGGGCGTGAGCTACGGCTACATCAACCAGCTACGCAACGGTATTCGCAGCACGGAGGACATCGGTCGAGAATTCTGTGAAGCCGCTGCGGTGTACCTGGGAACCCCACCCATCGTAGTGAAGCTCCTAGCGAACCAGGTCAAGTTACGCGATTTCTCGGCAAGAGCAGAAACCGAGGAAGAAAGCATCGACCGGGCTATCCGGCAGATGATGGATGACCCCAAAATCCGCCAGTCAGGGTTTGACATGCAGTCGCTGGACCTCCACTCTAAGCGCATGCTCGTGCTGATGTACGGAGAGGTGAGCAGTAGTGACATTTTTGGCACCAGCGAACTGCCGAACATCTTGTACTGGCTGCACCGGTCAGTAGAAATCCACGATGCGCACGAGTTCGAGGCTAAGCGTGCGTAATAAAAAGGTACAGGTACAGGTACAGGTACAGGTACAGGTACAGGTACAGGTACAGGTAGATGTAGATGTAGATGTAGGTTGAAAGTGCGACGGTAGGAGCAGGGCACAGAACCACGGTCGCACAGGACATCTCTGAGGCGTCGGACCGCCGCACCAGACGGATGGAAAGGGCAGGGCGATGGCTTCGGCCACGCAAAAGTATTGATTCCCAAGGGCGCATCCATACCGGATGCGCCCTTTTTCTCGTTGCAGCGCTACCCAACCGCAGTTACGGATCTGCAGTCCACGCGTTTAAACCTGCCTCGCTACAGATACCAGCTACCGGCAACCCCTGCCAGTAGCTGGCACAGAAAGGCGTGGTCGGTCTCTCTATTTGTCATCACTGGACCGATACCGAGAGACACCATGGAAACACAACCTCTGTTGACACTGGACGACCTGGCACAGTTGCTGGGTCGCAGCAAAAACACGATTCGCAAAGATATCCGGCGCAATCCGCAAGCCCTACCACCCCGACTGCTGCGACCGCACCCCCAGCAGCTGCGCTGGCGTGCTACCGATGTAGAGACCTGGTTGAACCGCCGGGTGCAGCCACCCAGCGGTGTAGGAGGCCTGGTATGAGCAAAGTCGTCCGCAGCCCCTTCCGTCCGCATCTCTATGCCGGCACTATCGTCCAGGCCGGGGGCGTCGCGTCGGACCGCACGCTGCTATACCGATGGACGGGCACGCACTGGTCACCGATTGACGAAGACGAGGCGGAGCGGCATGCCTACCACTGGCTGGTGGCCGAAGACCTGAACTGGGCCAGCGCAGAAAACGCCCGTAAGGCCTTTCGGGCAGCCTGTCTTTTTGCGCCGTCTATTCCGCCCTTGACCCGCGACGTGGTCATTCCGACAGAAAACGGTTATGTCCATCTGGTCGGCAATGTGCTGGAGGTACATGCCGCGAACCCGGACCTGGGCCTGACGCACTGTCTGGGATGCCGATACGACCCTGCGGGTCCTGTACCCCACGCATTTCTTCGATTTCTGGAGCGGGTCCTACCCGACCCACCGGTAAGGGACCGGGTCCAGGAATACGTGGGATACACCCTGCTGGCGGATGCCCGCTACCAGCGCGCCCAGTTCTGGCTGGGGCAGGGGGCCAATGGGAAGGGCGTTTTGGCCAACATCGTGCAGGCATTGCACGGCCGCATTGCGGCTATGTCCCTGGACCAACTTGCCGGCTTCCACCTGTCTGTGCTGGTCGGCGCCAGCCTGGTGTACGTCGATGAGGTGCCTCGCAAACCGTTTGACGAGCAGAGACTGAAGTCCATGATTGCCGGAGAGCGCATACCCATCGACCGCAAATACCGTGACCCCGTCAGCATCCACGTGCGAGGCAAGTGGCTGGTACTGGGCAACCATCTGCCCGCCATCACCGACCACAGCATCGGATTCTGGCGGCGCTGGGATATCGTCCCCTTCGGCGTCACCATTGCGGAGCGGGACCGCGACCCCTTGTTAGCCGAGAACATCATCGCCTGTGAGTTGTCTGGCGTCCTGAACTGGGCCCTGGAAGGTCTGGTCCGCCTGCAATCGCGGGGCGGCTTCGACCCTGTCATGCCCCTGGCCATGCAGTCCATGCTGCAGGAGGCGAAAGCCGATACCAACTCCGTGGTCTCCTGGATAGACGACCTGGGTGTTGCGCTGCAAACGACCTGCGACACACTGAAGGACCGGGTCTTCGAAGACTACCGCCATTGGTGCGCTACCAACGCCATGCGAGAGGTCAGTGTGGTGCAGTTCTGGAAACGTATGAACGAACACTTCAAGGAACTGGATGAATCGCGGATACGGGTGGACGGTGTCCAGCGCAGGGTCTGCAACATCTCCCTGGCAGCCTCAGTCCCCAAGGGCCTTTCGCCATTTGGTACAGATGCGCCTGCGTCTAAGAGGTTTAACGGCTCCCGCTGAAAACTGTCTGTGGTCCGCCGTGGGCGGGCCTGGAAGTTCACTGTGCCGGGTGTGCCGGGGAGTTGGGTGGAAACTTCTTGGCTTATGGAGGCTGTGTATGGGACGGTATATAGGTATCCCTATATATCTCACGATATTTAAGAAAAGCACATGGCACACCCGGCACAGGCCCTGTGCAACGCCACTTTAAGACGTCTTCTCCCAGGGAAAGCCCATCGGCGAGCTTGTGCCGGGTAGATCGTCGACCCGGCACAGATCAGAGTCCAAGATAAATCTGCAGACCGTTGTTCTGCCCTGGCAATCCGGTCTGCGCCGCCCGCGCAGACTTCTCCCTCGTTACAACTGCCGTGCATGGCAAACCGTGCAGCGTCCGGCTCGGCCGCGCAGTCAGCAGAAATCCACCGAGTGGCCGTGGCATCCTGCCCCGCGCAGTGACATGCAGGATGTGCCAAGCCGCCTCGCAAATATAAATTGCGCGGTGCCCTTGTCATCTTCAAAATTAAATGCTACATTTACTTACACATCAGTGACTGACCTTTCGGTTAGCACCTCCCCTGGCAAGTAGCGCGACAAAGCGTGAACGCTGTCTCACGTCCACATCGATCTCCTCGATGCGGATCGACAAGAACCTCCTCGGGTTCGAAAACACACTTTTATTGCCTCTCTAGACGCTGTTCCGCCTTTGGCTTTTCAGTTTCTCCCCGCGTTCCGCATCGTCGGATCTCAGTGGTTCTTTAAAAATTTGGCCCGCAACCAGATGACCGGTAGATATATAGAGACTTAAACCCTCCGCCGGGGTACGCAATGAACGTAGAACCTGAAAGATTGCCTGGCTTTTTCCTAAGCGGAAAAGGCAGCTGCAGTGAGAGCAGCATGAAAGTGACCCGAATGAAATTAAACGCTGCCCGGTGGGTAGCAAACTTAAATTACACATGACAAAAAAAGAACAAAGCATGTCCACTCAAAAATCCTGGACTGAAACCGTCTCCGTTCCCCAGGAAGTGACCGCAGCGACGACCGAGATGCTGCGGTGCGCAAATTGGGAACTGGTGAGCAAAGTGCACCGCCTCCTGAACTTCCGAAAACTCCGTTTTTGGAACAACAGCAAAACGCCTGGGGTGTATGTGATGGTTAACCGAGATATTGATGGACAAGCTTCGAAACGGGACTTTGGTCCAGAACGCATAGTGGCCATCGCGGTGACCTTGGATACGCTGAAAACGCAGGTGTGTGTATTCAGTGCCGAAGACTACCCCCTGCTAAGGGCAACCGATTGGCCTACTCCCCTGCAAGGACCGGTCGAGATTGACCTAACAACCGGTAACTACATAAAAATGGCTAACAACCTGGAGAAAATATTGACGGAGATGCACCGAGTGCATACAGACGACTGAGTGAGGCGGCGGACTGGGTGGCGGCAGGGAATGCTGTCGCCACCCAGTCCATGCGCGCTATCCGATCCGACAGACAAACCACACGGCCTTAGAGTGGGTTCAAAGTCTTTGGTGGAGATGAGAAGCCAATGCAATTGGAACGAGCAATTCCTACTGCAGAGGATGAGGCAAACAACTACAGGCAACTCGGTAATCAGGCCTGCACGGCAGTGACCGAACCTAAACCTAATGCAATGCTGATTAAGGTCCACGGTCACCGAGGCTGAAGCGTTACATGACGATGAAACAACAGACCCTTGCGATGGCAGTCGACCAAGAAGCGGGATTCGCTCAGCACCGCAAACCGACCCGGCGCGATACGTTCCTGCAAACGATGGAGTCCATCGTGCCTTGGGCGGCTCTATGCGAAGTCATCGAACCGCACTACCCCAAGGCGGGTAATGGCCGCCCGCCCATCGGACTGGAGCGCATGCTGCGCATCCACTTCCTGCAGCACTGATTTAACCTGGCCGACCTGTCGTGCGAAGAAGCCCTGTACGACAGCGCCAGTCTGCGCCACTTCGTCGGCATCGACCTGGGGCGCGAGCCCGTGCCCGATGCCACCACCTTGCTCAAGTTCCGCCGCCTCTTGAACGAGCACAAACTGGGCGAGGCCTTGTTTGCCAAGGTCGGACAAGAACTGCAAGCCCGGGGTTTCAAAGTGAACACCGGCACCATCGTGGATGCCACCCTGATCAGCGCGCCCAGCTCCACCAAGAACGCAGACAAAGCGCGCGACCCCGAGATGCACCAGACCCGCAAGGGCCAGGAGTGGGACTTCGGCATGAAGCTGCACATCGGCGTGGACAGCCAAAGCGGGCTGGCACACAGCGCGGTAGTCACCGCTGCCAACATCCATGACAAACACCCCTTACCCGATCTGCTGCACGGCCAAGAGCGGCGCGTGTATGGCGACTCGGCTTACGCCAGCCAGAAGACCTTAATCCGAGGCCGAGCCCCCAAGGCCCAGGACTTCACCAACCAACGCAGCCGCGGCGGCGGCGTGGTCGATGAGGGGATTCGCAGCAAGAACCGCAATAAATCCAAGATACGTGCGCGGGTAGAGCATGTCTTTGGCGTGGTCAAGAAGCTATGGGGCTTCACCAAAGTGCGCTATCGGGATCTACAGAAGAATGCGACGCGGGCATTCACCGCCCTGGCGCTGGCCAACATCTACCTGGGGCGACGACGGCTGATGGCGCAGGTGCGCCTGTAAGGGTCCAAAGTGGGCCGAATGGCCCGAAACCCGAGCCCCAAGGGGCTGGGAAACAGCGTGGTTTGACTGGATTCCATGGATTCTCTGAACCCGAATACCAAAGTCGCGCTTTAACTTGCCTTATTCAGCGTCGCCTTAACTATGTTTCGCTAAGGGTAATGACGGCCCAACAGGCATCAGAACTGTCGGCGTTGGCTTCGATGTCGAGCTCGATGCCTGGACGCGTCACTTCCAGACCCTCACTGGGATGGAGAGTGATGGAGCATCCGTCCTGGCATTTTGCGGTGACCACTCCCAAGAGAACCACGACGGCAATCACGCTGTTGGCAGCACAACTGCACGCGCGCTGTTGAAGCAACACTTGCGCTGTCACCCGGTTGTTTTGAGCCATGATGTTCAGGAAGCGGGCTGAGCTACCTCCTAGGCGCGCCTCAAATTGCGCTTCACCGCAATACTTGGCTTTGCTTCCAACCTCGGGAAAATTGAGGGACACCCCGGCACCGACAAGCCTTAGCCCCGGCCCTCGCATGAGCACCGAAACCCTCTCGATGCCAGGAAAGACCGAGAAGGGCCCATCCTTCTCGATGTCCGCTACGCTGATACGCCAGATCGTCCCGTTTTCAGAACGCCTGGAAGAGATGGTCCGAGTGACCCCTCCCCCATTCTTCCAAGGCTCCGGTGTCGTTTGAACGATCGAAAATGGCCTCACGCCATCTGGAGGCGTCGACATGGTCGGGTATCAACCGATGGTCGACAACTCATTTGTGAGCCTGGGCAGAACCTCAAAGAGGTCGCCGACGAGACCGATGTCAGCAATGGAGAAGATGGGAGCATCCGGGTCTTTGTTGATGGCCACGATGACCTTCGCGTCCTTGATACCCGCGACGTGCTGGATGGCGCCCGAAATACCTGCTGCAATGTAGATATCAGGTGCAACCGTCTTACCCGTCTGCCCAACCTGCAACGCATTGGGCGCAAAACCGGCATCCACTGCAGCACGAGAAGCCCCCACTGCCCCACCCAGCCTGTCCGCCAGGGCTTCGACAAGGCGCATGTTTTCAGCAGAGCCGACACCACGACCACCCGCCACCACCACGCGAGCTCGCGTAAGATCTGGACGGCTGCTGGACGCGGCCTCTTTCCCAATGAGTTCTGTTCTTTCATCTGCCGGAACGGCAACCATCGAACTGACCTCTGCTGGAGCTTGACGTGATGCCTGCTCGAACGCGGAGGCACGCACCGTAAAAAACACCTTGGACTGCACGCTGACCGAAGCGATTACGCTACCGGCATACATAGGCCGGGTGAAAACCTCACCTTGAATGGCAATAACATCTGTCAGGAACGCGCAAGCGCTGAGCGCCGCGGCACGGGGCAGCGCAGCTCGGGCCATCATGCTGTGCGACGCCACGACTGCATCAAATGCGTCTTGAATGCTATGCACGACCTTTGCGACGGTTTCCGCATTGACCTTGACCAAGGGGTGATGCAGCACCTTGGAGATGCCCGCAATGGCCGCGCACTGTTGCGCCACGGCATCGGAACCGAAGACCAGGGCCTGCACAGATCCCCCAAGCGCAGCGGCTGCGGTGGCAACGCGAGCCGTTGCCGGGTCGATTTCGTCAGCGTCGTGGTCGACAACAATCAAAGTAAGTTTGCTCATCATCGAATTCCTCAAGTCTCTGCAGGCGACAGGCGCCGAATCTCTTCAATCAAGGCGTCAATGTTCTGGACCTTCTTGCCAGCGGCGCGGGAAGGCGGCTCGGATACGGCCACCACAGTAACCACGGGCTTGGGAACACTGACGAGCTCGGCAGCGGCAATGGTGGTGATGGTGGCCTTCTTGGCTTTCATCATATTGGGCAGCGAGATGCTTCGGGGGTCGCTAAGGCGAAGGTCAACACTGATCACAGCAGGTACGGGAAGCTGCCATTGCTCCAGGCCCGCATCACCATCACAGGTGACCGCTAGCCTTCCTTCCTGGAGCTCCAGCTTGTTCACCGAGATGGCTTGTGGCCAATCCAGGAGACCGGCCAACATGGCGCCAGTGGCACCGAGGTCGTCATCAATCGCCTGTTTTCCGCACACCACCAGCGACGCCTGTTCGCGCTCCACAAGTGCTTTGAGGATGTGCGCGACGCCCAGAGAATCGACAGGTTCGGCTCCGGTGTCGACCAGAACAGCGGCATCAGCGCCCATGGCCAGCGCAGTTCTAAGCACGTCCTGAGCAACCGGTGCGCCACAGGTGACGACGGTGACTTTGGTGACAGTGCCTGCTTCGCGCAAACGAACCGCTTGCTCGACGGCGACCTCGTCAAAGGGGTTCATCGACATCTTGACGCCAGCGGCATCGACGCCGCTACCGTCGGACTTGACGCGGACCTTCACGTTGTAGTCAATCACGCGTTTGATGGGAACAAGAATATTCATATTCATATTCATATTGGTTTGAGAAAAAATGATTAGGAGACGGCACCAAGTCCGTACTTGCCGGTAAGCAGCTTTCCGCTGCGAAAACGCTCATGCGCATAGGGGGTCAATGACACATCGGTCTTCAAGCCAAGCGCCTCCTGCGCCAGTACGCGACCTACCCCCGGTGAAAGCTTGAAGCCATGGCCAGAGAAGCCGTATCCAACAATGAGACCAGGCACATCGGGCAACCGACCCAACACGGGGTTCCAGTCGGGCGTGACGTCATAGACCCCGGTCCAGGAAGAGGCAATACTGGCTGTCTCATACCCGGGGAAGCGCTCAGCCACCTGGCCGCCGACCTCGACGATGTAGTCCATCGAAATGTCGCCTTGCTCGTTGTCTGGGGTGTCGAGCTTTTCACCCACGATCCCTTCACTCACGAGCATCTGGTTGCCTCCGTAACTGCGGCAATACAGCATTCCAGTGGAGCCCAGGTCCTTGTACACTGGCATTTTGAAGGTGTAGGGGTGCGGGCCTTCCAAAGCCAGTACAGCGTGTCGTTCGGGAACCACCGGAGTGGAAACCCCCGTCCAGCGCTCGATGTCGGTGGCCCAAATGCTTTGCGTGCTGATGACTGTCGATGCGCTAAAGCTGCCCTTGTTGGTCTGTACGCCCACGACTTTTCCGTCCACACGCAGCAGTTGTTCTACCTCAACCCCTTCCATGATCTTTACGCCAAGCCTTCGCGCAGCCCGCGCGAAGCTGGTCGCAACCAGGTACGCGTCAGCAAAGCCGGCTTCCGGCTCATAGCCAATCAGTGCTGCATCGTCAAATCGAGCAATGGGAAGCAGTTCCGCGGCCTGCTTCGCATCGAGCATGCTCAGCGGGATGCCCATGTTTTTCTGGGCTGTCAACGACTCGCGAAGAGACTCCAGCTTGGGCCCCTCGGGTGAGGCAATGAGGTAGCCACACTTGATCAGGCCAGAAGCAGCATCTTCGTCGCCGAGGTACTCTGTGAAATTGTTGAAGACTTGCCAGGAATTCAGAGCCAACTCAACGTTCTCGACGATCGAGTAGTGAGTGCGAAGGATGCCGCTGGACTGCGACGTCGTTCCCGCTCCAATCTGAGTGCGGTCTAGGACTAGCACTCGCTTGGCTCCGAGACTAGCGAGGTGGTATGCGACTGAGCAGCCGATTACTCCGGCACCAATCACGACGGTGTCATAGCTTTCCATAGGGCTCCGGTTCAGTTGAGGATTGATGACCCGTAGCGTAGGTTCACCCTTTCGTTATCCGAACAGGATTACTGTTTGTGAAGCTGATGTTCAGCTATTGCGTATTTGGCCGAGCAAAACCAACGCTAATGCAGGATGCCGACGTCGCGAGGGTCAGAGTTGCCGAGCCCCCAAGCAGCCGTATGCCGCAAGCCGACAGGGAAAGTGGGTCCACCCAATCTTGCAATGAACCAGAGATTTTCACTCATGAACAATCAGGTCCACGAGGCCTTTTCGCTGCGACAAGGTGTCGCGCCTATCCTGATTTCCATTCCTCATTTGGGGACCTCTGTGCCAAAAGAGCTGAGATCGCAGTACCAGGAGCATGCTTTGCGCATGCCAGACACCGATTGGCATCTGGACAAGGTCTACGACTTCGCTGACAACCTGGGTATCGGCGTCATTCAGGCGAAAGTCTCGCGCTATGTCATCGACCTCAATCGACCGCCAGGTGGAGAGAGTCTGTATCCGGGCCAAAACACCACAGGCCTCTGTCCAACCCGAACCTTTCGCGATGAGGCTGTCTATCAAGCGGGTCAAGAGCCCAGCCGGAACGAGATCGAAAGGCGGGTTGCCCAGTACTGGCGTCCATACCATGACGCCTTGCAGCAAGAGCTTCAGCGAATGAAAGAACAGCACGGGACCCTGCTGCTGTGGGAAGCGCATTCCATCGCCAGCGTGTTGCCGCATCTGTTCAGCGGCAAGTTGCCAGACCTGAACTTCGGCACGAACAGCGGCGCAGCATGCCGAGATGAGTTATTTGAGGCTGTTGTGCAGGCACTGCCAACCGATTTGGGCATAACACTGGTTGTCAACGACCGCTTTAAAGGGGGTTACATTACTCGCCACTTCGGACGCCCCGAACGAGGCATCAACGCCATACAACTGGAAATGTGCCAGTCCCTCTACATGGATGAAACGTATCCGTTCAACTACCGAGATGACAAAGCCAAGCACATCAAGCCTGCGCTGCAAGCCATGCTACTGACAGCGCTAAAGCGCTTGGGTCGCTGAGCCCTCAATGCGTCAACCCTTGACACGGGTGACTTCTTAGTCAATCTTCTCCATAACGTCGGGTATCAGCTCGACCCATTCCCTCGATCCAATTGTTTAGGACACTCAACCTTAAAGACTCCAGACTCACGAAAACCATGACAACATCGACAAATTCTTAGGCCAACGCGGCTAGCCCACTCGACCACGCGTGCTCATCACTGGAGCCTCGGGGCGGCGGCGGAACCACGCCATGGTCGGCGCATCCTTGAACAGGCCAATCTGCATGGGGCCTGCAGGCCCCAGCCCAGTATGCGTCCGGCCATCCCATATTGACCGCTGACGGCGGTCACGGCAGGCAGTCAAACGACTTTGGCTTGCCAGCGGTGTGGCAGCAACTCACCGATCTGACTGGCCCGTTGCGTTGGCAGTCGCGTCAACACGTCCTTCAAGTAGGCATAGGGGTCATGCCCGTTTATGCGGGCTGACTGGATCAGGCTCATTACTGCTGCCGCGCGTTGACCGGCACGAAGGCTCCGGCAAACAACCAGTTGCTGCGGCCAATGGCAATGGGACGAATTTGGTTCTCAATCCAGTTATTGTCCACGGGCAGTTGCCCCCAGTGGGTCAGTTTTTGGTCGGCGCCCACACTTCCTGGAGTGCCTGACTTCAGCCGGCAGTATCGGTTGCTTTTCAGTTTTACGAGTTCTTGCAATGCAGGAGAAGCTCACATAAGCGCAAATTTGTCAGGGTTGTGGCCTCACGTACTTGGATGTGACCCACAGAATCTCCGCATCATCTTCGCTCATGGATGTAACAGCATGGCCCATCTTGCTGTCGAAGTAGCAACTATCCCCGCAAGACAGTTGCAAGGGTTCGTAAAATTCCGAATGAAGCATGATGTCGCCGCTTAGTATATAGATGAACTCTTCACCTTCGTGACGAGGCAACTCCGAAAAATTATGGACTGTTCGTGCCTTGATGCGGGCCGTCATGGGAATGAACTGTTTATCGGACAGATCAGCACAAAGGAACTGGTAATCGTACTGAGGGGACGGATGTACCACACCGTCTCCACGGCGGGTTAGGCCGCGCCGACCGGTAGGTGCTGCTGGCGTGGAGCGACTGAAAAGTTCGGCCACGTTTATTTCAAGGGCGTTTGCAAGGGAATCGATCTTCTCGAATGTTGGTGACAGTTGGCCGTTTTCAATTTTAGAAAGCGTTGATTCGGAAATGCCACTCCGTTTGCTTAATTCGCTCAGTGTCAGGCGATGGGCTAACCGAAACATGCGCGCCTTAACGGCCAGCACACTTAGCTTGATTGCGGATCGGCCTCCATCTTGAGCAACCTCTGTCGGAACGGGGGGCTGCTTGTTTTCTCGAACAAAAACTTGCGGGGTTGGTTTTTTTATTTTCATAGCGCTATCGCGGTTTTTCATGAACGAGATAGTCACGCTATGCACTCGCGCTAGATCTGTGTATGGGGAATTATTTCGCAAGGGAATTATTGTACCTAGTCATAACAGGCTGCTCAAATACTCCGCAGCCGTTGAATAGCCCCTTTGGCCGGTAGGCTGGAGTCTATCTCCTGAGCAATCCAAAGCCCAGATCATGCTCGGAGCCAGCATCTTAATCGAGAGCCTGTTTACCCTTCGCAAGCTGGAGGACTTCGTGCCCGCAGGGCATCCCCTGCGGCCGATCCGCAGGATGGTCAACGTTGCCTTGATGAAGATGGATGGATTGTTCTCGGGTATGTACGATGTCGACTTCAAAATCGATCGCTACAGCATTGCGCCGAGAAGCTGCTGCACGCGATTCTGCTGCAGATGCTCTACAGCGTTCGTTCCGAACGCCATCCGCCAGAACTGCGCAAGCCTGAAGCCGTACCAGATCGTCCCCAAGCTGGCCGACGAGGGCGTATATCTGACCAATGAGTCGAGGTTCTACCGGGTGTTGAAAGCCCCGTGCCTGGGCTACAGGCGTGAGCGCAGCAAAGCCCCGCTGCCCGCCGCGGGCTACGCGACCCCAACCAAGTCTTGTGCGGGGACAAGGCGTAATTTGAAGCAACAACATCACATTACACATGCATTGCGGTAACACGTGCGAATGATTACAATACGATACGAACTAATTTTCGCATAAGAAATTTTATGAATGAACTTAGCTAACGCTGAACTGATCCCGAAAAAATGCTTTGTCTTCGTAGTAGATGCTGTAAAACCAAGATGGGAGACTGCGAACTACGCTGACGAGTCATGGAATTTCACGCTGCCGGCCTCATGATCCGATTGGGTGCGCGAGCTTTGGATGATCGGCCTATTGCCAATTTTTGGAGGATGCGTCTCATTAAGTTCCGTTTCACCCCAGTTGCATTTCTTGCTGCTATTGCCTCACTGTTTGTCTCAGCCCAGACTTATCCCCTGAATCCCGCTGAACCAGTGGTTCATGGCCAATTAGAGACGACGGTAATTCCGGCAGCGATACCGGTGGCAGGACCATCGCTGACATTGTTAAAACACAGGTATCGACTCGGATGTGACTGCAAACTGGCTCCAAGTAAGTGATTCCACGGGACATTCGTGATTCAATATTTCACTTTGATTCGGCGCACCAACGAACTCCGGGAGTAATTTACTGAATGCAATAAATAATTTATCAACATGAAAAATATTTAATAGAGGGCCCCTATCACACCAAATTTCAACATAAAAATTAACCACAAACTGCCTAGAGAAGATTTTCAAGTTTACAACTATTAATTAGATTAATAAAGAAATCCAAATGCAATCCATTCATATGAAAATTGCGGCAACCACCGCCATCTTGTGCTCAAGCCTTTCTTACGCACAAGAGCAGACGGTCACCTTTGGTCACACTGGTCCCCTCTCGGGAGGGAGTGCTTATGCGGGCAAAGACAATGAAAACGGCGTACGCTTAGCACTGGAGGAGATGAATACCAAAAAAATTATTGTAGGAGGAAAGACGCTCAAATTTGAATTGCAGTCCGAGGACGATCAATGTGACCCTAAAGCTGGGGTAAATGTGGCACAAAAACTAGTAGATAGTGGCATAAAATTTGTACTAGGCCCCTACTGTTCCGGTGTAGCAATTCCTGCGTCAAGGGTCTATAGCCAAGGTGGAGTAGTATTATCGACTGTGGGCAGCAACCCTAAAGTTACCCAGGGAGGATATAAAAATCTTTTCCGCATCATGGCAGGTGACAATGAAATTGGGTCGCGCATGGCATTCTATGCAGCCACAGTTATGAAGGTCAAAAAAGTTGGGGTAATTGATGATCGAACTGCTTATGGGCAAGGCTTAGCCGATGAGTTCACCAAAGAAGCAAAAAAATTAGGATTGACAATCGTCAGCACTGAATTCACAACCGATAAATCCACTGACTTCTCTGCGATTTTGACTAGCCTTAAAGCCAAACAGCCCGAAGTTATATTTTTTGGAGGATACTCATCACAAGCTGGCCCAATGGTCCGACAAATAAAGGCGCTTGGTATTACTGCCAAACTTTTGGGTGGAGATGCAGTTTGCACAGCAGAAACGGGGAAACTGGCAGGTGATGCTGCAGATGATACTGTTTTTTGCGCACAAGGCGGGCCTATTTTGGACAAAATGGCAGAGGGCCCCAGTTTCAAGGTTAAATACAAAAAACGTTTTAGCCGAGACCCAGATACTTATGCTGGTTCATTTTACGATCAGACAATGTTTATTATTCAGTCGATGCAAAAAGTTAATTCTATTGATCCTGAAAAAGTCGGAGCCGAAATTTACAAAAGCTCATATAAAGGAGTTTCTGGTATATTTTCTTTTGATGAAAAGGGCAACCTAAAACAACCTCCTATTACCGTGTACAATTTCAAATCAGGCTTGCCTGTAGCCCTTGGAACTTATTAATAGTAGAGTAACGCTTTCGATAGCTGTCCCTTATAAATTCAGCTTCAAAGGCGGTACTCGAATTTGAGTGGCGTCAATTTATATAAATTAATATAATTTACGTTTAAATTATGGAAAACAAGCTTGCACACCTTTTCGCTTCGCTATGTCTTCGGCGCACTACCTCAACCCGCCGGCGTGCACACATCGTGTTGTGTAGCGACGAGAAAAGGCATATCCAAGCGCTCAATTGAACCCAACTGCAGCTGGAGAGGCAGCGCGTGCCTGAAGGTAGTGCGACTGTTGGCGCCGCTTGAATATTGACCCGATGCCACGCAGTCGCTGCACAAGGTCAATCTACCGGTGTCGTGATGAGCATGAAGACTCTCGCCGCCACCCTGGCCAATGACGTAACGCAGTTCTTGGCGTTAAAGCCATCTCGATATACACAACTCCCCTGAGCCAGCAGTTCGCGTGAGAACCGGATGCCGGCGGCGAAGTCGATGATGCGCTGCATGCCCAGCCAGATGGTTTTGACACCCGGCTCTCCATCTCCTTTACGCGCCAGGAATCCACCCAGGCGGGCGATCCGGCGCACCACCTCGTTTAGCGTGGGCGGCTTGTCCGGTATCCTCTCCTTATTCAGAATATAGGCAGCCCTCCATTCATCCGGCTCGAACATCAGCGCCGCATCCAACTCGGGGCAACTGCGCCCCAGCCGCTTCAGCCGCGCAATGCGCCAGGCCACGATCATGTACATCACCCATCGCACTGAAGCCCTTCATCATCTTGATTGCCCGCTTGTCTCGCCTTTTGTCGCCCAAGTCCATCGTCTCAAACTCCCTTGCAGCCCAGTTCACATGCGTTCTACGCTATTAAATTAGAAGCATAACTCAGCCTTGGGATGAGTTGTGTATAACGAGATGGGTTAAAGCGGGCCGTGAACATGGGCTACCGATTTAGCTGGCCTTGATCAGCATTGCCCTAATCTCCGTCGGAGTGAATGCGCAACGCATTTGGGTCCAAGCCCAGTTGAGTACGGATTTCAGTTGAGATCTGTTTTGCGACCGCAATGCGAACCAAGTCTTTGACTTCGCTTGGCAATGTGCCGAGCTCACCGGAACGGTATCCCAAGTAGAAGGAGCGATTGATGTCAGGGTATGGCTTGCCGTGCTTGGTGAACGCGGATGCTGGCAGCACACGAATCTGGGGCAAAAACTGTCGTGACTGCCAGATGCAAAGAGGCGTTGTCAGTGCGAAGCCCATGCCACTGGCGACCAAGCTCAGGAGCGGATCGGTTGCATCAAATTCGCAAGTGCGCTCCAGCGAGTCACCCACGCGCTGAAGATAGTCATCGACTTGCTGACCGATAAGCGAGCGAGCGCTGTAACGAATAAAGTGCAACGAGCGGGCCAAATCCGACAGTGTTCCTAGCCGTTCAATCTTCATCGAGACCGGCACAACGACGACATAGGATTCGGTAAACAGAGGCACTCTGGTGATCCCGGGCATCGCTGTATGCCCGGTCGTGATGGCCATGTCGAGCTGTCGGCTCTCCAACAGCAGTTCAAGCACGGGCGTGATACCCGACCAAAGGCGAATTTGGTGCGAGGAGCTCGAAAGAGCTCGAATCATCATGGGTCCGACTGTTGCCGCAAACGAGTCCACACATCCGAAGCGAACGATCATTCGGCGGGCGCGGCTCACGTTGCGCACGCTCTCCATCAACTGGTTGGCGCGGGTAGTCAATTCTTTGGCGTTTTCGAACAGACGCAGCCCGGCTGCTGTCGGCTGGGCGGGGCGAGTGGCCCTGTCAAGCAAGGGCGTGGCGAATAATCCCTCTAGCTGTTTGACCCGTTGAGAAATGGCCGCTTGGGAAAGATTCTGTTGCCTTGCCGCTTCAGACACGCTTCCAGTTTCCACCACAGCAACCCAACTGGTTAACAGCTCCCAATCTGGCAGCGGGGATTCTTCGGAGATATTCATGATGGGGGCAAAAAATGGACTTTTTCGAGCCAGTATAGCGGTCATGACTGTCGGAATCAGTGGGTTTCAGCATGGCCAAGGCTGTGAGGTCGCCGGGGCATTCCTGCAGGAATGCGGACTCTTACAGAAAGCTTGGGTTCGATCCGCGGGGATGTAGCTTCACCGGGCTTGGACTTTTGCATCACGAACCTTGATGCTGTAACGCCCCATGAATGAGATAGTCAAACTCATGCCGTCCACCTTTGGCGTTTCCAATCTCAACAATGCGACGAAGTTCCATGCATCGCTTGGCTGAGCGATGTGCTCGTTCCATAGATGAATCCGGATGCGCCCTACACCATGAGGAATACATGCTCTCCACTCCACATTTCCCTCGGCCTTTGAACGAACCTGCAACCGATTACAGCGAGGGCTCTGCCTCATTGGGTCAGCTGCGGCAGCACCTGGAAGACCGCACCGTCACCGAGATTCCCACCGTCATCGGCGGCAAGAAGTACTTCACCGGGGATGTCGAGACGCTGTACGCGCCGCACGACAAGACGCGAGCGTTGGCGCGCGTACACCGTCCTTCAAAGGACCTGATCGAGCAGTCCATCAAGGACAACCTCGCTTCGGCAAAGGACTGGGAGCGCACCAGCTTTGCAGACCGAGCGGCTGTCATGCACAGAGCGGCCGCGATTGTTGACGGGCGGTTGCGCCATCGCATCAACGCCGCCACGATGCTGGGTCAAAGCAAAACCATGGATGAGGCGGATGCCGACAGCACCTGTGAACTCATCGACTTTCTTCGATTCAACACCTTCAATGCGCAACATATTCTGCAAGACCAGCCGTTGACCACCGCACAAGCGCAGAACCGGACCGACTGGCGTCCGCTGGAGGGCTTTGTGTACGCTGTGTCGCCTTTCAACTTCACGGCCATCGGAACAAACCTGGCGTGTGCACCCGCGCTGATGGGCAATGTCGTGCTGTGGAAACCGTCGAACAAATCCACTTGGGCAAACTATCTGTTTTTCCAGGCCTTGGAAGAGGCCGGGTTACCTCCCGGCGTTATCAACTTCGTTCCTGGAGAAGCCGTCGAGGTGACGGAGTCGGTGTTCAGCTCCAGGCACTTCGCCGGCTTGCATTTCACAGGCTCGTCTGCTGTCTTCCGCTCTCTGTGGAAGCGCGCCGCAGCAGGCGTCGATAACTTCAGGACATTCCCCCGACTCGTCGGTGAGACCGGGGGCAAGGATTTCGTTCTTGCGCATGCATCGGCAAACCCCGATGAGGTGGCCATCGCTTTGGTGCGCGGAGCATTCGGCTATCAGGGGCAAAAGTGCAGTGCTGCCTCGCGTGCATATATTCCTGAAAGCCTGTGGCCCCAGGTCAAGGTGAAGGTGCAGGAGCTTCTCAATGGATTGAAGGTTGGTGACGTTGCCGACGCGTCGGTTTACATGGGCGCAGTGATTGACCAACTGTCATACGCGCGGCTGAGCAGCCGAATCGCCGCAGCCCGCGAGGACAAGGGCGTCGAGCTCGTTTCCGGGGGGCGGTGCTGGGACGAACCAGGGTTCTTTGTCGAGCCGACCGTTTTCCAGGTCAAGGATCCGGGCCATTTCCTGATGAAGGAAGAACTCTTTGGACCGGTCTTGGCGGTCTATGTCTACAAAGACAACGACTGGAACGATGTGCTCGGCTTGGTTGATTCGACATCGGATTACGCGCTCACTGGTGCGCTGTTCTGCACGGACCGCTTCGCGCTTCGCCATGCCCAGGAGGTCTTGGTCAATACTGCAGGCAACCTGTACGTGAATGACAAGCCAACGGGCGCCATGGTCGGGCAACAGCCTTTTGGCGGTGGTCGCGGTAGCGGCACCAATGACAAGGCGGGGTCATGGATGAACCTTCTGCGTTGGACGTCACCTCGCGTGGTCAAAGAGACGTACGCACCGCCTCGCAGCTGGTAGTCATGTCGACCCAGCTCACGTGCGTGAGCAGGTATGGCAGGGGCAGATGATTTTTCGTCTGCCCCTTTTTGTTTTGAGCTCAGGTGGACCCAGGAGGACCTCTTTAAGGGGTCGCCAGCGCCGGCGTGGCGCGCTTCCGTGACCCACACAGCCCGTGGCAGCGCCGTGTTGATGCGCTTCAGATTTGAATCCGCACCGTCGATCGAAGTGGGCCAGTCCAGGTGGCAATAGTGGGGCAGCTTGGCACGGTGACACGTGCGCACCAAGTGGGCTCGAATACCTGCAGTTGCCAGCACCAATATGGGCTTATCCCTATTTGCATCCTCTAATTTGCACCAGATTGAGCTGGCTCATCACTTGCGCTGAAGCTAAGCATTACTTGTGGTTTATTTTGCATGGAGCTGCACCTGAGCGGTCACAGTTCAGTCCAGCGCTCGTGCAGAGGTCATGTCGCACCAGGAAGTCGTCCTCCTAGGCCCGCCATCAGCTGACTACGCGGCGCTGTCGCTCTTCAGTTGTGGAATAGGTGTAGTCCTTTGATTTGTTAACCATTAACGCCAACAAAATGTCGACCATTGTTTCTTTCAAGGATGTTCAGAAGACCTATGACGGTGAGTCCTTGGTCATCAAGAATTTGAATCTCGATATCCGGGATGGCGAGTTTTTGACAATGCTTGGGCCGTCTGGATCGGGTAAGACGACGTGTCTGATGATGCTCGCCGGATTCGAAACTGCAACGCATGGCCAGATTCGTCTTAAGGACAGGGAAATCAATCGAATTCCTCCTGAGAAGCGAAATATCGGCATGGTTTTTCAAAGCTATGCGTTGTTTCCCAATATGTCTGTGCGCGAAAACCTGGCTTTCCCTTTGAAGGTGCGAAAGACGAGCGCAAGCGATATCGAGACGAAGATCAGCCGGGCGCTTTCCATGGTCAATATGGAAAAGCTGGGTGACCGGATGCCTGCCCAGCTTTCGGGTGGCCAGCAACAGCGTGTCGCCGTCGCGCGGGCACTGGTTTTCGAACCTGCACTGGTTCTGATGGACGAACCCCTTGGGGCACTCGACAAGCAGTTGCGAGAGCAGATGCAGTATGAAATCAAGCGCATCCATGAAAAGAGCGGACTCACTATCGTGTATGTGACACACGACCAGGGTGAGGCCATGACGATGTCTGACCGCATCGCGGTGTTCAACAGTGGCATCATTCAGCAGCTCGCGACGCCATCTGACCTCTACGAGGCGCCTACAAGTGCTTTTGTCGCACGCTTCATCGGCGAAAGCAACGAGCTTCTCGGAATTGTTGAGCGCGTGGATGGGCGCTTTTGTTCGGTCAAGCTCGAAAATGGTGCTGCCGTTCGAGCCGTTGTTGCAGAAGGTGTCTCCAGCGGGGTGAAGGTGAGCGTATCGCTACGCCCTGAGAAGGTCCTGGTTGGCGCCAATGCCGAAAATTGCGAAAACTTTTTCAAGGGTGGTGTCGTGGACATCATCTACTACGGTGACCACTTGCGCTTGCACTGCGACATCTGCGGCAAGCAAGATTTCATCGTGAAGATTCCAAATCACGGTGAGGGACACCGATTGCAAGTCGGTGATGCCCTCAGCGTGGGCTGGAAAGCGGAGTCCTGCCGGGCTTTGCTCTAGTCGCCAGGCCACGAGCCCGGCTAGTTCCTTTGTGTCATAACTTCTTCTTGAGGATCCCAATGAAAGTACGTCATCAGGTATTCGCGGCAATGGCCGCTCTCACTCTGGCGGCTCAAGCCAACGCCGCGCAGCTGACCGTCACGTCCTGGGGCGGTTCTTATCAAGAGGCTCAGGATGCGACGGTGTTCAAGCCCTTTGCCAAAGCCAGCAAGGTGACGGTCAAGGGCGACACTTACAACGGTGGCATCGCGCAACTGCGAAGCCAGGTCCAGACCGGCAACGTCTCGTGGGATGTGATCGACCTGCAACTGTCTGACGTCATCCGTGCATGCGATGAGGGGCTGCTCGAAAAGATCAATCCCGCTACCGACATCGTGCCCTCCAAAGACGGCAAAGTGGCCGATGACTTCCTGCCACAGACGCTCAACGAGTGCATGGTAGGTAACGTCCAGTGGTCTGCGATCCTGGTCTACAACACAAGCAACACCGGCGCCACTGCCCCGACAAAAGTCGCCGACTTTTTCGACCTGAAGAAATACCCCGGTAAACGCGGTTTGTCCAAGTCGCCTGAAGGTGCGCTTGAGTGGGCTCTGATGGCGGACGGCGTACCTGCTGATCAGGTCTACAAGACACTCGCCACGGCTGCTGGTGTGGATCGTGCGTTCAAGAAGCTGGACACCATCAAATCCTCGATCGTCTGGTGGGAGGCGGGATCACAACCCCCCCAGTTGCTGGCTGACGGCGAAGTGGTGATGAGCAGCGCCTACAACGGCCGTATCTACAGCGCCATTGCGACCGACAAAAAGCCGTTCGCATTCATTTGGGAGGGAGCGCTCAACAACTCCGAGGGCTACAGCATCGTCAAGGGCACAAAGAACCTCAAGGAAGCGAAAGCGTTCGTGAAGTACGCCACCCAGCCAGAGCAGCTTGCCGCTCTCACCAACCTGACCGCCTACGGTCCAGCTCGCATGTCTGCCGTGGCGTTCATTGATAAAAAGGTTCTGCCATATCTGCCCACTGCACCGAAGAACCTGCCCGGCTCGCTGAACGTGGATCCCGCCTTCTGGGCTGACCATGCCGACGACCTGAAGCAGAAGTTTTCTGCCTGGCTCAACCGCAAGTAATGGTCCCTGAGAGGGGGCGTGAGAGCGTTTTCCGCACCAACATCGAAAGATTGCCACATCCATGTCTGCCGCCTCCGTTCATCAAAGTGCTCCTGACCCACTGGAAATCGGTGCTTCGGCCCTGAAGGCCAGATTGCGCCGCGCCGAGCGGATGGGCCAGATGCGTGCATACGCGCTCATACTCCCTCTCATCGTCTTCCTGCTTTTGACGTTTGTTGGGCCCATCGCCAACCTGCTTCAAAAGAGTGTGAAGGACACCACTGTTTCAGCAGCATTCCCGAGTACTTCGCGAACCATCGGGTCTTGGGAACCCAAGACGAGCAAACTGCCTCCAGAACAGGTGTTCAAGGCTTTGGCCGACGACTTCGTCGCCGCCAAAGGTTCTGGTAGCGTCAATAAAGCCGCCAATAGGTTGAACTTTGAATCTGCGGGCATGCGCAGCCTCTTGCTCAAGACGGCGCGTCAGGTCGAAGCGTCTGAAGGTGTCTCGTGGCAAGAGCGGCTGACAGGAATTGACTCGCGGTGGGCAGAGCCTGGCACATGGGTTGCCCTCAAGTACGCGTCCCAGCCGACGACGCTTGGCTACTACCTCAAGGCCTTCGACCTCACACGGGATGACAGCGGGGAAATCGTTCAACAGCCAGAGGAGCAGAGGCTGTACCGCGACGTTTTTCTGAGAACGGTCTGGGTCAGTGCTTGCATCAGTTTGTTGTGCCTTCTTATTGCATACCCCGTTGCCTACATGTTGGCTGCCTTGCCACCTCGAATCAGCAATGTGTTGATGATCCTGGTGCTCCTGCCGTTCTGGACATCGTTCCTGGTTCGCACGGTTTCCTGGATGGTCATCTTGCAAACCAATGGTGTCTTCAATGGGCTGTTGGCGGTAATGGGTATCTCGGAAACTGGCTGGACGCTCATCTATAACCGATGGGGCGTGCTCATCTCCATGACCCACATCCTGATGCCCTACGCCATCCTGTCTCTGTACAGCGTCATGAAGAACATTCCACCCATCTACATGCGTGCGTCCCGTTCGCTTGGGGCCGGGCCCATTCTCTCGTTCTGCAAGGTCTACTTCCCTCACACGCTCCCCGGCGTGGCGGCCGCAGTACTCCTGACCTTCATTCTGGCCGTGGGCTACTACATCACGCCAGCCATTTTGGGCGGTGCGAATGATCAGCTCATCAGCTACTACATCGCCAATCACGTCAACACCACATTGAACTGGGGGTTGGCGGCTGCATTGGCTACTTTACTTTTGGCCGGTGTCCTGATGATGTACGCCATCTTCGTTCGGCTGACTGGCGGCTCTGGTGTGAAGTTGGGGTAAAAAATGACGAAATTTCCTGCCTATGTGACTTTTTGGGGCGCTGCCGGTCGGATCACGCATCTGGTGTTCTCGATGCTGGTTCTCCTGTTTCTGATTCTGCCCATCCTGGTCATCATCCCGCTCTCGTTCAACAGTGAGCCCTACTTCACCTACCCGATGCCCGGGTACAGCCTGCGCTGGTACCAGAACTTTCTTGAGCGTCCCGAGTGGCAGTTGGCCTTCAAGAACACGTTGATTGTCGGCGTCGGTTCCACACTGGTTGCCACGGTGCTGGGAATCCTGGCTTCTCTTGGTCTGATGCACCCTCGCCTGAAAGGTGGGACCTTCATTCGTGGGCTGGTGCTGTCGCCAATGATTGTTCCTTCCATCATCACAGCGGTCGGCGTTTACTTCGCCTTCAGCCCGTTCGGGTTGGTCAACAGCCTTCTCGGGTTGACGCTAGCTCACGCCGCGTTGGGCGTGCCCTTTATCGTTGTGACGGTGTCGGCCACACTGG
This sequence comes from Rhodoferax sp. LS1P39, assembly GCF_056521425.1. NCBI lineage: Bacteria > Pseudomonadati > Pseudomonadota > Betaproteobacteria > Burkholderiales > Comamonadaceae > Rhodoferax > Rhodoferax sp. LS1P39. Next base: position 240,029 of record NZ_JBWMAV010000001.1, on the reverse strand, counting down.
CGGGATTCAATGAGAACCTCACCCGGGCGGGGCGCAGCCTTGGCGCCTCACCTCTGAAGGTGTTCATGGCCATCAAGTTGCCGCTCATCGCTCCTGGAGTTGTCTCCGGTGCGCTGTTTGCGTTTGCTACTTCGTTCGACGAGGTTGTCGTTGCGCTGTTTCTGACGGGCTCGGATGAGCGAACTGTGCCGCGCGAGATGTGGTCGGGTGTCCGCGAACAACTGAGTCCAACTATCCTCGCGGTGGCGACCACGCTTGTCGTGACCTCCACCCTGTTGCTGATTACTTTGGAAGCTCTGCGTCGACGTTCTGAGCGTCTTCGCGGTATCCAGGCTTGATGTATTTCACACAAATTGTTCGGAGTTGATAGTGTTGTCTGAAACCTACGCAATGGGCGCTGTTGTTCCTGCGGCCCAATTGGCCGACCTTCGTGTGCGCATCGATGAGTTCGATGCAATGTCCGAGCAGGACGCCATGCATCGCTTGATGCACGAGGCCAAACTTGACGCAAATCAGCTTAAGACAACCCAGGAACTGGCCTCCAGATTCGCCCTGGGCGTCCGCAAGGCTCGCCTGGATGCCGGTAGCATCGACTTGCTCACGCAGGAATTTTCGCTGGACAGTCAGGAAGGCATCGCGCTGATGTGCCTGGCAGAAGCCATGCTTCGTGTTCCCGATACGGAAACGCGAAACAAGCTGATTCGAGACAAGGTGGTTGGGCAGGACTGGCAAAGGCACGTTGGACAGTCTTCGTCACTGTTCGTGAATGCAACGGCATGGGGGCTGGCAATCACCGGGAAGCTGCTCAAACAACCCGATGAAAAGTCCCTTGCCAACGCGCTGTCGGCCGTGCTCCGCCGCAGTGGTGAAGGCGCCGTTCGCGCAGGCGTCTCGTTTGCCATGGGACTGCTGGGCAAACAGTTCGTGACGGGACAGACGATTGAGGAGGCGATCACGGAAGCTCGCCCTCGTGAGAAGGTAGGCTACCGTTATTCCTACGACATGTTGGGAGAAACGGCGCTCACACCCGATGATGCCGACGCTTATTTCAAGGCATACGCGCATACCATCGAGATGGTTGGCAAGACCGCCGGTCGGCTGGGACCCATTGAGGGTCCAGGTGTCTCGGTCAAGCTCACGGGGCTGCACCCTCGCTATGAAGTGACTCAGCATGCGCGTGTGATTGCCGAGATGTACCCGCGTTTGCTTCAACTGGCGCGAGCGGCAAAAAAATGGAACATCGGCTTCCACCTCGACCAGGAAGAGGTGGCTCGTTTTCCGCTGACGCTGGAGATGCTTGAGCGTCTCTCGCACGAACCCGAGCTGGTCGGCTGGGACGGGCTTGGCATTTCATTGCAGGCCTACCAAAAACGCGGCCGAGCGGTGGTTGACTACGTCATTGGGCTCGCCCGCGCAACGAACCGACGCATCTTGGTGCGTTTGGTCAAAGGTGCCTACTGGGACACCGAGGTCAAGCGCTGCCAATCCTTGGGGATGGCCAGCTATCCCGTGTTCACCCGGAAGGTCCACTCGGATGTCAGCTATTTGGCCTGCGCCAAGGCGCTGCTGAGTGCGCAGGACGCCATCTTTCCTCAGTTCGCGACCCACAACGCATTTTCGATTGCTGCTGTCCACACACTTGGACAAGGCAAGGAGTACGAATTCCAATGTCTGCACGGTATGGGCGAGACTGTTTACGACCAAATCGTGGGACCGTCGAACCTCAACAAAGCGTGCAGGGTCTATGCGCCTGTCGGCCCGCACGCCACGTTGCTCGCGTACCTGGTCCGTCGACTCATTGAGAATGGAGCGAACACTTCGTTCGTGAATCAGGTCGTTGATTCGTCGATTTCAATCGATGAAATCGTTGCAGACCCCGTCCAGGAGGCCGCCAAGACCGATGGTTCGTCGAACCCGGCAATTCCTTTGCCCTGGTACCTCCTGGCCTGGCGTTCGGGTGCGCCGACTGCTGGCGCCAGCATCGTGAAAACGCCTGATGTGTCGCATTCGAACAGCGTGGTCGGTGGCGCCACTTTGCCAAATGACGACTTGGTTGCGCTGGCCAAAGGGGCTGTTGACCGGGCGTCCGAGGCGGGTCTTGCTGCTTGGGCAGAGCGTTCGATTTCCGATAGGGCCAACGCCCTGCTGGAGGTTGCCAGGAGGCTTGAAAAAGGAAGCGCGGGCTTGGTGCGCGTGTTGACCGACCTCCAGACATTGACGACCGCCGATGTCGCGGAAGAAATTCGGTGGGCGGCAGACGTGTGCCGGTTCAATGCGGCGCGGGTCGCCGCGTGCCCCGAACTCGATGGTGCTGTGCCCATGGGTGCCGTCACGGTCATCGCTCCGGCAACGTCTCCGCTGGCATGGTCCATGACGCAGTGCAGCGCTGCATTGGCCGTAGGCAACCCAGTGGTGCTCAAGTCGGCCTCGGGAACTGAAGCGGTCGGTTTGGCATTGAAGCAACTTCTTACCGAGTGCGGGGTTCCCGAAGCCGCCATGCAAGTGGTCGCAGGGCCCGGCGCAACCGTTGGCGCCGCCATCGTGTCGCATGAGAAGACTGCTGCGGTGGTGATTGGTGCGTCCCGTGAGGTCACAGCAGAAGTGACAAAGAATGCCGGCCGCGCTCAACCTGAGCGGCCTGTGTTCGCACGAAGCGCCGGGTTTGCCGCCATGTTGGTCGACAGTTCCGCTCTCTCGGAGCAGGTCATTTTCGACGCGGTCTTGGGTGCCTTTGATGGCGCTGGCGCACGGGTCAACTCACTCAAACTGCTGTGCCTGCAAGACGTAGTGGCAGACAAGATGGTGAACATGCTGCAGGCCATGCTCAATGAGCGTAGCGTCAACAGCGCCTCAGACCCCTCGACCGACATTGGTCCGGTGTCGGCAAAGACAGATGTCAAAGCATTTGAGGCTTACCTTGAAGAGCTGTCCAGGAATGGGCACAAGGTTGCGCGTTTGGGGCGGCTCGGCAGTGGCGGTCGCTTGGTCAAACCAGCGATTGTTGAGCTGTCCGATATCAAGGCGCTCGACCAGATAAACCCCGACCTCCAGGGGCCTGTGCTTCACATCGTTCGCTGGCAAGCCAACCATCTGGCAGGCTTGTTACAACGCATTGATACCGTCGTCGCGCCCGCCTATCTGGGTCTTCATACCCGGATCTACGAAACTGCCGGTGAGGTGCTGTCGGTGTCAAGGGTACCGAACATCTTTGTCAATCGAACGGTTCATAGTCTTCGCGTGGGTATGCAGCTGGACGGCTCCGGCCCGATCGACAGTGGTGTGAGCTCCATTGGGCCGTTTTTCCTTCAGCAGCTCTGCAAACCGAGGGGCGCTTCGATGACTTTGCATGCTGGACCATTCACCGAACTGAGAGCCAAAGAACTGCGGCAATACCTCAACTACCCTGTGTGCATCGACGGACTCCTTATGGACCGTCGGAAGTACGAAGGTGCTGCCATGGAGAAATGCGTGGGCCGGTTGAACGCATTGGCGTCCAACGCGCCTGCTTCCATCCGTGCCAAGGCAAACGAGGCGCGTGACACCTTGGTTACTGTTGTGCGTTCCTTGGGCTCCAAGGAGATGCCGGCCTTGATGGGTGAAGAGAACACTCTGGTATTCACCCCGATTGGACCGGTGTACTGCCACGGGCCGGGTACCGATGCACAGTGGCTGCAGGCAATGACTGCGATTGCATGTGGCAATTCGGTCGTTCTGCCTCCGTCTGCCGAAGCAGAGAAGGTTCAAGAAGCGCTTGGGCCGGATTTGTGCCGTCTTGCAAACTTGTCGGAACTGCACAAGTTGTCAAACTCCCAGGCCCGTGTGGTCGCGGTCATGACCGAAGCTTCCGGCTTGCCGTACGCGGACGTCAAGCGCGCAGTTTTGTTGAGTGCCGGTTCGAACCACCCCGCTGTGATGGGTGTTCCGGCGGGACTGCCGTGTCCGTGGTGGAACTTGGTCAGCGAGCGCCAGGTCACCGTCAATGCGAGCGCCAGTGGCGACAACACGCAGTTGATGAGGCAAACACCTTCCGGAGACTTTCAGTAGAAGGCAACCCATGCCTCTTTCAGATAGTTGGAAATCTGTCGCCAGCTGTGTTGGCGCGGAAATGTTTAAAACCAAACAACATACAACCCCATGAGCTTCAAGCGTATCTTCCATGCGGTCGAAACACATGCGGGCGAGCCCATGCGTGTGATAACAGGTGGCGTTCCCCATATTCCTGGAAATACCGTATACGAGCAAATGAAATGGCTCGAAAAGAATGACGATCAGATCCGACTTCTGATGCTGAGAGAGCCCCGAGGTTATCCTCCGCTGTGTTGTAACCTTATCGTGCCGGCTAAGCATCCGGATGCAGCCGCAGGCTACATCATCATGGAACAAACTGAATACCCGGTGATGAGCGGTGGGAACACCATTTCCGTAGCCACTGTGCTGCTTGAAACTGGCATGATTCCAATGCATGAGCCAGTTACAGAGTTTCAGCTTGAAGCGCCGGCGGGGCTTATCGGCATCAAGGCAGAGTGCAGCAATGGCAAAGTTACGCAGGTCACTTTTAAAAACGTTCCGGCATTTGCTGCCTACTTGGATACGGTGATTGAAGTACCTCATTTGGGAAAAATAACCGTTGATGTCGGCTGGGGAGGGATGTTCTACGTCATTGCGGACGTTAGGCAATTCAAAGGGCTTGAACTCATCCCCGAACATGGGAGAGAAATTGCTCGCGTCTCAGCGCTCATACTTAAGGCTGCGCAAGATCAACTGCCAGTCGAGCACCCACACTACCCTGGGTATGGTATTACGATAGCCCAGCTTTCTGGGCCCACGTCCAATCCGAATGCGGACTGGAAGAATACGGTCACGGTTGCGAGCGGTGTAATTGATTTTGACAAGCCTGCAACATGGACCGGTGCACTGGATCGGTGTCCGTGCGGAACAGGCACATGCGCCAAAATGGCCACTTTGCACGCCAAAGGGCAGCTAAACCTCAATCAACCTTTTCGACATGAAGGTATGTTGGGTATTGTTTATACCGGACATCTGGTGGAGGAGATGCAAGTCGGCCAACACAACGGCGTTGTTCCCACCATTGGCGGCCAATCTTGGATTTACGGATACAACACCTATGTGCTTGACCCGACAGATCCATTTGTAAACGGCTTCACCGTGGGTGATATCTGGGCGTGACAGTTGACTCCTGCATGAAAGGTGAGGTGACTCAATGAAGTATGAAACCCCCGCAGCGAGGGAGCTCGCGCGCAATGCCATTCTTGCTGTGGGGGCAAGTGTTGCCATTGCAGACTCTCTTTCAGATGCGATTATTTCTGCCGAATGGGCTGGCAATGGTGCCGTTGGTTTTTCTCATTTGGTCGACTATCTCGATGGATTCATGAAAGGGCGTATTTCTAAAAATGCGGAGCCGTCAATATCCACTCCTGCCCCGGGAATGATTTGCGTTGATGCCAGGTTTGGCATTGCTCAGCTCGGATTTGATCGCGCCTTTAATGGCATTGTTGATGTGGCGAGTGAAGTGGGTGTGGTCATCTTCACTCAATCGAATTGTTTTACTGTGGGAGAGCTGGGCTATTACACGCGCAGATTGGCGGAGGTTGGCTTGGTGGCTTTGGCATTTTGCAATGCTCCCGCATTGGTTGCTACCATTGAGAGTAAAAGAGCCGTTTACGGAACAAATCCACTGTCATTTGGCGCCCCGGTAGGTGACGGGAAGCCACTGGTTATCGATCAGGCATCCAGCGCTACAGCGTTTGTCAATGTCCGAAAGGCGGCAGATGACAACAAGTCCATTCCGGAAGGTTGGGCGATCAATTCAGATGGCGCTCCAACCACCGATGCCCGGGAGGCTTTGGACGGCGTACTTCTGCCTTTTGGCGGCTTCCGAGGTGCGAACGTTGCCCTGATGATTGAAATTCTTTCCGCCGGCCTGACCGGTTCGAACTGGTCTATTGATGCGCCCTCATTTTCGAAAGGAGATCGTTCTCCTGGTGTTGGAATGACCGTCATCGTAATCAATCCCGATTTTCTTGCGACAGATTTTTCTGAAAGGCTGGGTAGGCAGATTGACCGACTATCTTCCATGAATGTAATCATTCCCGGGAGTCATGTGAACGTCGAGGCTTTGAATGTACCGAGTGACGTTCTGGAAAAGATTGACCAGGTAGTCACCCATGTCAAGGGTTGACACATTGAGGGCTCAATTATGTGGCGATGAGTATCACCGCCTTGCCGCGATCCGCGTAATGTCCCTGCGCTTAGGGTTCCCCACCGACAAGACAGATGTTCGGACGCGAACCGTATATCTGACCCCGATCGGCTGTATCTCGTTGCAGCTGCAGGAAGACAGTGCCCTAATGATGACCGTTGCTGAACCAAAAGGTACCCAAGAATGACGCGTTCTCCACTTGAGCAACTACACGAAAGCCGTTGGGATGTCGTGGTGATTGGGGCGGGGGCCGTGGGCTGCGCGGCGTCGCGTGAGCTGGCAGGGCGGGGTTATCGGACCTTGTTGGTGGATCGCGGCGATATCGGCGCGGGCACCTCGTCACGATCCAGTCGGATGCTTTATTCCGGGCTTGGCTATCTCGCGGTGCGCTATCCGCTGTGGCAGATGGTCTTGCATCCGTTGGATATGGTGCAGCGACTGCTTTACACGCGGGCGGTCATGCGCTGCCGTGCGGAACTTGTCCGGGAAATGCCCGGGCATTTGACCAAGCACAGGTTTTACTATCCCTTTCGCAAGGGCGACCAATACCCGCCATGGCTTGTTGATATCGGGTTCCGCCTGGTCGAGGCCTTGGGCGGATGGAAAGTGCCACTGTCCTACAAACGGGTCTCGGCCGATCAGGCCGCAGCGGAAAGCGGGCTTGCGGCTGGTCTTGGCAGGCCGCTGCGCGGGGTCGGGATTTTCGAGGAATACATGTACGCTTGGCCGGAACGGATCTGCGTCGATACCGCCCTTGACGCCGAAAGGCGGGGGGCCATGGTGCGCACCTATACCGCGGTGTCGGACATCAGCCGCTGTGGCGATGGCTGGGCTGTGACGCTTGACGAACGTGCGCCCGAGGCCGAAGGGCAAGCACGCGTTACTTGCGACATGGTGATCAACGCCACCGGCCCGTGGATCGACCGACTGTCTGGCGCAGGCGGGAACAGCGCCAAGCGCATTGTTGGCGTCAAGGGTGTCAATGTCATGGTGCGCTTGCCCGACACCTACAGGGGCGAAGGGCTTGAGGTGTTTTCAAGCAAAGGCGAGCCCTACTATGTGTTTCCTTGGGGCGAAAACCATTTCATCGGCCCTACCGAGACGGTCGTTACTGAAAACCCCGATGACATCCGCGTTCTTGACCACGAGATCGACTACATCCTGTCCGAAGCAAACCGCCTGTTTCCGGGGCTTAAGTTGACGCGCAAAAGTGTCTTGCATTGTTGGTGCGGCGTGCGCCCCACGTCCACGCTTGACGGAAAAACATCGAAAAATGCGGTGCGCGCCGTTGAAAATCCTGACGCGCCCGGTCTTGTGGCAATGACCGGATCAACGATCATGCTGCATCGCCAGGCCGGACGACTGGCTGCCAATGCGGTAGAACGCAGGCTTGGAAAACGGGGAGAACCGCCGCGCGGCATGGTCGATGCGCCGTCTGGCATCGCGAGTTCCGAGGGGATTGGCCAAATGGCCGCCACCGAGCATGTCGTGAGGCTTTCCGATCTAATACGGCGTCGCCTGTCGGATGGTCTGAGCACTGATTTGGGCCGCAACCGCGCAGAAGAATTGTCGCGCATTGCCGCAGCCGGTCTCGGGTGGACCGAGGTTCGGCGGCTGCAGGAAATGGGTGACTTCGAGGATGAAACCGCGCTTATTTATCGACATCCCTGAGGGGTACTGTTAAGTTGCTCAGCAGTCCGAAATATGGACGTCAGACGGTGTTTGGAGTGATCGAACCGGTCCACGATTCTTTTGCATGTTGCGCAGTTGCTGGTCGACACGGATTTCGAGTTTCACTCCGGCGCGCAGCGGGTTGCTAGCCACCCCTGTGCCTTTGATGTGACTCCACACTAGCTCGTCCGGGTTGAGGTCCGGTGTATAGCGGTAGATCGACGTGCGATTCATGCCCTGCGACTTCACCACTTCGGAGGGTGGGTCGCCTTCCCTGACACGGCGCAATGCGAGCAGCCGAAATTTTTCCAGCCTCGCGTGATCCATTGTGCGGCTATAGCTGTTACCGCCGACCAATGGGATGGACGCCCCCACCCGAAACAGCATCGATGTGCCAAAGTGGAAGCGTTGATCAACCACTCAGGCGATCATGAAGTGATGGCAAAACAGGTCAGACTGTGGTTGGCAAAGCCCGCAGTTTTCGAAGCACACAAAGTGCGCCCGACCGATAGAGGCGTCAATCAGCGAATCCCATCAGGGACCGCGGCGCAAGTCGCATTCAAAGTCCGAATGTACGGGTGCAATCTTTACCTTTGAGCCGTTATGAATTGAAAGCCTGGCAAATTCGGGGGGCGTCCATGTACGAAAACTGACTGCCTGCATGCAGCTTACCGGGCCAGCGACGCGGGCTGTCTGGCTTGCCACCCCGCGGCCGCATGCCCGTGAGCCTGCCGTGCAGTGTCGGGCAGATTCCGCTGTACTACAACCACAAGAACACCGGTAGGCCACCGGACCCGCACGCGGCGTCGATCCCATCCGGCACGCCGCTGGACCCCAGCGGATTCTTCTCGGCCTATCTGGACGAGGACCACCGGCCGCTGTTTCCGTTCGGCTTCGGCCTGGGATACACGCATTTCGAGTACACGGACCTTCAGTTGTCGGCCGGCCAGCTTGTGGCGGGCGGCAGCCTGAAGGCGTCGGTGGCTTTGCGCAACACCGGCGGGCGCGCCGGCACCGAAGTGGTCCAGCTCTATGTGCGCGATCTCGTAGGGTCGGTGACGCGGCCGGTGCGCGAGCTGAAGAACTTCCGGCGCGTGAGTCTGGAGGTCGGCGAGAGCTGCCGCGTGCACTTCGAACTGCACAGCGACGAGCTGGCGTTTCACGACCTGCGTTGCCGCCGCGTGGTCGAGCCGGGCCGCTTCAGGCTGTGGATCGCGCCCAGCGCCGACTCCGGCCTAGAAGCCGAATTCGAATTGATTGCGTAGCCGGCCGACGCGCTGACCGGGCCCCATCCATGACCCACAGCCATTCCACTGTCTCAGACTGCGTATTCCACGCGATGGCGGGCACGATTCCATGCTGATGGCGGGCAGCGTTCCAGCGTCATCACGGACACCGTTCCACGGTGATGGCGGACGGCATTCCATTTTGAAGGCGGACACCCCAGCAGTGTCCTGAGTGACCCAAACGAGGCGTAGGCTGCCCGGTTTTTTGACCGGAACCCAGCTATGCCCACACCAAGGGTCATCATGAGCAAGATAAGACATACATTGCAGCTGCTGCACAGCGGCAACCTCAGCCAACGCCAGATTGGCGCCGCACTGGGCATTTCCAAATCCTCGGTCAGCGAGATAGCCAGCTACACCCGTGCCGCCGGGCTGGACTGGGCACAGGCCCAGCATTTGAGCGACGAGGAACTCCAAGCCCGGCTGTACCGGCCCCCAGTGGCGCGCCAGTCCCGCCACCTGGAGCCCGATTACGCCCACCTGCACAGCGAACTCAAGCGAGCCGGTGTCACCCTGCAGTTGCTTTGGGAGGAGTACCAGCAACAGCACCAGGGAGCGGCCTACAAATACAGCGCCTTCTGCGAGAAGTACCAGCAATGGGCCAAGCGCCTCAAGCGCTCCATGCGCCAGACCCACGAAGCAGGTGACAAACTCTTCGTGGACTACGCCGGTCAGACGGTGCCGGTAGTGGACGCCAGCACCGGCGAGATTGCCCAGGCCCAGGTGTTCGTGGCCGTGCTGGGGGCATCCAACTTCACCTATGCCTGCGCCACGCCCACCCAGAAGGCTGCCGACTGGGTGGCCAGCATCATTGCCACCCTGGAATTCATCGACGGTGTGCCGCGCCTGCTGGTGCCCGACCAACCGCGTGCGCTCATGGCCCGCCCGGACCGGTATGAGCCTACCAGCCACCGCTTGCTTGAAGAGCTCTCGCAGCACTACAGCCTAGCCGTGTTGCCAGCACGCCCGGCCAAGCCCCGCGACAAGCCCAAGGTGGAAGTGGCGGTGCAGGTGGTGGAACGCTGGATTCTGGCGCGCCTGCGCCACCAGCGCTTCTTCAGCCTGGGCGCGTTGAACAAAGCGATTGCGGCCCTGTTGCAGGACTTGAACCAGCGCCCGTTCAAGAAGCTGCCGGGTTGCCGCGCAAGTGCCTTCGCCAGCCTGGACCAGCCCGCCCTCAAACCCTTGCCTGCCACGCGCATGGCCATTGCCCGTTTTAAGCCCGCGCGGGTCAACATTGATTACCACGTCGAGCTCGACGGCCATTACTACTCGGTGCCCCACCGCCTAGTAGGCGAGATGGTGGAGTTGCGCATCACCGCCACCACGGTCGAGGCGGTGCATGGCCAGACCCGTGTTGCCGCCCACGCCTTGAACCCACGCCGGGGTGCGCACAGCACCACGCCAGAACACATGCCTGCGTCCCACCGGGCGCACCTGCAGTGGACACTGGCCAAGCTCGTTACCTGGGCCGAGCGCATAGGGGCCGCCACAGCCGCCGTAGTGCGTTGGCAGATGGAGCACCGCGCCCACCCCGAGCAGGGTTACCGCTCCTGCCTGGGACTCATGCGTCTGGGCCGTGAGTACGGTCACGACCGATTGGAAGCCGCTTGCGCCCGTGCACAGTCGATTCGGGCCCCGCACTACAAGAGCATTGCCTCCATCCTCAGTTGCGGCCTCGACCAGCGCTGCATCGACACGCCCATCCCTACCCAAGCCAGCCTGCCGCTGCACGAGAACGTGCGTGGCCCGGACTACTACCACTGACCGCACCGGACACACAAGGAACAAGCATGCTCAACGAACACACCCTGCAACAACTACGCGCCCTGCGCCTGGACGGCATGGCGGCCGCCTTGGCAGACCCGACAAACCAAATCGCTGCCGCTGAACTGTCCTTTGAACAACGCCTGGCACTGCTGGTCCAGCGTGAGGTGGATTGGCGCGACAGCAAACGTCTGGAGCGCCTGTTGAAGGCTGCTCGGCTAAAGGTTTCCTCCGCCTGTCTGGAGGACATCGACTGGCGAAGCAACCGCGGACTCAGCCGCGAAGTCATTGGCGCCCTGGCCAACGGTGACTGGTTGCGCCAGGGTCACAACGTGCTGCTGACCGGGGCCACCGGTTGCGGCAAGACCTGGCTGGCCTGTGCCCTGGGCCAACAAGCCGCCAGACTGGGTTTCTCCGTGCTCTACGCCCGAGCGCCACGTTTGCTGGAGGAGTTGCATGTGGCGCATGGCGACGGCAGCTTTGCGCGGAGACTGGCTCAGTTAGCCAAGCTGGACCTGTTGATATTGGGTGACTTCGCCATCGCCCCCATTGCAGCGCACGAGCGCAATGATTTGCTGGAGTTGTTGGATGACCGGGTCGGCAGTCGTGCCACGCTCATCACCAGCCAGCTGCCGGTGACGGCCTGGCATGCATGGCTGGATGAACCGACCCTGGCCGATGCCATCCTGGACCGCATCGTGCACGGCTCGCACAAGATTGCCCTGAAGGGCGAGTCCATGAGGAAGCTTGCCAAGGCCGTCTAAAACCTTCCGTAGGCGGGCCGTTCCACGGCCATCGCGGACAGTTGGGATACGATTGCCACCGTCACTCAGGACACCAGCGCAGGGTGTCCGCTCTTCGCTGGAATGCTGTCCGCGATGAACGTGGAATCACTGTCCGCCATCAATGGAATGCGCACTCAGACCCCCTCGAGTCCCTGCGGGCCGCACCGTTCCGCCTTCTCGTGGTCAAGTTTTTTCGGACACGCCGAACGGGTAGTTGGATCAATTCTCGGGTTTGTTGAGTGCGTCAGGCGGGCTGCTTCTCATGGCCCGCCTCATGCATGTTCGGCGAGCACTCCATTTTAAGATTCAGGAAGAACCTCTCCATCACCGCGTTGTCTCAGCAGTTGCCCTTCCTGCTTATGCTAGCAACCAGGCCGTGTCGGTTCAACAGGTGTCGGCGCCGCTTGAACATTGGCCCTGTCGAGCCAATATTGGCCCAGGGCGGGTTACTGGTTTTCCTGGTCTCCTTGTCTTTGATATTGAACAGGGGGAAAGGAGCGAAGGGCGTAGCCACGTAGCGGATTTCTCCCTGCTGGTGCGACCTCAGAATGGTTCGTCTAGCTCCGCAGTTGCGGGTGCAGCCTTGGCGTCTTTGCGGGCGCTTTCCCTGGCCTTGATGCGCGTCTTGGCCGCCATGGTGTTGTGCCGAAACCGGTAAGACTCATAGCCGGTCTCCACAATGTGACAGTTGTCCATTTTTATGGCATCCATCGCTGCGTGTGGGTTCTCAGACGAAACTCAGTATCGTGATTGATGGAGAGCAGGCGTTGATATTTTCCAAATACCAACCCTTCAGTGCTTGATAGAGCGGTCGCCCGCGGCGGGTTGCATGAATTTGTCACTGGCGAAGAGGCTCGGAGCGGTTTTGGTGGTGCCTGGAGTCGGAGTTTTGAGTTGGGCTTGGGCGTAGCTTCTTCCCCAACTTGTGACAGTAAGGTCTTGGGCTACTGCGCCTGCGGCAGCAAGCGTCAGAACCGAGATGGCGAGCAATGACTTCAGCATGACGATTTCCTGTGCGCCGGTCTAGATCGGCAACGTGTTGTGAACGAAGACGGTCAGGAACAGCTAGACCTTGTCGGTGGCGATAGAGGTGTATGGCGGTCAGAAGCGGTCGGGGCGAAACGCAACCGTTGGTATCGCGGTCGCTCGTCGGGTTGCAATCGCGGCAACCAACTCCGCTGTGCCGGCAGATTGGGTCAGACCCAAATGACCGTGGCCGAAGGCGTAGATGACCCGGTCCGCTGCCAACGAGCGGCCGATCACCGGCAAGCTATCCGGCAAAGAGGGGCGGAAGCCCATCCATTGCCTCCCTCCTTCGGTATTCAGCCCAGGCGCAAAGCGCTTGGCTTTTTGCAGCAAGGTGTCTGCACGCTTGTAGTTGGGCGGTAGTTTCAGACCACCCAACTCCACCGCGCCACCCACGCGGATGCCGTCACCGATTTTCGAGAGAACAAAGCCATGCCCTGAGAAGGTCACATGGGTTCGTAAATCGAAAGCCCCGGCGGCAAGAGTCGTGTTGTAGCCGCGTTCGGCTTCCAACGGAATGTGATCGCCGACCGTGCGGGCCAGTTGATGGGACCATGCTCCAGCCGCGACGATGACCTGCGCGCAGCGCAACTCGCCATTCGCCGTTGTCAGCACCACGCTGTTTCCTTGCTGGCGCAACGCCCGGACTTCGTCCATGCGGATCATGCCGCCTCGCGCGGTCAGGCACTGGGCCAGGTGGGCAGTCCAGCGTGCGGGGTCGACGGTATTCAACCAGGTCGGCGTAAAGCCGCCATGGGTGAACCGTGCGTCCAATCCCGGCTGTATGTCGGCGATCTCTTCGGGGCTTTGGAGCAGCTTGAATGGAATGCCGTGTTGGCGGCGCAGCTCCCATGCCGGGAGGTGTGCATTGAATTCGCGGGCGCCTTCATAGAGCTGAAGCTGCCCTTCACGGCGCATCATTGCCTCACCGTCGACCGCCACAATGAGCGACTCCAGCGCCGACCGGGACAGGGACATCATCTGCGCCTGCGCGGCCACCGCGGCCTCAAAGCGGTCTGGCCAACTCGCTCGCCAAAAGCGCAACATCCAGGGCGCTATCCTGAGCGCGTACGCCGGCGGAATAGCCAGTGGCCCCATGGTGTCGAGCAGCCATTTGGGTGCCTTGCGCATGATGCCGGGTGTCGCCAACGGCTCGATCTCCGTGAAAGCGAAAGCGCCCGCATTGCCCTGGGATGCCTCGGCGGCAACACCCTTGCGATCCAGCACGCAGACGGATTGCCCTCTGGACTGGAGCGCCAGCGCCGTGGCGATGCCGATGATGCCCGCGCCGATGACGATGACGTCAGGGGGACTGCCGTTCATGGTGCGGTCAAGCCGAGGTTCTTCAGCGCCACGCGCGCCGCCGCCAGATCCCACGCAGCGGTACCCACGCTCTTGAACACGACCGGCCCCGCAACGCCGCGTCCTTCGCTGATCAGGCTGCCCAAGGACTTCACGCGGCTCCAGTCCACGCCTGCCCTGAGTAGGTCTCCGGCCTCGTGTTGGGCCCCTACAGGATCGTCCGCGTACAGCGCGCTGCCGTCCAAGGTAGTTTTCCCGATCTCGGCCATTTCGGGCTTGAAGGCGCCAACGCCGATCACCAGTCGGCCTGGCTTCGCGATTTCGTTGTAGACCGGCTCCGTGCTCGTCGTCAGCGTGATGACGACGTCGACTTCTTGCGGCACGGCACCGGCGCAGGGGCTGATCAGGGCGTGCACCGTCGCATGCCGTTGACAAAACGCCTGTGCCTGTTGTTCGCCCAGGCCTTGTACCCAGATCTTGCAATCCGGGTACATCGCGTGGAGGGCATGGATGTGGTAGCTGGCTTGCGCACCAGTCCCGAAGATCAGCACCTGCTTGGGGTCATGCCCCAGCAAAGCCCGGATGGCCAGAAGCGACACTGCCGCAGTGCGCCGACCGGTGACCTGGGGGCCGTCCAGAATGCACAGCGGGCGGCCAGTCAGGGTGTCGCAAACCGAGACCAGGCCATGGATTGTGGGCAGGCCTCGCTTGGCGTTTCCCGGTTGCACATTCACGAGTTTGTGTATGGCGATGTCCGATGCGGTGGCCGGCATGCTCAACAGCACGCCATCCGCGCCGATTGGCACCACCATGCGCGTTGGGCTCAGAATGGCTTGGGCTTCGTACTCGATAGAGGCTTTAGCGATTGCATCGACCAGATCGGCGAAGTTCAGCAGTTCGGCGGTTCGGGCTGAGTTGCAGGTCAGCACGTCGGCGCTGGAGGGCATTGGGGTTGAAGTGTGCTTAGGGTTCATGGTTGGGTGCTTTTGTATTGGGAGCAAAGTGTTCAAAGTACGGACTTGAGAAAAGCCGCCGTTTCCGGCTGGCGCGGGTCCGTGAAGACCTGTTCTGCGCTGCCGATTTCGTGCATGACGCCGCTGCGGAAGAACGCGACGCGGTCGGAGACCTCCCGCGCAAACCGCATCTCGTGCGTCACCAGGATCATGGTCATTCCCTCTTGCGATAGCAGCCGCATGGTGTGCAACACCTCGCCCACCAGTTGGGGGTCGAGCGCGGAAGTCACTTCGTCAAACAGCATGTACTCGGGCGACATGGCCAAGGCCCGAGCGATGGCCATGCGCTGTTGCTGGCCACCGGACAACTTGCTGGGAAACACATGGAGTTTGTCACCCAGCCCGACGTGCTTTAACTGCTTGATAGCAATGGCCTCGGCTTCTTCGCGCGACATGCCCAACACCTTGACCTCAAGAACTGGCCCAGCACCAGCCTCGGTACCGATCCATTGCTTGTACAGATCTGTGTAACTGCCAGTGCGCACCTGGCGGTTCACAAAGAGGTTCAGGTAGTTGAGTAAGCCCTGCTCGTTGCGCAAGGCGATGAGCGAGAAGAAGTCGTCGACATACGGCGCCTCTCCCGTCACCTTTAGGTTCGGGTATTTGCCAGACTTGAGAATGTCACTGGCAACGGTGGAGGTGGTGACCGTAGCTTCGATTTGCTTCTGGCTGAGAGCTAGAAACACGTCAGCCTGCGACTGGAAGGCGCGGAACTTTCCCTTCGGGTCTTTCCTCGCCTTGACGCTGTTTTCCAGTTCAATGGTCTCGTAGTTGCCTGCAACCGCATCAACGGTTTTGCCTTTGAGGTTGTCGTATTTGGTGATCCCGGCATCCGTACGCGTCAGCACCACGGTCTTGAAGACAAAGTAGGGAGTCGAGAACCCGATCGTCTTGGCGCGCTCCATGGTGTCCGAAGTCGAGGCGACTCCCACGTCCGCGCGGCAGGAGATCAGCGCCGGAATGCGGTCCGGGAACGGCGTTTCGACGAACACTGGCTCGACGCCCAGCGACTTCGCCACGTCCCTGCAGTAGTCGACGTCAAAACCGATCGGGTTGTTCTTGGCGTCGCGCGAACCCATGGACGGGAAGTCGAGCACGACGGCACAGCGCAGCTTGCCGGACTTGACGATGTCGTCGAGTTTGTCGGCATGTGTCGGCAGGGTGGCTGCGCACGCGATCAGCGCTACTAGGAGGGCGCGGAGCGTATTCATGGCGGAACCTCATTTCAAGAAAATTGTTAGAGTAACGACAGTATATCGTATATCGTATATCGTAGGTAGTATCTAATAAAAGCCCGCAGCCTTGAGCACATTCGAATCCCGTATACGATGAGACGTGGAAACGGACCGCACGCTTCACCTTCTGTCCCTGTATGCATTTTTTGCCCTTTGAAAGCCTCTCTCATGTCTTTTGACCTCATAACTGATATTCGGCAGTCGCCTTCAGCTTCGGATGTGGTCGCCAAATACCTTCGGGCGGCGATTGCGTCCGGTGAGTTGCCAGAGGGAGAGCTGGTGAATCAGGAGGATGTAGCAAAGCTCTTCAACGTCAGCAAGATTCCCGTGCGGGAAGCTCTGAAGCGGCTTGAAGCGGAGGGGCTGGTCGTTTTTCAGCGCAACCGCGGGGCTATGGTCACCAGCTTGTCAAAAGCAGAGGTTGCCCAGATTTTTCAGACGCGGGCGATTCTCGAGTCGAACGCCGTTCGGCTGTCTGTGCCTAACCTCACTGACGACAATTTGGACCAAGCGGAGCATCTGCGCGAGAACTTCGCCCGCGAAGGCGACGCGGCCAAGTGGACCGAGTTAAACTGGGCTTTTCACGCCACACTCTATGCGGGTGCTAACAACCCCTTTTTGGTCAACCTCATTCGCTCCGTGAATGAG
The DNA here is from genome assembly GCF_056521425.1 of Rhodoferax sp. LS1P39. Taxonomy (NCBI): domain Bacteria; kingdom Pseudomonadati; phylum Pseudomonadota; class Betaproteobacteria; order Burkholderiales; family Comamonadaceae; genus Rhodoferax; species Rhodoferax sp. LS1P39. The sequence continues at coordinate 223,076 of NZ_JBWMAV010000001.1, read as the reverse complement.
CGCGTAGAGAGGTATCTTCGCATCCAGCTCACACTGACCGATAGCCTGAATGTCGCAGACCGAGAGCACTGCGAAATTCTTGACGCGTGCCGCAAACACGATGCGGACAAGGCGGCTGCACTGGTCCACGCCCACGTCCTGAACTCAGGTCGATACGCGTGGTTGCCAAGATAACCTTGGCACCTGTGCTGAAAATCAGGGTCAGTAGAAGCCGATCACGCTATCCGACCCAGGTTTCAGTCGGAACGGCCACCACGGCGAGCATGTGTTTCCAGGGGATGAGCTCACCGTTACGCAAAGGGTTGGCTCAGTCGCACAAGACGCTTTTCATCTGTGTGAGGCTGGGTTGCCACGCGCCAGCGCCTGCAACGCCTCCCTTTGCGACAAGTCACCTCGGCGGTGGCCACCGCCACCGCGTGCGGCAGCCCTGCGTGTCCTCCGCGATGTTGCGCGCCAACCTGAATACGAACGCACTTCCCGCGCCTGGTAACGGCATAGGAGTGCCAAGATTGGCGTGCGGGAAGTCAATCTGCAACCATTTTGGAAGGAAAAGTCTCATGACTGAGGACATTGCGAAGTTCAAAGGCCGCTATGACGCTGGCTACGAGGTGAGCCCCAGTGAAAGGCTTGCCCGCCAGCCGCTGGGCTTGCTGCTTGCCGACATCTTGGTGGCAACAGGGATACTCGCTTCGGCGTTCTCGCATCATGCGACAGCACGTTCGCGGACCTCGGGGGATCTATGCGGGGGGGGTTAACCTCCGCCGCTTCCGCACCGGATAGCGGGGCTGGGGTGCTCGACACGGGACCAGCCAAACTTTACTGCGTCGCTGGCGCAACAAGACTAGGCATGGTGCGTTCGACCGCCAGGCCGACTATTGCGGCTTCCGACTTGCCCAATTTTCCTGCAGCCAGTCGAGCAAGGCTTTCACCCGCGCAGTCCGCATCCTTCGCCGCGGTACGTATGCCTTGAACCAGTTCTCCTGTGGTGGGAACTTTGGCAACACTCTTTCCAGCGAGCCATCTCTCAAGGCATCGTCTGCAACATAAAGCGGCAGGAGGACGATACCCAGGCCTGCGACGGCGGCACCGAGCAGTGTGAGATTGTCATCCGCCAAAAGGCGGGGCTGCAGGTCCACCGAGACCATGCCCCGGTTGCTGTGAAAAGTCCATGTCGTTCCGGTGCCCGAGAAGACGAGGCATGCATGTTCGGTCAGATCGCGCGGATGTGTCGCCGTCCTATTGGCTTGCAGGTAGGACGGTGCTGCGCAGAGAACGGGGCGGACTGGGCATAGCGGAACGTCTACAACCCCTTCGTAACTCGCCAACCGGCCGCTGATCGCCAGGTCGAATCCGAGCTCAGCAGGATTGGCTGATCGGTCCTCCAGTACGACCTGCAACGTGATCAGGGGATGCTCCAGCATAAATGCGCAGAACACCGGTGCGAGCTGTTGCATGGTCAGGGTGGTAGGAGCCATGACGCGCAAGTGGCCTTCCAGTTTGCCCTCGTCGCGCTCAGTGGCCTGCACCAATTGCTCGAAGTTCGTCACCACTTCGGCTGCGCGTGCATAGAACCTCTCTCCGGCCTCCGTAAGGCTGACCTTGCGCGTGGTGCGCTCGAACAGCCGCGTCTTGAGTTCCTGTTCGAGCTGCGCAATCCGCCTTGCCACGACGGACGGCACGACGTTGAGTTGACGTCCAGCTTCTGAGAACCCACCGCAGCGAACAACCGCCGTGAAGGTTCGTACGTGGGTGATGACATCCATTGATGCAAAAAATCGTTAATTGATAGTCAAAATTAAGTCTAATTATCCCCAATAAAGCTCAATAAACTTCATGCACACAATAGTTTTCAACGGAGACAATCATGCAGAGTACGGATTTGACAAAGGAATCTGAGCGCTTCGTCGGGAGACCTCCAGTGCCAGGTTCTGTCTTACAGGTCGTCTGAGGTACCCCATGGCAAGAGGTAACTTCGATGTCGTCGTGGCCAGTGTCCGCCAGCTGACACCACGTATCCGCGAGTTTCTGCTCCGGTCCGCAGATGGATCGCCCCTGCCGGACTATTCCGCAGGTGCTCACGTGGCGGTGCACACCATCTCTTCGGAGTTGGGCTTGGTGGTGCGCCATTACTCGCTGGTAGGCGGTGCCGATGAGGTCGATGACCCGCGCAACGTCTACCGAATCGCGGTTCAGCGGGAGGACCACGCGCGCGGCTCCGCCCACATCCATGCGACGTTCGAGGTGGGCACTCGGCTGCAGATTGGGCCGCCGGTCAACAACTTCCCCTTGGACCGCCGCGACCACCACGTCCTGTTGTTGGCGGGTGGCATCGGTATCACACCAATCTTCTCAATGGTGCGTAGCCTGGTACGCCGTCGCCGTCCCTTTCAAGTGGTGTTTGCCGGGCGCAGTGCAGCCGAAATGGCCTACCGAGACGAGCTCGTCCGGCTTGCGCATGGGTTGGTGCACTTGCACTACAGCGACACCTGCGGCCACTTGGACCTGGAGGCGCTTTTGCAAAGACAGCCTGTCGGCACCACTGTCTATGTCTGCGGTCCGGCGCGAATGATCGAGTCTGCCCATGCCGCTGCCGCGCAGTTGAGGTGGTCGGCCGACAGGGTGCGCAGCGAACTGTTTGGTGCCGGCATTTCTGGCCATGCTTCTGCGTTCGATGTCGTCTTGCGGCGTAGCGGCAAGACAGTGCATGTAGGGCCAAACGTGAGCATTCTCGACGCACTGCTTGCCAATGGGGTGCCCGCTCTATGGGATTGCCGCCGCGGCGAGTGCGGCTTGTGCCCGCTATCGGTCATTGCATCCGATGGACCGATTCAGCACCACGATCGGTACTTATCGGAAGAGGAAAAAGCCTCATGCGAAACCCTTTGCATCTGCGTCTCCCGCACCACGGGCACAACGCTGGAACTTGATGCTTGAGCCTTACTTTAGGAGTCATCCCCCATGAACAAAGTCATCGACATTGCCCCCGAAGTCCTGAGTGAGCCCGCCCAGACGAGCTTCGTCCTGGGTGGTATTGCAGACCATGCCACACCTCTGGTCCGCAACTGCTGGTATGTCGCAGCGCTGGCAAGCGAGGTATCGCGGGAGATCTTCAGCCGCCGTCTGCTTGGCGTCGAGGTAGCGCTGTACCGTACGCTGGCCGGCGATGTCGTCGCTGTCCGCAACCGCTGCCCGCATCGGTCCTTTCCCCTCGCCAAAGGCAAGCTGATCGGAGACGCTCTTGTGTGCGGCTACCACGGCATGCAGTTCGATCCATCTGGCCGCTGCGTGAACATGCCGGCGATGCCGATCGTACCGACAAACGCCAATGTGCGCAGCTTTCCGACGGTGGAACGCGGGCCATTGGTATGGATCTGGATGGGGCAACCCGACCACGCCGATGAGTCACTGGTACCCGACACAGAGTGGCTGGCAAGCCCGGAATGGAAAAGCGTCGAAGGTAGCTTTCACATCAATTCCGATTACGTGGCTATGCACGAGAACCTGCTGGATCAGACCCACTTTCCGTTCCTGCATCCGGGCGCGGTGGGCACACCGGAATACGCACGCTCGAAACTGAACGTGCGCGAAGAAGGCGACATGGTCATCATCGACCGCGCACTGCGCAACTCGTCTCCACCCGGTATCTATGGCGTGCCGACCGGACTTGTCGGAAAACCGGTGGACCGGTTCTCGGATGCGCGCTTCGTGTCCCCTGCACTGCACACGGCTTATGCGCGCATAGTGGACAACAACGATCCAAGTGGACTACCACACACCTACCGCTTCAACATCACGCATATTTTCACGCCTGAAACCAATCACAGCATCCATTACTGGTGGTTCAACAGCCGCAACTTCAAGCTTCTGGATCCAGAGACGGACGCCTATTTGCATGCGGCCTCGGCGAAGGCGTACCTGGAAGACGTAGACGCGCTGCAATGGATCATGGAAGCCGTACGCGGTGACACGGAGCAGCAGTTTGACCTCAATTTTGCGCCCGACAAACCCGGGTTGCTGATGCGGCAAGCACTCTATCGAATGGCTGCGAAGGAAGCCGGTGTAAGGTTTTGACCATGGCTACTTCGAACCAGCTAGCGTCTAAGCCCCATTCGAAGCGGCCCGCGCCAGGGATCTTCCCGCCTCGCTGCCGCGACGATGCGCAGTTGCCGCAGAAATTCCTGGCCCACCTGCGACACTTGCTCGTCCCGGCGCAGCGTGAGGCCCACCGGGCCGAGCGAGTCCTCGGTGTCGATGGGCAGCAGTGCCAGCCGTTGGTTTTCGACATCCGGTTCGATGACACCCCAGGGACCGAACCATACGACATCCGACTGCGGCAACAAGTTGGTGGCGAACGTAGCGCTCACCGACTCGATCCGCAGACGCGGCAATGCGCGTCCACGTTTCGCGAAAAAATTATCGGCGTAATCCCGGATCGTAGTGCCCCCGAGCGGAAGCATCACGTGCACGTCCTGCAGCGCTTCGAGCAGGTCGCCCTCCTGTCGCAACAGGGGGTGCTCGGGTCGGCATGCGAAGACAAGGGGCTCCGAATACAGGTGCTCGAACGTCAAGCCCACCATCTGCGCCGGGTCTCCCATGCGCCCCACGATCACATCGAGGTGATTTCCCGTCAGTCGCGACAGCAACTCTGCGTTAGTACCGCTGTAGACGTCGATCCGCGTCTGCGGCAGCTCCTGAAGGAGCGCACTGACCGCTCTCGGCAGCACAGTCGTGACCACGTTGGGCAGGGCGCCGATGCGAATGGGCAGCGCATTGAGAGGGCCACTCGCATCAACGGCATCCCACGCCTCCCGCACATTCTTGAGCGACGCCACAGCGAATTGACAGAAGACGTCTCCGGCCGGAGTGAGTTGGGCACCAGAGTGAAGGCGCCGCACCAGATGCTGTCCGACGATGTCTTCGAGTTCGCTCAGTGTCTTTGAAACTGCGGGGACTGTGATGCTCAGTTGGTCTGCGGCTTTGCGCAGACTCTTTTCCTGCGCCACGGCGACGACGCAACGCAGATGCCTGAGTTGAATATGGGTCCAAGAGTTCATTAACTAACAGTAAATATTAATCGACTATTTTTCAATTTACTTGCCATCGCGGAAACTATAGCATTTCGTAAGAACTTAAATGGAGACATCGCTTTGAATTCGATCCCCACCTTCCCGTACGGCCCACTAAGCCTGACACGCCGTAGTTTGCTCGCAACGGCCGCTTTGGCGGCTATTTCCAAAAACACGTTGGCAGCACAGCGATGGACTGATCGGCCCGTGAACATCATCGTCCCGACCGCAGCGGGCGCGGCACCAGACACATACGCCCGTGCCTTGGCTGACTACCTGAACCGGGCCACGGGTGGCATATTCGTTGTTGACAACAAGGCCGCCGCATCGGGAAACTCGGCTGCTGAAACTGTCATGCGCGGCCCAGCTGATGGCACCAACCTGCTTATCGGAACGCAAGGATTGATGACCATCAACCCGGCCACTTTCCCGCAACTGCGGTGGAAAATTGAAAACTTCATGCCGTTAGCAAAGGGTGTAGAGGCGCCCCTGGTGCTTGTCGCCCACCCCTCGGTACCGGCCAAGGACTTTGCAGAACTTGGGGCCTGGATCAAAGCTCAGAAGGGAAAGGCCGCGTACGCATCCTACAGTGCCGGGACGCCATCCCATTTCCTCGGCTACCAATTGAACGAACGGCTGAAGGCCGATATGGTCCATATACCGTACAAAGGATCGGCCGCCCAGGTGAACGATATCCTCGGCGCCCAGGTAATGCTGGGCTTCACGCAGCTAGCGACGGCTGAGCCGCATATCCGTGCAGGAAAACTCAAAGCTTTTGCGGTTACCTCACCCAAGCGTGTCAAGAAAATTAGCGATGTGCCTACGGTGGCGGAGTTGGGCATGCCAGAACTGACAACTGCGGTTTGGTTCGGGGTGCTGGTTTCGTCGGCAACCCCGAAGCCCATGCTGGATCAGATACTTTTGGCGATTAAGGATGCACACGCCGATGCCAGCCTGCGGAGTCGTCTTGAGGCACAAGGTTTCGATATGTCGGATGAAGTTGGCCCCGTCTTTTCAAAGGCCATCGCCGAAGAAACGGCCCGATGGTCACAGGTCGTGAAGGCCACTGGATTCAAGGCACTCGAATGAAAACCTACAAACGACCCAACGTCATCTTCATCGTTGCCGATGACCTCGGTTATGCGGACTTGGGATGCTACGGCGGCCGGAATGCGAGCTTTGGTCCGGTTTCGCCAAACATTGATCGCTTGGCGGCCGGAGGGATTCGATTCACGCAAGGGTATTCGAATTCCCCCGTTTGTTCCCCAACCCGGTTTGCGCTGGCGACCGGGCGCTACCAATATCGGCTGAGGGGCGGTGCCGATGAACCGATCAGTAGCAAGAATAGCCGTGGAAGCGAGATCTTGGGGCTTCCGCCTGGGCATCCGACCATTGCTTCGCTGTTACAGGAAGGCGGCTACCGCACTGCGCTCATCGGCAAGTGGCATTTGGGATTCCCTCCGCATTTCGGGCCGTTGCGCTCTGGCTACCAGGAGTTCTTCGGTCCCATGTCCGGCGGGGTCGACTACTTCAGCCATTGCGGCCAAGGCGGAGTTCATGATCTGTGGGATGGCAATGCTGAGTCTTCTGACGAAGGCTACATGACCGATCTTCTGTCGAAGCGGACGGTGGATTTCATCGATCGAGTGGCGGCCGAAGGTTCTGCGCCGTTTTTCATCAGTCTTCACTACACCGCGCCTCATTGGCCATGGGAAACGCGCGACGACGTCGCCGTCGCAGCGGAACTTGGCGGCAACATCTTTCACCTCGACGGCGGTAGCGTGGATACGTACCGCCGAATGATCCATCACATGGACGAGGGTATCGGCTGGATCATGGATGCCTTGCGCAAGCATGGGATGGAGGAAGATACGCTGGTCATTTTTACCAGCGATAACGGCGGCGAACGGTTCTCCGACAACTGGCCGCTGGTTGGCGGCAAGATGGATCTGACCGAAGGCGGTATCCGCGTCCCATGGGTCGCGCAGTGGCCCGCAGCGATCGCTCCAGGCACAGTCTCGGAGCAGCAGTGCATGTCTATGGACTGGACCGCCACGGTTGTGGACGCAGCGGGCCTGCAGGCTGCCCCGGAATTTCCGTTCGATGGTGTGTCGCTGTTGTCGGTGCTCTGCGACGAAACCGAACCATTCGAACGGCCACTGTATTGGCGCATGAACCACCGTAGCCAGTGCGCGATGCGTTTGGGGAACTGGAAGTATCTCCGCGTGGAAGACAACGAATACCTGTTCGACCTGGCCAAGGACGAGCGTGAACGCGCGAACCGCGCCAAGGCCGAACCCGGACGCCTGGCGGAGATGCGGGCAGATTGGTTGCAGTGGAGTCAACAGATGCCGGCAATCCCTGCCGATGCGTTCGTTGGCATTACGTACACCGACAAGGACATGCCGGATGCGTGAGATTGCCGCCAGACGCTTCGCCGGGCCGGACCTCTTCGTCTGAGCGCGCGCCGTCGCGAGATATTCCATGACTTCGTTGGGCGATGCGGGCTTAGCTACACAATCTGTGCCAGGCCGGGACCTCCCGGAGTCGATTGAATGGTTGAAACCACTGCGTTGTGTGATCGCCGTCGCGGAACATGGCAGCACCATGCAAGCAGCCGAGGCGGTCCACCTTTCTCAATCGGCTGTCGCAAGGGCAATTGCAAGCTTGGAACAGCTAATCGGGTTTCCTCTGTTTGATCGGACCGCGCGAGGTATGCTGTCTACGCCGCCGGGTCGGCGTGTGGCCGCACGCGGCAAGCAGATGTTCTGGCATCTTTCGGTTGGTGCCAGTGAGGCATTGCAAGTGTCGGACAAGGTGCAGAGAGATGCGGTGGTGTCCCAACGCTTCGCCAGCATGGCGTCGCCTTCCTCGCTCAAGGCGCTGCTGATGCTCGCGGTTCAGGAGAGTGGTGGTAGAACTGCAAGTGCACTGGGTGTACAGCAACCCGCAGTTCACCGTTCGTTGACCGCGCTCGAACATGCCTGCGGTGCCGTTCTCTTTCGCAGATTGTCCAGCGGTACACGGTTGACGGAAAGTGGTCATGCGCTGTTGGCACGGGTCAAGCTTGCCATGGCGGAATTGCGCGCAATGGAGGCTGAAATTGCCGCATCCAAGGGGCAACTGCGCGGCCGCATCGTGGTCGGTGCATTGCCCTTGTCCGTCCACGTCGTCCTTCCCGCAGCTGTTTCATCGACCATCAAAAACCATAGTGGCATCTGTCTGACCGTGGTGGATGGCACCTACGAAAGTCTAATGGAACAACTGAGGGTGGGAGATGTTGACATCGTCATCGGAGCCCTGCGTGCCCAGCCACCGCCAGGCGTCTCGCAACATGTTCTCTTCATTGATGACCTGGCCGTCGTTGCGCGACCCGACCACCCCTGTTTCCAACATGGAGTCCCAACACTGAAAGCGCTCCAGCACTGGCCTTGGGTGGTGCCTCTTCCCGGTACACCAGCACGTGCCGCGCTGGATCGCGTCTTTGCGCAAGACGGGCTCGCGCCGCCCTCGGACCGCATTCGTGCAACCAGCGCGCAGTTCACGCGCGCCATGGTCGCGAATACGGACCATCTGGCTCTGGCATCGCATGGTCAAGCGCTTGAGGACGAGATGGCCGCGCTGCTGCGTATCGTGCCGGTCCCCGGCCTTGACGCATCGCGCGAAATTGGCATTGCATTACGTCACGACGATGAAGTTTCGCCGGATCTACAGGTGTTGATTGAATCGTTGCACCAGGAGTCGAATCGCATCACCAATAAGGCGAACGCATAGCTCGTTGCGTGATCGCATTGGCGTTGCCGAGACCGTGCTGCGATCCTTGTAACTACTTAAAATGAGGAGACAAAATGTTCCAGAACTTGAAGAAATCTTTGCCGGCCGTCGCCGTTGTGTGGCTCACCGGATCACCGGCGTTCGCACAGACGTCTTCACTGCAGATCTACGGCACGCTAGATGCAGGTATCGAAGTCAACGATACAGGCGCGCCAGGCAGTGTCAAAAATTACATGTTGAATAACGGAAACATGCTTGCATCTCGTCTGGGCTTTCGAGGGAGCGAGGACCTCGGCGGGGGACTCAAAGCGTTGTTCAATATTGAGGCTGGTCTGTTTATCGACACAGGGGCGACCGCGGTTTTCCCCGATGAACCGACCTCATTTTTCGCGCGACGCTCCGTGGTCGGTTTGCAAGGACGTTTCGGAGAGGTCAACCTCGGACGAGATCTGACTCCTGCATTTCGCAGCCTGCTGCAAATCGACCGATTCCGCATGGGTTTGCCGGGCCACCTGCTTACTGCGAGCCAGATCTCAATGACACGTGCAAGCAACGGCGTCTTCTATACGACGCCATCTGCCGGAGGCTTTTCCGGTCGCCTGGCAATGACATTTGGAACGGAGGGTTCCACGCCGGCTCGATCTCAAGGCAAAGTTCAAGCGATGGCAGTGGACTTCAAGCGGGACAATCTTGTGCTCACAGCCGCCGCACAGCGTCGGCGCGATCTGGTCCCCGGATCAACGACCGAGACCGACTGGATGAATGACGGAGGCTTTGGTGGCGAATACAAGGCGGGTGCGTGGACTTTTTCTGCAGGCCGTTGGCTTGTCGATCCGTTGACGGCAACAGCGGGGGTCGTTACCAAGAGTAAAGCAACATGGCTTGGCGCGGGCGTTGGCATCGGCGGCGGTGATCTCAACGTGCAGGTCACGCGCACGGATTTCAAAGTGGTGGGCCGGGCCGATGGTGCGGCGACGACTTTCGGTGTCGCTTACTCGTATCCGCTGTCGCGGCGGACAAATCTGTACGCCGCATGGGGGGGCGTCAGCAACGACGGCAACGCCCGGCTGGCGTTGAATACCGGCAGTCAAAGGGTTGGTGGCTCTGTTTTCGGTGCCGATCCCCGGGCGACGCTGGTCGGCATGAACCATTCCTTCTAGGTACAAAAGGAGCTTTAGGCATGTCAAAGGGCACCGTTATTCTTCTGCCAGGCTTACTTTGTGATGAGGCTGTTTGGGCGCACCAGAAGATTGCGCTTTCCGAGTGGAACTCCGTCGTACCATCGTTTGGTGCCCTTTCGTCCATCACGGCGATGGCCGAGCTGGTGTTAAGGCAGGCACCGACCGAGCGTTTTGCGCTCGTAGGCCATTCCATGGGGGGGCGCGTTGCGCTGGAGATCATGCGTCTTGCTCCGCAGCGGGTCAACAGGCTTGCCCTGGCCGATACTGGCATCGATCCAACTGCCTTGGGTGAGGAGGGCGAACAGGAGCGCTCCAAGCGGTTTCGGCTTCTGCAAGAAGCCAGAGAAAATGGGATGCGGACCATGGGTCAGCAATGGGCCCAAGGCATGGTGCATCCGTCACGGTTGAAAACGCAGGTTTTCGGGGAAATCCTGGAGATGATCGAGCGAAGCAGTACGGACATCTTTGAGGCTCAGATCAACGCGCTGCTCAATCGTCCGAATGCCAGATCGATCCTGGGCGGAGTTACCTGTCCAACCGTGTTGCTGTGCGGTCGGCAGGATGCATGGAGTCCTTTGCAAAGGCACCAGGAGATGCAGGCATCGCTGCCCCAGTCGCGCCTAGTTGTTATCGAGGACTCGGGCCACATGACAACGATGGAGCAACCGGAGGCAACCTCAATGGCCTTGTACCAATGGCTACAGGGTGAGGACCGCGATCATGGATGAACTTCAGCGTCATTCCATTGAACGCGCCTGCGAGCGACTTGTTTTGGACGCGGCAGCCTTCGCTGACGCCAATCAAGCACAGAAGCTGTCTGGCCTGTTCACTGATCATGGCATGCTTGTCAGGCCGGGTGGAACGGTGCTTTGTGGCCGCATTGCCATCTACGACGCCTATGCATTGCGCTCGCCGGAGCGAATCACACTGCATCTTGTAAGCAACATCCGCGTCGATGTCCATTCCGAGACCGAAGCAAGCTCTGTCAGTTACGTCCAGGTTTGGTCTGGCTCGACAACCGACGACGCTGGCCCGCAAGGACGGCCGTGCCGGCAACCAGCTGCCGTAGGCGAGTTCATCGACCGATTTCATAAACTTGCTGACTGCTGGCGGATCGCCAGTCGTGAAGCCAGGTTCATTTTGCATACATCGAACTAATCGGGAGACAATCGTTTGGCCAAGATCATCGGCGGTATAGGCACCTCGCACGTGCCATCGATCGGCATTGTTTACGACAAGGGGCGACAGCATGAGCCAGCGTGGGCTCCTTTGTTCGAGGGTTACGAGCCAGTTGCGCGCTGGCTTGAAGAGCAAAAGCCCGACGTTCTTCTTATCTTCTACAACGACCACGCGAATACGTTCTTCTTTGACCTGTACCCTACGTTTGCTGTGGGTATCAGCCCTAGTTTCGAGCTCGCGGACGAGGGTGCCGGCCCTCGCCAGCTACCTCCGATCAAAGGGCATTCGGATCTGGCCATCCACGTCACCGAATCACTTGTGAACCAGGAATTCGACATGGCGGTGTTCCAGGAGAAGGCTTTGGACCATGGCTGTCATTCGCCTCTCCCCTTGCTGTGGCGGCCGGAACCGGATTGGCCCGGTGCGGTCGTTCCGATCGAGATCAACGTGCTCCAGTATCCGTTGCCGACCGCGCTGCGTTGCTACAAGCTGGGGCAAGCTGTACGTCGGGCGGTGGAGTCCTACCCTGAGGACTTGCGCGTGGTGGTCGTAGGCACGGGCGGCTTGTCGCACCAAATCCACGGCGAGCGCACTGGCTTCAACAACACCGAATGGGACATGGAGTTCCTGCGGCTCCTCGAACACGACCCGGCAAACCTCACCGCTCTGACCCACGCAGACTACGTGCGACTCGGCGGCGCTGAGGGTGCGGAAGTGATAATGTGGCTGGCGATGCGTGGTGCTTTGAGCGATGGCATCCGCAAGCTGCACCAAAACTACTACTTGGCAACCACCACGGCGATGACCGTCGTCTTGTATGAGGAAGAACGGTCATGAACCCGCAGCTTGCCGGAATTGAGGACGTTCGTGGGACCTACCCGTTCGATTTGAAGATCAGCGTCAAGACCCTGCGCCTCAATCGGTTCTTCTGGATGCTAGCCCGGCAGGAATGCCGCGAATTGCTGTTGCGTGCACCGGAGGAAGCGTTCGATCAAGCCGGTCTTAATGAGATCGAGCGGCAGCTCGTTCGTTCCCACGATTGGCTCGGACTGATTCAATATGGTGTCAACTTCTTCGTTCTGGAAAAATTTGCCCGTGTGGTGCGGATGTCCAACTTCGAGGTTTACGCAGCAATGCGTGGGGAATCCTTGGGGGAATTTATGAAGACGCGGCTTGTACCCGATGCGCGCTGAAGCGACTCCGGCGCGAAGGGACGAGCGCAACCTGATGAAAGCTGAGGACCGCGATGCGTAGGGCTGCGTGGCAGCGAGATGGGCACGAACCCGACTACCGATTCAGCTTGGCCAACGAGCGGACATTTCTGGCTTGGATTCGTACAGCCCTTGCGATCATTGCAGGTGCTGTACTTCTTCACCAGTTCTCTGCACATCTTCGCCCGAATGCATTGTCTGCGACGATGGGGATACCGCTCGCCCTCATCGCGTGTGTCGTAGCGGCGGTCGCATACTTTCGTTGGAAAGCCAACGAAATTGCGATGCGCCATGGGCAGCCTTTGGCATCTGGATATACGATTCTTCTACTTGCTGTTTGTCTCAGTGGAGTTGGTTTGATCTTGGCGTTCCTGATTCTGGTGAGCTAGCGGGTATTTTTGGAGTCCATCATTTCACAATAAGAGGAGACGACAATGAGCGAACGTTTTAAACGTAGGCATGCCCTGTTTGGGATCACAGGGGGCGCTATGGCGATTGCTGGATGCGCAAATCCGCAGGTAACCGCCGGATCTGGTCAGCATACCTACGTGCTGGTGCATGGAGCGTGGCATGGGGGATGGTGCTGGAAATACGTTCGAGATATTCTTGAGGCCAAAGGCCACCGCGTCTACACGCCCACGTTGACAGGCTTGGCAGATCGTTCTCACCTGATTTCCACTTCGCTCACCTTACAGACGCACATTGATGATTTGGTAAACCTCTTCCAGTGGGAGGACATCGAGGACGCGGTATTGGTTGCACATTCCTATGGGGGGTGGCCTGTTTCGGGCGCATTGGAGAAGATTTCTTCAAGAGTTCGCTCGGTGGTTTTTGTAGATGCCTTTGTCCCTGAAAACGGCCAGCGGGTCATTGACACAAACGCCATCCAGTTTCAGAAGCAACTGCAAGACGCCATATCTCGAGGCGATGTTGGTCGACCGGTTCCCAATGCACAAGCTGCGTTTGGCGTAAGAGATTCGAAGAAGGCCGCCTGGGTGCAGTCGAAAATGACCCCCCAGCCTGCGTCTGTGGCCATTCAGCCCATACAACTGACCGGAGCGAGGGAGCGCATTGCAAAAAAGATCTATGTTCGAGCGGTAGGCTTTCCTCAAGAGAAGTTTGACAAATACCTGGCTGATGCGAGGACCGACACTTCTTGGCGAACTTATACCATCTCGGCTGAGGAGACTGGGCATGACGTAATGGTTGATGCGCCTGTGCAGCTCTCGAGGATTCTGGAAGAGTCGTCTTGAACCTTGGTACTCGATAATTTCTCCTGATGACAATGCTTCGAGACACCGAATCAATCGAACGGAACACGTGTAGGTCCGCTGTAGGGCAATGATGCAAAGCGATAGTACGGAGGCTTCCAGTATCCCCCACCCAGATGGATTGGATCTACGGCGTGACCCCGGATTGCAGCCAGAGCGCACCGCTTTGGCGTGGCGCAGGACAGCGCTGGCCATATTCGTCAATGGCCTACTGCTAATTAGAGGTTCCTGGGAGACCCGTAGTTATGTCTTCGGTGCCGTAGGCGTTGGGGTCATAGCAAGTGCTCTAGCGGTCGCGTTGATTGGGAGCTTTAGGTGCCGGTCACTCTTGGAAAGCGGGACGCTTAAATCGCCCGCATCTTATTTTATTAAGCTTGTCGCTGGATGCGTGTTAATGACTAGCATATTGTCGACTGTTAGCTTACTACTTTAAAGTCGCTTTCCCATTTCTTTTTGTGAAGCTTGTCTTGGTCTAATGAATTCGCACAAACAGATAGGTGTAAATCACCTATGTAATAACGTGACTACAACAAAGCGAAGAGTCTTTGACGCAAGCTTCAAACTGGAGGTTGTTCAGATGATTCGGGCGCAAGGCCTGAGCACTAGCAAGGCCTGCCGGGACATGAAGTTAGGCGAGACGGCCGTGTGGCTTGAGCGGGACTTGCTGAACAAGACCAATGAGCTGCTAAAAAAGGCCTGGGCGTCGATCTCCAGCTCCTGTCCAACCGGGAGAAGACACAGCTGATTGACGCCCTCATGGAGTACTATGATCTGCCAGAGCTCCTTGCCCAGTTGGGTCTTGCGCGTAGCTCGTACTTCTACCACCGGGCCCGTACGGCGGTGGACGACAAGTACCGTTCGGTGCGGCAAGCCATCACCGACATCTTTGAATCGAACCATCGCCGCTACGGCTACCGCAGATTACTGGCTCCGCTGACCAGGCAGGACGTCGCGATCTCCGAGAAGGTGGTGCAGCGGCTGATGAAGCAGGAAAGCTGTAAGCGGCCAGCGAAGTCATCTTGTTGACTGGCACCCGACCTAGCAACATTGTGTCCACATCAAACGATCGTGGACACAATGCTCAAAGACGTAGATACCCCGAGGTACGCAGTTCGACGCACCAAGCGCACCTATTCTGCCCAGACCAAGGCCGAATTGCTGGCCGCTTGCAATGCACCGGGCGCATCGATTGCGGCGGTCGCCAGCGCCAATGGCATGAACGCCAATGTGCTGCACCGTTGGCTCAAAGAGTCATCCCAATCCAGACAGTCAATGCTCAGTGACTCCACTGCCGTGGACGTTGCTGGGTATGCGTCCGGCCAACCCATCTTGATTGAGGCCCGTTGACGGGCCAACATGGTGTCCACCAACAGCAATAGGTGGACACCATCGAAGACTCCAAACCCCTCATCCGGCGGCGTCACAGCGCAGCCCTCAAGGCCCAGGTCCTGGCCGAGTGCGCCAAGCCCGAAGCCTCCGTCGCCCGCATCGCGATGGCCCATGGGCTGAACGCAAACCTGGTGCACAAGTGGCGCCGGCAGGCATCGGAACCAGTGCCTGCACCAGCGCCTGCGCCTTCGTTCATCGCACTGCCGCTGGCGCCGCCTGTGCCAGCCTTCTCGCAGCCAAGCGAGGACGTGCGCATCGAACTGCACCGCGGCCCGTTGGCCATCAAGGTGAGCTGGCCCGTGTCTGCCACCCCCGCATGCGCGGCGTGGCTGCGCGAGTTGCTGCGGTGATACGCATCGATGCGGTGTGGCTGGCCACCCAGCCTCTGGACATGCGCTGCGGCACCGATACGGCATTGAGTCGTGTCGTTCAGGTCTTCGGCGCAGCCAAGCCTCACCACGCCTACCTCTTCGCCAACCGACGTGCCACCCGAATGAAGGTGCTGGTCCACGACGGCATCGGTATCTGGCTGTGTGCCCGCCGCCTCCACCAGGGCCGCTTCGTTTGGGGCACGGATGCACTCGGCACCCAGGCCGGACTCACGTGCGAACAGCTCCAGGCATTGGTGCTCGGCCTGCCTTGGCAGCGCCTGGGAGAACACGGCGCCATCACCCTGGCCTGAGCCCGTACGACCAGGCCTAGCCGGTTCAATCGGGGCATGTGCCAATAGCCCCATTGCAGCGGTGTTGGGCACACTCTGGCCCATGCTCAGCAGCGCCCCACTCCAGCAACTCGACCAACTTGGTGAAGCCGAGTTGCGTACGTTGGCGCAGGAATTGATGGCCCGGCTGTCCAACGCCGACGGCGAGCTGCAGACCAAGGAGCGCAAGCTGGTCTGGAGCACGGCCCGCATTGAACAACTGACCCACGAGATAGCGGTGCTCAAGCGCTGGAAGTTCAGCGCCCGCAGCGAACAACTCGGTGCCACGCAGAAGAGCCTGCTCGACGAGGACGTCGATGCCGACATCGCCGCGGTCGAACTCGAGCTGGAGTCGATGCGTTCCACACCGCGGCCTACAGAACGCCTGCAGCCGCGTCGAGCGCCGCTGCCGCCACACCTGCCGCGCACCGTGCTGTGCCACGAGCCCGAGAGCACCACCTGCGCCTGCGGTTGTGCGCTCAAGCGCTTTGGCGAAGACATCAGCGAGAAGCTCGACTACACCCCGGGCGTGTTCACAGTCGAGCGCCACATCCGGGGCAAATGGGCCTGCGCCAAGTGTCAGCGCCTGGTACAGGCTCCAGTGCCTGCACAGGTCATCGACAAAGGCTTACCGACGGCCGGGCTGCTCGCGCAGGTGCTCGTGGCCAAGTACGCCGACCACCTGCCGCTGTACCGACAGGAGAGCATCTTTGCACGTGCTGGCATGGCGCTGTCTCGCTCTACCTTGGCCGAGTGGGTCGGCACCTGCGGCGTGCAGTTGCAGCCGCTGGTCGACGCCCTCAAGCAAGAGGTCCTGGGTCACAAGGTTCTGCATGCCGACGAAACCCCGGTGGCGATGCTCGCACCGGGCAAGAAGAAGACCCATAAGGCCTACCTGTGGGCGTACTGTCCTGGCGTCTTCGAAGAGATGAAGGCCGTCGTTTACGACTTCGCGCCAAGCCGCGCCGGTGAGCATGCCCGGGCGTTCCTTCGGCGTGATGACGGTGTCGCTTGGCAAGGCCAACTGGTGTGCGACGATTACGCTGGCTACAAGGCCAGCTTCACGCAGGGCATCGTGGAGGTCGGTTGTGCCGCGCATGCCCGGCGCAAGTTCTTCGAGTTGCACGCCAGCACGCAAAGCGCGACGGCGGCCAAGGCCCTGGTGTTCTTCGGCGAACTCTATGCGATAGAGCGCGAGGTGCGCGGCCTGGACGCGCAGCAGCGCACCGCCGTCCGTCAGGAAAAGGCCCGGCCAGTAGCGGTCGCCATGCACACCTGGCTGCTCGCGCAGCGCGTGCGTGCCACCGACGGCACCGCACTGGCCCGGGCACTGGACTACAGCCTTAAACGCTGGGCGGCGCTGACCCGTTATCTCGACGACGGGCACCTGCCCATCGACAACAACTGGGTCGAAAACCAGATAAGGCCCATCGCGCTCGGACGCGCAAATCGGTTGTTCGCGGGCTCCCTGCGTGCGGGCCAACGTGCAGCCGCCGTCATGAGCCTGGTGCAGTCGGCCCGGCTGAACGGGCTGGACCCGTATGCGTATCTGAAGGATGTGCTGCAGCGGCTGCCGACACATCCTGCGCGCCGGGTGGGTGAGTTGCTGCCGCATCGCTGGACTGTCGTTGGCAGCACCGGAGACTGATTGCGCCGCTCGTCAAGAGGGGATGGCCGGACGCATACGTTGCTGGCACGAGCGTGCCATGTAAGCGCGCGGCGAACCCATCTTGAATGCACCGCTTGAAGCGGGCATCGTCCCCACGATGGAGGATCGTGGAGACGATGGAACAAACTTTGAATCAAGACCGCCCACGGCGGCGTGAATACAGCCAGCAATTCAAGGCAGAGGTACTGGCCCGCTGTGCCCAGCCTGGGGCCAGCGTAGGCGGTGTGGCCCTGGCGCAGGGCCTGCACTCGAACATGGTGCACCGCTGGATCCGCGAGCAGCGAGAAAGACAAACATCGGCACCGCCTGCATTCGTGTCTTTGCCGATGCACACTGCCCCATGTGTTCCCGCACTGGAGTCGATCTCCGCCGGGTGTCCTGCACCTGCCGACGAGCCTCTCTTGCCTGAGGTTCATCTACAGATTCAGCGTGGCGAACTGCTGGTGCGCTTGCAGTGCCCGCTGTCGCAATGCGCAGCACTCCTGCGTGAGCTGCTGCGATGATCCGCATCGACGCAGCCTGGCTGGCTACCGCCCCGCTGGACATGCGCGCTGGCACCGACACGGCGCTGGCCCGGGTGATCACCGTCTTCGGCGCAGCCCACCCCCACCACGCCTATCTGTTCGCCAACAAGCGGGCCAACCGACTCAAAGTGCTGGTGCACGACGGCATCGGCATCTGGCTGGCCGCACGTAGACTGCACCAGGGCAAGTTCATCTGGCCTGCGCCGGGAGAAGCCCAGTGGCAGTTGGAACCCGCCCAGCTCGACGCACTGGTGTTGGGTCTGCCCTGGCAGCGCATGGGAAACGCCGGCATCATCACTGTGGTCTGAAGTCGGCGCGCAATCCGTGGATCTGCGCATGGCAGCGCAGGGCCTTCCTTGGCACACTTGCTGCCATGGTGGTGCAGCAACAATCCCTGAACAATCTCAGCGCAGAGCAACTGCGCGAGATGGTCGCCAGCCTCATGGGCCACGTGACCGACAAGGATGCGCAAATCGCCCGCCACCAAACGGAGCTCAAGCACAGCCAGGCGCTCAACGCCAAACTCACCCACGAGAACGCGCTGCTCAAGCGCATGAAGTTTGCCGCCCAGTCCGAGCGCTATAACGCCGAGCAAAAGAGCCTGCTCGAAGACGAGATCGAGGCCGACCTGGCAGCCGTCTCTCTGGAGATCGAACAGCTCCAGCCACCGGCTGCTGCGCCCGAAGTCAAACAACAGCCCAAACGCCAGCCGCTACCGGCCAATCTGCCCCGGCGCGAGATTCGCCATGAGCCAGCGTCCACCACTTGCCAATGTGGCTGCCAGATGCAACGCATCGGCGAAGACGTGGCCGAGAAGCTGGACTATGTGCCCGGCGTGTTCACTGTGGAGCGCCACATCCGGGGCAAGTGGGCCTGCGCGAAGTGCGAAACTATTCAACAGGCAGCGGTCGAAGCACATGTGATCGACAAAGGTATCCCGACCGCCGCTCTGCTGGCCCAGGTGCTGGTGGCCAAGTACGCCGATCACCTACCGCTGTACCGGCAGGAAACCATCTTTGCACGCGCCGGCCTGGCTATTCCCCGCTCCACCCTGGCGCAGTGGGTGGGTACCTGCGGGGTGCGGCTGCAACCGCTGGTGGATGCTCTGAAGACCGAGATGCTCACCCACCGCGTACTGCATGCCGACGAGACGCCGGTGCAAATGCTCCAGCCCGGCAAAGGCACGACACACCGCGCCTACCTGTGGGCCTACGCACCAGGGGCCTTCGAGGACATCAAGGCCGTGGTGTACGACTTCTGTGAATCCAGAGCCGGTGAGCATGCCAGGCACTTCCTCGGAGACTGGAAGGGCAGTCTGGTGTGTGATGACTTCAGTGGCTACAAGGCCGGGTTTGCCCATGGCATCACGGAAGCTGGTTGCCTGGCACACCTACAACCCGCAATTCAAGGCCGAACTGGTGGCCATGTGCCAGAAGCCCGGCGCATCGATCGCTGCGGTGGCCCTGCAACATGGCATGAATGCCAACTTGCGTAAGCGCGCAGCAATCCCGTGTTGACCGCTGGCGACGGCCATGGTTGATGTCAAGGAGTGATGGGCTGCCAGCGATACCGCAGCAACTCTTCCACCCGGCTGGCCCTGTGCATTGGCAACCGGGTCAGCACATCCTTCAGGTAGGCATAGGGGTCATGCCCATTCATACGTGCCGACTGCACCAGACTCATCACCGCCGCCGCCCGCTGGCCCGCGCGCAAGCTGCCAGCGAACAGCCAGTTGTTCCTGCCAATGGCAATTGGCCGGATCTGGTTCTCGATCCAGTTGTTGTCCACGGGCAACTGCCCGTCATCTGTGAAACGCGTGAGCGCCACCCAGCGCCGCAGGCTGTACTCCAGCGCCCGGGCGGTGGCTGAGCTGTCCGGCAGCTTCTGCCTCTGCAATGTCATCCACTGGTGCAGGGCATCGAGCACCCGAATACCAAAGTCGCGCTTTAACTCGCCTTATTCAGCGTCGCCTTAAACAAGCCGGACCATCCTTGGTTCTACAAACCACCGCCAGTGATTCGTTTCTTGTTATTGGCAGAGTCACATGGCAGCAGTTGGACCCAATATCCGGAACATCTCTTGACGCAACCAAACGTGTGCGGGGTCTTTCTGAAAACGGTGGTGCCAAATCAGCTGTACCTCGATCACCGGTGACAGCATAGGCGTCTCGACAAAGCGCAGGTTGCCGTAGCGCACCAGCAGTTCAGCCAGGTCGCGCGGCACGGTGGCAATCAGGTCGGAACTCTCGATGATGGGCAGCAAGCTCATGAAGTGTGAAATCTGAACCACCACGCGCCGCTGTATCCCTTTGGTTTGCAGGAACTGATCAAAGACGTGTTCGCGGCCGTCCGGCTTGACGACGGCATGTTTCAGACTGGAGAACTGTGACATCGTTAAGCTATCACCCAGTTGGGGGTGGTCTCGCCTGAACAAGCACACGTGGGTGCTTTTGAACAGACGCTGCTGGAAAAAACCGGCCCGGTGTAGATCCGGAAAGTAGCCTATGGCCAGATCCGCCACGCCCGATTCCAGCGCATGTGTCGCCGCCTCGCGGGGCATGCCAAAGGTCTTCACATTGACCAACGGTGCAGACCGGGCCAGCGCAGCCAGCAAGCGCGGCAGGAAATTGACTTCTGCAATGTCCGGTGCTAGCAGAGCGAAAGACCGCTCACTCAGGGCGGGCTCAAACTTCTGCGGTTTGAGGATGGTGCTCTCGATCGCCTGAACGACCTGCATGATGTCCGGGTTCAGCGTCTCTGCGCGTGGCGTGGGCGCCATGCCGAAGCCCGCCCGCACGAACAGAGGGTCATCGAATAGCGTTCGGAGGCGATTGACAGCCGCGCTCATGGCTGGCTGACTCAGTCCCAAAGACTCGCCGGCCTTTGTCACGTTCCGGTGGCGAAACATGGCATCAAACACCAAAAGCAGATTGAGATCGACCGATTTTCTATCCATTTCGTGGATTGTATCTATCTATCAAATCATCTTGGTGAATTTTCATCGCACTTCTAAACTCGGCTCCATAGATCAAATCTGCCAAGCTTTCAAGCCGGTGCAGATCATAAAGGAGACAAGACATGAACACGATTTCGCTGGATGCAGCGCAGCGCATCACTGCGCGCGCATTGGCCGCTTCACAAGCCGCTGGCTACAAGCCAATGGCCGTGGCGGTGCTTGACGAGGCAGGGCACCTGAAGGCCTTTGTGCGTGAAGATGGCGCCAGCATGTTTCGCTGCGACATTGCCCAGGCCAAGGCATGGGGCACGGTCGGCATGGGTATTTCCAGCCGGCAACTGGCGCAGCGCGCCAAGGACAACCCCAACTTCTTCGTTTCCCTGGCGTCCACTTCTTCCGGACGATTTTTGCCCCAGGCCGGTGCCGTGCCCATTTTGTCGGCAGATGGACGTCTGCTGGGTGCGGTGGGCGCCAGCGGAGGCACTGGCGATGAGGATGAGCTGATCTGCATCGCCGGCGTCGAGGGCGCCGGCTTCAGCGCCGGCTGAGACCAGGCCATGACTTGCGCTTGTGGTGTGGACGTGCATGCTCACGTCATTCCTGCCGACTTCCCGGCCTACGTAGGTGACGCCGTGCCCAAGGGCTGGCCATCCATGGCTGCCGCCGATGCCTGCCACCGGCACGTGATGATTGATGGCAAGAACTACCGCACGGTGTCTGACAAGTGCTGGACTACCTCCCGCCGCATTGCTGATCTTGACGAGATGGAGCTGCAGTTGCAGGCCATCTCGCCCATGCCCGAGTTGCTGAGCTACTGGTTGCCTGCATCCGACGGCGCGCGTTTGGCTCGCTACCTCAACGAGCAGATTGCGACCATGGTTGCTGATTCGGGGGGGCGTCTGCTTGGGCTGGGTGCCGTGCCTCTGCAGGACATGGACCTGGCGCTGAACGAACTGCGGCACATGAAGTTCGTGCTGGGCATCACCGGAGTGGAGGTGGGCAGCAACATCAACGGAATGGTGATTGGGCACGCCCGGTTCGATCCCTTCTTCGAAGCCTGCGCGGCGCTGGACATGCCTGTCTTTGTCCATGCGCTCAAACCGGTGGGCATGGACCGGCTGGTCGGGCCTGGGCCGCTGCAGCAGGTGCTGGCTTACCCCACCGACGTGGGCTTGGCGGCGGCTTCCGTGTTGACTGGCAATGTGCTGCTGCGCCATCCCAAGCTACGCATGGCATTTAGCCATGGGGGCGGCACGCTAGCCTTGTTGCTTCCACGCCTGCAGCAGGCCATGTCGGTATTCCCGGCATTGCAAGAAAGCGTGCTGGCGTCCCCCGCCGAGCAGGTGCGCTCGCTGTACTTTGACACGCTGGTGTTCGACGCGCCGACGCTGCGTCATCTGGTGGCTGTTTTTGGCGACACCCAGTTGATGGTGGGCACCGACTATCCCTTCAATTTTCACGATCGCGCGCCTATCGAGCGCATACGACAGGCTGGTTTCGACGACCGTGTGACCAGCCAACTCATCCATTCCAATGCCAGGCGATTCCTCGGCCTGGATGCATCCTGAAAGGAGAAATTGTTTGACTCACGCATCTTCACGGGTAAGCGCTCTGCGTAGCGTTGCCCTTTATGTGCCGGATCTGGTCCGCGCCGAATCTTTCTACACCTCCATCTGGCGCCTGGAGGTGGTCGCGCGCACCGCAGACGCTCTCTACCTCAGGGGCGCGGGGGTGGATCATCACCTGCTGTCATTGCATGAGCGTGCGGGCCCCGCCAGCATTCGACATATCACCTTGCGGGCCAGAAATCCTGGAGACCTCGATGCGGTGGCGAAAAAGATCTTGGCAGAGGGCGGGCGGGTGGTTGTTCCCGTCGGAGTGGTGAGCGAGCCCGGCGGCGGCATGTCGGTCACAGTGGCCGATGCTGACGGGCGGCAGTTTCAGTTGGTGCATGGCGATGCCCTGGGTGTCGCCGCCACTGAATCGGTGGACCGGCCTGTGCGCCTGGCGCATGTGGTTCTCAACAGCATTCAGGTTGAAGTGACGCGGCGCTTCCTGGAATCGGTCTTCGATTTCTCGCTATCGGACCGTACCCGCATCATGGCTTTCATGCGCTGCAACAGCGACCACCACACCATCGCGCTGGGTGATACCGACAACGATGCGCTAAACCACATCGCCTTCCTCATGCCCGACATTGATTCGGTCATGCGCGGTGGCGGCCGCATGAAGGACGCAGGCTTCGACATTGCCTGGGGTCCCGGGCGCCATGGGCCGGGCAACAACGCGTTCAACTACTTTATCGGTCCGTTTGGTGAAGTCATCGAATACACCGCCGAAGTTGAGCAGATCGACGACAACTACCACCCACGCGGCCCCGCCGACTGGAAATGGGCGCCAGGGCGCATCGACCAGTGGGGCATCTCTGCCGTTCCAGCCGAATCCCTGAAGCGGGCACAACGCAGCCTCTTCTTTGCCAATGTTTGACTAACCTTTATTGCGAGAATCACCATGAAACTGACCACATTTCTTCTCAATGGAATCCCCCGCCTGGGCGTTGTTGACCAGAATGCCGTAATCGATCTCAATGCAGCCGTGCCGCAGGTTCCTGCGAGCCTGCGCGGCGCACTGGAAGCGGGTGTTGACTTGGTTGCTGCGGCCCAGGCTGCATTGGCCAGCCAGGCACCGCGGCTGCCCATGGCCGAGCTTGAACTGGCGCCCTTGGTGCCTGAGCCGGGCAAGATCATCTGTCTGGGTCTTAACTACTTCGATCATGCCAAGGAAGGCGGCCGTGAAAAGCCCGAGTACCCTTGGTTTTTCTATCGTGGCAAGAGCTCCTTGCTGGCCCATGGCAAGCCAGGGTGTTTGCCCAAGGTCTCCGAAAAATTCGACTACGAAGCCGAACTGTGTGTGGTTATCGGGCACAAGGTGCCCCGGCACGTATCGCAGGCGCAGGCGCTCCAGTATGTATTTGGCTATACCTGTTTCAACGATATGTCGGTGCGCGATTACCAAAAGCGCACACCCCAGTGGACTATCGGCAAAAACTTTGACGCCACTGGTGGTCTGGGGCCTGTGCTCGTGACCGCCGACGAGTTGCCTGCGGGTGCGCAGGATCTGCGTATCCAGGCCCGTCTGAACGGCGAGGTCATGCAGGACGCGAACACCACCGACATGATCTGGTCGGTCGCTGAAACCATCTCCCTGCTCTCCAAATGCATGACGCTTGAACCTGGTGACGTGATTGCAATGGGAACGCCCGCCGGTGTGGGCCAAGCTCGCACCCCGCCGGTCTGGATGAGGGATGGCGACATCATCGAAATCGAGATCGAGCGCATCGGCACCTTGGTCAACCCCATTCGCCACGAAGAGGCCTGAGATGACAGACAGCGTCTATGACGTGGCGATCATCGGCTTTGGCCCGGTCGGCGCCGTGGCGGCCGCTCTGTTGGGGCAGGCTGGCCTAAGCGTCTGGGTGGGCGACCGGTTGCCCGGCGTGTACGAGATCCCGCGTGCCATTGCACTGGACCACGAGATCATGCGGGTGTTTCAGCAGATCGGTGTGGTAAATGCCATAGCGCCGTATTTCGAGCCTTTCACGCCTTCTGAATTCTTTGGTGTGGATGGCCAGCTGATCCGCCGCATGACCATGGTGGCACCACCGTATCCGCAGGGCTACACACCGTCGATGGTGTTCACCCAGCCACCGGTCGAGCGCGCGCTGCGCGAACGCGTTGCCGCATTGCCCTCGGTCACCGTGGCGCTCTCGACCGATGTGTGCTCCGTACAACAGGATTCTGAGGGCGTCACGCTGGACATTAATCAGCCCGATGGCCAGACGGCGCAGGTGCGTGCGCGCTGGGCGTTGGCCTGCGATGGAGGTGGCAGTGGCGTGCGTGGCCAGCTGGGCATTGGGTTGATCGATCTGGATTTCGACGAGCCCTGGCTGGTGGTAGACGTGCGGGTGAATGAGCGGGGTCTGGCCAAGCTGCCCAAGACCAGCGTTCAATACTGCGAGCCTGAACGGCCCTGCACCTATGTGATTGGCCCTGGCAATCACCGTCGCTGGGAGATTTCACTTAATTCCGGCGAGGATCCCCAGGATGCTGCCACGCCCGCCCGCACCTGGGCGCTGCTGTCGCGTTGGCTGACACCGGAAGACGGGGAGCTGTGGCGCCAGTCGAGCTACCGTTTCCACGCGCTGGTGGCTGATCGCTGGCGGGTGGGGCGTGTGTTTGTGGCGGGTGATGCCGCCCACATGCAGCCACCCTTCCTGGGGCAGGGCATGTGCCAGGGTGTGCGTGATGCGGCAAACCTCTGCTGGAAGCTGATCGCTGTGGCCAAGGGTGAAGTGCAAAGCGATGCGGCTGAGCGCTTGCTCGACAACTATGGCCAGGAGCGTCAGGCGCACGTGCGGGAATTGACGACACGCATCAAGGCGGTTGGTGCGGTGATCTGTGAGCGCGATCCAGTCAAGGCGCGTGAGCGCGATGCCCGGCTGCTTGCCGACTGTGGTGGCGTGGTGAAAGACACGCCTCGCCAGGACGTGCTGCCTGCGCTGAGCGGCGGGCTTATGACAAAGACGGCAGCGGCAGGCACGCTTTTTCCCCAGCCCTGGCTGTGGGTGGCCGGTGAACGCAAGCGCATGGACGAGACGCTGGGCAACGGCTGGCGTCTTGTTTGCCTGGGGATGCCAGAAGCGGCGATGACGCCGTCGCTGGTTGAGGCCGCGGGACTGCGCCAGGCGGTGTTTGAGCTCGGGCATCTGACCGAGGCAGATGGCGTGCTGGCCGCCTGGTTTGACCGGCATGGCGTGCGTGCGGCCCTAGTGCGTCCGGACAACTATGTGTACGGCACTGCCGTGGACGGTGCCGGTCTGGCGGCGCTGCAGGCGCAGCTCGGTCAGGCGCTGGCGGCTTGAGGACGCTCAACATGGTGCCTTCCTACATCGTATATTTCGGGCTTGGTGCCTGCTCGCGTGTCACCTTGACCGCGCTGGAGCATGCAGGGGTGGCCTATGACGCCCGGCCGGTGCAACTGGCGCAGGGCGAGCAGCAGCAAGCCGCCTTCCTGGCGCTTAACCCCAAGGGCAAAGTGCCCTTGTTGATCACGCCGGAGGGCCCCCTGACAGAGACCGTGGCGATCGCGCTCTTCCTGCACCAGCGCCATCCTCACTCCGCCCTGCTGACGTCGGAGGGGATTTTTGCCGAGGCATCGGCCCTGTCGTGGCTCGCCTGGTGCGCCACGACCCTGCATCCCCTGATCTACCGGCTGCGCATGACGGGACGGATTCACCCCGATGTCCAGACGCATGCCGTCCTTCGGGCGACAGCGCTGCACGCGCTGGACGCCCAGCTGTTGTTGGCCGAGCGCCACCTGGCGGATGGGCGCCACTGGCTGTGTGGCAGTGCATGGTGTTTGTCCGACAGCTACCTACTGTGGGTGTTGCAGCGGGCGGTGCAGTCGGGCTACCCGCTGGCTGCCGACACGGCGCTTGCTGCGTGGGCGCTGCGGTGCAGCGTGTTCCCGCCGTGGATCCGTGCGGTAGAGCGCGAATCCTGACACACCCAAAAAAAGCAATAACGGAGACAAGACAAAATGAACAAGCAATGGATGGTGCGCCTGGGCCGGCACCTCGCACTAACGGCTGTTGTGGCCGCGATACATGGCGCTGCGATGGGCCAAGCCGTGCAGCCCGCGCTGGATCGTCCCTCCCTGATGGTCAAGGCCCCGCAGCGGGTGGCGCTGCTTGGCGCCGCCAAGGCGGGCGCAAGACTGGTCGCGGTCGGTGAGCGCGGCGTCATCGTTTTCTCGGACGACCAGGGGAAAAGCTGGCGCCAGGCATCGGTACCGACCAGCGTCGGGCTGACGGCGGTGCGTTTTGTCGGCGACCGGCTCGGCTGGGCCGTGGGGCACGGCGCGGTGGTGCTGGGCACGCATGATGGCGGACAGACCTGGGTCAAACAATTCGATGGGGTGCGAGCGGCCCAACTGATGCTCGGTGAAGCCAAGGCGCGCGGCGATGCCAAGGCGCAAGCCGAAGCTGAGCGCCTGGTGGCTGATGGCGCCGACAAGCCCTTGCTGGACTTGCATTTTAGCGATGCAAAGCACGGCCTCGTGGTGGGCGCCTACAACCTGGCTTTCGCTACCAGTGATGGCGGTGCTTCGTGGAAGCCGGTGTCCAGCCGACTGCCCAACCCTCGGGCCTTGCACCTCTACGCGGTGCGCACCCGAGGCCAGGACGTGCTGATGGCCGGCGAGCAAGGGCTGGTGCTGCACTCCACGGATGGCGGCGAGAGCTTCCAGGCGCTGACCCTTCCCTACGAAGGCAGCTATTTCACGGCTGCATTGCCGGGCAATGGCGAGATCGTGGTCGCCGGGTTGCGCGGCAACGCCTTGCGCAGTACCGACGCCGGGGCCACCTGGACCGCCCTGCGTTCGCCCGTGCCTGTGCAAGCTAACTTTCAGACCTCCGCTGTGGATGAACAAGGTCGTGTCTGGCTGGCCAATCAGGCTGGCATGCTGTTCCGCCTGAACGGCAATGCGCTGGTGGTCGCACGCACCAAGCTGCCGCCGCTCACCGAATTGCTGCCCCTGGGCAGCGACACGGCCTTAGGCCTGGCCATGACCGGTGTCGTGCCGGTGTCCCTCAAATCGCAAGGAGTGAACCCGTGATCAGCACCCCCAACGCCCTCGACACGAGCACGGCGTCAGCGTCTGGCGCCTTCGATCCCCAGTCAGGCTCCTGGGTCGAGCGCCTGCTATTCAACAACCGCCTGTGGATCGTGGCGCTCTGTGCGCTGATCACGGCCGTCCTGGGCTGGCAGGCCACCAAGATCGGTTTGAATGCCAGCTTCGAGAAGACGATCCCGACCCAGCACCCCTACGTCCAGAATTACCTGGAAAACCAAAATGAGTTGACCGGCCTTGGCAACGCAGTGCGTATCGCGGTGACGAGCCCCAAGGGCACGATCTACGACAAGGCATACCTGGAAACCCTGAAACTGATCAACGACGAGGTCTTCCTGCTGCCGGGAGTCGACCGTTCCTTCATGCGCTCCCTGTGGACACCCGGAACCCGCTGGGTTGGCGTGACCGAAGAAGGCATGGAGGGCGGCCCCGTCATCCCGAACAAGTACGACGGCAGCCCCCAGAGCCTTCAGCAGGTGGAGATCAACGTGCAGCGTTCCGGGCAGATCGGGCAGCTGGTGGCCCGCGATGCGAAGTCTTCCGTGATTTATGTGCCCTTGCTGGCGCAAACCGCAGATGGCCAACCACTGGATTACGCTGCCCTTTCAAGTGCCATCGAGCAGTTGCGCAAGAAGTACGAGGCGCAGGGAGTGACCATCCACGTCACCGGCTTTGCCAAGATCATTGGTGACCTGATCGATGGCGTCAAAGCAGTGCTGGCTTTCTTTGCGCTGGCCGTGGCGATTGCGACCGCCATGGTTTACTGGTACACGCGTTGCATCCGTTCCACGCTGCTGGTGGTGACCGCGTCGGTCGTGGCCGTGGTGTGGCAACTCGGCCTGCTCCCCACGCTGGGCTACGCGCTCGATCCTTACTCCATCCTGGTGCCGTTCCTGGTGTTCGCCATCGGCATGAGCCACGGCGCCCAGAAAATGAACGGCATCATGCAGGACGTGGGGCGGGGTCTGGACAAGCTGGTGGCCGCCCGCTTCACGTTCCGCCGCTTGTTCCTCGCGGGCCTGACGGCTTTGCTGGCCGATGCCGTCGGGTTTGCCGTGCTGCTGGTGATCGACATCCAGGTCATTCGTGAACTGGCGGTTGCCGCGTCGATTGGCGTGGCTGCGCTGATCTTCACCAACCTGATTTTGCTGCCGATACTCTTGAGCTACGCTGGCGTGAGCCCCAAGGCGGCCGAGCGCAGCCTGCGCGCCGAAATAGCCGACGCCGCAGGAGCGCAAAAACAGGTCCTGTGGGCCTTCCTGGACCGGTTCACCCAGCGCCGCTGGGCTGGTATGGCCGTGGCGCTGGGCCTGGCCTTGGGCCTGGGCGGCTTCGCGGTCAGCACCCAGCTCAAGATCGGCGACCTGGACGCTGGCGCGCCCGAGTTGCGCCCGGACAGCCGCTACAACCGCGACGCAGCCTTTCTCAATGCGTCCTATGGCGCATCCAGCGATGTAATGGCCATCATGGTCAAGACACCTGAGGGGCAGTGCGCCGACTACCAAACACTCAACAAGGTGGACGTGCTGGAGTGGGAGCTGCGTCAGCTCGACGGTGTCGAAACCACTAACACGCTGTCGCTGCTCAATCGGCGCATGCTCTCGGGCCTGAACGAAGGCAATCCCAAGTGGTATGAGTTTCTGCCAAACCAGGAAATGCTTAACTCCGTGACCGGGGGCGCGCCGCGCGGTCTGTACAACGCCAACTGCGCCTTGCTGACGGTTTACGTCTATTTGCAGGATCACAAGGCCGAGACCCTGAGTCGCGTGGTGAGCCATGTTGAATCATTTGCCCGCGTCAACGATACCGCCAAGGTCCAGTTCCTGCTCGCCGCAGGATCGGCGGGCATCGAGGCTGCGACCAACATTGTGGTCAAGGATGCCTGGCGCCAGATGCTCTTCCTAGTATACGGCGCGGTGATCGTGCTGTGCTTCATCACCTTCCGGTCGTGGCGCGCTGTCGTGGTCGCAGTGCTGCCTCTGATGCTGACGTCGGTACTTGCTGAAGTTCTGATGGTCGCCTTGGGAATGGGGGTCAAGGTCGCTACGCTGCCGGTGATTGCCCTCGGGGTCGGCATCGGTGTGGACTATGCGCTGTACATCCTGAGCGTGACGCTGGCCCAGATGCGCGCTGGCAAGAGCCTGTCCGAAGCCTACTACAGGGCGCTGCTGTTCACCGGCAAGGTGGTGATGCTCACCGGCGTCACGCTGGCCATCGGCGTCATCACCTGGGTGGCCAGCCCAATCAAGTTCCAGGCCGACATGGGCGTGCTGCTCGCCTTCATGTTCATCTGGAACATGCTCGGCGCCCTGGTGCTGCTGCCCGCGCTGGCGCACTTCCTTTTGAAACCCGAGCGTGATGAGGCCAGACAGGCATTGGCGCTGCAGGTTCCCTCGTCCGCCACTGCGCACTAACCCAGAACCACACCATGATCTACCGACACCTGGCAGTTCCCGTTGACGGCTCTCCCTTGTCTGCGCTCACGGTCGAACAGGCCGTGGCCTACGCTCGTGCGGCAGGCGCTGCCATCACTTTTGTGCACGCCCGCCCCGATGTGGCCAACAGCAGCGACGGCGCTTTGCTGCACGCCATGTCGACAAGGGACTTTGCCGAGACGGCGGCAGGCAACGCCCGCGGCATCGTCGCGAAGGCAGAGGCTGCCGCTCGCGCGGCAGGCGTGGAGTGCGCGGCCGTCATCTCGACCACAGACAAACCCCACGAGGCCATTCTATCGACAGCGTATGCCAAGGGGTGCGACCTGATCTTCATGTCCTCCAGGGGACAACGCGGCCTCCAGCGCATTATTGGCGGTTCCGTCGTCGACAAGGTACTGCAAGGCACGACGCTGCCGGTGTTGGTGGCGGCCATCGAGCGCAACCGGGTTCTGAGCGACGAAGAACGCGCCATTGCCATGATCAAGGACGAGCACCGGTCACTGGCTGCAGTGGTTCATGGCCTGCAGGAGGCGCTCAAGCACCCACCCGTGGCCACGCCCTTGTTTGCGCTGCTGCACGCCATGCTGGGCTACATCGGGGCTTTTCCCGAAAAGCGCCATCACCCCAAGGAAGACGACTACCTGTTTCGGGCCCTGCAGCGCCGCAGCTCTTCATGTAACGCCGTGCTGGCCGAGCTCGAAGGCCAGCACGCGGCTGGCGCCACCCAGATGCAGGCATTGCGCCGTGAATTGCAAGCCTGGGAGTCTGACCTGCCCGGTGGACAGGCGGCTTTTTTCTCGGCCTTTGAGCAATTCGCCCAGGCGCAGTGGAGCCACATGTGCCTTGAGGAGCGCTATGTGCTGCCGGCTGCGAGCCAGCACCTCACGCCCTCGGACTGGTCCGTGATCGCTGAGGCCTTTGAAGCCAATGCGGATCCACGTTTTAGTGCAGAAATGCCGTTTGAAGCACTTTTTTCACAGCTGCTGAACTTGGCTGCTGACCACCACTGATCGCTGGCAAGCCGTCAGCCGACAGAAATTTTCCCTTTCTTCAACACAAATAGGAGTCATCCCATGAATACCGTCTTTACCAACGTCCGGATCTTTGACGGCACGGGCAGCGCCCCGTTTGCTGGTGAACTGCGCGTCGAGGGCAACCGCATCGTGTCGGTGACCCGGCATCCCGAGACAGTGTCCCGTGCTGATGCAGCTCTCATCGACGGGCATGGCCAGGTGCTGATGCCAGGCTTGGTGGAGGCCCACGCCCACCTGACTTGGCCCTCGTCCGTCGAGAAGTTTGTGCCTGGCATGTACCTCCCGCCCGAAGAGCTGGCGCTGACAGCTGCGCGCAATGCGCGGATCCTCCTTGACCACGGCTATACCAGCGCTTACTCGGCAGGTGCCTTGAGCAAGAAGCTTGAAATATTCCTGAACGAGCAAATCATTTCCGGGGGCATGCCAGGCCCACGCCTAATCCCGTCGTCGGTCGAGCGCGAACCGCCCAACGAGACCGACCTGGACCCTGGCCATGTGGCTGACCACCAGCGTGGCCCCGAGGGCATGCGCACCTTCGTCAAGGAATGCGCCGACATTGGCGCCAAGGCGGTGAAGTTCCTCATCTCCGGGGAAAGTGCCCTCAAGCCCGGCGCCTCGCAACAGCTGCTGTACAGCGAGGCAGAACTGATGGCCGCTGGCGAGCAGGCCCGTAAGTCCAATGTGTGGCTGACCGGCCATGCCCACGCCGCCGAAGCAGTGAAGCTCGGCGTGAAGGCGGGCTTTCGGGTGCTTTACCACTGCACCTATGCCGACGATGAGGCGCTGGCGATGCTGGCGGCCCACAAGGACACGATCTTCATTGCTCCGACGATCGGTATCGTGCAGGCCACCCTGGACGCCAACCCGCCGCCGCACTTCAACATGACCCACATGAAGGCGGACGCCGCCATCGTGCTGGAGCACCAGAAAGCGCTGGTGCCCAAGCTGCGCGCCCTGGGCGTCAAGCTGCTGCCCGGTGGCGACTACGGCTTTCCCTTCAACCCCAATGGCCGCAATGCCTGGGACCTGGAACTTTGGGTTCGCCACTTTGGCTACACGCCGGCCGAGGTCCTGCACGCGGCCACCGCGCTCGGCGGCGAGATCATGGGCATGGGCACTGAGCTGGGCCAGCTGCGCGAAGGCTACTTGGCCGACTTGCTGCTGGTGGATGGCGATCCCACGGTCGATGTACGGGTGTTGCAGGACAAGCGCAAGCTGACCGCCATCATGAAGGATGGTTGCTTCCACAAGGCGCTCGAGGTGGTTGCATGACGGCCATGCCGGCCTCCATGGCAGCCCGGCTGCGCGAGATGGGCAATGACCTGCCGGCGGTGGCTGCGCTCTACGCCCCCTTGCTGGCGGCGCAGGACCGCAGCGCTGTGTCCAGGCGCAGCGACCTGGTCTATGGACCGCACGCGCGTCACCGTCTCGATGTCTACGCGCCTGACGCACCGGCGCCGGCGAACGGCTGGCCGGTGGTGGTGTTTTTTCACGGGGGCGGCTTCATCCGTGGCAACAAGGAGCACCGGGAGAACCTGGGCTGGTTCCTGGCCCGGCAAGGCTTCGTGGCCGTGCTGCCCAACTACCGCCTGGCGCCCGAGAGCGCGTGGCCCTGTGGTCCTCAGGACGTCGTGGCCGTCTGGCAGTGGGTGCGGCAGGCCGCCCCGTCGATCGGCGCGGACCCTTCCGGCATCGTCTTGGCTGGTGAATCCGCAGGCGCGGCCCATGTGGCGGCTGCCGTGCTGCGCAAGGAATTCCAGCCCGCAGACTGGGATGTGCGCGGCGCGGCGCTGTTGTCCGGCCCATACAACCCCCGGCTGGAGGGCTTGGCCCGGCCGCAATTCGGTATCGCCACCCCGGACCCGCGCAACGAAGCCTATTTCGGGGCCGATCTGTCGGCATGGGATGCGGCCTGCACGGTCGATCACGTCACGGCCGACCCGCTGCCGTTGCTGATCAGCTTTACCGAGCTCGACTTGCTGCAAATGCAGGTGCAGGCTGGCGAGTTGTTTGCCCGGCTGGTCAGCCGTCACGGCTTCACGCCCGATTTGCAAGTGATCGCCCAGCACAACCATTTTTCTCAAGGCTACAGCGTTGGCACCGCCGACACGTCGGTCAGTGCGCCCCTGCTGGATTTTTTGCATCGCGTGACGACGGCCTGAAAGACCCGTTCATCGATTTCATCCGTTTTCCCCCACGACACTGCCTGAACAGCGGTTTTCATTTCGATAACAACAGGAGACATTCATGAAAAAACAAGATGACAAAGATACAAAGTCCAAGCGACCTCCCGGCGTGCTGCGCCTGACCGCTGCAGCAGCCTTGATGGCTGCGACGCAGGCGCATGCTTTTGAGATCAAGACCGACAACCCCGATCTTGAAATGAGCTGGAACAACACCATCAAGTACAGCGCCGCCTATCGGCTGGATGAACAGCTGCCCCTTCTGGTGAGCAACCGCAACCAGGATGATGGCGACCGCAATTTCAGCAAAGGTTTGATCCAGAACCGTTTCGATCTGCTGTCCGAGTTTGATGCGAAATACAAGAATTTCGGTCTGCGCGTCAGCGCGGCGGCTTGGCGCGATGCCGCTTACCTCGGTGCCAATGATCATCCCGCAGGCAATACCTCCAACCGGCCGGCCTCGCAGCCTCGCAATGCATTCTCGGATGCCGTTCGCAAGGATTTGGGTCAAGACATTGAACTACTTGATGCGTTTGTGTACGGCCAGTTTGACTTGGATGGAAAGCCGCTGACGGCCCGCCTAGGACGCCACTCGCTGGTGTGGGGCGAAAGTCTGTTTTTTGCCGCCAACTCGATTGCAGCCGGCATGAACCCCACCGACGTCATCAAGGCGCGGTCAGTGCCGGGCTCCACGACAAAGGAAATCATCCGGCCAGTAGGCAAGCTGTCTGTTGATGCCCAAGTGACCGAGAACTGGTCGGTATCGGCCTATGTCCCCTACGAGTGGGAGAACTCCAAGGTGCCATGGGCGGGATCGTACTTTTCAGCAGGCGAAAACCTGGCGCCCGCCGGGGAACTTTCGTACCGCGGTGCGACGACATTCACCATTATTGATGCGCAAAAGCCAAAGAGCAGCGGACAGGGCGGCGTCAGTCTGCGTTGGCGCGCGGAGGCGCTCGATACCGATTTTGGGTTCCATGCCATCCGGTATCACGCCAATGGACCGGTCAACTTCTTCTATCAAACCGCCGCCAGGCAGCTGCAGTGGGTCACCCATGAAGGGACTCGGGCCTATGGCATCAGCGCAGCGAAGACGATTGGCAACGTGAGCTGGGGCGCAGAGGGGTCGGTTCGTAACAACGTAGCGCTGGCCAGCGATGTCGCGGACAAGACCAACTTTGCGCCTATTGGCGCTGACAACCCAGCGTTTGCAGTGGGCAAGACCGGGCATTTCCAAGTCAACTGGATTGCCACCCTGGCCCCATCGTGGCTGGCCACGGAAGCTTCATTCGTCGGTGAGCTGGCCTGGAACCGCTTGCTGAGCGTCGACTACGGCGCGAGCCTGCTGGCGCGTCGCGCCACCCGCGACGCAACCGCCATTCGCTTGCAGTACACCCCCACCTACCGCCAGGCGCTCGACGGCCTGGATCTGTCGGTGCCCGTGGGCATTGGCTACACCCTGGGTCGTTCTGCCGCTCTGGGCCCTGCATTCGGTCCGGACAAGGGCGGGGACGTGCGTGTCGGCTTGGCTGGAACCTATCTGAACAAGTGGCTCTTCAGCCTGGACTACACGCGCTTTTTTGGCAAGGCCGACCTGAACACGTCGCCCATCAATGGTGTGGGCGCGCCCACTTTTTCCTACGCGCAATCCTTCAAGGACCGTAACTTCGTGTCGGTTTCTGTGCGCACTACTTTCTGAACTCAATTTAGGAGACATTCATGACCAATCGACGCAGTGTGATCGGCGCAGCCGTATTATTTTTGTCGGTGTTGCCCGCCTGGGCCGCCGTTTCTGCAGACGAGGCCGCCAAACTCAAGAGCGAACTCACGCCTCTGGGGGCGGAAAAGGCTGCCAATGCGGCAGGCACTATCCCGGCGTGGACAGGCGGCTTCAAATCAGCGATCGCGGGTGATAAGCCGGGTGGCCGTCGTGGCGATCCTTTCAAGGACGACAAGCCTTTGTATTCCGTGACCGCAAAGAACATGGACCAGTACGCCGACAAGCTCAGTGACGGCGTCAAGGCCCTGTTCAAGAAATACCCCAACAGTTACCGGATTGACGTGTACCCCACGCGTCGCACGGCCAATGCGCCAGACTGGGTGTACCAGAACACGGCCAAGAACGCAGTCAAGGGCAAGCTTGATGGGCATTCGCCAGTTGACGTGTACGGCGGCATTCCGTTTCCTATCCCGAAAAACGGCATTGAAGCCATGTGGAACCACAAGCTCAACTGGCGTGGCAGTTCATGGGAGGTGGACGTGAACCAATACCAGATCACGGGCGACGGCAAGGTGGTACTGACCAACGACGTTAAGCTGCGCCAGAGCATGCCGTATTACTTTGAGGACGGAAGTGCGGACAAATTCGACGGCTACTTCTGGGAGATCAATCTGGTCAGCAAAGGCCCGCCGATCCGTGCCGGGGAAAGCGTCGTGGGACGGCAGAACCTGGAGGAAGAAAAGACTTCGTCCTATGTTTACCTGGCCGGACAACGCCGCGTTCGCAAGCTGCCCAACGCCTGTTGCGACACGCCAACGGCCAACACGGCGGGCTTGATGACCTTTGACGAGCTCAGTGTCTTTTCTGGCAAGACATCGCTGTTCGACTGGAAGCTGGTGGGCAAGAAGGAAATGCTCATTCCCTACAACCAGAACCGCTTCCTGCAGGCCAAGGAGTCCGACATCATCAAGGGCAACCACCTGAATCCGGACCATGTGCGTTGGGAGCTGCATCGGGTGTGGGTTGTGGAGGCCAAGCTCGCAGCGGGCGAACGCCATCAGGCGCCCAAGAGTGTGTACTACCTGGATGAAGACTCTTGGCAGGCCATGCTGGGCGACCGCTGGGATGCCAATGGGCAGCTCTGGAAGACGCTGTGGGGCTTTAACTTCGCGATGCCGGAAATTGGCGGTTCGGTGCAGCAGACCTTTGGCTACTACGATCTGCTTTCCGGCACGGGCTATGTGGCCAACGTGATGAACGACAAGTCGTTCCATCAACGCGCTTCGGAGCGCTGGCCTGCTGTGATCTTCACCTCCACCGGGCTCACGTCCCAGGGCGGGCGTTGAGGTGAGCGGCCGGGTTTCTGCTGTCTTGCGCTGGATGCGTGCAGTTCGTGCGGATCTTTGGGCGCTGGCCGCTGCCGGCACCTTCGGGCTCGCTGCGGTCTCCGTTGGTGCTCCAGAGCACCCGTCAGCAGCCTCCAGCGCTAGGCTCTGCACGGAGGGTTCGGGCATGCCGGATGGCTTGGGCAAGCTGGCCCATGCCGGCATGGTCTGGGTGCCGTCAGGTAGGGTGGAACTCGGCTCTCGCAGTGGCTATGCCGACGAGGCCCCAACGGGCGAGAAACTGCCCGTGGCTGCGTTCTGGATGGACCGCACTGAAGTCACCCATGCGCAGTTCGCCAGCTTTGTGCAGGCAACAGGCTATGTGACGCAGGCCGAGCGGGAGGGCGCCGCCGCCGTGTTCCATGCGCCTGCGCGAGGGCAGGCGCCTAAACGAGAGGGCGACTGGTGGGCGTGGGAGGCGGGCGCCAACTGGCGCATGCCCGAAGGCCCGAAAAGCCCCGTGAAGGCGCGGCCCAACGAACCGGTCGTGATGGTGACCTATCACGATGCATTGGCCTATGCACGCTGGCTGGGCCGGGACTTGCCAACCGAGGCCGAGTGGGAGTACGCCGCCCTGGGCGGCGGGTCACCGGAACAGATCGACCGCGAGCCCCGCGATCCGAATGGCCGACCGGTGGCGAATTACTGGCAGGGCATGTTCCCGGACATCAACGTCAAGGAGGACGGCTATGCCGCGCTGGCGCCGGTGGGGTGCTTCCCCGCCAACGGCTACGGACTGCTCGACATGATCGGCAACGTCTGGGAACTCACGCGCGACCGGTACACCGGTGCGCACCAAGCCCATGGAAATGGTGACCCCAAGGCCTCTATTGCATCTATGGGCGGGGCGCCGCGCCGCGGTGAAGCCATGGTCATCAAGGGCGGGTCATTCATGTGTGCGGCGAACTATTGTGTGCGCTACCGGGTGGCGGCGCGTCACCCCCACGAGGCGGACATGGCGACATCGCATGTGGGCTTCAGAACCGTGCTTCGTCCCTGAGCGCAGCCTTAAAATTTTTGAAAGATTGGAATACTCATGTCTAGCACTGATCGATGGCCTGGCCGAATCGCCCTCATGGTGGCGCACTGTGCCGGTATGGTGGACCTGGTGGCTTTGCCTGTTTGGGTAGGTACCTTGATCGCGCACTACCAGCTTGACCCCCAGCAAGCCGGTGGCCTTGTGACCCTGTTCCTGGTGGGCGCAGTGGTCAGCAGCCTGTTTTTTTCGTCAAGGTTCAACCGCATGAGCGGCAGAGTGGCCGCGACCCTTGGTTTTGGCTTGGCGGCTCTGGCGTTCTTTGTGCTGTCCGCTGTCGAAAGCTATGCCGCTATGGCGGCTTTGCATGCGGTGGCGGGTGTGGCTGTTGGCTGTGGCTTGAGCTTCACGCACGGGACGATCGGGCGCTCTGCCCGCCCGCATCAGCTGTTCGCCATCGTCGGTATTTCGCTCGGCGTGTTTGCGATTCTTTTTTTTGGAGCGACGCCCAAGCTCGTGGAGGCATTTGGTGGTCCGACGCTTTTTTATGTGTTTGGTGGGGTGATGGCGGTGGCGACCTTGGTTTGTGGGGTGGCGTTTCCCCGGGTCGAACCCCGCGAGCAGGAGGTCAACACTGGCAAACCCGTATCTTTGCCGTCTGCCGTCTGGTTCTGCATTGCCGGCGTGACACTGATGTCGCTTGTGCAAGCCATGACCTTCAGCTTTGTCGAGCGCATGGGGAGCGATCGGGGCTTTGGCGTCGACGCGATCACGGGCGTGCTCATTGCTCTGGGTATTGTGAACCTGATGCCTTCCGCGCTGGCAGTCGCATTGGAGCGCCGACTGTCGGCGCCCACAGTGCTGTTGGTGGGTCCGTTCATGCAGGCCATCATTGCGCTGCTCATCACGCAAAGCTCGACATTCATTCCCTATGCCGCCGGTGCCATCGTGTTCACCGCAGTGATTATTTTCACGCAGCCGTTCGCGTTCGGCTTGTTGGCGCGGCTCGACCCCAGTGGTCGTGCGGCGGCCTCCACGCCAGCCATGCTGATGCTCGGCTCGGCGATCGGTCCGATTCTGGGCGGCACGCTGGTAAAGCTGCAAGGCTACAGCAGCCTGGGCATCGCTGCCGTCGTGATCGCTGCGATCGCCATGGGCTGCTTTCGCCAGACACGCACGTCCGCTCAATCGGCGATCGCCTGATTTGCCTGGAAACCGCTCGCGTTAATGTCACGCAACTTCATTCTTAAACCAAGAGACAGAGATAAACATGAAATCCAACATCACCCCGATCAGGTCTGCTTGTATCACTTTGGTCATTGGCGTCGCCGTCATCGGTCTGAGTGGCTGTGCCCTGCCGAATAGTGCCGACAAGTCGCTGGCTGCTCCCTCAGCCAAGTTCCGCCCTAACGTGTTGCTGATCGTTGCCGACGATCTGGGTTATTCCGACCTCGGTGCTTTCGGTGGCGAGATCCCAACGCCCCATCTCGACCGTCTGGCGGGGGAAGGGCGACTGCTGACGAACCACTACGTCAACCCGACCTGTTCACCCACGCGGGCGTCGCTGATGTCGGGCACCGACCACCACCTGTCGGGTTTGGGCACTATGGGGGAAAACCTTCGGTCCATACCGCAGTTTCGTGGTCGGCGCGGCTATGAAGGCTATCTGAATGAGCATGTGAATTGGTTGCCAGAACTGCTGAAGGATTCTGGTTACCACACCTATATGGCGGGCAAGTGGCATCTTGGCAATGAGCCCACGGCCTGGCCAGTGGCGCGAGGATTTGAAGCCTCGTTCGCCTTGTTGCAAGGAGGGGGCTCTCATTTTGCATCCGTGCCAGGCAAGCCCATTGCGGCGGACCGGCCCAATTATGTGGAAGACAATGCCAATGTCGAGCTGCCCGCAGATTTCTACTCGACGACTACCTTCACCGACAAGCTGATCGGGTACTTGAAGCGCAACCAGGCAACTGGAAAGCCGTTCTTTGCCTATGCGGCCTACTCCGCGCCCCATTGGCCGCTGCACGCACCCGACGAGGATATTGCGAAATTCAAAGGCCGCTATGACGCTGGCTACGAGGTGATCCGCAACGAAAGGCTGGCCCGCCAGAAGGCGCTAGGCTTGCTGCCTGCCGACTTCAAGGTAGCAGCAGCCATTCCCGCCTCCGCCGATTACCCGACGTGGTCGATGCTAAGCCCGCAAGACCGGGCTACGGAGGCACGCAAGATGGAGGTGTACGCCGCCATGGTCCACAACATGGACCGCAACATCGGGCGTCTGGTTAAGCACCTCAAGGACACTGGCCAGTACGACAACACGATGATCCTGTTCATGTCGGACAACGGCGCCGAACCTAGTGACAGCTTTTTCCCAAATAACCCCAACACCGACAACAGCATCGACAACATCGGCCGGCGCTTGTCCAATGTCGGCTATGGCGCGCGCTGGGCTGAAGTCAGCGCAACACCATTTCTGCATTTCAAGGGCTGGAACTCCGAGGGCGGCATTGCTTCGCCATCCATTGTTCGCATGCCCGGACAGACCCGGCCTCTGCCCACGTTCACGGCACCGACGCACGTGTCTGACATTGCTCCCAGCGTGCTCGAACTTGCAGGTATCCAGCAGCCCCCGGGCGTCTACCAGGGGCGCACCGTTCTGCCCATGACAGGTGTGAACCTGATTCCATCGTTGAAAAGTACAGAGCCGCAGGCCGATGTCAGGCAGCGCGTGATCGCCGGTGAGTTGTTTGGTGGGCGCTGGCTGATCGACGGCCGCTGGAAACTGGTTTCCGTGATGACTCCGTTTGGTGACAACACCTGGCAGCTGTTTGACATTCATGCCGACCGTGGAGAGACCACGAATCTGGCGGCACAGCATCCCGATACCGTCCAACAATTGACCGCAAAGTGGGAGGACTACGCTCGCCGTACGGGAACGGCGTTGATACCGAATACCCGCATGCCCGATCTCCGTTGGGGGCGTCGTCCGATTCCGGGGCAAGATATGCAGTAGGGGAGTCAAGAAGCAGGGGGCGAGTGCTTCTAGGCAAAGGCCGCTTGACCGCGTGCCTTTCCACACGCAAAAGGTAACTTCTCGTGCTCGATTTGTACGGTGTACCTTTATCCATTTTTAAACCTAAATGAGGTGTTTGATGAGTTTCCTAAAAAATGCTTGGTATGTAGCTGCCTGGGCTGACGAGATTTCTCGCTCACTGTTGGCAAGGCAGATACTCGGTGATCCAGTCGTCCTTTATCGCCGGCAAGATGGTACGGTGACGGCTATGGCAGACCGGTGTCCCCACCGCTTCGCGCCGCTATCCATGGGGCGGCTTGCGGGAGACGCTATCGAATGCGCCTACCATGGCCTGCAGTTTGACTGCACCGGAAAATGTGTAGTTAACCCCCATGGCAGTGGACAAATCCCGGTGAAGGCAATGGTCCGTAGCTATCAATTGGTTGAACGATATGGGCTGGTCTGGATTTGGATGGGAGACGCCTCCCAGGCGAAACCGGAGACTATTCCGGAGTTTGAGTTTCTAACGAATCCTGACTTCCAAAATGTCAAAGGCTATACCTTGGCGGAAGGGCACTACGAGCTCATGACCGACAACATTATGGATCTGGGTCATATTGAGTTTTTGCACCCCGGATTGCTTGGCAGCGACGCAGTAAGACGGGCTGGCACGGAAATCATCCAGCAAGGCAACACAGTGCATTCCAACCGTCTGACAGAGAACGAGGTGTTGCCGCCGGTATTGCAGAAGTGGTACGAAGTAGGAGAGCGACCGGTTCAGCGCTGGCTGAACGTCCGCTGGGATCCCGCAGCCACAATGAAACTCACAGTTGGGGTGTTGCCTGTAGGTGAATCGCGTGAACAAGCGCATGAAAGTCAAGGCTGCCATCTGATGACGCCCGCAACTGAAACGACGACACATTATTTCTGGGCCCAAGGTCGAAATTGGGGTGAGCCCAACCCGGAAATGGATGCACTCCGCTTGGACTCATTGCGCAAAGCCTTTGACACCCAGGACAAGCCGATGATCGAGGCTGTGCAGAAAAACATGGGAACTACTGATCTGGATTCGCTCGTGCCAGTGATGTTATCGACTGATGGCGGCCCCGTCCGCGCCCGAAGAGTCCTTAAACAACTTATCCAGCTAGAAGCAAAAGCGGCTTCAGCAGCGTGAAGTGAAAACGCCAGAACAGCTCGAACTCCCCTCACGCCAGCTCGCAGACATCCATGTCGACGTGGGACCAAACAGGGCCCGCCGCCATATTGCCAATTTGCTGAACAAGACCGCCGCACCGACTTCTATCAAGGATGGTGTAGCGCTATCAAATATCACCAAGACACTTAGCTGACCTAACCACGAATCTGGACACATTAATGAAGACACTTGAATTGCACGTTCGTGTCGCACGAAAAAAAACTGAAGCAACAGGCATCGTCAGTTTCGAGTTGGTCAGTGATGACCATCAGCCTTTGCCAGCATTCTCTGCCGGCTCGCACATTGACGTGCATCTGCCCAATGGACTCACTCGTCAATATTCACTCTGCAACGATCCTGACCAAGCACATTGCTACCTCATCGGCGTGTTGCAAAGTGAGCAGTCACGCGGTGGCTCGCAGATCATGCACAAGCAGGTGCACGAAGGTGATGTGCTACACATCAGCGCGCCGAAAAATCATTTTCCGCTCACCCATGACGCGGCTCACAGCATCTTGATCGCCGGTGGCATCGGTGTGACGCCTATCCTCTGCATGGCCGACCGGCTCGCGAAGATTGGTGCATCATTTGAAATGCACTATTGCGCCCGCTCGCCTGATCGGATGGCGTTTCGCAATCGCATCGAAATTTCTTCATACGCTTCGAGCGTGAATTTCTATGCCACCGAAGGAAAAGCCGCAGAAAAACTTGAACTTGACAGTGTTCTGTCATCGTTGCGTCTGGGAGTGCATCTCTACGTTTGTGGACCAAGAGGTTTCATGGATTGGGTTCTCGATGCCGCCCGCGCAGCTGGCTGGCCAACGGAGCAACTGCACTA
Source organism: Rhodoferax sp. LS1P39 (assembly GCF_056521425.1). Classification (NCBI taxonomy): domain Bacteria; kingdom Pseudomonadati; phylum Pseudomonadota; class Betaproteobacteria; order Burkholderiales; family Comamonadaceae; genus Rhodoferax; species Rhodoferax sp. LS1P39. The sequence goes on along the minus strand of NZ_JBWMAV010000001.1, from coordinate 180,688 downwards.
TGAGTTCTTTGGCGCTGAATCCCTCAACACGGAAAATGACCTGAGTTTTGAAGTCGTACTGGCCAGTTCCGGCCGGGTCATCACGGTGGCGAAGGATAAGACTGTGGTTCAAGCGCTGGCGGCTGAAGGCATTGAGATCCCAACCTCGTGCGAACAGGGCGTCTGTGGAACATGCCTGACCCGTGTACTTACAGGAACGCCGGATCATAAGGATTTGTACCTGACTCCAGAAGAACAAGCATGCAACGACCAGTTTACGCCGTGTTGTTCCCGTTCCAAAACGCCTCAATTGACGCTCGATATCTAGCCGCCCCTGCAAAACCCCCACAACCCGCATGCACGCTTGTATTCGGAGAGGCTTTATTGCGCTAAGGCCCGCCATGTGTTGGCGCCGCACCTCCGTGGGGTAAGACTCCTTAAGAACAAGCATGCAACGATCATTTTCTGCCGCGTTCTTCACGATCTCTTACTGATCGACTGATTTTCACTTTGTAAGTCACAGCTTTCTATATCAACAACAGGAGACAGCATAATGAAATCTCGAAGCGTCATATTTGGAGTCCTCACAGCGGCAACTCTATTGACAATTACAGCGCCATCATTTGCCCAGGCATGGCCCAGTCGCCCCCTGAAAATTATCGTATCGCAAGCGGCGGGTGCGGCTCCGGACATTCTGGCTCGACAAATTGCTGACAAGCTGTCCACTGGATTGGGACAGCCTGTGATTGTGGAAAATCGGCCTGGAGCGGGAAATATTATTGGTGCGCAAGCCGCAGCCAAATCGCAACCGGATGGCTATACGTTTTTTCTCGCAACTGCCGCGGCGCTTGTGACAAATCCACTCACCTTCAAGTCTCTGCCGTATCAACCAGATCGTGATTTCAGTGCCGTGTCACTGGTTGGCAAAGGCCCTTTCTTTCTGCTGGCTCATCCGTCGCTCCCCGTGGACAACCTTCGTGATTTGATCGCACTGGACAAGAAATCTCCTGGGAAATTGGCATTTGCGAGCGATGGCACCAGGGGCTTTGCGGGTATGCTGGGAGAGTGGCTAAACAAGTCTGCCGGTACCCAATTCCGTCAGATCCCCTATACGGTGACAACACAAGGACTCCAGGACACCGTAGGAAACACGACGCCCCTAACCGTGCAAGCGGTCGGCGTTGCCGCTTCATTCCTGAAGAGTGGTGGGTTGAAAGCCATAGCAGTGAGTTCGTCCGCAAGAGTTTCCGGTTTTGAAGACGTACCAACCATTGCTGAAACACTGCCTGGCTTCGAAGTCAACGGATGGTTCATTCTTGCAGCCCCATCTGGCACTCCAAACGATGTTATTCGCCGCATGAATGCGGAGATGAACAAGGTACTTTCGGACCCCGTCGTCATAGCAAGAATGCGGGACTTCGGCATTGTGGCCGATGCTGCGGGGACTCCGGAGAACGCCGCGAAGTTTGTCCAAGCTGAAAAGGAGCTGTGGACACGACTGACCCGATCAATTGGCATTGAGCCAGAGTAAACAGTTCCGCAGAGCATTTTCCATCTGGTTTCGCTACTATCTCAAATACAAGGAATCATCATGTCAACAAACAAAGGCGTTGTTTACGTCGAGCAAGGCAAAGTCGAAGTCCGTTCCATTGACTTTCCGAAGCTGCTCAACCCGAAGGGACGCACCGCCAACCACGGGGTGATTCTCAAGGTGCTGACCACCAACATCTGCGGCTCCGACCAGCACATGGTTCGCGGGCGCACCACGGCGCCTGCCGGCTTGGTGCTCGGCCACGAGATCACCGGCGAAGTGATCGAAGCCGGCAAGGACGTCGAAACCCTGGAAGTCGGCGACATCGTCTCAGTGCCATTCAACGTCGCCTGCGGGCGCTGCCGCCTGTGCAAGGAACGTCAGACCGGCGTCTGCCTCACCGTTAACGAATCCCGTCCCGGCGGAGCCTATGGCTATGTCGACATGGGCGGCTGGGTCGGCGGCCAGGCCGAATATGTCATGGTGCCGTATGCCGACTTCAACCTGCTTAAATTCCCGGATCGCGCCCAGGCGATTGAAAAGATCCGCGACCTGACCTGCCTGTCGGACATCCTGCCAACTGGCTACCACGGCGCCGTCACCGCAGGCGTCGGTCCCGGCAGCACGGTGTATGTGGCAGGAGCCGGTCCGGTCGGCCTGGCCGCAGCCGCATCAGCTCGCCTGCTGGGCGCGGCGGTGGTGATCGTGGGCGACGTCAATCCGGCACGCCTAAAGCATGCCAAAAGCGTCGGCTTTGAAACCGCGGACCTCTCCACCGACGTGCCGCTTGCAGACCAGATCGCGCAGATCCTGGGTGTTCCGGAAGTGGACAGCGCCATCGACGCCGTCGGCTTTGAAGCCAAAGGCCACGGCCACGAAGGCGCGCAGCACGAAGCGCCCGCCACGGTGCTCAATTCCCTCATGGAGATCACGCGAGCGGCAGGCAAGATCGGCATTCCCGGCCTGTACGTCACGGAAGACCCAGGCGGCGTGGACAAGGCGGCCAGGACCGGCTCGCTGAGCATCCGCCTCGGCCTGGGCTGGGCCAAGTCGCACAGCTTCATGACCGGGCAGACGCCGGTGATGCAATACAACCGCGCACTCATGCAGGCGATTCTGTGGGACCGCATCAAGATCGCCGACATCGTGGGCGTCAAGTTGATCTCGCTGGATGAGGCACCGGCCGGTTACGCCCAGTTCGATGCCGGTGCGCCGACCAAGTTCGTGATCGATCCGCACAACCAATTGATCCGATAACGAGAGTGCTCCCTGACAGTTGACTGGCTGGCTCGCATCCGGTGAACCACGCTCAATGGCTACGTCAAGTTGGGTAGTGCCAAGGTGGTCGGCGGGCTGATCAGTCGCAACAACGAGGGCAGCGCCGCCACACCGCGCAGCGATCTGATCTTTGTCGGTGTTAGCTATCCCGTGACGCCCAGCTCCACGGTGGACGCCCAGCTGTCGCAGCTGAAGTTCAAGGACTCGGGCAACAAGGCACAGTTGACGATTGTGCGCGGCACGTGCAGCGCTGTCCAAGCGCACGGCGGCATATGCGGGCCTAGGTCAGATCGGAAACGACGGGGCGCTGGCGATCTCGGTCAGCGCCGGAGCACCCGGCAGCAACCCCATCGCCGGGGCCTCGCAGACGGACATGGCAGCGGGCTTGCGCCACTCTTTCTTAGCATTCTCCAGACCGGCCCACTCGCATATTGACCGCTGACGGCCGTCGCGGTTAAAGCTCAGACGTCGGAAGGCTGCCAGCGATGCTGGCAGCAGTTGGTCAATGTCACGAGCCCTGTGCGTGAGCACAACCGTCGCACTCAAACCTCGACCACAAAGGTCCGCGCAAACATCGCATTCTCAAACACAAGGCCTGCAGCCTCCTTTGCTGACTGCCGGTTGCGGGCATAGCCCGCCGGATTGGCCACCACCCGGCAGCCATGGACTGCGTAGTCAAAGGAGTCGTGCACATGGCCATGGACCCACAGATCGGCGCACGGAAGCAGTGCACTCAAGTCGCTGTTGAACGCTGCATTCAAGGGTTCACCTGCGTAACGCGGATGGGTCGACAGTGGATGCGGGCCATGGTGGCTGATGACCACCGTTTTGCCGTGGTACGGAACCCGCAGTTCCGCTTCAAGCCATGCGCGGCAGAGTTCATGTTCTGCCAGCGCCCGCTGTGCCGTGAACATGCTGTTGCCGCAACGGATCAGGGAGTGGTCGGTGATGCGGGGTTCGGCGTAGGCCATCAGCTGTTGCTGCGTGCGATCGGCACCTAGCCGGTAGTCAGTCCACAAGGTCGTACCTAAAAACCGGATGCCATCGATGTCGATCGCATCGTTGTCCAGAAACCGGACGTTGGTGCCCTGGGCTGCTACGCGTAGGCTGTCCCGTGTGGCTTGGAGGTCGCATTTGTAAAACTCATGGTTACCTGCGAGATAGAGGACGGGCACGGGCCAATTCCGGAATAGCTCTATCGCATCAGTACCGTGGCCGATATCGCCCGCGAGTACCAAGAGATCCGCCTCGGCAGCAGGTTGGATCAGCCGTTCGGTCGGAAACCGTTGTTTCAGGAACTCGAGATGCAGGTCACTGGCGATTTGAAGGTGCATGGGAGCTCTCCTCCGGATTGGTGCTGGACGAGGCGGTTGCGAAGTCTGCTGATGCCACTGCGGCTTGTAGGCGCTCTGCCAGGGGTATCAGCGCATCCCAGAGCACCCCATGGCATTCCGGGATCAGTCGTGTGGCCAGATGCATTTGCGCGGAGGCGAATTCCGCGTTGCGCCAGCCGAGTTTGTCGGCAGCCAACCCGAAGATCGCCGGGTCCGGATGGTTGATCTGGCCTAAGACCTCCTCAGCCAGGCACAAGGACCACATGTAACAAGCTTCAAAAGCCAGGTCGGCCCGCGTTAGAAGGGAGTTCTCGATGCGTCGCGCATCTTGCAGGTAGGCCTCGGCCATCGCGCACCATGCCAGTCTTTTGGCTTCTTTAGTCTGCATTTTTTCCTTTCGTGGAGACACTACTCTTCGAGGGGCGTGTAGCGCGGTCGTTTCTGATGGTTCACAAGATAAGCGGCCAGGTCCTGCCGATGCGCAGCTATCGCCGCATGGGTGTTTCTCCAAAGCGGGGAAGGGTGTTCATGGAAAGTTGTGGGTGATTCTTCACTATGCCGTGGCATGCCATGACGCCGCAATACCGGGAAACTGTGCCCAGCTTCATGGCAGAGGCCTGCAGTGTCCGGCGATAGCCAGGGGAAGGCACCGCTGGCGGTGGCTCAAGCAAATGTCGGCGACAACAGCCTGATTTCCATGCGCTTGCGATATGCCGTCAAATCAGAACCGTAGCAATGGCAGGCAAGCGGCACACTGCCTTTCATGACCGACACAACGTGTGACAACAGCCAGTGGTCGGTTTGCAATTAACCATTAAACCTTTGATTTAATTGACTTTCCCATGCCGACCAAGGTGTAAACAGGTTTGCGTTTAAGCACTTTCAAGCCCAGAAAGGCCACTACCGGGCATGCCGCGTCGAAGTCGTCTCAGATTCGTCTGCCTTTGTCTGCCCCGCATCTTTGGTCGCTCCGATCAGCTGCGAGGCGGTAAAAGCTTTGGATTCGGGCAAATTGAATCGATCCCGCAGGCCTTGGTTTTACATGCGGTTGCTGCTGACGTACTTCAGGCAGCGGTGCTGGTACAGCAAGCGCAGCAACTCAAAAAAGGACTGCCCGTCCTGTAAAGCCACCACCTCATCCCGACTCCACCTAGCGCAATGCCCGAATTTCAACCATGCGCTCAGGCGACAAGATGTCCTCCAGCGACACCGACTGGTCTCCCCTTGGATACTTTTTTTCAACCCTTGCCATCACTTCCGCCTCAGCCATGGTTTTTGTATTTGCAAGCAGCACCAGATACGACAGCTCTGCATCCGACATTTGCCCGCTTGTGTGCAACTCCCGTGCAGCGGGAAGTCGATCTGTCAGCGCATGAGAGTCGCCATCAACGCGCACATGTTCCAACGGTTGTCGCGCGGCTTCCCGGTTAAAGATAGGGGCATTGGGGGGATATGAAATCGCGGCGCATGTGTTCCAGACGCTACTGTCAACGTCAGGAACGATGCTGGTGATCGTTTGGCCGCGCTTTTGGGGCGCCGCTGCGGCAATCACTGTATGTTGCGCTGTCGTAAGTGGCAAAAACGAGGCGCTGGTGCGCGTAGGTCTCTTGCACTTGGTCATTTGAGGTACTTCATCGCATACACAGCGACGGCAAGGCAGACCAGCATGCCACCGACACAGATGCCGGTGAGCCAGTTCAACCGACGCTCATCAGCTTCACTGCGCCGCCGCACGATGGCTGCAGCGAGTAACGCCTTGGCTTCCAACATCCACAACAACCTCGTTTCCTGTAGCCACCACGCCTCTGCCTGGTCCGCCGGAATAGGCGTGTTGAGCGCGTACTTGCCCTCGGTACACATCGTTGACTCCCAGTTTTGCTCCGATTCTTCCGATGAAAGATCAGCCATGTCAGTCGTCGTTACAAAGGAATCTGCTTGACATCCATCTGGGTCGTCTTCCCTTTTGAACTTGCCAAATACCTCTTGGGGCGGAATTGCCCAATCAGCTAGCGCTAGAAAAGGCCACGCGACAACCATCAACGTCACAAACCACATGGCGCCCAAGCGCGAGAGGCCGCTACCCCTCATTGCTTTGTACTGTGCGTGAAGACTATGCATGTTCGGCTCCCAGCCTGAACATTGGCACCACGTAATGCAGACCCGCCTCCTTATCAGTCATTGCAATGGGTTTTTTCATGCAGATGCGGAGAGTGCGCTCCGTCTTTGGTTACATCGATCATGCCCTGAACCTCTGTCGTCCCTGCCAACCGTGAAAACGGCGGAACTGGTCCGAAAAACATAGGCAATGCTTTGTGTGCAAGTTCAATGTGCGCCAGTCCCGGGTAGTGCCGCAAAAGCGCTTCCGCTTCCATGAGCAGAGAAATCGGCACGGCATCATCGCCAAGCGTGACAAGCCGTTGCAGAAAGTCTCTTGTTTGTACAAGTGCCCGGCTGCGCTCATAAGGTGTTGTCATATCTGCGCCTTCTTCGGTCGCAATGCGGATGCTGCCACCGTGTTGACGGCAACAGTGCTGCTATCAGATCGAAAGACTTCTATCTCGTACGCGGCATTATTGGGGTACGTGTGAACTACGACTCCGACCGCTCCATGCGTAACTCTGTTTGCATACATATTCACGGCGTTCTCCAGCGAAAACCGTTCTTTGTCAATCCCAGAAAGAAACGCTTCTTGAGCGGCGGTCAAGGTGGGTACCCGCCTCGGCATCACTGGGTTTCCTTAAGCGCCAGCCACTCCCTGTCACCCAGGTAGGCGTGGGGCCCCAAAGCTTCGTCAACGCACATGCGAACAAACACCGCACTGTCGGCGTCTGGCGCAAGGTCCACCGCCATCGCAACCCATCGATGCAGGTCCTCCAACGAAATACGGCGCTCACCGGTATCCATGAAGCGGTCTCCGTTTGCATGCAGGTGCAAGATGTATGCAGCATGCTCCATCCAATGCATGGCCGCCGCGGGGTCGGTGCTGCAACGGACATTGAAGCCACTCGGGCGTAGCCCAAACATCAGAACACCCAGGGCAGTGTCGTTGTTTGAATCGCGGTACTGCACGCCGCGAAATTTGATGGCGTAGTGCCCCGGAATGGTTTCGATCAGGAACGCTTCTTCTTTATAGCGCTCGTAGGGCTTCATTTCGATTGGGCTTTGCATAGGGTGGTGTGGCGTCTTCGGTGTTGATGGATCCCACTATCAGACAAGGCACCATGAAGTCGCAAGAGGTATGAACCGTGGGCTGCTTCATGCCGCATCGGGTCGTGTGCGCCTATTGACGAAGCTCTGCATGGCAGGGGTTCCTGCTACTTTTTGCACGTTGGCGATGGACTAGAAGAGCCAGGGCCTGCGAAGGAGCAGTCGAGATGCCATTTCAGCAAACAGCTCTCCCACGCTCAAATCTTGCAGAGATCGGGGAATCTGCTGCATCAGTCGGGATCCACCGTTCCTTGTGAGTACCAGCGTCGCAAGCCATGTCGCTTTGTGCAGGGTTAGGTGGGCGGTATCGCAATCAGCCCCATCCATGTCCGGGAGAATCAGGTTCGCAACATGCCATTTGTCTGCTGCGAGTACCGGGATCTTGGTTACCAATTGCGGCCCCGCGGCAAGGTGCAGCAGTGCAAATCTCTGGGACCAAGCGGACCGGTCACCTTCACCTTTGATGAAGTAGGAGACCATGTCTGTGCCGAGCCACTCTACTGTTGCGGTCACTTTATGGGCGCTCATTTCGTTGGGCCAAATCATGGCGGTTACGCTTTTTCCGTCAATGCCATCGACACTGAATGGCATGCATGACGCCAAAAGCGTATCGATTTCCGGCAAGTTGCAGCCCGATGCAAAAAGGGCATCGATTTCCGAACGCGGAGAAATACCGGGCATGTGGTGATACTGAAGTTTGGAGCGTTAAACCCTGACTTTGGAGCAAGTCACCATGAAGCCACAAGATGGAGGAACCGTCGGGCGCTTCATGTTGTGGTGGGTTTGCTACCCATTTCCTCCCAGCCAGCATCTGTAGGCGGCTTTGGGTGGAGCTGATTCCGTAAGTGGGTCTAGGGGGGGCCAACCCAAGCTCGCGGCGCGAGACGAGAGAGGACTGCTGCACCTGGGTCTGGACGCGACAGGGGTTTGTTGTCGAAAATGGCTAGAGTGAACCTATAGCGGCATCCGCAACGAGGGCGATTCGTGTCGGCAACGTGCTCTTTAGGTGTTAGTGACAACCCCGAACTGACCACCTACCATAAAGGCTATTTCGAGCTTAGTCCGGCAAGAACTTGAAGTGGTCATCAAGTTGCTGGCCATCCCGGTCAACTTGGACTTGCTGTCAACAATTTTATGGCTGGAGCATCTCGATTATTGGTGCTTGCCATCATTGATGCCAACTACTACGTCCGAACGATGATGTCGGTGTTGCTCAAGAAGATAAAAGTTGTGCGGAACTGGTCCGTCGCTTGCCGCAGCTGTCCGACCCAATCAGCGAAGGCCGAAGAATGACAAGACAGCGATGATGATCACGACTGCGCCAACTAGATAGACGATGCTGTTCATGGAGTGCTCCTTTTTGGAAGATGTGAGAGAGGGAAAGACAAGATACCGTGCCTGAAGCTGTGTACGCCACCAATTGCTATTCAAACGCTTGCTGCCAGGGCTGTCTGTGTGCTAGCGCACACAAACTCTAAAAGACTGTGCCTTGAATGGCCATCAGTTGAGGTTCTTTGAGGCTCTAGCCCCGACTATTCCATTCATTAGGCTTTGGCCCGGTGTGACATTGCAACTGCGGTTGGCACCGCCGGAACTTGGCGTGGTGTGCACCACGAAGAATGGCCATGGTAGATGTATCAAAACCTGGCGACGCAGCACTTGCCCTAAACGGCCTTTGGTTTTCTATCAAGAAGGTATTCTGCTGGCTGCTGGCTGCTGGCTGCTGGCTGCTGGCTGCTGGCGCGCGGGTGACAGTAGCATATTGTCGGTGGCGCTGACATTGGGCGTGCTGGCATTTCTGTATGTTCAGCTCAAGGCCCAATAACAGTCGCACAAGTTCATCGAGCCCAACCAGGTGAACGGCTCCATTGACGATCTGGTGGCCATGGACGACTTCAAGGCTGAGAGCACCGATGAAGCTGAACGCCACCATCACCGGCATGAAGTCCTTTTGCGAGGTCACCTTCGAACGTGGCGAAATGATGGCTCAGAATGAGTCCAGTGCACGTGCCGCACAAGCTGCTAGCGTTGCTCAGTCGAGGGGAGGTGGCACTCCTGATCTCTGCCGTTGGATCTCGGTCTCCATTCGCTATACGTCCTGCAGCAATTGGCTGTACACGTATAGAGGAAACGGATGACAGCAAAGGTCAACAAGCTAAGCCGGCGGACAGGAAGAAATCTTTCCCCGACACCCCACGATTCCCAACCCCTGTTGCATGCGTTGGTTGCAGAGGCTACCCGGCAAGGCGATACCCTCGCAGCGTTGGCAAAGGCGCTGGGTGTCAGCTATGAACGCCTGGCCACTTGGCGGCGTGGGGACGCGGATATCAGAAGTGCCCGTCCTTCGGTGCACCAGAACGCTGCACGCTACTTGGGTGTGCCCACCGTGCTCATTTTGGCCATGGCCGGCACTATCAGCTTGGAACAGTTCATATGGCCGCAAAAGGGGGCGATGGGTGAGCGAATGGCAAGAGAGTTGGAGCGCCTTCGGCAGCATCCCTTCATAGGCCCGTTTGTGCCGGCAGAACTTGCGTCTGCTGAGCCGTCGGTGAAGCTGTTCGTGGCGTTTCTGTTCCACGAACTGAGCGGTAATGCAACAGGTCGGGAGCCCAGTTACCGCTGGATGTCCTTATTGCACCAGGCCGCGGTGGGGAATGCCGAAGCCCAAGCTGGATTGGAGACGCTGCGAAGTAGGGTGGATCCGACGGAGGGTCTTTTCTAGACGGTTCGGCGGCGAGTTCTGATTCGCGTCTTTGCTTGTTCTGGCGCTTGGCATTTATTGAGGTATCGGTCGTCGTGCAACTTGAGGCCAAGCAAGCGGTAGGTCGGTGCCTTGGGGTAGCAGATATGCATCGAAATCAGGCAGGACTGGATATGTCTCATGCGAGAGCGTGGCGATGGTGATTCACAGCGGGCCCGTTTGGGCCCGCTTTTTCTGCGTGTGCACCGATGAATCGCAGGTCTTGTGGACTGAGCGACCAAGCCAATCCCCAGCGTGTGTCGACACAGAACATGCCCTAGACGACTTCAAACTGGCTGTCCTAGGCAAGCGTTCAAGATCAATATATATCCATCCGCGCGTAGGTGCAGGGGGTGCATGTGTGCCCTTGCCTTGGATATAAACCATTTGCTCTATAGGAGTCCCCCATCTAAAAAGGACTTCTAGTGAATTCAATATCCAACAGCCAAGAGACACAACTGGACACACTCGGCGCAGAGCTTCCGCAGTGGCCAACTGCCGACGACACCCCTGACTGGGATGAGGACTGCCGTCCGGCACCCCTGGTTCTGCAGCAAACCCTGCCTCTCGCAGAGGCGCTTAGCGCATCTCCATGGCTACAGCTTATCCACACCCACGCCCCGCAGCAGGTCGTGTTGCCACGGCTCTACGTAATAGAGGGCACCCTGCTGCCCGGATTAATATCCTCAAAGAATCGATATGACAGCGTTTGGTACATCCGGATGCCGTCAGCGGAGCATTCCGCGCTCAAGGTGCTGTGCAGAAAAAGCCAGGTCAGTCTGGCCCCGCCCGAGCTGGACCACCCGTGGAATATGAACTGGGTCACCATCTCGGTGGCTGATGACCATCCAGAGCCGCAAGGGTGCCTGATGTTGAGCATAGAGCCTCATGAGCGGGTCTGGAAAGACCCTACCTGGGGCATACACATCGTCTATGAGTGCGAGGGCATGGTCTACCAGATGAGCCGTACGGAGCTGTGGATGCGGGACCCCACTCCAGATGATGACGAAGCGGAGTGGTTGGTCGATGCGGAAAGTCGTATCAACAAGGTGTTTCGCAAGCTGCAGGCCCGTACCCGTGACTGGGAAGCCGGCCGGCGCGCGAGTGAGGCGGCTGCGTATTTCCGCACGCTGTCGGTGCCCGCATACAAGGCGTCTTCTCAAAGCGACCTGGAAATCCTCGGCGTCGCACCTTTGCCAGGCACCGCTGCCACCGATTTCTACCAACTTAGTGGCGTACCTGCAGGCATTGGACGCCTCTCCGTCCTGCTGGATGCAGTTCCACCTGGCCTGGAGAGCGATGAACGCACATGGGTTTGCCTGAATGTTGCGCCCACCCTATTTGCGGAGCTAGCCAAAGGCATTGGCACCCCTGGTGCGGTACGGCTGGAAAGCTCGATTGCGTATCAACAGCCGAGGGAGGGCGGTTTTTACGTCGTATACGTTCAGGTCGGCCTTCTGGCCGCTGCGACGCAGTTGGGCCATGCCGACGGTCGATTTGCGGACGCCTTATCCACCTGGGCCCAAGCTGGCGAATGCCCTCTGGTGGTCCAGAACAAGCACAACGGGGCGACGCTGGTGTTTACCCTGCCGTGGCCCACTGAGGCTGCGGCCGTCGCCCCGGGGCAGGTGTCTGTAGCCGGTCGACCGAACCGATTCAAGCAGCCAGGCTATGCACTTTGCCGGTATTTGGCGCAGATGTCGGATGGTCCGCCGCTTTTATACCTGTATCCATCGGACCTGCTGGGCGAAGCCGCCTGGCAGGACATGATTCGCGATGCAGACGATGTATGGACTTGGTCAGATCGGGCAGGTGCCCGGTTGACGAAGCAAGAGCGGGATGCGCGCTTGGCCCAGGCCGGTGCGCAGGTGCAATTGGCCGTCCCCACGGTGCCCCCACAGTCGTGGGTACTGCAGCGGATTCAACGGGAACGTCACCTGAACGCAGAAACGACCCAGTTGTTCCCGCTGGATGCCGACGCCTTGCCGGAACTGTTGCCCGCATCCCTTGCCGGTCACAGTGTCTGGTACATCTGTTTTCCAGACCACCTGCAACAGGATGTCCCAGCTCTGTTGGGCGATGTCGTGGCGTCGAGCCGGGTCGTTTGGTCCAGCGACCCGGGATTCGACGAATGGGGTTTTGATATCCACGTCCCCGCCATGCTCAGTCGCACATTCACAACCTTGAGAGGGAGAGGGCGATTCGGCAGGCGCTTGTTTCTTGGCCATGTGACGGACATGCTCATCCTGGTCGTGGAATGTGCAGGGCAACGCTATGTGTCTTCTGTTTCGCTCATGCACGGAAGCGAGCTGGAACGGTACGAGGGTTCCCGGTTTGTCAGGCATGAACCCAAATGGAGGAGCTGGAACGCGAAGCAGAAGATACTGCGGGCCCAGGAGGATGGGTTGCCACGTGCGATGGAGCAGCACCACGGCGTGCTGGAAATGAACGTGGTACCGCTCCTGCAGGGAGGTGCTCCCGTGTATACGGAAATTCAGCAACCCAGCTTTGTCTTCCACGGCCACCACGGCGCCATACGCCCCGCCGTGGTCGGCGAGTTGCCGCATATCGTGCCCTGGCTCCCGCCCGCGATGCGCCAGGTGTCGGGTACGTGGTTGCGGATGACCGTTGATGCGGGCATGTTTGACGAGATGCAGACGCAGGTGTGCGAGGCGTGGATGGAGCACATCGAGGTAGACGGGGTTGGTGGTCGGTCGATTGCCCAGTTGTTGGTCGTCGCCAAGTGTGGCGAGCACATCGCTGCGGTATTGGTCGACCCGAGCGACCCGCGCTTTGCCACTGCGATATACACCTGGGCCGCCGAGGGAAGGTGCTCGTTGTGGCTGGAGAACTGGCACAACGGGCGAGGACAAGCGGTTTCTGTTCCTTGGTCGGCAGATGCGATACCGAAGGATGTGCGCCCGGACTCAGAAAGCATCCATGTTTTGTCTTCGTACCCCGGCAGAAATCTTCCTGAGCAGCTCAAAACTCGACTCGCCGAAATCATGCCTGCTCTCAATCCAAGCCTGAAGTTGGTGCTGTCACCGTTGATTGACCAGGCGGGGTGGAAGGTGTTCGAGCGCACGTATTAGAAGTCGTCTACGTAAGTGGGTCCACATTCAATGGTGCAGGAGCAGTGTTCTTAATTGGCTCCTGGCTTGCCCTTGCATGGGTCTGATGGTGAGTTTTGAGGCCGTGCGTGCGGCGCTGAACTGGTGAAGGCGGACTTTGGGGTCCGCTTTTTATTTGGAGCGTAGGTGGTATCAGAGGTCGAGCATTTACAACCTTTCTGGCTTCACTGGGAAACTACTTGCACTACCCGGCACCACGATTTGCAGCCAAAGCTCTGATCAGAGTTGACGGTGTCGGGCTCAGGATCTCCAGCGGTTTGGGATATGGATAGAGTGCCGGACTGCGTTTTCGAAGGGTACCGCGGAAAGATCACCTGTTTTTTGGACAACCCTGGTCGCGCTGGTGCGCGCAAGTGGCATGCTTGGAACTTGGTTTTGTTTTGCGCCCCTCCTGGGATAGGCGCATTTTTGTGAGCTCCGGCAGTACGGATTAGGCTACGCGCCTATTCGGGAAAGGAATAACGTTTCCCGTTGGCGGATTGAGCGAAGTAGGGCAAGTTGCATTGCGCGCCAGCACCCCAACGACCGGAGCTTTGACCTGGCCCATGAGGGCGGTCGCCTTGCTGCCTTCCGCCACGATATCGCCAAGCGTGATGGTTGCATCCTTGGACAGATATTTTCGGCCTCTGTGTATCCGATGGGTCTGCTCATCCTTGAATGCGGCATCCAATTTTCGGGCGAGCTTGGAAGCGCATAAATGGGCGTAGCGCATCAGCATGCGTGTATCCCGGTGTCCACTGAACTGTTGCAGGTCAATGAGGGTGAACTGACCCGTCTCGGCTGCGCGGCTGATGGCTTCATGCCGGCAGTCATGGATATGCAGGTCTGCTAGTTCTGCGGTTTTGCATGCCTGGTTCCACATGGCCGAAAGGTGTCTGACGCTCATCGGAAATACGAACTCACTCGTACGAGGCAGCTCAGCAAGCATTTCCACGAGCTCTTTGCGCAGGGAGAGTTTGCGGGGCCGGCCATTCTTGGTTTCCGGCAGGAAGGCGGTGCCCGCCTCGAAGTCAATCCTCTCCCAGGTCAGGTTCAAGGCTTCACTTCTGCGTGCGGCGGTCATCAACTGAAAATGCGCAAAGGTCTCCAACAGGGGGATGGGCTCACATATTTCTTCGGCGAGCGGGCGCAGTCGTTTGCTCTCGCTAGCGTGTACCTTCTTTCGGGCGCTGGCGCTGTCGAACGCCATCCCTTGCATGGCACTGTCAACCAAGGCGGCAAGGGAAGTCTTGATGGCGCGTTCACGGTCAATTGCCGCCAGGGCCTCGATGAGCCTAAGTTCTTCCGCAGGGGGGATACGCCGATCCCGCTCATTGAAATACTGGGGACGTCGCGCCGCATCCAGGGGATTTTTGGCAAGGTTGAAGTCCCATATCTTGGTGAGTACGGTAAAAATGGCCCGGAGGATGTCGAATTCGCGGTCTACGGTGGCTGGCATCACGCTCAGTAAACGTTCCGCGCTGTAGTCTTCAATGTCGGCTGTGGTGACCTCGGACAATCGTTTATGCATCCAAGCCAAGCAGGTGGATACTTCGCGCATCCTGTGTTTGGCGGGGCGTCTGGCGAGGTTCTTTGCCTTCAAGCGTTCCCGGTAGACCTCCAGAAGCTGGATGCCCTCGGGGCCGCTGTCTTCAAGCCAGCCTTCAACCTTTATGGTGGTGAGGTAGCGGCTGCTTTTCAGCTTGGGGACTTCTTCCTCCAGATAGCGAATCAGCAAGCTAGCGAAGCTGGTCTTGTGGGCGGCGGTGTAGTCGATGAACAGGCCGCGATGGCGTTCTTCTTCGATTTTTTTGATGTAGGCGTCCGCTTCCTCGCGCGAGCGGCACATCAACTGGTCTTCGTCGTAACCCTTTTGACGGATACGTACCAGAAAGAGGTTTTCTGCCTGGGTCAGTTTGGGCTTGAAGCCCTTTTCGCGCAGCGACGCAATATGGGCTTGGACGGCCTTGGTTTTGCTGAAGGGGAATGCTTGGGTGAGGTCGTCCCGGTTTTTGACGGTGACGGTGTAGCGAGAGCGGTTTTCGATAGATGCCATGAAGGACTCCGAGTTGAGGAGTCTTCTGTAGCGATCGTTGTTTATCCGTTGATCCAATCCATGCGCTTAAAACGGCCTGATTTGGCACAGTTTTGGCACAGTTTTGAAGTTGCCTCAAAATACGAGCACGTTGCGCGTCTGCAAGTGTTTGATTTATAAGGATTTTTGGTCGGGGTGAGAGGATTCGAACCTCCGGTCTCTACGTCCCGAACGTAGCGCTTTACCTGACTAAGCTACACCCCGATAAAGCTGGTGGGAACGCCGCAAAACTAGGAGCGGCGTTCCAATAATTGCGCGGCTAATTGTAGCAAGCCATCGGTGTAGGCATTGGGCTGGAAGTGCTTCGTGGCCTCTACCGCGCGCTGGGCTTCGGCGGCTGCGGCTTGGCGTGTGAGATCCAGCGCACCGGTGCTTTTCACAATCGCAATGATCTCGTCCAGGCGCTCGGTTTCGCCGGTTTCGATGGCGCTGCGGATCAAGGCGCATTGTTCTGGGCTGCCGCGCCGCATGGCGGCGATCAGCGGCAGGGTAGCCTTGCCTTCACGCAGGTCATCGCCCAGGTTTTTGCCCATCTCGGCGGCATCGCCGTCGTAGTCGAGTACGTCGTCAATCACCTGGAAGGCGGTGCCCAAGGCCTGGCCATAGGCGGAGCAAGCCGCTTCCACCTCGGGCGAGCTGTGCGACAGGATGGCCGCCAGCCGGGCGCTGGCTTCAAACAGCTTGGCGGTCTTGGAGCGGATCACGCGCAGGTAGGCGGCTTCATCGAGCGAGGCATCGTGCATATTGACCAACTGCATCACCTCACCTTCGGCAATCACGTTGGTGGCATCGGCCAAAATTTGCATGATGCGCATGTCTTTGGCATCGACCATCATCTGGAAGGCGCGCGAATACAGAAAGTCGCCCACCAGTACGCTGGCCGGGTTGCCGAAGGCCTCGTTGGCGGTAGGGCGGCCCCGACGCAGGGTGGATTCGTCCACCACGTCGTCGTGCAACAGGGTGGCGGTGTGGATGAATTCCACCACGGCTGCCATGTTGAAGCGCTGTGCCTCGGTATAGCCCAAGGCTCCGCACATCAGCAGCAAAATCGCCGGCCGCAGGCGTTTGCCACCCGCAGAGATGATGTACTGCGACACGGTACCCACCAGTGGTACGCCGGAGGCCAGGCGTTGCGCAATGACTAGATCCACCTCGCGCATGTCATCGGCAATGAGGGCGAGGGCGGCGGCGGTGCGGGAGGAATTGACGGACAAGGTAGAAAACGGTTAGTTACGCAATTATAGGAAGTTCGCAAGCCCAAATTACCCACCAAAACACGTTGATTGGTGGTATGCGCTAGACAATGCTAGAATCTGAGGCTCTGTGGAAATCCGTCTGCAGATTAAGTGAAGAGGTCAAGTATGTACGCGGTCATAAAAACCGGAGGCAAACAGTATCGTGTTGCTTCTGGTGAAAAAATTAAAGTAGAACAGATTGCTGCGGACGTAGGCCAAGAGATTGTGTTTGATCAGGTTCTGGCAGTCGGCAACGGCAGCGAGATCAAGGTTGGCACCCCCTTGGTTTCCGGCGCAACGGTTACGGTCACGGTAGTGGCTCACGGCAAGCACGACAAAGTGGGCATTTTCAAAATGCGCCGTCGTAAGCACTACATGAAACGCCAAGGTCACCGCCAGCAGTTCACCGAACTGCAAATCGGCGTGATTGCAGCATAACGGGCACAGGTCATGGCACAGAAAAAAGGCGGCGGCTCTACGCGAAATGGACGTGACTCCAACCCCAAGATGCTGGGTGTGAAGAAGTTCGGCGGTGAACTGGTGAGCGCAGGCGCGATCATCGTTCGCCAACGTGGCACCAAGTTCCATCCCGGCAACAATGTCGGTATCGGCAAGGACCACACCTTGTTTGCTTTGGTGGCGGGCCATGTGTCCTTCGCTATCAAGGGTTCGATGAACAAGCACCAAGTGGTTATCACACCTGCGGCCTAAGCCCTGGTTAGATAGATCACTTTGATCCCTCCGAAGCCCCGCCTCGTCGGGGCTTCGGTGTTTCAGGGACACCAAAGAGGCTTCTGGAAATTTGATTTTGGGCTTGCAGGGATGCCGCCCGGGAATCATATTTCGAGAGGACTCACAATTTTGATATTGGAATCGGTATGAAATTCGTTGACGAAGCCTTCATTGACATCTCCGCAGGCGATGGCGGGGCAGGGTGCGTGTCGTTTCGTCACGAAAAGTACAAGGAATTCGGTGGCCCCAACGGTGGCGACGGTGGCCGAGGCGGCCATGTGTATGCCGTGGCCGACATCAATCTGAACACCCTGGTCGATTTCCGTTTCTCGCGCCGCCACGATGCCAAGCGCGGCGAGCACGGCATGGGCTCCGACATGTTCGGCGCTGCCGGTGACGACATCATTTTGAAAATGCCGGTGGGCACCATCATTTCCGATGCCGAAACCGGCGAGAAATTGTTTGAGCTGCTGGTCGAAGGTGAAGTGATCACCATCGCCAAAGGCGGCGACGGCGGTTTTGGCAATATGCGCTTCAAGAGTGCCGTCAACCGCGCACCACGCCAGAAAACCCCGGGCTGGCCCGGCGAAAAGCGCAGCCTGAAGCTGGAATTGCGCGTGCTGGCCGACGTGGGCCTGCTGGGCATGCCGAACGCCGGTAAATCCACCTTCATCACTGCGATTTCCAACGCCCGCCCGCGCATTGCCGACTACCCGTTCACCACCTTGCACCCCAACCTGGGTGTGGTGCGCGTCGGCCCTGAACAAAGCTTTGTGGTGGCCGATTTACCTGGTCTGATCGAAGGCGCGGCCGAAGGTGCGGGCTTGGGTCACCTGTTCTTGCGCCACCTGCAGCGCACCCGTTTGCTGCTGCACATTGTGGACATGGTGCCGTTTGACGATGCGGTGGATCCGGTGGCGCAGGCCAAGGCCATCGTGGGCGAGCTGAAGAAGTACGACGATGGCCTGTACAAGAAGCCGCGCTGGTTGGTGCTGAACAAGTTGGACATGGCCGAGAGCGACAAGCGTGCGGCCTTGGTCAAAGATTTTGTGAAGCGCTTCAAGTTCAAGGGCCCGGTGTTCGAAATCTCGGCCCTGACCCGCGAAGGCTGCGAGCCGCTGGTGAAGGCGATTTACAAGCACGTCAAGGCCGAGCAACTGGCGGAGCAAACCCCGGTGGAAATCGATCCCCGGTTTGTCGTGCTCCCATCGGAAAAGTCTGCCGAAGAATAACTCCTGAAATAATAGCTGCTCACGCTTATTCCATAAGCGCTACAGGCCTAAATGACACCTATTTTTGCTTCAACGGTATTGCGGGATGCCCGGCGCATCGTGGTCAAGGTGGGCTCCAGCCTGGTCACCAACGAAGGCCGGGGGCTGGACGAACAGGCCATCGGCGAATGGTGCCGCCAGTTGGCGGTGCTGGTCAAAGGCCTGGAGAACGCAGGCCAACCGGTGCGCCAGCGCGAGGTCATCATGGTCTCCAGCGGGGCCATCGCCGAAGGCATGAAGCGCCTGGGCTGGACCAACCGGCCCCGTGCTGTGCATGAGTTGCAGGCGGCCGCGGCGGTGGGCCAGATGGGCCTGGCGCAGATGTACGAAACCAAGCTGCGTGAAAACGGCCTGGGCAGTGCCCAGGTGCTGTTGACCCATGCCGATCTGGCCGACCGCGAGCGTTACCTCAACGCCCGCTCCACCCTGCTGACCCTGCTGCAGCACGGCGTGGTGCCGGTCATCAACGAGAACGACACCGTCGTCAACGACGAAATCAAGTTTGGCGACAACGACACCCTGGGTGCGCTGGTAGCTAACCTGGTCGAGGCCGACGCGCTGGTGATCCTGACCGACCAAAAGGGCCTTTTCACCGCCGACCCGCGCAAGGACACTACCGCCACCTTCGTCCACGAGGCCCATGCGGGCGACCCGGCGCTGGAAGCGATGGCGGGCGGCGCGGGCTCCAGCCTGGGGCGCGGCGGCATGATCACCAAGATTCTGGCGGCCAAGCGGGCGGCCGGCTCGGGGGCCTCCACCGTGATCGCCTGGGGTCGCGAGCCCGACGCGTTGGTGCGCCTGTCGCGCGGCGAAGCCATTGGTACTTTGCTGGTGGCGCAAACCCAGAAAACCCAGGCCCGCAAACAGTGGATGGCCGACCATCTGCAGATGCGCGGCGCGGTAACGGTAGATGCCGGTGCCGCCGCCAAGGTGCGCGATGGCGGCAAGAGCCTGCTGCCCATCGGCATGACGCAGGTCGAGGGTGATTTCTCGCGTGGTGACGTGATCGCCATCCTGGGCACCGACGGCGTGGCCATTGGCCGGGGCCTGGCCAACTACGCCAGTGCCGAGGCGCGGCTGATTTGCCGCAAGCCTTCGAGCGAAATCGAGAGCCTGCTGGGTTATGTGGCCGAAGCCGAGATGGTGCACCGCGACAACCTGGTGCTGTCGCGGTAATTTCTAGGGATGGCTGAGCTGCGGGTCCGGGTCGAAAGTGGCACCCGGTGGCAGCTCGAAATGCGCACCTTGCGCCTCTTCAAAGCAGCCTTCGCCCTCGCGGCCCCGCATATTGCTGCGCAGGAAGCGGTTGCGGTAGTCGCAGCGCGGCAAAAAGCGTGACAACTCGGTCAGCGCCATCTCGTACACGCCGCGTTTGAACTCCACCACCACGTCCAGCGGCACCCAGTAGTCGTTCCAACGCCAGGCATCGAACTCCGGGTGGGTGGTGGCGCGCAGATTCAGATCCCAGTCGTGCCCGACCAGTTGCAGTAAATACCAGATTTGTTTCTGGCCTTTGTAGTGGCCGCGTGCATCCCGACGGATGAAGCGGTCCGGCACCTCGTAGCGCAACCAGTCACGGGTGCGGGCCACAACGCGTACATGCTCAGGATGTAGACCTACTTCCTCGTGCAGTTCACGGAACATGGCCTGCTCGGGGGTTTCACCCCGGTCAATGCCACCCTGCGGAAACTGCCAAGAATGGGTACGTATGCGTTTGCCCCAAAATACCTGATTTCTCTGGTTGAGCAGGATGATGCCGACGTTAGGCCTAAAGCCTTCGCGGTCAAGCATAATCAAACCCCAATTTTTAAACTGTATCCATTATGCACAGCGATGCCTGTGTATCAAGCGATGCAGCCTGTTTTCCCGACCCCACTAGCCCTGAAACTCGCCCATGAAAGCCTCCCAGTTCCTCATTTCCACGCTCAAAGAAGCGCCATCCGATGCCGAGGTGGTCAGCCACCAGCTCATGACGCGGGCGGGCATGGTCAAAAAACTGGGCGCAGGCATCTACAGCTACATGCCCATGGGCCTGCGGGTGATCCGCAAGGTGGAAGCCATCGTGCGCGAGGAGATGAACCGCGCCGGTGCCATTGAGCTGGCCATGCCGGTGGTGCAGCCCGCCGAGCTGTGGCAGGAGACAGGCCGCTTCGAAAAGATGGGGCCCGAGATGCTGCGCTTCAAGGACCGCCATGAGCGCGACTACGTGATGCAGCCCACCAGCGAAGAAGTGGTGACCGACATCGCCCGGCAAGAATTCCGCAGCTACAAACAGTTGCCAAAAAACCTGTACCAGATCCAGACCAAGTTCCGCGACGAGCGCCGCCCCCGCTTCGGCCTGATGCGTGGCCGCGAGTTCACCATGAAGGATGCCTATAGCTTCGACCGCGACCCGGAGGCCGCCAAAGCCAGCTACCAAAACATGGCGCAGGCCTACCGCAAGATTTTTGACCGCTTCGGCCTGACCTACCGCGCCGTGGCTGCCGACAGCGGCGCGATTGGCGGCGACCTGAGCGAAGAGTTCCAGGTGATTGCCGCCACCGGTGAAGACGCCATCGTCTACTGCCCCACCAGCGACTACGCCGCCAACATGGAAAAGGCCGAGGCCCTGGCCCCCCAGGCTGCGCGCCCCGACCCCAGCCAGGCCCTGGCCAAGACCTCCACGCCCGACAAGAGCACCTGCGCTGCCGTGGCCGAGTACCTGGGCCTGCCGCTGAAGAATTCCGTCAAGTCGCTGGTGCTGGCCACCGAGCAGCTCGACGATAAAGGCGCAGTGGTCAAGGTACAGGTGTGGCTGCTGCTGCTGCGCGGCGACCATTCCATGAACGAGATCAAGGTCGCCAAAGTGCCGGGCCTGGGCGACGGCTTCCGCTTTGCCTCCATTCCAGAGATCGACGCGCACTTTGGCTGCCTGCCCGGCTACCTGGGCCCGCTGAACACCAAACTGCCCATCAAGCTGGTGGTCGACCGCGAAGTGGCCGTGATGGCCGACTGGGTCTGCGGTGCCAACGAGGCCGACTACCACTACACCGGCGTGAACTGGGGCCGCGACCTGCCCGAGCCCGACGCGATTGCCGACCTGCGCAACATCGTCGAAGGCGACCCATCGCCCGACGGCAAAGGCGTGCTGGCCATCGAGCGCGGCATCGAGATCGGCCATGTCTTCTACCTGGGCACCAAGTACAGCCAGGCCATGAACGCCAGCTTCCTGGACGTGAATGGCAAGCCGCAGTTCATGGAAATGGGCTGCTACGGCATCGGCATCACCCGCCTGCCTGCGGCGGCCATCGAGCAGAACCACGACGCACGCGGCATCATCTGGCCCGATGCGCTGGCACCGTTCACCGTGGTGGTCTGCCCTATCAGCCCCGACCGCAGCCCCGACGTGAAGGCCGCTGCCGACACGCTGTACGCCCAGTTGCTGGCGGTGGGCGTGGACGTGATCCTGGACGACCGCGGTGAGCGCCCCGGTGCCATGTTTGCCGACTGGGAACTGATTGGCGTGCCGCACCGCATCACCGTGGGCGACAAGGGCCTGAAAGACGGCCAGGTCGAGTACCAGCACCGCCGCGATGCCGCCGCCACCAAGGTGGCCGTGGCCGAGGTGTTTGCGTTTGTGCAGTCGCGGCTGGCACCCGCCACCGGAGCCTGACACCTTGGACCCGCGCAGCATGACCCGAAGAAATGCAGTCCTGCGCTCATGTGGCATGCTAGAGCTGCTATCAAATGTGGAGTTGGCGCACGCCGGAGGCCAGATCGAGGAACCCCTGGCCGATGCGGTGCGCGGGGCTTTGGGTTCGGCCATCCGCAACGCTGCGCCGCCCGTGCCCGAGTTCTCCAGCACCGATGCCCGCCTAGCCTATCTGCGCTGGTTGGCGGCCATGAGCGACCGCCTGCGGTCCAAAAAGCCCGATTGGGCGGTGCGCAGGGAATTTCTGGAAACCGTCTGGTACGAAACCCAGCGTGCTGGTCTGGACACCTCCCTGGTGCTGGGCCTGATCCAGGTGGAAAGCAATTTCCGCAAATTTGCCGTCAGCAGTGCGGGCGCACGCGGGTACACCCAGGTGATGCCGTTCTGGACCCGGGTGCTGGGCGATGGCGATGCGGGCAAGCTGTTCCACATGCAGACCAACCTGCGCTTTGGCTGCGTGATTTTGCGCCACTACCTGGACCGCGAGGGCGGCGACCTGTTCATGGGCCTGGGCCGCTACAACGGCTCACGGGGCAAAGCGCCGTACCCGGATGCGGTGCTGGCCGCCCGCAAGAACTGGCTGCTCACCGCGTAACCAGGGTTCCAGCCGCTGCGCAGGGGTTTATAAGCGTTTTAGGCCGTTCACGCTTATGGAGTAAGCGTGAGAAGCTATATAAATAATAGCAATTGCTACACCAGACTTTCGTGGTGTAAACCAAACTGGCCTGCCCGGCGGTCGGCAAAGTAATGCTTTAGGGTCTGTGACACGGTGCGAAAGGCAATCTCGTCCCAGGGAATCTCGGCCTCGGTGAACAGCCGGGCTTCGATGGTTTCAAAACCGGGGTCGAACACCTCGCTGAGCAGCTTGGCGCGGTAGTACAGGTGCACCTGGCCCACGTGGATGACGCTCATCACGCTGAACAAGTCTTGCATTTCAAACTGGGCACCGGCTTCTTCCACCGTTTCGCGGGCCGCTCCGTCGGCGGTGCTTTCGCCCAGCTCCATGAAGCCTGCGGGCAGGGTCCATTTGCCGTAACGCGGCTCGATGTTGCGCTTGCACAGCAGCACCCTGTCGCCCGTGGTGCCCCAGTGCGGCACGGTGCCGACCACGTTGATGGGGTTCTCGTAGTGCACGGCGTGGCAGGCGGGGCAGACCGCCCGCAGCTTGGTGTCGCCGTCGTCGGGCACGCGGTACGCCACGGCGGAGCCGCAGTCTTTGCAGAATTTGATGGGGCTGCGGTGCATGGCGATGGACCGCTTTTTAGACGATGCGCACGGTCAGGGGCTCCAGCCCGGCCACGCTGCCCGCCAGCGTGTCGCCGCGCACCACCGCACCCACGCCTTCGGGCGTGCCCGAGTAAATCAGGTCGCCAGGCTGCAATTCCCAGGCGGCAGACAGGTGTTCGATGGTCTCGGCAATGCTCCAGATCAGCTGGGCCACGGTGCTGCGCTGGCGCTCCTGGCCGTTGACCTGCAGGGCAATCTCGGCCTGTTCGACTTTGCCCGCCAGCGCCACCGGAGTGATGGGGCCAATGGGTGCGGACTGCTCGAAACCTTTGCCAATACACCAGGGTCGGCCCTGCTTTTTCATCTCGTTTTGCAGGTCGCGGCGGGTCATGTCCAGGCCCACGGCGTAGCCATAGATGTGCAGGTGCGCATCGGCCGCGGTGATGTTCTTGCCACCCTTGCCAATGGCCACCACCAGCTCGATCTCGTGGTGCAGGTTGCCGGTCAGCGTGGGGTAGGCCACGGAGCCGGTCTGGCCCGCCTCGACGGCCACTACGGCATCGGCAGGTTTCATGAAGAAAAACGGTGGTTCGCGCCCGGTGAAGCCCATTTCCTTGGCGTGCTCGGCGTAGTTGCGGCCCACGCAGTAGATGCGGTGTACGGGGAAGCGGGCAGGCTGGCCGACGACGGGGATGGAGACGACAGCAGGGGGCGAAACAACGTAGTCCATGGTTTTCCTGGGGTTAAAAATCGCGAGGCTTGAAGCCGATGATCATCGAAGACGGCACCCGGCCATCGTTGTCGCGGGGCATTGTTTGGGTCTTCTCGATGGCCTTGAGCACGGCATCGTCCCAGGCCTTGTTGCCACTGGGCTTGACCAGTTTGCTGCTCAGGATGGTGCCATCGGGCGAGAGCCGAATTTCGACTTCGGCTTTGGGGTTGCCTTCGAAATCGTCGGGAAACACGATGTTGGGCTTGACCTTGGCCACCACCTTGCCGCCGTAACCTGCGGAGGGTGCGGAGGATTGCAGTGCGCTGCCGGTGGCATTGGCCCCACCCGTCGCCCCAGCCATGCCGGCGATGCGTTTCAGGTTGTCCGCGCGTTGGGCTGCCAGGGCCTTGGCATCGGCCTGGGCACTGGCTTTTTCGGCGGCGGCTTTGGCTGCGTCTTTTGCGTCCTGGGTGGCTTTGGCTTTTTTGTCCAGCGCGTCCTGCTTGTCCTGGGCGGCTTTCTTGTCTTTCAGGCGCTTGTCTTCGGCGACTTTTTTATCGGCGGCTTCCTCGGCTTTCTCTTCGGCGATTTTGGCTTTCAGGGCCTTGTCTTTTTCAAGCTTGTCACGCTTGGCCTTTTCGGCTTTATCCGCTTTCTCTTGCTGCGCCTGCTCCAGCTTTTCGGCTTCGCGCTTCTTTTTGGCGCGCTCCAGGGCGATGTCGGCATCTTTTACGTCTGGCGCGGGCGGGGGCGGCTGGACCTTGGCCACGGGCGGCGGTGGGGTGGGCCGGGGTGCTTCGGCGGGTGGCGGCGGGGGCACGTCCACCGCCTTGGGCGCGGCCATTTGCACCGAGGAGGACCAGAGTTCGGCCTCTACCGTGGCGCTCTCGGTCTGCTTCCACTGCACGTTGATCACCAGCGCCACCAGCAACAGGCCGTGGGCCAGCAGGGCCAGGCCCAACGCCCGCACCATGCCGGGGGGCTGGGGCGGGGCGAGGTTGAGCGTGTCCTGGGCGGCGTGCATGGCGGAATTTATTTGCCGAGCTGGACCGACAGGCCTACGCGCTGGATGCCTGCGCGCTGCAAGGTGTCCATCACCTTCACTACCGATTCGTACTTGACGTTGCGGTCGGCGCTGATGACCACGGGTACGCTGGCATCGCCGTCTTGCGCGGTTTTCACGGCGCTGGCGACATCGCTTTTGCCCAGTTTGGTGGTTTTGCTTTTCTGGGTGAGCTCCAGCGACTCGTCCTTGGCGATGACGATCTGGATCACCCGGTCGGGCTGCTTGCCCGCCTTGCCGACGCTGGGCAGATCGACCACGCTGGGGGTGATCATGGGCGCGGTGACCATGAAGATGATCAGCAGCACCAGCATCACGTCGATGAAGGGCACCATGTTGATCTCGTTGATGGTGCGCCGTCCGCGCCCCCGTGACACCATGCTGGCCATGGCTTAGTGCCCCGCAGACGTGGCAGGCGACTGGGCCGCCACGTTGCGCTGCAAGATGTTGGAGAACTCTTCGATGAAGGTCTCCAGCCGGATGGCGGTGCGGTCGATGTCGCGGGCAAAGCGGTTGTAGGCCACCACGGCGGGAATGGCCGAGAACAGGCCGATGGCGGTGGCCACCAGCGCCTCGGCAATGCCGGGGGCCACGGTGGCCAAGGTGACCTGCTGCATGCTGGCCAGCCCGGTGAAGGCGTGCATGATGCCCCAGACCGTGCCAAACAGGCCCACGTAAGGCGACACCGAGCCGACCGAGGCCAGAAAGGACAGGCTGGACTCGATCACGTCCATCTCACGCTGGTAGCTGGCGCGCATGGCGCGGCGGGCACCGTCCATCAGGGTGCCGGGGTCGGCAATACGGCGCTCGCGCAGTTTTTGGTATTCGCGCATGCCGCTGGCAAAAATGCGTTCCATCGGGCCTGCATCCTGGCCGTTTTGGGCGTTGCGCGAGGCGGTGTTGAACAGGTCGTTCAGGCTGGTGCCCGACCAGAAGTCGCGCTCGAAGTTTTCGTTCAGCGACTTGACTTTGCCCAGCGCAATCAGCTTGCGAAAAATCGCTGCCCAGCTGGAGATGGACACCACCACCAGCAGCAGCATCACCAGTTGCACCACGATGCTGGCATTCAGCACCATGGTCCAGATCGACAGGTCTTGGGTCATTGCAAAATTTCTAAAAGAGGGGCCGGAATGCGGTCGGATTTGAGGGTGTCGTAGCGCACCCAGCACAGGCGGATGCTGCCTTCACACAGCACCGTGCCATCCAGAATGGCCTGCTGTGTGATTGTGAGTGTGGATCGGCCGATTTGTTCCAGCTGGGCTGTCACCATGAGCTGGTCGTCCAGCCGGGCCGAGCGCAGGTATTTCACCGTGGTCTCGGCCACCACGAACATGCCGCCGCTGCTGTCCTTCAGGGTGCTTTGGTGGATGCCCAGCGAGCGCAGCCATTCGGTGCGGGCGCGCTCAAAGAACTTCAGGTAGTTGGCGTAGAAGACGATGCCACCGGCATCGGTGTCTTCCCAGTAAACGCGGATGGGGTGGGTGAAGGTGTTGTCAAGCATGGGAGTGTGGTTTCAGCATGTCGCGCAGGCGGGCGATGGCGGTGTGCAGGTTCTGCATCGAACTGGCGGTGGAAAAGCGCAGGAACTTGTGGGTGTCGGCACTGCCGAAGTCGCGGCCTGGGGTGACGGCCACGTGGGCGCGGTGCAGGATTTCATAGGCCAGGTCCCAGCTATCCTTGATGCCCAGTTTGCTGCAAATTAAAGAGCAGTCTGCCCAGGCATAGAAAGCGCCATCGGGCATTTCTGGCACCAAGAATCCAATATCGTTCAGGGCCGGAATGAAGTAGTCGCGCCGGGCTTTGAACTCGGCGCGGCGGCGCTCGAACTCGGCGATGCTGTCGTCTTCAAAGCAGGCCAGCGCGGCATGCTGGGCAATGGTGCTGGGGCAGATGAACAGGTTTTGCGCAATCCGCTCCACCACTGGCACCAGCGCCTCGGGTACCACCAGCCAGCCGAGCCGCCAGCCGGTCATGTGGAAGTATTTGCTGAAGCTGTTGATGCTGATGATCTGGTCATCGATAGCCAGCGCGGTCTGGCCAAAGCGGTCGTCATGGCTCAGGCCCAGGTAGATCTCGTCCACCAGGGTGATGCCACCGTGGGCTTGCACCACGCTGTGGATGCGGCGCAGTTCGGCGGGGTCGATGGAGGTGCCGGTGGGGTTGGAGGGCGATGCCAGCAGCACGCCCCGGGTCTTTTTGTTCCACGCGGCGGCCACCATGTCGGCGCTGAGTTGGTAGCGGTCGGCTGCGGTGGTGGGCAGCAGCACGGCTTTGCCATCGGCAGCCGACACGAAATGCCGGTTGCAGGGGTAGCTGGGGTCGGGCATCAGGATTTCGTCGCCTGTATCGATCAGCGCCAGGCAGGCGAGCTGCAGCGCGGCCGATGCCCCGGCAGTCACCACGATGCGGCTGGCGGGCACCTCCACACCAAATCGGCTGGTGTACCAGGCGCTGATGCGTTCGCGCAGGGCCAGCAGGCCGGTGGCCTGGGTGTACTGGGTGCTGCCGCTGTGGATGGCCTGCACGGCGGCGGCCTGCACCAGGGGCGGGGCGGTGAAGTCGGGTTCGCCGATGTTCAAGAACACCATGGGCCGGTCGGTGTGGGCCACCTTCTGGGCCAGCTCGGACGCGGCCTTGGCCACCTCCATCACGTAAAACGGCTCGATGGCCTGTGCGCGCCGGGAAATCCGCATCCGTAGCGCCTTATTCGGACCGGGTTTTGCCAGCCTTGTCCGCCTCGACCTCGAGTGCGCGCAGGCTTGGGGCCAGCCCATTCAGGATGCCGTTGACGTATTTGTGGCCGTCGGTACCGCCAAATTCCTTGGCCAGTTCGATGCATTCGTTCAAGACCACGCGCCAGGGCACGTCCAGGCAGTTGCGCATCTCGTACACGCCGATCCACATCACCGAGCGCTCGACCGGCGAGATTTCTTCCAGCTTGCGGTCCAGCAGGGGAACGATCAGTGCGTCCAGCTCGGCAGATTGCTCGATGCAGCCGTGCAGCAGCGCGTCGTAATGCACCGAGTCGGCTTTGTGGAAACCGGCCAGGTCGCGGGTGAAGTGGTCGATGGATTCGGCATCGTTGCGGCCCACCAGGTGCTGGTAGAGCGCTTGCAGGGCAAACTCGCGGGCGCGGCTGCGGTCGGACTTGGCGGCGGCTTTGCGCACGCCGGTGTCGGTCAGGCCGCTGCGGGATTGGCGCGGACGCTTGGGTGCGGAGGAGGATGGGGTGTCGGGGTTGGTCATGCCAATTGCTCTAGTAAATTGGCCATTTCCACCGCGACGCGGGCAGCGTCTGTGCCCTTGTCGGTTTGGCGGGCCACGGCTTGCGCCAGGTTTTCGGTGGTGATGATGGCGTTGGCAATCGGGATTTGGTAGTCCAGCCCGATGCGGGTCACGGCGCTGCCGGATTCATTGGCCACCAGCTCAAAGTGGTAGGTTTCGCCCCGGATGATGCAGCCCAGGGCCACCATCGCGTCGAACTGCTCGGTTTCGGCCAGGGCTTGCAGGGCCAGCGGCACCTCCAAAGCGCCGGGCACTTGCACGTGCTGGATGTTGTCGGCCTGCACGCCCAGGGCGGCCAGTTCGGCCTTGCAGGCATCGGCCAGGGCGTTGGTGATGCTGGCGTTAAAGCGGGCCTGCACGATGGCGATGCGCAGCTTGCTGCCGTCCATGCGCGGGTCTTGGGCGGCTAGTGCGCCTTGGTCTGCTTGCTGCATAGGTTTTCCTTGTGTTCTTATTGTGGTGACAGGTAGCCAACGGTTTCCAGCCCGTAGCCAGTGAGGCCAGGGCTGCGACGCGGGCTGCCCATGAGCTGCATTTTGTGCACACCGCAGGCCAGCAGAATTTGCGCGCCGATGCCGTAGGTGCGCAGGTCCATCTGGCCACGCTCGGGGGCCTGGGCGGGGCGGGCGGTGCCGTCAAACTGGGCCAGCAGGTCGGCGGCGCTTTCACCACAGTTCAGCAGCACGGCCACGCCCTGGCCCTGCGCGGCGATATGGCGCAGGCTGGCATCCAGGCTCCAGGAGTGCAGGCTGCGGTTGACTTCCAGCACATCCAGCACCGACAGCGGTTCGTGTACACGGGCAGGCACGGTGTCTTGGGGCTGCCAGCTGCCTTGGACCAGCGCCAGGTGCACGCCCTGGCTGGGCTTGTCGCGGAAGGCGTGGGCGGTGAAGCTGCCAAAGGCGGTTTCGATCTGGCGGCTGCCCATTTTCTCGATCAGCGACTCGTTGCGGCTGCGGTACTCGATCAGGTCGGCGATGGTGCCGATCTTCAGGCCGTGCTGGGCGGCAAAGATTTGCAGATCCGGCAGGCGGGCCATGGTGCCGTCGTCGTTCATTACTTCGCAAATGACCGATGCGGCGCTGCAACCTGCCATTACCGACAGGTCGCAACCGGCTTCGGTATGGCCCGCGCGCATCAGCACGCCGCCGTCCACCGCCTGCAAGGGGAAGATGTGGCCGGGTTGCACCAGGTTGGCGGCGACAGCATTGGGGGCCACGGCGGCTTGCACGGTGCGGGCACGGTCGGCGGCAGAGATGCCGGTGGTCACGCCCTCGGCGGCTTCGATGGAGACGGTAAATGCCGTGGCGTGCTTGGCACCATTGCGGGCCACCATGGGCGGCAACTGCAGGCGCTCGCACAGCGCACGCGACAGGGTCAGGCAGATCAGGCCACGGGCATGGCGGGCCATGAAGTTGATGGCCTCTGCCGTGATGTGGTCGGCGGCAATCACCAGGTCGCCTTCGTTTTCGCGGTCTTCTTCATCGACCAGGATCACGATGCGGCCCGCGCGCATGTCGGCCACGATGTCTTCGACAGGGGAAATGGATACCGGCTGGAGGGGGGAGGGCGATGTCATAGGGTGCAATTTTGATAACCGAAGCGTCTGGGTATGCGCTGCGTGGGGGTTGCAAACCGCGCGGGTGTGCGGGCAACGCTTGCAAAGCCGGTAATTATCGTCGCAATTGCCCGTCGCCTGGCCTGTCGGGTCAGAACTGGTCGCGGCCAGGGATGCGTGCGGTGATGCGGATATCCGGACCCACCAGGCCGACCGAGGTGAACTGCAGCGGCACGGCATCCGACAGGCCTGCCAGGGGCAGGAGCCGGGCCATATCCAGACCCGGGCCGACCAGTTTGGGGGCCAGATAGACCAGAAATTCGTCCACCAGGCCGGCCTGGATGAGTGCACCGTTAAGGATGTGGCCGGCCTCCACATGCACTTCGTTGATCTCGCGCCGGGCCAGTTCGTGCAGCAGGGCTGTCAGATCGACCCGGCCCGCTGCGCCGGGCAGGTGCAGCACGGTGGCCCCGACGGCCTCCAGGGCCTGTTTTTTAATATCATTTTGGCTGCTGGCGCTTATAAATACAGCACGACCAGCTATAAAAATAGAAACATCGGGTGGTGTCTCCAGTCGACTGTCTACCACCACCAGATGGGGCTGCCGGGGGGTGTTGACCAGCCGAGCATCGAGTGTGGGCCGGTCTTTCAGCACGGTGCCAATGCCGGTCAGGATGGCGCAGGCACGGGCACGTGAGGTGTGGCCGTCGGCGCGGGCGGCGGGGGAGGTGATCCACTGGCTGTCGCCGTTGGCCAGGGCGGTGCGGCCATCGAGCGAGGCGGCGATTTTCATGCGCACCCAGGGCATTTTGCGGACCATGCGGCTGAAAAAGCCGAGGTTGAGTTCGCGTGCTTCGGCAGCGCCAGGGCCGACTTCCACCTCTACACCGGCTGCGCGCAGGCGGGCAAAGCCATTGCCAGCCACCTGCGGGTTGGGGTCGGCGATCGACGCGACGACTTTGCGGATGCCTGCGGCCGCCAGGGCATCGCAGCAGGGGCCCGTACGGCCCTGGTGGGAGCAGGGCTCCAGGGTGACGTAGGCGGTGGCTCCCTGGGTGCTGTGGCCCAGCGCAGCGGCATTGCGCAGAGCCATCACCTCGGCATGGGGGCCGCCTACGCGCTGGGTGTGGCCCTGGCCCAGGATCTGGCCCTGGGCATCCACGATCACGCAGCCCACCGCCGGGTTGGGCGGGGCCAGCAGGCGGGCTTGGGCGGCCTGGTCCAGGGCATGGCGCATCCAGTGCGGGTGGGGTGTTTCGGTCACGGAGTGCATTCCTAAAGTGTGGGCGTATACGGGCTGCGCATTATTCACGGCTGACGACCAGCTCCAGTCGGCGCACGCTGGGCACCGCTACATGGTTGAGCAGTGCGGGTTGCAGGCGGGTTTGCCGCAAGTTGGACAAGGCTTTGTGTACCAAATCCGCATCGGTCTGAGAGGCATCCAGCAAGTCCCACTGGTCGATCGTGCCTTGTGCCGATATCCAGAGTTGTATGTTTACCCGCAGCGTTGTGTCCCTGGGCAGGCTGTCGGGGTTGATCTCCCAGTCGCCAAGGGGGGTCGCGGCCTGGTCTACGGCATCAATCGGCAAATAGCCTTGCAGTGACGGACTGGCGGGGACTGGGGGAGGGTCTTCTGCAGCGGCGGGCTCAGGCGGGACCACTGCGGCTGGAGGTGGCTGGGGTGTGACCGGTGTATTGGGTGGTGCAGGCGCTTCGGGGGAAGGGCCAGGCACTGGTGTGGTGGCGGTGGTGTGGGTATCGGCATCTGGGATTAGCCGGGCCTGGACCACTGACTCCTGGTGAAGCAGCGCTATGC
This sequence comes from Rhodoferax sp. LS1P39, assembly GCF_056521425.1. NCBI lineage: Bacteria > Pseudomonadati > Pseudomonadota > Betaproteobacteria > Burkholderiales > Comamonadaceae > Rhodoferax > Rhodoferax sp. LS1P39. The sequence goes on along the minus strand of NZ_JBWMAV010000001.1, from coordinate 148,824 downwards.
GCTTCTCCGGTGCGGGGGGCGACAACACAGCCAGGGCAACCCAATGGAGTGCCACCGATCCCAGGCAGGCACCTACCCATCGGCGCAAGCCCTGGTGCGGGCGAAGCGGCTGCGTTGCCAGCCTTTATCTCCAGCAGTAGGCAATGGCGGAGCTGAGGTCAGATCCGGCTTTGGCTGTGTAGGTGCCCGCCTCGATACTGCGCCGACCCAGGTTGTCCACGGTCATGTTGCCGCAGCGGTCTGCGGCCATGCTGGAGCCGGTTTTGCGCGTAGCGGTGATGGTATAGGCCGTGCGAGGGCTGGAGGCTGCGACGGCGACGGCAATGTCGTAGTACTTGGCGGAGGGCAGGGCGGCCATTTGTGCCGGGAACTGGCTACTGTGCGTGACGGCCACGCCACCACTATTCTGGTCGTAGCGAAAGTTTTCTGAATAAAACCGTTCCATCCACTGCTGGCCGCCCATCAGGGCGGTTTGCGCATCGGCCCGGCGACCACGCGCTACCTGCTCGGTATAGCTGGGCAATGCGATGGCCGTCAGTATGCCGATCACCGCAACGGTGATCATCAGCTCGATCAGGGTAAAACCCTGCTGGGCTTTCAATTGCTTCATTTGTCCGTCCTTAGTCCAGGGATCTCGCGCCACTGCACGCGGCCCAGCGGGTTGTAACACAGGGCACGGCTATCGTCGCCGCTGACGATCGCCAGCACTTTGCTGCCAGGCGGGCAGGTGGCCTCTACCCTGCAAATGCCATTGTTGCAGTCGGTACTGGTGCAGCCTGCTGCACCCTCTACACAGGTCGTCGGCTGGAATGGGGAGGACGAACGGTTGTTAACCGTGACCCATTTTTGGCTCAGTACTGCGCTGCCCGCGACCAAGGTGCCGTCCGACATCAGGCCTTGGGCTTTGCGCGTGGGTATGCCAGCGATAGGGTCAATGATGTAGAGGGTGATATCGGGGGTGTCGTAGCAACTTTCGGTCCCCGATTTCTTGCGGATGGTGGGGAAGATCAGGTAACCCGCTTGCACATCGGGGTCGGCCACCAGCATTTCTGACAGGTTGGGTGTGCTCGGCGGTGCCGAAGCACCGGGGAAGTTGAAGTACCAGCCGTCTTTGGCGGTCCAGTCGATGGCCGTGTAGGTGGATACCCCGCCTGTGGTGGTGTTGGGGGTCGCCGTTACTTGTCCCGCAGAGTCGCGGGTATAGGAACGGGTCACCATGGTGGAAAGGTCCGCCTTGACCATGGGTCCGGTACCGGAAGCAGCGCTGACGGCAAAAGATGGGCGATCCCAGACACCGAAGAAGCGCTGCGGCACCGAGACCTTGGGGTAGTCGGTGGACTCCAGGGAACTGCCCGTTCCAAAGTTGATGATCACACCGTCAAAAGCGGGGTACACGTACTCTGGAGCCGACACGATCGGCAAAGGGGTCACCGTAGTGGTGGTGCCCGATGTGGCGCTGAACTGTGCGGTAAACAGAGGCCGGTTGACGTTCCCACTGCCTTTGTAGGCGACCTTCCAGTTGGTGGTCAGGACGTCGCTGATGTCAAATTTCCACAGGTTGCCCTTAAGGTCGCCAGCGTACACCGCATCGGCGGTGCCGTTGTTGTCGCGGTCTAGCCAGGTCACGCCCATCAGGCCATTTTTGTCGGTGCCTGTGCGGACAGTAGCGTCCGCCACCAGTTTGACATATCGGCCTGTCCAGACACCCGTGGCGCTGGCGGGACCATCTACCAACAGAATGAACAGCGCGGCCTTGCCATCGATAGACTGGTAGCCATTGCCCATCACTAGTCCAAATTGACCGTTGTTCAGTTTCACCACGGGCATGGCCTGCCGGGTGTTGGCATTGACGGCGATGTCGTTGATCTGGTAGCCCAGATCGCGGTCGTCATCGCTGGTAAATTGCCACTTGAAAATGCTGCTGGGGTTGCTTTCGCCGGCAACCAGCACGCTGGGGTCGGTGACGTCCAGGGCATACACCCCCCGTCCGCCGCGCCCCAGGCTGCCAAACAGCATGGTCTTCCAGGTACCGGTCTCAGCCACAGCGCCTACCGCCGGCACGATGTTGGTTTTGACATCTGCAGTGAAAGGGTTGCCATCCACATAGGCCCATACGGTACTGGTGGGTTGCACTTCTGGGGAGTTGGTGGTGAAGTTGGCCCCGAGTACGCGGGTTCTGGCGATGGTGCCGCGCTGCATCGGAATCTCGTTCAACCGGTTGGCCAGCATGCCTGGAACGTAGGCAAACACTTCTCTGCCGCCCGTGGGGCAAACGGTGCCACCGGGCTCGGCGCAAAACGCGTGCAGCATGCCATCATTGGCCGATACCCACAGCAGCTTTTCGCGGTTCATATTATTTTGGTCGTTGGCAAAATCTCTGTAACCTGGGCTCTGGTACTCAAGGAAATTGGCTGCCGGCGGACCTTGCACCCAGGGGGTGGCGTTGACCACCGGTCCCAGCAGGTTGTTACCCCGTTCGCGCAGACCGGTGGAAGCACCTTCCAGCGACTGGTCGCCTCGCATGTAGTTCAGTACCCGCTCGGCATTGGTGGTGTTGAGTGTGTTGGTGCCGCTGGTGGTCATCTGGGTGACATACCCGGTAGGGAGATCGGCCCAGCGAAAGCGCATGGCGGCGGTGGTGTTGGTGGTGCTGGTGTTGCCAAAGTTGGTGATGATCTGGCGCGAATGGCCTGGCAGGTTGGGCGACACGTAGTCGGTGTTGGCGCGGGTTTTCAGCATGCTGCCTGCATCCCAGGTGGCGGTTGTGTTGAAGGCCCCGTCGTCGTTCAGCATGTAAGCGACTACATCACCGGTCACTGTAGTGGAGTCAAATCTAGCAACATATTTGTAGCTACCGGCGGTTAGTTGGCCAGACGTGGTGGCCGGTGCAGCGTTGGCATTTTTGGCCAGACTGTCCAGCGCCTTGCGCAACTGCGCTTCCAGCAAATCCGGGCGGCGGGCCAAGAAGTAGCCATCCGGTAAACCATCTGCCCCAGCAGTACCGTCTACATTGGTCTTGTCCCAGGACTCCACCGACGGTGGCATGGCCACATCGGTGTAGGTGTTGTCGTTGTTTTTGGTGCTGGAGTCAAAGTCGCCGTACTTGGCTGCATACAGCAGGGGGTCTTCGATCAGAGCACCGGCAGACCCACTCATGCGGAACGTCAAAGATACGGGGTAGTCGGCATTTTTGACAGTGCAGTAGTCGTTCGCACTGGGAATGCCGGGGTCACCGGTGGCTCCGTTGCCGGTGACATTGCAGACGTTGCCGGAGTATCTGCCCGCAAACCCGGGGCTATACAACGCCAGATTTCTGTAGGTGGTGTTGAGGGGGCACAGGGCACCAGCGGGGCCGCACACGGTGGGGTTCCCCTGGTTATCTACAGGACTGCGCAAATCACGGTAATTGGTATCGCCACAAAGGTACTCGCTGGTAGGTGGCATACCGCTCAAAATGCCACCGCTGTAATGCTGGTGCGTCAGGTAACGGCCATTGGCACTGGTGCCCAACTGGTTGTTGACCCCAATGATGCTGAAGCCGTGGGTAGCTGCGCCGCCACCGCACACGCCAGGGATATCGGTAGTGATCTTGATGTCGTAGGTGACGGGGGTAGTGGCGTTGGTGATGATGTCGTAACGCAAATAGCCCACCACATCCATGTCGTAGTCCCCGCCCATCAAAATGTCGTTCCAGGTCACGATGAAGGCTCCGTGGGTTGAATCGGCGCTGATGGACGCAAATGTCAGTGGCGCGCTGATGCCACCGCCTGACTGGATGCTTTCTGGCGTGATATAGACGTATTTGGCGGGGTTGGTGACAGGGTTTGTGCCTGTGCCCGGTACCAGTACATCGACTCGGGGGGCTCCACCGGTGAGCGATGCCGCCAGGGTTTTGACCTTGAGCGCATTTTTCACGTACTTCAGATCGCTCGGCGGATTGGTGATGGTGCGGATTTTGGCGGTATTGCCGTACAAGGCCGCCCCGGCTACATGGTAGGTACCACCCATGGCTGGGGTTTCTGGGCAAATGCCGGTGACATTCGATAGATTGCCGACCCGCTTGGCCGAGCAGGATGATCCATATGCCAAGGTGGTGGAGCCGATGGAGCGGTCTGTATTGTTGATGCCCTCTGCGTCGCCAATTGCGTCGGTGTAGCCCGCCAGCGTTTTTGTTGTGTTGGGCAAGAGGGTGAAGGCCGCATTGGCCTCCATGTCAAAACTCAGGCTGCTGCTGGACAGCAGCAAGGTGTTGAGTGGGCGACAAATTGAGTTGCCATAGAGATTAGTGCGGGTGGTGTTGCTGGTGGACAAGGGGTCGCTCCAGCTTTTGGTGGGCAGACCCAGGGTGTTGTCTTTGGTCGTGGTGGTGGGGTTTATCGCGGCGGGCGATGAGCCGTTATAGGCGTAATACCGCAGGGTTTGCACCAACATTTCGCCAATGGGGTTACCCCAAGACGAAAGTGTGCCTTGCCCGACAGAGCTGGGCGTGCCCGCAGCACCGTAGCTACGGCTGCTGCGGTCGTTCAGTAGCATGGCATCGAACGCCTTGATGGCACCCTGGCCGGTGGCACGCCCGTCCGGAGAAGCCAGGTTGGCTGCGCAGCCTGAACTGCTGGCGTGGCAAAAAACGCCGGTGCTGGGGTTGATCTCATCGGCAAAATCTCCCATGTTTTTGCGCAAGGCACCGGCTGTGTAATTTTCACTGTAGTTGCCGCTGATAACGCCAAACTCGGCCCGTGCAGCGGTACCGGCCGGCGCATAGCCAAATTCCTGAAACAGTCCATAGGGCTTCAGGTTGGTGGTGGAGTCTGACGGGAAAGCCTGGCAGCGTTCTTCGCCAATCAAGGTGGGGTCGCACACCTTCACCCGCACGGTCAGTTCAGGGCCAATGCTTCCATATTTAGCACCATCCGTGCTGATGGAAGGAATGGTGACTTCATGCGAAATACCTTGGTCATCGGAATTTTTGTAATACCTAGCGAGTTTGGGACCAAAGGTGCCGGAGCTATAGGTGTCGCGCCATTGGCAAACCTCATATTCGACCGTGGCCCAAAACCGCACATTGCCGCGCACCATACGCATGATGGGGGCGGCGGTATTGGTGGCATCGTTGGTGCCGAGGTTGCAGATACTCAGTCCTGCATAAATACCTGAATTAGCGGTGGTGTAGCCGGAGGGTGTGCCGTTTGTTTTGGTAAGGCTCGCCACAGTAAAAGGCGTGTAGTCGCGAATGTCGGTACCCTTGTAGTACTTGACGAACGAATGCGCATCCCAGTTCATGGGCGTGCGTTCCAGCACGGTACTGCCATTGGTGTCGGTGCTGCGCCTGCCGCCATAAAGCATTTTGCGCACCACGTCCATGCGCGTCATGCTCGACCAATTGAGAAAATTACCACTCCAATAGCTTTGGCTGGCGCTGCAACTGTATTTTTCTAAGGTTTTGGTGCTGTTAACCCCATTCACCGTGACGGTGACCGTGGAGGTGGTGATAGTTGCCAGCGCGGCGGGGTTGAATTGCTTGTCCGTATTGTCATAGGCGTAGCACTTGGTCGGGTCAAAGTACCCGTAGTATTTGAAGGTGGGTTTGAAGGTGGTATCGATGGTGCCGTCGTCGTCCAGATCTTCAAAGTCGGTGTAGACCGGGCCAAACATGCTGTGGTCTTTGGACGCGGCCAGCATGATCATCGGGCGGTTGGAGGCCGTGGTGACGTTGGGTGGAATCAAGGGCCGCGGCGCAGACACTTCAACGGGCGTTGCGTTTGCGGGCAAAACTCCTAACAGGGCCGCAGCCACAAATAGGCACTGGGGTAGGGTGCGGGCTATTGAATGCATAAAAACTCCAGAAAATCGTTCATGTTGGCCGGCGCACCGTACCCGGGTGTATCTGCGCTGTTAAGGCAGATAGATAGACTGCACTACGACCTGGGTGCGTGGCGTGTAACCAAAGCCACGTGCCGTGATGCGGTACATGTCTTTTTCTTGCTGACCGGGAACTGCGCGCTTGAAGTACTCGATCAGGTATTCGGGCTGTACCGAGACGCCTTTGATCGCCACTGCGCCGGTGTAAGTGCCCAGGGGTACACCCCCTTTGAAGGTTGTGCAGTTGGCTTGATCTACAGGGGTTCTGCCGGGCTTGGTGACCGTAGTCCCATTGAAGTCATTTACCCATTGACCGCCCTTACCCGTAGGCCACCAAGGTTCACCGCCGTTGGATGCGTTGGCAGAGGTCCATTGGTAGTTCGCATACTGCGCGTCGGTACGTACGCATAGACCTTTGTCGCAGGTGGGGGTGAAGTCGATGGCGATCAATTTGCGGGTTCGCGTACACGACAGGCCCGCAAGACTACTGGGTTTAACTGCCCAAGCCGTTTGAATAAGCCCCGAATTTTCGATATCCCGTTCGGCATCGCGCAGAGCAGACTCTGCCGCCTGCCGTGCAACTTCCATGTCTTGCTGGTTGCGGGCCATGCCTTCACCCAGCATGGACTGGCGCGCCGCCCATACCGTGATACCGGTAATGGCGACCAAAAAAAGCAGCACCATGACCAAGGCCACCCCCTTTTGGGGGCGTGGGCGCGGCGTGAGGTTTGTGGACCGTGTCATGTTGGGAGACTAGTAAGCCTGGTTCAGCCGGTTGCGTACCGCAAATTCTTGGACAAAGCGTTTGCGCAAGCTCTTGTCGCTGGCAGATTGGGTTTGCTCCACACCTTTGCAGTCCAGGTATTTGCGTTCTGCATCGGTTGCGGCGGTGATCTTGGGGCTGGCTCCAATACTTCTGGCCATCACGCACACGCGCACGGAAACAACCCGCGACCATGGCGGCAAAGGCGTTACCCCCAAAGCGCCAAACTCTACCGACACCGTGGACAGCGCACTCACTTCGGTGGCCGTGAGGTACTTGTCAGGCGTTCGGCGGGCCATGTTGTCGGAACTGGGAGCCGTGGTTGCAAAAACCCCGTACGTGATCTGCATGTCTTCAATGCCTGCCATCATGGGTTGGTATGGGATGCCAGAGCTGCCGGCGTTGTCGCCACTGCCATTGCCGACGCACGCAAAGCTGCGCGTGGTGACCTCTTGTTTATCTATCTCGGTTTTTTTGAGGTCAGAGATGGCGTACCGGTTGGACACAAACAAGGGTTGCAACGGGGGCAAGTTGGGTTGTGCGGTGTTTCGCCGGTTGTTGTTGCTGGTACTGACGTTGTTGGTGACGTCCGCTCCGGTGCAGTCAAACCGGTCACCCACATTGATGTCCATGGTGTCGTTGGTAAAGTAATTAACTACCAGCGAGTCGGGTTCAGTGTCTGATGGTGTACCGCAGGGAGGAGTGGCTGCAGGGTTGTAACGGGCTCCGTCGCAGCCGAACAGGCCGGACAGATAAGCGGCTTGCGGAGTAGGCGGTGTCCAGTCGGTTGCCAGTGCGCTGTTCTCTGCGAGCTTGATCGGCGGGTAGCTTGCGAGCTCGGGGAAACCTTCGTCTGGGGTGACTCGCGAGACATTGGCGGGGTAGTAGCCTGACTTCATGATGTCGCGACCAATCAACTGCAACACGAAAGTGCCGGTTTCTGCGTTGCTGCCATTGCGATCGATGGCTCTCTGTGTTTCGCGCGTGCCCAGGTACACATAGGCGGCAGCAGCGATCAAAAACAAGGTGATGGCAATCGTGACCATCAGTTCTACCAGCGTGACCCCACGCTGGCGTGCGGAGTGGTGGGGCATCGGTGTCATGGTGTGAACGAGAAACGGTTGCAGCGTACGCCGGCAGGTGCTTCTGCGGCATCAGGACAGCAGGTTTGGCGAGCCAGTCCGATCGTTGTGCTACTAAGTGTGCTGCACTGCGTGGCGGTCACCAAATTGGCTTGTGTGGCGGTGGTGCCATCGTTGGTAGAGGCCGTTTTGTCGGTGTTGTCCTTGTCCATCCACATCAGGGTAACGACGATGCCCGTGCTACGGTCGCCTGTCACAAACACTGCGCCTTGTGGCAGGCTGGCACGTACCCGCTGGCGCCAGGTCAGCATTTCAAAGGTTGCGCGTTCGTCCGGTGCACATATGTCGCTACCGCTTTCGCAATTGGCCGTCGCTATTTGGCTGGCCAGGCTGGCATCGGTCACGGCTTGCTGGGTGGCCCACTTGCTACCCGTGGGGTAGCTATTGGCTAACGCATCCGGATTTTGGGCATAGGTGGCAGTGTCTGAGTAGGCTGGGAATGCATAAAGCGAACTGTAGCCCGTATGCGTAGGAATCGCTTTGTTTGCCCCGCCATCCATCCAGTTTTTTCCCAGCATATCGGGGTTGAGCCGTGCCATGTCGGCGTACTCGGCATAGAGCGATGCAGTAATGGCGCGGGTTTGGCTACCCAGTTTGAATTTGGCGGTGGCTACCTGTAAGCCAGCGATGCCCAGTAAACCTATGGACAGAATCACAATGGCTATCAGCACCTCGATCAGTGTGACACCCCTGGCCTGGCTGGGGCGTGGAGAAGAGTGGGGCAGTGTTTTCCGCACGGTATTCGCCTGTTAATACGTATTGCACACCGCTGCCGCCGGTACTGGCCGGGTACGCCCCATCTGGTCCATGCAGATGCTGGAGCCGTAGGCGTTGGACAATGTGTTGTTGGTGTAGGTGAGATCGAATCGGCCTGCAGCACCCAAGGTGGCATTGCCGCGAGGGTTGAAAAGAATTTTCTGGGTGGTGCTTTGGGACATCAGGCTGTAGTCAGGGTTGCCTGCACGCCGGACGAGGAGCATGTTCTCAGGTGCATTTACCAACGTGCCTGCGGCGTTCGTTTCCCGAGGCCTGTCTATGGTGGTGTTGCATTCGGGATTCAAAAACACAATCCAGCCGACTTGCCAATCCTGTCCACTCCCCAGGCATGTGAGGCCGTTACCAGTAGTTGTGTCCACCGAACTACTCATGCACATGGTGACGCACATGTTTTTGCTGACTGCTTCGTTGCGGGCCCGCAAAATACTGGCGCTGAACTCGTTGTTGATAGTCGAAAAGGTGTTCCGAACGATAAATGTGCGCAGAGATGGGGCCGCCAGCGCCGTCAATATGCCCAAAATGGCAATCGTGACCAGCATTTCAATGAGAGTGAAACCTCGTTGCCGGTCTGGGTTGTCTTGGGTCGTTTGAGCACGCATGGCGGGATTTTGCAGCCATACGCTGGATTTACCCTGCCGCTTATCCCGAGAAATTGACCGCTGGCACCATTGCAGCGGTCTTTTGCGGCTTTATCAGATGTCTTTGATCAAGCGGCTGAACTCGTCGACATCTTCGAAGCTGCGGTACACCGAAGCGAAACGCACGTAAGCTACTTTGTCTAGGTTCTTGAGTTCGCGCATGACCAACTCGCCCAGCTTGGAGGTTGCCATTTCTTTGGCGCCACTGGACAGCAGCGTGCGCTCGATACGGTCCATCGCGGCATCGACTTGCTCTATGCCGACTGGGCGTTTACGCAGCGCCAACCGCATGGAGGCGTGCAGTTTCTTGCGGTCAAAATCTGCGCGGCTACCGTCTTTTTTGACTACGGTCGGCAATGCCACCTCGGCACGTTCGTAGGTGGTAAAGCGCTGCTCACAGCCCCCACATCGGCGGCGGCGACGTACCAGGTCGCCGTCGTCGGACTCGCGGGTCTCGACCACCTGGGTTTCGCTATGGCCACAGAAGGGGCACTTCATGGGGGCTGTGGTTCCGTGCTTAACGGTAGACGGGGAAACGGCTGGTCAGTGCCGCTACTTTGGCGCGCACGGCTTCCAGGTTGGCTTCTTCACGCGGGTTGTCCAGCACATCCGCTACCAAATGGGCGGTGGCGCGGGCCTCTTCGTCCTTGAAACCGCGCGTGGTCATGGCGGGGGTGCCGATGCGCACGCCGCTGGTGACCATGGGCTTTTCGGGATCGTTGGGGATGGCGTTCTTATTGATGGTCATGTGGGCACTGCCCAGCACGGCCTCGGCTTCTTTGCCAGTAATGCCCTTGGCGCGCAAATCGACCAGCATCAGGTGGCTTTGGGTGCCCCCGCTGACGATGCGCAGACCGCGCTGGGTCAGGGTTTCGGCAACGATCTGGGCATTTTTCAGCACCTGTTGTTGGTATATCTTGAATTCTGGGGCAAGTGCTTCCTTGAAAGCAACCGCCTTGGCCGCAATCACATGCATCAGCGGACCACCTTGCAGGCCTGGGAAGATGGCGCTGTTGATGGCTTTTTCAAACTGCGACTTCATGAGGATGATGCCGCCACGGGGGCCACGCAGGCTTTTGTGCGTGGTCGATGTCACGATGTCGGCATGCGGCACGGGATTCGGGTAGATGCCAGCAGCAATCAGCCCGGCGTAGTGGGCCATGTCCACCATAAAAATCGCACCCACGTCTTTGGCCACTTTGGCGAAGCGTTCAAAATCAATAGCTAAAGAATAAGCGCTGGCACCCGCAATGATTAGTTTTGGCTTGGATTCATGGGCCTTGCGTTCCATTGCGTCATAGTCAATGGCTTCATTGGCATCGAGGCCGTATGACACGACGTTGAACCACTTGCCGCTCATGTTCAGCGCCATTCCGTGGGTCAGATGGCCACCTTCGGCCAGGCTCATGCCCATGATGGTGTCGCCGGGCTTCAGAAAGGCCAGGAATACGGCTTCGTTGGCCGATGCGCCACAGTGCGGTTGTACGTTGGCTGCTTCAGCACCAAAGATTTGCTTGACGCGTTCAATTGCCAGTTGCTCGGCCACATCAACATATTCACAGCCACCGTAGTAGCGGCGGCCAGGGTAGCCTTCGGCATACTTGTTGGTGAGCTGCGACCCTTGCGCGGCCATCACGGCGGGCGAGGCGTAGTTTTCGCTGGCGATCAGCTCAATGTGGTGTTCCTGGCGGGCGTTTTCCGCCTGGATGGCAGCGAACAGCTCGGGATCGGTTTGTTCTACGAGAATCGTACGGTCGTACATGGCAGTCCTTTAACCTGGTAGTCAATACGGTGGTCCTTGCGGTGAAGCAAGTGCTGCCCAGGCGAACGGCTGAACGCCGAAGGCCTTTCGGCCTTGGCGGTACGCTTCCCAGTGGTTGCCCGGTGGGCCTTGTGAAAAAGCCTGCACCGGTGGTCCACGTCAGCGTGAGCACCCGCAAGGGGTCACGCCTATCGCCAGTTGCGTACCTCATTAGTGTAACGGAGGCTTAGTAGTTGGCGAGCAAGGCGACTTTGTCTTCCTCTGCCGGAGCTTGTGTCTTCAATGCGGGTGCAACTACCGGTACGGAACGCGGGGCGGCGGTGGATGTCGCGCGGCCCGCCGCGACCTGTTGCAGGCGGCCGTGCTCGGCCATCACTTTGCTTGTATAACCACCATCGTCCGGGATGTTGGCTGCACCCACGTAGTAGCGCAGGCCGCCTTCTACCGAGCCTGCGCGGGCAATGCATTCCTGCAAGACCTTGACCCCTACGCGCAAATTGGTCAAGGGATCAAATGCCGCCAATTTTCCGCCGAATACATCGTATTTTTCTGTGTGGACACGGGTCATTACCTGCATCAGACCTTGGGCCCCCACGGGGCTTTGGGCGAAGGGATTGAAACCCGACTCGATGGCCATCACCGCCAAGATCAAGGTGGGGTCCAGTTTGGCGCGCTTGCCGAGGTCGTACGCCTCCGCAACCAGGGCGCTGACCGGTTCAGCCGCCACGCGGTATTTTTTGCTAAGCCAATAAGCCACGGCGGCCTGTTGCTTGGGCAGGTCTTGCGGATTGCTGGCGGTGGCGCGGTCTACCGCGTCGACATTGGCATCTGCCACCCATTCGGTGTCGGTGTCGGTGCCGGGCACGACCTGGCGCTCTTGCAGCCAGCCCATCAGTTGGACCTCTGCAATCTGGCGCAAATCAGGCCGGGCGGTCATGGTCACGACCGAAAATGCGACCACCAAGCCCAGCAGGGCAAATCCGTTATGGGTAATCTCAAAAAAGCCTTGCGCAATATCTGCTGCGAAGGTTCGCAGCCCTTGGCCTATCTTGTGTAACGCTGTCATAGCACTTCCTCATCTAGCGAAGGCCTGTAGCGATGGAGTTTGCGTAAGAGCAATTCGCTTGGGGCACCTCGATTGGGTGGGTACGCCATCAAAATCCTGCGGTGCCCTGGGGGTGTTGGCAGCGATTTGACTTAGCCGGGGTTCGGCAGCGGGTTCGGGTTGTCCCTAGGGTTGTAGGGGGGACGGCGGATTCTAGGAGGACTATTAATATCGAGTCAAGAATATCAAATGTAGTTGATATGCATATATTTACTGTATTTGCATCCAGATTTTTGCCCAATTCGGCCACTAGGAGGGTGTGCAAGAACGCACATAGGCGACTTTGTTTCAATTTGCTTACAAAATGCTACTGCTACCGAAAAAGCAGCAACTGGACACCAGTGACCGGGCACATGCGGAGTGCGGCTGCGATGGTGTTGGTGTCTGAAACCTTCTTTTTTCCCGGGTTTTACGGGTTTATTTGCCAGCCAATATTTTTATTTTGTATACCAAAAACAGGCTCTGAGAAACCTTTGGAATACGGTTGCAGCCGTTGTGTTTTACACCACAGACCCCTGAAATAGCCTGTTTTTAGGTAGCCCACTCTTGTGCGGGCTACCTGCTTTGGGTGCGGATCAGCCCATCCGTACCGGCACGAATATGGTGTCGCCCGCGCGCAAGATCAACAGCGCAAGCGATTTGTCCGATCGGGCGACGACTGCCCGTACCTGGTCGATGCTCTTCACCGGCGTGCCATTGATGGCCAGCAAAACATCGCCACTTTCCACGCCGGAAATGGCTGCTGGTCCCGCAGCGGACTCGATCAGCAGACCGTTGGCGATGCCCGCAGCGCGCAGCTCCTCGGGTTGCAAGGGGCGCAACGCCAGCCCCAGGCGGCCTTGCGGTACGGTCTCTTTGCTGGTCGCGACCTGCACCGGTTTGTCATTGGCGCTGCCCAGCTGGGCCTCGATTTCCAACACGGCACCTTTGCGCCATACGTTCAGCTGGACCTTGTCACCAGGGGCTCTCTGGCTGATCACGGCGGGCAGGTCGCCGGACGACACCACGGCGTGCCCGTCCACCTTGCGGATCACATCACCGGGCTGCAAGCCGGCCTTGCCTGCGGGGCCGTCCTTTTCGACGCTGGACACCAGCGCGCCCTCCGGTTTGTCCAATTTGAACGAGTCGGCCAGGGCCTGGTTGACCTCTTGCACCGATACCCCCAGCCGAGCATGTTCGACCTTGCCGTGCGCGACGATCTGGTCCTTGACCTTGCTTGCCAACTCCATGGGGATGGCAAACGACAGTCCCTGGTAGCCGCCGGTGCGGCTGTAGATCTGGGAGTTGATGCCGATCACCTCGCCCCGGCTATTGAATAGAGGCCCACCGGAGTTGCCGGGGTTGACGGCTGCGTCGGTCTGGATAAAGGGCACCGCGCTGTCGTCGGGCAGAGAGCGGCCCTTGGCGCTGACCACTCCGGCGGTGACGGTGTTTTCAAATCCGTACGGCGAGCCAATCGCCAGTACCCATTCGCCGACTTTCAGGTCGTTGGAATCGCCGATGGTGGCCACGGGCAGGTTCTTGGCCTCTATCTTGAGGACAGCGATGTCGGTTTTGGGGTCGGCTCCCAGCACCTTGGCGACAAATTCGCGGCGGTCGGTGAGTTTGACGACCACTTCTTTGGCATCTTTGACCACGTGGGCGTTGGTCATCACGATACCGTCGGCGCTGACGATGAAGCCCGAACCCTGGCTGCGCGCTGGGGCTTGCTTCTGTCCGGGGGCTCCGTCCTGGCCTTGCGGGAAGCGGCGAAAGAACTCAAAGAAGGGGTCGTTGCCAAACGGATCGTTGCGTTGCGGGCGCTGGGCGGTTTCGCCACCCTCATCACCGGCTTGGGCGACGCTGGTCACGCTGATGTTGACGACTGCCGGACCGTACTGGGTAGTGATCTGCGAGAAATTGGGCAATGCCACGGGTGTGGCGGGCGAACCGGTGGTGTTGGCGGTGCTGGAGAGGGGGGCTGCTGCGCGGGCTTCGCCCATGTGGTGCAACAGGGAGCCCCCCATGCCGCCAATGGCTCCGGCGGCTACGAGGGCGATAACGAGTTTGGTGTTGTGGAGAGACAGAACTGGCATGAGAGCATCCTTGGATTGGTGGGTGGCGATGCCCCACTATCAGGATGCTGGCTTAGGCCAGACTTAAACCCAGGCAGATCAGTGGCGGAATTCTTTCAGGTCCAGCCGGATGTCGTAGTGGTTGTTGGTGCAGGTGATCAGCGCATTGCAGCAGGTGGTTTCCCCGGCGTGCCCTGCGTGGGCCAGGCGACGCTGAAAGCGGCTGCCATCGCCACTCGACAAAAAACCTACCCGTGCGCCGTGGATGCGGATTTCCACTGGTTTCCAGATCTCGGCATCGGTGCCACCGGTGTGCAAATAGGCCAGCACCTGCGTACCGGCCGTGCTGATGGGGGTGCCATCGGCCACCAGTTTCAGCGCGGCCTGGTAGCGGGAACTGTCTGCCGCACCCAGCTGGAACAAACCCAACGCGGGCCATTTATAAATGGGCTGGTCGGCTGTATCGATACTGTAGAGCTGGGGCGAGGCGGCGGTTTGGTAGCCGCCTTGGCGGTTTTGGGGGCGTACGGTCCGCCACAGCATGAAGGCGGCGGCAAAAACAAACAGGGTCGTAAATAGTTCACGCATTGGGGGGGCTCCGGTAGAGCCACGTTTGTAGCCGCATACGTTACCAATGGGTGTGACTTGCTTCACGCTTTATGCTCCATATTGTGGACATATGGTATCAATCTGTTTCACAGAGCGGCGCTGGGTGTTTGCGATACTCGGGAGATGCAGCTTCAAGACATTCTTTATTCACAGGGCTTTGGTACGCGCCGTGTGTGCGCCGGTTTGGTCCAGCAGGGCCTGGTTGAGGTATACATGGAAAAAGAGGCTCCAGCGCCCGTCCTGTGTGCAGAGTCAGCTATGGATTTTGATCAAGAAGGCCTCCGCTTTCGGGTGCAGGGTGTGGACTGGCCGTACCACCGCCAGGCCTATGTACTGCTGAACAAACCGGCCGGCACAGAGTGCTCGCAGAAGCCGTCCACCTACCCCAGTATCTACACACTGCTGCCGTCGCCGCTACGGTTGCGACCCCAGAAGGGCGCGCTGCAAGGCGTGCAGGCCGTGGGGCGGCTGGACCAGGACACCACCGGCCTGCTGCTGCTCAGCGACGACGGCCAGTTCATCCACCGCATGACCTCGCCCAAAAAGCATGTGCCCAAGGTCTACGAGGTGACCACCAAGCACCCGCTAGACGAACAACAAGTGAACAAACTGTTGGCGGGTGTGGTGCTGGACGACGATCCCAAGCCGGTCCGGGCCGCCGCGTGCGAGGCCGTCAGCAGCCACCACCTGCGCCTGACGTTGACCGAGGGCAAATACCACCAGGTCAAACGCATGCTGGCGGCGGTGAGCAACCGGGTGGAGGGCTTGCACCGTTCGCAAATGGGCAGTTTTGCGCTGCCTGCCGATCTGCTGCCGGGGCAGTGGCGCTGGCTGAGCGCGGACGATCTGGCGCAGTTGTCCGCTTTGCAAAAACTTTAGCGACTTGCCCGGCGGCTACACTTCCGGGCTGTCTGTTACCTGTGGTGCCTTGTGAAGTTGTTTGTCCGACGTTGTGCCTTTTTGGCCTCTTTTCTTGTTGTTACCGTGGCCGCCCAGGCCCAGCCCACTTCGGCAAAACCCCCGATTTTTGTCCTCAACTCGCTGGACGCGAGCGTGAGCGTGATCGACCCCGGTAGCTGGAGCGAAACCAAGCGCATCCCTACCGGCAAAGAACCGCACCACATGTACCTCAGCCCCGACGAGAAGTCGCTGCTGATTGCCAACGCGCTGTCCGACACGCTGACCTTCATCGACCCCCGCACGGCCGAGATCCAGCGCGTGGTGCCCGATGTGCTCGATCCTTACCAGCTGCGTTTTTCGCCCAACATGAAGTGGTTTGTCACGGCAGCCAACCGGCTCAACCACATCGACATCTACCGCTGGGACGGCAAGAACATGGCGCTGGTCAAGCGCGTGGCCACCGGCAAAACACCCAGCCACCTGTGGATCGACAGCAAAAGCACCACCATCTACTCCACCATGCAAGACAGCGATGAGCTGGTGGCAGTGGACCTGGCCACCCAGACCATCAAGTGGCGCATCCCCACCGGGGCCATGCCCGCCGATGTCTATGGCACGGCCAATGACAAAACCCTGCTGGTCGGCCTGACGGGCGGCGAGGGCGTGGAGGTGTACGACGTGTCGGGTAAGACCCCTGTGCGCACCAAGGTCATCGCCACCGGCAAGGGCTCGCATGCGTTCCGCGCAGCGGGCGACAAGCGCCACGTGTATGTGAGCAACCGGGTGGCCAACACCATCAGCAAGATCGACCTGCAAACCCTGGAGTCGGTGGCCACCTACCCGGCACCCGGTGGGCCGGACTGCATGGATGTGTCAGCCGACGGCAAGCTGCTGATGGTCACATCGCGCTGGGCCCGCAAGCTCACGGTGATCGACCTGGAATCGAAGCAAGTGGTGCGTCAAATCAATGTTGGAAGGTCCCCCCATGGTGTCTGGACGCTGGACCACGCAGCCCGCTAAAGTTGTTTTTGCTACGGTATTGATAGCTTTTTGCGCCCATTCCATAAGCGCTAGCGGCCAAAAACCTTGTGAAAAACCGCTCTACCTGACGTTTGACACCGGCCACATGGGCATCGCCCCGCTGGTGGCCGAGGTGCTCAACCGCCAGCAGGTCCAGGTGACTTTCTTCGGTGCCAACGAGCGCACGCAAGAGGGCGACGGCAGCCTGGGCGCGCACTGGGCTCCGTGGTGGAAGGCCCGGGCCGCCGAGGGCCATGCCTTCGCCTCGCACACGTTCGACCACGTGTACTGGAAGGCGGACGTGCCGGGCACGCCGGTGCAGTTTCGCGTCAAGCCCTCGGCCGGGCCGGATGTTGACCGCGAATCCACCTGGACCGCCGCCCAGTACTGCGCCGAAATCCAGCGCGCCAGCCAGCGCATGCAGGCGCTGACCGGCCAGGCCCCGCTGCCCCTGTTCCGCGCGCCCGGCGGCAAGACTTCGCCCGCGCTGCTGGCGGCGGCCCGGTCCTGCGGCTATGCCCATGTGGGCTGGGCACCGGCCGGGTTTCTGGGGGATGAGCTGGCCAGCGAGCGTGCCAGCAACCCCGCGCTGCTGGCCCAGGCCCTGCGCGGCATCCGCAGCGGCGACATCCTGCTGGCCCACCTGGGCATCTGGTCGCGCAAAGACCCCTGGGCCCCAGCGGTGCTGGAGCCCTTGATCGTCGGTCTAAAAGAGCGCGGCTTTTGCTTTCGCACCCTGCGCGAGCACCCCGGCTACACGGCGTGGATCAGCGCCCATCTCCAATAGCTTCGCCCCATGGATTTTCTGAGCAATATTTTTTCCGACGTGCAGCAGTGGCTGTTTGAGGCGGCCGTCCAGCCCCTGGTGTTCGGCCTGGGCTTGGGCGGCTGGCTGGAAGATGCCTATACCGCCACCGGCTGGCTGCTGGTGGGGGTGTTGCAGCTGCTGGTGCTGGTGGCGGTACTGGGGCCGCTGCAACGCTGGCGACCCGTAGAGCCGCTGCAAGACCACACAGCAGTGCGCATTGACATTATTTACACGCTGTTGCACCGGCTGGGTGCGATCCGGCTGCTGCTGTTTTTTACCCTCGACCCGCTGATGGACGGCCTGTTTGGCGAACTGCGGGTGGCGGGTATCGCCACTTTCCACCTGGATGCGCTGTGGCCGGGCATCACCGACCAGGCGCTGCTCAGCTTTGCCCTGTACCTGGTGGCCTTCGATTTTCTGGGCTACTGGGTGCACCGCGGCCAGCACCAGTTTGCCTGGTGGTGGAGCCTGCATGCGCTGCACCACTCGCAGCGCCAAATGACCCTGTGGAGCGACAACCGCAACCACCTGCTGGACGACGTGATCGGCGACATCGTCGTCGCCCTGGTGGCCCAGATGGTGGGCGTGGCCCCGGGCCAGTTCATTGCCATCGTGGCCTTTACCCAGCTCAGCGAAAGCCTGCAGCACGCCAATGTGCGGCTCTGGTTTGGCCGGGTGGGCGAGCGCCTGTGGGTCAGCCCGCGTTTTCATCGGCGGCACCACAGCATCGGCATCGGCCACGAGTCGGCGGGCAAAAACACCCTGGGCGGGCACAACTTCGGGGTCTTGCTGCCCTGGTGGGACATGCTGTTTGGCACCGCCAATTTCGAGCTGCGCTATGACCCCACCGGTATCCGCGACCAGCTGGCCGAGGAGGGCGGGCACAACTACGGACAGGGTTTCTGGCAGCAGCAGTGGCTGGGCCTGCGGCGGCTGTGGACGGTGCTGCGTTAATTTGATGCGGGTATCCTTGCCCTTATGAAATTGCTTTTGGATTCTTTTTGGCGTGCTGCGGCCTACTGCATGCACCACCGCGTGATTGCGCTGTCGTTCCTGCCTTTGCTGCTGATGGTGGCCCTGTCCCTGGGCGTGGGCTACTTTTATTGGGAGCCTGCGCTCGATACGGTGCGCGGCATGCTGGACGCGTCCGAATGGGTGGGCCGTATGTGGACCTGGCTGGAGAGCGCGGGCGTAGGTCAGCTCAAGGTGGCGTTGGCACCCTTGCTGGTGATCTTTGCCGTCACGCCCTTCATCGTGGTGTTGTCCCTGCTGGCGGTGGCCTTGATGATGACCCCGGCCCTGGTGGCCCTGGTGGCCGAGCGCCGCTTTCCCCAACTGGAGAAGAAAAAGGGCGGAACGTTTATCGGCGGGCTGCTGTGGTCGCTGGGCTCCATCTTGCTGGCGCTGGTGGCCTTGGTGGTGTCGATTCCCCTGTGGCTGGTGCCGCCACTGATTCTGGTGCTGCCGCCGCTGATCTGGGGCTGGCTGACCTACCGCGTCATGTCCTACGATGCCTTGGCCCTGCACGCCAGCAAGGAAGAGCGCCGTGAAATCTACCGCCGCCACCGCATGACCCTGCTGGGTATTGGCGTGTTGACCGGCTATCTGGGTGCGGCCCCCAGCCTGGTCTGGGCATCGGGGGCCTTGTTTGCTGCGGCCTTCGTGGTGCTGGTGCCGCTGGCGATCTGGATCTACACCCTGGTATTTGCTTTCTCGTCGCTGTGGTTTGCCCATTACGTACTGGCCGCGCTGGAGGCCTTGCGGGCCGAGACGGCGGTACAGGCCGCACCGGTGGCCACACCCCTGGAAATTCTGGAACCTGTTCAACCCAAACCCACTTATGACGCTGGATCTTCCTACCTTCCGCCCCCTTGAGTCCGCGCCCACCTTCGGGCTGGTGATCGTCGGCGATGAAATCCTGTCGGGCAAACGCGCCGACAAGCACCTGCCCAAGGTGATCGAGTTGCTGGCCGCGCGCGGTCTGCAGCTCAGCTACGCCGACTACGTGGGCGACGACCCGGCGCGCATCACCCAGACCTTGCAGCGGGCCTTTGCCTCGGGCGATGTGGTGTTCTCCACCGGCGGCATCGGTGCCACGCCCGACGACCACACCCGCCAGTGCGCCGCCCGTGCCCTGGACTTGCCGCTGGCGCTGCACCCGCAGGCCGAGGCCCTGATCCGCGAACGCATGCAGGACACCGCCCGCGCCCAGGGCCTGCCCTACGAGCCCGCGCACCCGGACAACATCCACCGCCTGAACATGGGCGTGTTTCCGCAGGGCGCGCAGATCATCCCCAACCCCTACAACAAAATCCCCGGCTTCAGCATGGGCCATGTGCACTTTGTGCCCGGCTTTCCGGTGATGGCCTGGCCGATGGTGGAGTGGGTGCTGGACCAGCACTACACCCCGTGGTTCCAGCAAGCGGCCTGGATCGAGAAGTCGGTGATCGTGTTTGGCAGCATGGAGGCCGCTTTGACCCCGCTGATGGAGGCTCTGGAACGCCAGTTTGACGGCGTCAAGGTGTTCAGCCTGCCTAGCGTGGACCACCCCGAATATGGCCGCCATATCGAGCTGGGGGTGAAGGGCACGCCGGCGCAGGTGGCGCACGCTTATCCGGCGCTGCTGGCGGGCTTGCACAGTTTCGATGCCAAGCTGGGCCCCGAACTGGTGCGTAGTTGATTGCACTTTTTTGGTGCGTCTTTGGAATGCTCTTTATTGGTGCAATGCGGCGTGGTCCCGGGCTTTGGACACCGCTTTCTGGCGCAAAATGCGTGGGCGTAAAGTCGCAAGCGTGCGTGTAGTTACAAATTGTGCATTTACCGCGCGATGGCACAAAAACTGCATTGCCTGATGTGCTAAAAAACTGTAGTCCCTCTTAAACCCAACCCCTACCAGGAGATTCTTGATGGCAAAGACCGTCGCTGACGTGATGAAGATGGTGAAAGAGAACGAAGTCAAGTTTGTTGACTTCCGCTTCACCGATACCCGTGGCAAAGAGCACCACGTGACCGTGCCGGTATCCCATTTCGACGAAGACAAGTTCATTTCGGGCCACGCGTTCGACGGTTCTTCCATCGCCGGCTGGAAGGGGATTGAAGCTTCGGACATGCAGCTCATGCCCGACCCCAACACCGCCAACATCGACCCGTTCTTCGAAGAAACGACGATGATCCTGACCTGCGACGTGATCGATCCCGCCGACGGCAAGCCGTACGAGCGCGATCCCCGTTCGCTGGCCAAGCGCGCCGAAGCCTACATGAAGGCCTCCGGCCTGGGCGACACGGCTTACTTCGGACCTGAGCCAGAATTCTTTGTCTTCGACAGCGTGCGTTGGGCCAACGACATGTCGGGCTGCTTCTTCAAGATCGACTCCGAAGAAGCCTCCTGGAACACCGGCAAGGAATACGAGCACGGCAACTCCGGCCACCGTCCTTCCGTCAAGGGCGGCTACTTCCCCGTGCCACCCGTGGACAGCTTCCAGGACATGCGCTCCGAGATGTGCCTGGTGCTCGAATCTCTGGGCATCCCGGTCGAAGTGCACCACCATGAAGTGGCCAACGCCGGTCAAATGGAACTGGGTACCAAGTTCAGCACGCTGATCGAGCGCGCCGACTGGGTCCAGCTGCAAAAGTACGTCATCCAGAACGTGGCGCACTCTTACGGCAAAACCGCCACTTTCATGCCCAAGCCTATCGTCGGCGACAACGGCTCCGGCATGCACGTGCACCAGTCCGTCTGGAAAGACGGCAAGAACCTGTTTGCTGGCGACAGCTATGCCGGTTTGAGCGAGTACGCCCTGTACTACATCGGCGGCATCATCAAGCACGCCCGTGCCCTGAACGCCATCACCAACCCCGGCACCAACAGCTACAAGCGCCTGGTGCCTGGCTACGAAGCCCCGGTGAAGCTGGCGTACTCGGCCAAGAACCGCTCGGCCTCAATCCGTATTCCTTTCGTGGCCAACCCCAAGGGCCGCCGCGTGGAAGCACGTTTCCCCGATCCACTGATGAACCCTTACCTCGGCTTTGCAGCCCTGTTGATGGCCGGTCTGGACGGCGTGGAAAACAAGATCCATCCGGGCGAAGCCGCCACCAAGGATCTCTACCATCTGCCTCCCGAAGAAGACAAGCTGATCCCCACCGTCTGCCACAGCCTGGACCAAGCACTCGAATGCCTGGACAAAGACCGTGCGTTCCTGACCAAGGGCGGCGTGTTCACCGACGCGTACATTGATGCGTACATCGAGCTGAAAATGACCGAAGTCACCCGCATGCGCATGGCGGCCCACCCGGTCGAGTTCGACATGTACTACTCGCTCTAAAAGCGACGGCCTTCGGAGGCGCAACTTTTTGCGACATCCCGGGCTCTCAAAAGGACGGCGCAAGCCGTCCTTTTTTCGTTACGGCTTATAGACCGCTGATAAACAGAGTACCGTTGCGCACTTCTCCTAGATCAAGCCCGGCAGGGCTTCACCTTTTACGCATGAAACACTTTTTTGGTCTGATTTTGGTATGGGCATCGGCCACCGTTTGGGCGCAGGACACGGCTGTCTACCGCTGCGGCAACGAATACACCAATGCCGTGCGGGATGCCAAAGATGCCAAGGCCCGGGGCTGCAAGCTGGTCGAAGGCGGCAACGTCACCATCATCCACAGCAAACCGCCAGGAACGGCATCTGCGCCCGTGCGTGCCCCCGTGCCCAGCGCCAGCCCGCGTAACGACGGTGCCGAGCAGCGCGCCCGCGACTCCGATGCCCGCATGATCCTCGAATCCGAGCTGCGCAAAGCCGAAGCCCGCCAGTCCGATCTGCTCAAAGAATTCAACGGCGGCGAGCCCGAAAAACAAGGCGGCGAGGCCCGCAACTACCAAAAATACCTGGACCGCGTGGCCGAGCTGAAAGCCAGCATCGCCCGCAACGAGGCCGACATGGCCGGTCTGCGCCGCGAGATTGCGCGCCTGCCCCCACCCCGCAGCACACAGTGATGACCAACCCCACCCACCCCTACATCACGCGCTTTCACGCGTTTGACCTGCTGGCCACCCTGGTGGCGGTACTGGGCAGCGACGGCGCGGTGCTGTTTGCCAACGCGGCCCTGGAAGATGCCCTGGGCACCTCGCGCCGCACCATCGAAGGCTCGCACTTTCCCGACTGCTTCACCGAGCCGCACATCCTGCAAAACGCGCTGGAAGGCGCGGGCAGCAACGAGTTTGCCGCGCTGCGCTACGACGCCTGGCTCAAGCGCCTGAACCACGAGCCGGTGCCGGTGCACGTGATCCTGGCGCAGACCGAGCGCCCTGGCGAGATCATCATCGAGCTGCTGCCGCAGGAGCAGCAGGCCAAGCAAGACCGCGAAGAGCGACTCATCGACCAGGCCCAGGCCAACAAGGAGCTGATCCGCAACCTGGCCCACGAGATCAAGAACCCGCTGGGCGGCATCCGCGGCGCGGCGCAGCTGCTGGAGATGGAGATCGAGTCGCGCGAGCTCATCGAGTACACCCAGGTCATCATCCACGAGGCCGACCGCCTGCAAAGCCTGGTTGACCGCCTGCTGGCCCCGCACCGCCGTCCGCACGTGGTGGGCGACGTGAACATCCACGAAATCTGCGAGCGCGTGCGCTCCCTGATCCTGGCCGAATTCCCGCGCGGGCTGCGCATCGAGCGCGAGTACGACGTGTCCATCCCCGAGTTCCGGGGTGACCGCGAACAGCTCATCCAGGCGGTGCTCAACGTGGCCCACAACGCCACCCAGGCGCTGGCCGAGCGCATTGCCGAGGGCGATGCCGAAATCACTTTCCGCAGCCGGATTGCACGCCAGGTCACATTTGGAAAGCAGCGTTACCGATTGGCACTGGAATTGCATGTCATCGACAACGGCCCGGGGGTTCCCGAGTCGATCAAGGACCGCATTTTTTACCCGCTGGTGTCGGGCAGGGAAGGCGGGTCCGGGCTGGGGCTGACGTTGGCGCAAACCTTTGTTCAGCAACACCACGGCTTGATCGAATGCGACAGTGTTCCGGGCCGCACGGATTTCAAATTACTCATACCCCTGCCTTGAAAAAACCAAGGCATCCTGACCCGAGGTGACCCCCACTATGAAGCCGATCTGGATAGTAGACGACGACCAATCCATCCGCTTTGTTCTGGAGAAAGCGCTACTGCGCGAAGACCTGCCGACCCGCAGCTTCACCAACCCGCGCGACGTGTTGACCGCGCTGGAATCCGCCACCGACGAAGACGGCCCGCAAATCCTGGTCAGCGACATCCGCATGCCCGGCGGCTCGGGCCTGGACCTGCTGGAGAAGGTCAAGCTCATGCATCCCGGCCTGCCGGTGATCATCATGACCGCCTTCTCCGACCTGGACAGCGCCGTCTCGGCCTTCCAGGGCGGCGCGTTCGAGTACCTGCCCAAGCCGTTCGACCTGCCCAAGGCGGTGGAGCTGATCCGCCGCGCGGTGGAAGAAAGCCAGCGCGAGGAAGTGGCCGAAGAGCGCATGGCCGGTGCCCCCGAAATGCTGGGCCAGGCCCCCGCCATGCAGGATGTGTTCCGCGCCATCGGTCGACTCAGCCAGAGCAACGTCACGGTGATGATCACCGGTGAATCCGGCTCCGGCAAAGAGCTGGTGGCCCGCGCACTGCACAAGCACTCACCGCGCGCCAATGGGCCGTTTGTAGCTATCAATACCGCAGCAATCCCGAAGGATTTGCTGGAGAGCGAGCTGTTCGGCCATGAGCGCGGTGCCTTCACCGGCGCGCAAACCATGCGCCGTGGCCGCTTCGAGCAGGCCGACGGCGGCACGCTGTTTCTCGACGAAATCGGCGACATGCCGTTCGATCTGCAAACCCGGCTGCTGCGGGTGCTGAGCGACGGGCACTTCTACCGTGTCGGCGGCCACAACGCCGTCAAGGCCCAGGTGCGCGTAATTGCCGCCACCCACCAGGACCTGGAGCAGCGCGTGCGCGACGGCGTGTTCCGCGAAGACTTGTTCCACCGCCTCAACGTCATCCGCCTGCGCCTGCCTGCGCTGCGCGAGCGGGTGGAAGACGTGCCCATGCTGACCCGGCACTTTTTGCAGCAAAGCGCAAAGCAGCTCGGCGTGGAGCCCAAGCGCATCTCGGATGCGGCACTGGCGCAGATTGCGTTGTTCCCGTTTCCCGGCAATGTGCGCCAACTCGAGAACCTGTGCCACTGGCTGACCGTGATGGCCCCGGCCCAGACCATCGAGCCCAAAGACCTGCCGCCCGATGTGCTGGGCGTGACCGTGCCACCCTCCAGCCTGGGCCACACCACGGCCACCCGCATCGTCGGCGTACCGCTGGCGCAGGCGGACATGGGCCCGCACACCGATGCTGAACCCGTGTTCCTGCCCGCCAGTGCCGAGCCGTTGCGCCCCGCAGATGCCCATGCCCACGCCCCGAGCGCACAGACCGGCTGGGAGCTGGGCCTGGAGGCCGAGGCGCTGGAGCTGCTGGCCAACGACCGGCACGACGTGTGGGACGTGCTGTCGCGCCGGTTCGAGTCCAAGCTGATCCTCACCGCCTTGCACAACACCCGCGGTCGGCGCATCGAAGCGGCGCAAAAGCTCGGCATTGGCCGCAACACCATTACCCGCAAGATCCAGGAGCTGGGTCTGGAATAGGGCCCGCCCCCTGGCCGGGGGGGCGTTGCTGGGGTGTTGGGGGTGTTTTTGGCTGTTTGCGCCCATGGAATGGGCGTGAGCAGCTATTGAATATATAGCTTGGCTGGCAGGTGCACCGGCCGGGCCGTGAGCCAGGTGTGGTGGCCTCGGTTCCACAATATCGATGAAATATTCTGCGAATATGTAACCGGTGCTACGCCATATTTCCTGCTAAAAATAGCCTGCAGCGCTTTATCCATAAGCGTGGGCAGCTATTTTTTTAGTAGCGCTTGTACCGGGTGGTCTTTACCACCTATTTTTTCCTTCGTACAAGTAATGCATACTAAAGTCAGCCTCATTTGTAACAATATGCCTATTGGTGGCGCGCCTCTGTGCGTCTTTGGGGGGTGGCTGTAGCGTGGTCTTGAGCGCGCGCGGGCTCCTTCGCGTGTGCTTTCGGTAGGAGACCGTATCCATGGTTGTTTATCTGGCCCAGGACGTGGCTTGGATGTTGGTGTTGGGTGTGATGCAGTGTCTGCATGTGCGTTTGTGGCATGAGCGGCGTCGCGCGGGCCAGGTGGCCACCGGCCTGCTGTTTGGCGTGGTGTGCGTGCTGGGCATGGCCGAGCCGTACATGCCGATGCCCGGCGTTGCCGTGGACGGCAGCTCGGTGGTGATGGGAATCCTCGGGCTGTTTGGCGGTCTGTTGTCGGCCAGCGTGGCGCTGGTGGTGGTGGGGATTTTCCACCTGTGGCAGGGTTCGCCGCAGGTGGTGACGGTGCTGGCGGTCTTGCTGGTGAGTGTGGGCCTGGGTCTGCTGTACCGCCGTGCCGTGGCCAGCGCGCATCTGCGCACGGATGTGCCCTCGCTGCTGGTGTTCGGCCTGGTGCTGCAGCTGTGCCAGATTGGATTCCTGGCCCTGTCGCCCTTGGACCCCAAAGCCACGGTGTCGACCGCCATTGCGCTGATTCTGGTGTTTACCCCTGCCACGCTGCTGCTGGCCATGGTGCTGCAGGAAGGGCAGCGCCGTGACGTGCTGGATATGGCGTTGCGCGAGTCCGAAGCCCGCTTTCGCACGCTGATCAAGGACATTCCCGGCGTGTCGGTGCAAGCCTATGCGCCCGACGGCACCACCCGCTACTGGAACAAGGCCTCTGAACGGCTCTACGGCTTTACCGCCGAGGAAGCCCTGGGCCGCAATTTGCGCGACCTGATCATCCCACCCCCGATGCGCGAGGGCGTGCGCCAGGCGATGGCGCAGATGTTTGCGACCCGCGACGCGATTCCTGCGGGCGAGTTGGTGCTGCAACACAAGGATGGCAGCCGCGTGCCGGTGTTCTCCAGCCATGCATACGTGCAGGCCCCGGGGCGCTCGCCGGAGATGTTTTGCGTGGACATTGACCTGTCGGCCCGCTACCGCGCCGAGGCCGAGCTGGCCATCGCCGCCACCGCCTTCGATGCCCAGGAGGGGGTGGTGGTGACCGACCCCGAACAGCGCATCCTGCGCGTCAACAAGGCCTTTACCCAGAGCCTGGGCTACAGCGATGCCGAAGCCCTGGGCAAGACGCTGGCGCTGTTCAAATCCGAGCGCGATACCGAGGTGTACTTCGTGGCCATCCAGCAGGCGCTGCGGCGCACCGGCAAATGGGCCGGTGAAATCTGGAGTCGGCGCAAAAACGGCGAGGTGTTTCCGCAGTGGGTCAACATCAACGCGGTGTACGACGTGGAGGGCGAGGTCAGCTACTTTGTGGCCACGCTGTCCGACATCACCCTGCGCAAAGCCGCCGAGGACCAGATCCGCCAGCTGGCTTTTTTCGACCCCCTGACCGAGCTGCCGAACCGCCGCCTGCTGATGGACCGGTTGCAGCGCGCGCTTTCCTCCAGCGAGCGCAACAAGCGCACCGGGGCCTTGCTGTTCATCGACCTGGACAACTTCAAAACCCTCAACGACACCCGCGGCCACGACCAGGGCGACCAGCTGCTGCGCCAGGCGGCCAAGCGCCTGTCCGGCTGTATCCGCGACTGCGACACCGTGGCCCGGCTGGGTGGCGACGAGTTTCTGGTGGTACTGGAGAACCTGGACGGTAACTTTGAGGTGGCCGCAGCCGATGTGCGCGCCGTGGGCGAGAAGATCGTGGCCGCGCTGAACCAGCCCTACCAGTTGGGCGACTTCGACTTCAACAGCACGGCCAGCGTCGGGGTGGCGTTGTACAGCGGCATGAGCCTGTCCATGGACGAGCTGCTCAAGCAGGCCGACCTGGCCATGTACCAGGCCAAAGCGGCTGGGCGCAACGGCCTGCGGTTTTTTGACCCCGCCATGCAGGCCGTGGTCAACGCCCGTGCCGCGCTGGAGGCCGACCTGCGCCTGGCCATCGCCCAGCGGCAGTTCGAGCTGCATTACCAACCCCAGGTGGACGGGCAGGGCGGTGTGATCGGGGCCGAGGCCTTGCTGCGCTGGCCGCACCCGGTGCGTGGCATGGTGTCACCGGCCAGCTTCATCCCGCTGGCCGAGGACACCGGCCACATTCTGCCGCTGGGCAACTGGGTGCTGGAGACGGCCTGCAAGCAACTGGTGCAATGGGCGCAGCAGCCACTGCTGGAGCCGCTGGTGCTGGCGGTCAACGTCAGCGCCCGGCAGTTCCGCGAAACCCAGTTCGTCGACGGTGTGCTGGCCCTGTTGGCCGCCACCGGTGCCAACCCGAAGCGGCTCAAGCTGGAGCTCACCGAGAGCATGCTGATCGACAACCTGGAAGAAATGGTGGGCAAGATGGCCGCCCTGCAGGCCCATGGCATTGGCCTGTCGCTGGACGACTTTGGCACCGGCTATTCCTCGCTGTCCTACCTCAAGCGTCTGCCGCTGGACCAGCTCAAGATCGACCAGTCGTTTGTGCGCGACGTGCTCACCGACACCAGCGATGCCGCCATTGCCCGCACCGTGGTGGCCCTGGCCAACAACCTGGGCCTGGGCGTGTTGGCCGAAGGTGTGGAAACCCTGGCGCAAAAAGAGTTTCTGGCCCAGTGTGGCTGCCATGCCTACCAGGGTTTTCTGTTCAGCCGGGCCTTGCCGGTAGCGCAATTTGTGGAATTTGTGCAGCGCTCGCTGGCGACGCGATAGCGCGCCCCGCACCAAAAACTACATTCTGTTTGCATACAAATAGTTACTCTTTTCAGAGGTAAATGCTATGTGACGATATGTGTCGATTGTGATTTTTTTGCTATATTGGCGTTTAGTTTGTATACAAATTAGGCGTGGATATGAACAAAACCTTCGCTTTCGCCACCCTGTTCCTGGGCACCATCCCCCCGCTGTGGGCCCAGACCGCGACAGTTCCACCCCCCAACGCCGGTACGCTGCTGGAGCAGCAGCGCCGACTCGGCCCACCGGCGCTACCGCAGGCCCCCGGGCCCGGCGTTCTGCCTGCGGCCCCGGTGCCACCCGGTACGGATATCGGGGCCAGCAGGCTCACGACCGTACTGCGCTTCCAGGTCGATGGCAGCACCCTGGTAGAGTCCGCCGCCATCCAAAACGTCCTCTCGCCCTGGCTCAACCGCCCGGTTAGCCTGGCCGATCTGCGCC
This sequence comes from Rhodoferax sp. LS1P39, assembly GCF_056521425.1. Taxonomy (NCBI): domain Bacteria; kingdom Pseudomonadati; phylum Pseudomonadota; class Betaproteobacteria; order Burkholderiales; family Comamonadaceae; genus Rhodoferax; species Rhodoferax sp. LS1P39. The sequence goes on along the minus strand of NZ_JBWMAV010000001.1, from coordinate 120,192 downwards.
AGGCCACCGCCGCGGTGGAAGACCTGTACCGCCGGCGCGGCTGGCTCGCGCGCGTGAGCCTGCCGGGCCAGGACATCACCGACGGCACGGTGCGCTTCGCCGTCACCGAAAGCCGCCTGGGGCGCATCGTGCTGCAACCGGGCGATACCCCTCTGGGGCCTGCCCTCACCGCCCGGGTCCAGGCGCTGCTGCAATACCACCTGCCTGCGGGCCAGCCGCTGCGCCTCCCGGCGCTGGAGCGCGCCCTGCTGCTGGCCGACGACATCCCCGGCGTGCGCGTCAACGGCAGCCTGCAGGCCAGCGACACCCCGGGCAGCACCGATGTGGTCGTGGCCCTGCGCCCCAGCGCGCCGTACCGGGTGGAGGCCAGCCTGGACAACGGCGGCAACCGCGCCACCGGCAGCGCACGCGCCACCGCCCAACTCAGCCTGCTGTCGCCCCTGGGCCAGGGCGAACAGATCAACCTGGGCGGCAGCGTCAGCCGCGGTAGCCAGTACCTCAGCCTGGGCGGCACCCTGCCCGTGGGGCCCCAGGGTTGGCGGGTCGCCGCCGCCGCCAGCCTGCTGCGTTACCAGGTGCTGGATGCGCGCAACACCACCACCGGCCTGCCGCCCGAAGGCGGTAGCACCAGCTTCGGTGCCAGTGCCCAGTACCCGCTGGTGCGCACCGCCTTGGCCCACTGGCTGTTCTCCGCAGGCTGGGTCCAGACCCGCTTGCACAACCGCGACGACAACCAGACCTTGGGCTTCCTGGACACCGCCAGCCGCGCCCGCAGCCGCGCCATGCAACTCGGCCTGGTGGGCAACCAGTTCGACCGGCTCGGTGGCGGCGGCGCCAACAGCGCCAGCCTGGTGCTCACCCATGGCCGCCTCAGCCTGGACGGCTCGCCCATCCAGTTCGCCGATGCCTCTACCGTCGCCACCCAAGGCGGCTTCAGCAAGCTGCGCTGGAGCGCCAGCCGCCTGCAAACCTTGACCCCCAGCCTGTCGCTGCTGGGCTCGGCCACCGGCCAGTTCGCCAGCACCAACCTCGACCCCTCCGAGAAGCTCTACCTCGGCGGCATGAACGGCGTGCGCGCCTACCCCAACGCCGAAGGCGGCGGCAGCACCGGCACCCAATTCAGCCTGGACCTGCGCCAGGAGCTCAGCGCCCAGTGGCAGGCCAGCGCCTTCTACGACTGGGGCCAGGTCCAGCAGTACAAGCACAACCGCTACGCCAGCAGCAGCGCCACGCCGCTGCTGGCCCACAACCGTGTCAGCCTGCAAGGCGCCGGCCTGGCCCTCACCTGGCGGGGACCGCACGGCACCCATATACAAGGCACCTGGGCCCACCGCATCGGCAGCAACCCGCTGGCCACCCCCAGCGGGGCCGACACCGACGGCAGCCTGCACAAGAACCGCTTTTGGCTCCACGCCAGCATCGCTTTCTGAGGGCACACACCATGAACCACATCTACCAACTCGTCTGGAATGCCCTGCACCAAGCCTGGGTGGCGGTATCGGAAGTGGCCAGCGGCCTGGGCCGCCGCAGCAACCGAACCACCACTGACCAGCGGCGCAGGCAAGGTGCGGTACCGGTGCGGTTTACTATCAAAAAAGTAGCTGCTTGTGCTTATGCCATAAGCACGGGGGGGCTATTTCTTATAAATCCGGCCCAGGTGTCGGCCCAGACCCCAGCCCCCACTACCTTGCCCCAGGGCGGCGTGGTCACCCAGGGCGCGGCCACCTTGCAAGGCGCAGGCAGCAGCAGCGCCCCGGTGTTGAACGTCAACCAGACCAGCCAGCGCGCGGTGATTAACTGGAATACTTTCAACCTCGGGTCAGCGGCCACCGTCAACTTCAACCAGCCCAATGCGCAAAGCGCTACCCTGAACCGCGTGCTGGACATGAACCCCAGCCAGATCTTTGGCCGCATCAACGCCCCCGGCCAGGTCACCCTGGTCAACCCGGCGGGCGTGTACTTCAGCCCCAGCACCGTGCTCGACGTAGGCGCGCTCACCGCCACCAGCATGAACCAGACCGATGCCGACTTCATGGCGGGCACGGCCCGCTTTAGCCGCAATGGGGCCACCGGCAGCGTGGTCAACGAGGGCACGCTCACCGCCGCCCAGACCATTGCCTTGCTGGCCCCCGAGGTGCGCAACCAGGGCACCATCACCGCCAGCGCGGTGGCCATGGCGGCGGGCGAAACTATCCAGTTGAACTTTGATGCCTTCAGCCGCCTGGCCAGCCTCAGCGTCACGCCCAGCCAGATCAAGGCCCTGGTGGAGAACCGCACCGCTGTGCTGGCCCCGGGCGGGCAGATCATCCTCAGCGCCACGGCCCTGCGCGGCCTGCAGGCCAGCGTCATCAACAGCGGCCAGATAGAGGCCAGCAGCCTGACGGCCCAGGGTGGGCGCATCGTGCTGGAGGGCGACAACATCAGCTTGCTGGCCGGTAGCAGCCTGAACGCCCGCGGGGCCACCGGCGGCGGCACGGTGCTGGTGGGCGGCGACTGGCAGGGTAGCGGCAGCATGGCCCAGGCCACCACGGTGGCGATGGCGCAGGGTGCCAGCATCGATGCCAGTGCCACCCAGAGCGGCATTGGTGGCACAGTGGTGCTGTGGAGCGATGTGCACAACGCCAACAGCGTCACCACCGTCAACGGCCGCATTACGGCCAGCGGTGTGGCTGCGGGCGGGCAGGTGGAAACCTCGGGCCACACGGTGGTGATGGACACCGCCCAGGTGCAGGCGGGCGGGCAAGCGCAGGCCGGGCTGTGGCTGATCGACCCCTACAACTACACCATCGGTGCAGGCCAGGCCGCCACCATCAGCGCCAGCCTGAGCGCGGGCACCAGCGTGACGGTGGACACGTCCGTCGATGTGCCCGCCACCGGCTCCAGCGGTGTCAACACCGACCCGGGCGATATCAACGTCAACGCCAACATCAGCAAGACCGGCGGTGTGGACACCACGCTGACCCTGCGGGCGCACAACGACATCGTGGTGGCCTCGAACGTGGCCATCAGCGCCAGCACCAACCGGCTGAACGTGGTGTTCAACAGCGACCTGGACGGCAGCGGGGCCGGGGCGATTGTGATGAACACCGGCTCCAGCATCACCAGCAACGGCGGCAATATCACCCTGGGCGGCGGTGTGGCGGGTGATGGTTCGGGCAGTGCGCGCGGCAGCGTGGCCAACACGGACGGCATCGCGCTGAACGGGGCTGCGCTCAACGCCGGTGGGGGCAATGTGGCCCTGCGCGGCATAGGTGCCGACGACAGCTATGGCATTGACCTCAGGGGCAGCAGCACTCTGACCACCAGCGGGGCCGGTACGGTTACTCTCATAGGCACGGGCGGTGCGGGCACTGCCAATGCCGATGTGGGTGTCAATATCGATTCATCCACCGTCAGCACAGCCAGTGGGGCGATCACCGTCAATGGAACGGGTGGGGCCAGCACGGGCGACTTGCAAGACGGTGTGTGGGTGGGTGGCAGTGCACAAGTGACCACCACGGGCGGCCATATCAACCTCACGGGCGCGGGCGGTGGCAGCGGCAGTGTGTCCGACAGCAACGATGGGGTGCATGTGGCGGGCACGGCGCTGGTCAGCGCGGGCGGCGCAGGTAACCTGACGATTGTCGGTGCCGGGGGCAACGGCACCGATGGCGATTCAGATGGGGTGGCGCTCTTTACCGGTGCCACGCTGCAAACCGCCTCGGGTACCCTCAGCATCACGGGTGCTGGAGGCAGCGGCACCAGGGTCAATTACGGCATCTACATACCCGGCGGTACCGTGCAAACCACCGCGGGCGGCAACATCCAGATGACGGGCGTAGCAACGCCTGGCAGCAATGATGCCCACGGCGTGCATGTGGGCGCGGGGCAGGTAAGAGCCACCGGCGGCGGCAATATCGCCTTGACCGGAACCGCCGGGGGGGGCACCGCTGCGCGGGGTGTCCGTCTGACCAATGCTGCAGCCATCAGCACCACGGCAGGCACCGTCCAGATCCTGGGCGCGCTGGTCGGCGGTGCCACGGGTGCATCGAACGCGGTTTTTTTCGACGGCAGCAGTTCGGTCACCGCCAATGGGGCCATCAGCATCCAGGGCGACGCGCTGGGGCAAGCGGGCGCTGTGGGCGTGAGGCTGGGGACCAGCTCCATCAGCACCAGCAACAACCAACCCATCACCGTGACGACCGACAGCTACGCCGGTAACGGCACCGAGAGCTTGTCGGCGGGTACTGGCACTGTGAACATCCGCAACCTCACCGCAGGCACGCAGATCAACCTGGGCGGAGCCGATGTGTTGACCGGCAGCCCGCTCACGCTGGGCCTGAGCGATGCCGAGCTGGACCGCATCACCGCTGGTACGCTGGTGATTGGCCGCACCGGGGCCACGGCTTCGGGTGACATGACCATCAGCGCCGCCGTTTCGCCTGCGCTGGCGCGTGACCTGACGTTGCAGGCCGGGGGCGATATTGTGGCCAACGCCAGCACCGGCATTACCACCCTGGCCAATGGCAACGTGGTGCTGAACAGCGATGCCGATGGCAGCGGTGTCGGGGCCATCCACCTCGATAGCGGCATCAGCAGCAACGGCGGCAACATCACCCTGGGCGGTGGCGTGGCAGGCGATGGGTCGGGCAATGCCATCGGCAGCAGCACCCGGACGACTGGGGTGCGGATATCCGGTGCTTCGCTGAATGCGGGAACGGGCAACATCAGCATGCGCGGCGTGGGCAGCACCAATCCTGCTGTCCAGAACTATGGCGTGCACCTGTTCGGCAACAGCCAGGCCGTGTCCAGTGGCGGCAATATCTCGCTGGTGGGAACGGGCGGCGGCACCGTGGGTAGCGACAACGACGGGGTGCGCATCGGCGACGCGACCGTGCGCACCACGGGCAATGGCACCGTGGCCATCCAGGGCACGGGGGGCTTTGGCGCGGCGGGCAACTCCGACGGGGTGGTCATTTACAGCGCGCTCGGCCTGGTCGAGACGGCCAACGGCAGCCTCAGCATCACGGGCACCGGCAACGGCCCGGGGCCGGACAGCGATGGCATCTACCTGCAACGCCCCACGCTGCGCAGTGGCGCGGGCAACATCACGCTCAGCGGTACCGGCGGCTTGTCGGGTGCGTCCGACGGCGTGGCGATCACCCAGAACAGCCAGGTGCTGGCCACGGCGGGTGGCAACATCGCCATCACCGGTACCGGCGGTGGCGGCCCGGGCGCGGTGGCTGGCGGCGTGTACGTGGCAAGCAGCACCGTCGATGCAGTAGCTGGCAGTGTGGCGATTGCGGGCACCTTGGCAAGCGGTTCCCCCGCCAACAGCAATGCCGTCGAGGTCGGAAACGCAGCGAGCATCCATGCGGCTGGCGCACTCAGCCTGACCGGCAATGCCAACGGCCAGGCGAATGCATTGGGGGTGTTTTTAGGCGGGTCGGCCAGCCTGTCCACCAGTAACGCCAGCCCGCTCACCATCACCACCGACAGCTACGGCAGCGGCGGCTCCGAAAATGTGTCGGCCGGCACGGGCACGGTCACCGTGCAAAACCGCACCGCAGGCACCCGCATCGACCTGGGCGGGGCCGACGTGCTGACCGGCAGCCCGCTCACCCTGGGCCTGAGCGCGGCCCAGCTGGCCCGCATCACCGCCGGTACGCTGGTGGTGGGCCGCAACGATGCCACTGCAGCCGGGGCCATGACGGTGGCCAGCGCCGTGGCTCCCTCGCTGGCCACCAACGTCATCCTCAAAACCGGCTCCACCATCGCCATCAACGCCCCCATCACCGTCAACAACACCCTGACGCTCAACGCCCTGGGCAATGTGAGCCAGACGGTGGGCGGCCATATTGCCGCCACCAATTTGCTGCTCAACGGCCCCGGCAACTACGCACTGGCCACCGCCAGTTCCAATGCCGTAAGTGTGCTTGCCGTTACAGGGGCGGGCGTAGTCAGCTATCAAAACAGTAGTGCGATGCAGATTGGCAGTGTGGACGGTGTGAATGGCATCAACGCCAGCGGGCCGGTGTATATCGGCACCGCCAGCGGTGACCTGACCGTTGCGCGCAGCGTGGCCACCGCGGATGCCAGCAGCAGCGCCGTGCTGCTCAACGCCGGGGTGGCCAGCGCAGCGGGCACCGCCAGCGGCGGCAACCTGGTCTTCAGTGGCAGCCCCGCCATCACCACCGGCAGCGGCGGGCGCACCACCCTGATGACCGGGTCGGTGGCAGGCAGCACCGGGCTGACGGCTTTTGTCGGGCCGGGCAGCGGGCGTTTCCGCTACAACAGCGACGAAGTCACCACCAACTACACCACCCCCCTGGCCAGCGGTGCCTACGCCATCTACCGCGAGGCCCCCACGGTGGACCTGGCCACTGGCAGCGTCGGCATCACCTATGGCGATGCCGTGCCCGGCCTGAGCGCCACGGCCACCGGGGCGGTGAATGGCGACGTTCTGGGTGCAAGCGTGGCGGTGGGCGGCGCGCAATCGGGCTCGCTGAACTACACCGCAGGCAGCCACACCCTGACGCCTGGCAGCGCCGCCGCCCTGGCCCTGGGTTACACCGTCGGCACCGTCACCACGGGTACCTTGAGCGTGGCGCAAAAGACGCTGACCAGCAGCCTGGTCGGCATCGACCGCGACTACGACGGCAGCACCACGGCCACCGTCACCGCCGCCCCCGGCGGCCTGACCGGTGGCGACTCGGTCATGGTGGCCTACACGGCTGCCAACTTTGACGATAAGCACGTGGGCACGGGCAAAGACATCACCGTCAGCGGCATCAGCCTGGTGGGGGCCGATGCGCTCAACTACGCCATTGCCAGTACCGGCAGCGCCAGTGCCAGCATCTCACCGGCCGGACTGATGGTCACGGCACCCACCGTCAACAAGACCTACGACGGCACCACCAATGCCACGGGCAACGCCATCGTGGGTGCGCTGGCGGGTAGCGCCGCCGGTGAGCAGGTGGGCCTGGCCGCCACGCTGGCCTATACCGACAAGAACGTGGGCCTGGGCAACAAGACCACGCGTGCTGCGGGCCTGACCGTGGTGGACAGCAGCGGTGCCGATGTCACCGCCAACTATGTGCTGACCTATGTGGACAATACGGTCAGCAGCATCACCCCGGCACCGCTCACCGTCACGGCCAATGCCGATGCCAGCTTCGTCGGCGTGCCCGATGTGCCGGGCTACTATGGTGCCCATTACGACGGTTTGGTCGGTGGCGAAACCCCTGGCGTGCTCGGCGGCACCCTGGCCATCACCCGGCCCAATGCCGCCACCGACACGGCCGTAGGCACCTACGCCGGGGCCTTGGTGCCCAGCGGACTGGTCTCGGGCAACTACACCATTACCTATGCCTCCGGCACCTACACCATCGTGCCCGCCAACGAGTTGTTGGTGAAGCTGACCAATACCAGCACGGTCTACGGCAGCACGCCCACGCTGAACGTCACCAGCGTGCAGTACCTGGCGGCCGATGGCACCACCATCCTGAACCTCTCTGGCAGCGGCGTGGGTAACACCTATAACTACGCTGATGGTGCCGGCGGCAGCATCACCTTCACCCCCGGCCCGCAGGGGGCGGGCAGCAGCGGCGCGGGCAAGACCCCGGTGGGCAACTACGCCCTGGCCGACGCGGCACCTACCGTGGTGGGCAGCAATTTCGTCGGTAGCCCGGTGTTCGTCGGTAACTTGGCGGTCACCCCCAAGCCCGTTACGCCCACTATTGCGGGAGTCAGCAGAACCTATAACGGCACGACCGACATGGCGGGCCTGGCGCTGGACACGGCGGGCCGGGAGGCGGGTGACAGCCTGCTGGTGAACGGCAGCGGCGCGTTTGGGCACCGGAACGTGGGCAACAACCTGAACTATGTGGTGCGCGATATCGCCCTGGCCGGTGGCGATGCGGGCAACTACTACCTGGCGGGCAGCAATATCCTGGCAGGCAGCGATGGCAGCATCACCCCGGCACCTCTGACCCTGTCGACCAGTGACGTGGTCAAAACCTATGATGGCACCACCAGCGCCCTGGGCAGCGCAGTGGTGACCGGCGGCACGCTGTTTGGTGCCGACAGCCTGGTGGGCGGCAGCTTTGCCTTCACCGACAAGAACGCGGGCCTGGGCAACAAGACCGTGACCACTGCAGGCGTGGTGGTGGCCGACGGCAACGGTGGCAACAACTACACCGTGGGCTACGCCAACAACACCACCAGCACCATCACACCCGCGTCCATCACCGTGGCCACCAGCAGTGTCAGCAAACCCTTTGATGGCACCACCAGTGCCCAGGGCACGGCGGTGGTGGCGGGCGGGAGCCTGTTTGGCACCGACCGCCTCATCGGCGGAACATTTGCGTTTACCGATCCGAATGTGGGCAACAACAAAACCGTACTCACCTCGGGCGTGCAGATCGACGATGGCAATGGCGGGGGCAACTACACCATTACCTATGCCAGCAACGGCACCAGCAGCATCGTGGTGCCCGGTGTACCGCCAGCAGGGGTGTGGACCAAAGAGATTTTGCTGCCCCACCCCCAGATGGTGTCTGCGTCGCCGTTGGCACCGGCCCACAGTGCGCTGGAAGGGGTCGCCGGGGGGGCTTTGGCCCAGGGATGGCCCCGGGGGGATGGCGCGGCACGGGGCGCGGCGGGCTGTGTGGGCACGTCCCGCACCGGCCCGGACTGCGACCGCCGCGATGGCCCCCATGGGTACGTGGTCGTGACCCCGGTACGCAATGTGTCGCCCGTGTTGGCCGGGCAGGTGCTGGTGCAGGTGGTTGGCATGCGCAACGCCACGTTCGAGGCGGCTCTGCCGCTGCAGGCCAGCACCAGTTTGCGGGCCCAGCCCACACTGGCCACGGCCGCACTGCCCAATGGTCAGCCGCTGCCCGCGTGGCTGCGCTTCGACCCGCAAAGCCTGGCATTTACCGCGCAGGCCGTGCCTGCCAACGCCCTGCCGTTGACCACGCTGGTACGGTCCAATAACTACCGCGTCGAAGTGGAGATCTCCGAGGTCCGCTGAGCTGCAGTATGGATTTACAAACTTTTTAGGCCTCTGGCGCTTATGGTATCGGCGTGAGAAGCTATGAAAGTTATAGTGAATCGAGGGTGACCACCACCGGGGCGTGGTCGCTGGGGCGCTCGTTCTTGCGCGGGGTGGTGTCGATGCTGCAAGCAGTAACCCGTGGTTTGAGTGCCGGGCTGACCAGGATATGGTCGATGCGCATGCCCCGGTTGCGCCGAAAGCCGAAGTCGCGGTAATCCCACCACGAATAGCATTTGGGCGGCTGGGGAAACAGGCGGTGCGTGTCGGTCAGGCCCAGGCCCACCAGGGCCTGCAGGTGGTAGCGCTCCTCGTCGGTGCAGTGGATGGTGTCCTTCAGGCCCACCGGGTCCCACACGTCGGCATCGTCGAAGGTGATGTTGTAGTCGCCCATCAGCACCAGCTGCGGGTGCACCACCAGTTCGGCCTTGACCCAGTCGCGCAGGGCTTTGAGCCAGTGCATCTTGTAGTCGAACTTTTCGCTGCCGGGCTCCTGGCCATTCGGAAAGTACGCGCCGATGACGCGCACGCCGTTAACGGTGCCGGTAATCACCCGGGCCAGGTCGTCGCTGAAGCCGGGGATGTTTTTCACCACGTCGGTGGCCGCCGTCTTGCTGAGCAGGGCCACACCGTTGTAAGTCTTCTGGCCAAACCACTGCGCCTGGTAGCCCGCCTCGGCAAAGGCCGCGTGCGGGAACTTGTCGTCGGTCATCTTGGTTTCCTGCAGCGCCAGCACATCGACCGGGTTGGCCGCCAGCCAGTCCACAACCTGGGGCAGGCGTACGGTGAGAGAGTTGACGTTCCAGGTGGCAAATTGCATGGTGTGTGTGGTGTGAAATAAAGAGGTTCCAGGCCGCCTGCGCGGTGGCCGGAGCGTGCAATTTTGCACGCTGTTGCATGTCTAGGGGAGCGGCCCTGTCATCCACCCAGGTCTGCGCGGCGTTAGGCTTGCATCTGTTGCTATTTCAACCCACTACATTCCACCATGAAACTTATTCCCCTCTTTCTCTCTGCAGTGGTGGCTACCGCCGCCCTCTCGACGGCCCAGGCCCAGGTGTCGGTCAACATCACCATTCCCGGTCTGGTGCAGATTGCGCCGCCTGCGCCACGCATGGAGCAGATGCCGGGCCCCAGGGTAGGCAAGGTATGGGTGCCAGGCAGTTGGCAATGGAATGGGCGCGACTACGCCTGGCGTGTCGGCTATTGGCAAGCAGCGCGCCAAGACTACAACTTTACCCCGGGCCGCTGGATCCGTGCCGATGGTGGCTGGCGCTGGGTGGACGGCAGCTGGCGGCGTGCCGAGCGCCGCGAGGAGCGTCGTGACGACCGGCACGACGACCGGCATGAACGGCGCGAAGATCGCCGCGACGACCGCCATGGCCATGGCCACTGCCCCCCGGGCCAGGCCAAAAAAGGCAATTGCTAACCCCAAGCCAAAAAGCCCCGACCACCTGCGAAGGTGGTCGGGGCTTTTTTTATGGTCAAACCAGAATCGGACTACTTGAACCAGGCGTCGTCATTGGCCTTCTTTTCCCAGGCAGACAGCTGCTTTTCGGCTTCGTCTTTGGCAATGCCGTAGCGTTCCTGGATCTTGCCTGCGAGCTGGTCGCGCTTACCGGCGATGACATCGAGGTCGTCGTCGGTCAGTTTGCCCCATTGCTCTTTGGCTTTGCCGGTGGCCTGTTTCCAGTTTCCTTGGATGGTGTCCCAGTTCATGGCGGTCTCCTTGCAGTTGCAGTTGAAAATTAAGGACGGATGGCGATTTCGTTCTTCACGGCCTTCACACCCTTGACGTTGCGGGTGATGCTTTCAGCCGTGGACTTTTCCTTCAGGCTCTTGGCAAAGCCCGACAGCATGACGGTGCCGTTCAGGGTTTCCACGCTGATGGCCGATGCGTCGACTTCCTTGTTGTCCACAAAGCGGGCCTTGACGCTGGTGGTCACGGCGGAGTCGTCGATGTAGGCGCCCACGGATTCTTGGCCACGGGTGACTGCACAGCCTGCGGTGGTCAACAGCACGATGGCGGTGATGGAAGCGGCGAGGGTGGTGCGGATGTTCAGTTTCATTTTGGATACTCCAGTTGGTAAAAAAAGTGGTTTGGCATGGTGAATGGCCCCACCAGCCAGGGCTAAAACACTAGGCGGCCAGCCAGTCCTTGAGTTCGTCGGCGTGCTCTTGCTCGTCGCTCAAGATGTCTTCCAGCAGACGGCGGGTGGTCGAATCCTTGTCGCCAATCATGGCAATCATCTGGCTGTAGGCTTCAATGGCGACCCGCTCGGCCACCAGATTGGCTTTGATCATTTCTTTCAGATCCTTAGAGTCGTCGTAGGCCGCATGGCTGCGCTTGGTAAGCGAATCGGGCGAAAAGTCGGGCTCGCCGCCGAGCTGCACGATGCGCTGGGCCAGCCGGTCGGCATGGGCGGCTTCTTCGTTCGCATGCACCAAAAACTCTGCGGCAATAGCACTGGATGCCAGGCCGTCGGCTGTGAAGTGGTGGCGCTTGTAGCGCAGCACGCACACCAGCTCGGTGGCCAGCGAGTCGTTCAGCAGCTTGATGATGTCTTCGCGCCAGGGGCCATAGCTGGGGGTGACAGCACCCTGGTCCAGGCTGCGGCGGGCGGCACCGATGGCCGCTTCGTTCAAGACCATCCGGTCGCCGTTACTCGTCGGCAACTGCGTGACATTCGTAGGTTCATTCTTAGCGGCCATCGTGGTTCCTTGGTTGTTCGGTTCAGTGGGATGTGGGTACTGCCCAACCGATGACTGAACTTTAAAACCGAGGATTGCCACGCCCTATCGGCTTGTGCCGCTACGCCATGTAGGACGATGCCGCATGAGCGTGTCGGCTAGCTTGTAGCCTTGTCTTTCAAATGCGATAGCAGCTTCAACTGCTCTTTCTGGATTTCCAGCAGCTCTGCCCACTGGCCCTGGCGCAGCGCGTCAATTTTCTCGTGCAACAGCATGATCTCCAGCTCGGCCTTGAGGTTGACCTCGTAGTCGTGCTCGGCGTGCAGTCGGTCCTTCTGGGCCTGGCGGTTTTGCGACATCAGGATGATGGGCGCCTGCACCGCGGCCAGCATCGACAAAAACAGGTTCAGCAGGATGAAAGGGTAGGGGTCGAACACCGCATTCCAGCGCACCAGCAGCACCACGTTCAACACCACCCACACCACCAGCACCGTGGCAAACAGCAAGATAAAGGTCCACGAGCCGCCAAAGCTGGCCACGGCATCGGCCGCGCGTGCGCCGAAGGACGTGTCGTTATCCAGGTCTTTGGCGGTATTGCGGGCAATGTGCTTGCGTCCGGCGATGTGGCTGGCAACCTTTTGGGTTTGCGCGTCCATGGCTTCATAGGCCAGGCCGAGCAGTTTCTCGGTGGTGTTGTCAGGTGTGGTCATGGGCGGAAGGTTCAGATCGGGATCACAAAGCAGCTCTGCACCGCCAGCCCGGCCCAGGGTAGCGCCTCATCCACCCGCAGCAGCTTGGCGTTGCTGTGCGCGTGGGCCGCCAGCGCCGCCTCGGGTGCGCCGCGGGTAAAGATGAACCGCATGCTGCGCTCGCCCCGGCGCAGCGTCATCTCGGCCTGCGGCCAATGGGACGGCAGGCAGGGGGTGAAGCGCAGCGTGTCGGCTTCCTGTTCCAGCCCAAAGATCGAGGCAATCGCCGCGCGGTGCATCCACGCCGCCGAGCCGGTGTACCAGCTCCAGCCACCCCGCCCCACGTACGGTGGCTGGGTGTACACGTCACCGGCCATCACATAGGGCTCGATGCCGTAGGCGGTGTTGTGGCGGGGGTTGGCAGCCCGGTGGGCCGGGTTCAGGTAGGTGAAGTAGCGGTAAGGCGTGTCAGACGGCGTGTGCTGGCTCTGCGCAAACTGGGCCTGCGCCATCATCGCCCAGACCCCGGCATGCGAATACTGGCCACCGTTTTCGCGCACGCCCGGCGGGTAGGCCTGGATGTAGCCAGCGCTGGGCACGGCATGCGCCAGCGGCGGGTCCAGCAGCTTGATGAGACCGGCCTGCGGGTCCACAAGATGCTGCTCCATGGCGGTCAGCGCAATCCGTTGCAAGGCCACCGGTGCGGCATGGGACAACACCGCCCAGGCCTGGGCGATCAGGTCGATCTGCGCCTCGGGGTTGGCGTGCGAGCCCAGGGCTTCGCCGTTGTCAAAAAACGCGCGTTTGAACCACTGGCCGTCCCAGGCCGGGCCCACCAGCGCGGCCTTCCAGCCCTCGGCGGCGGCTTCCCAACGTTGCGCCCGGGCCGTGTCACCGCGGGCCTGGGCCAGCGGCGCAAATTCGGCCACCACCTGGCACAAAAACCAGCCCAGCCACACCGACTCGCCCCGGCCCTCGATGCCGACGCGGTTCATGCCGTCGTTCCAGTCGCCGCTGCCCATCAGCGGCAGGCCGTGCACGCCCACCGCCAGGCTGCGGTCGATGGTGCGCGCGGCATGCTCGTAGACGGTGGCCGTGTCCATGCCGACGGCGGGCGTGTAGTACGCGTCTTCCGCACCTTCGGGAATAGCCGCGCCTTCCAGAAAAGGCACCTGCACCTCCAGCAGCGTGGCATCGCCCGTGCTGCGCAGGTAGTGGGCGCAGGCGTGCGGCAGCCACAGCAGGTCGTCTGAAAAGTGCGTGCGCACGCCCGCGCCGTTGGGCGCATGCCACCAGTGCTGCACATCGCCCTCGGGGAACTGGCGCGCGGCGCACACGGTGATCTGCTCGCGCAGCATGCCGGGCGCGGCCCAGGCCAGCGCCATGGCGTCTTGCAACTGGTCGCGGAAACCCGTGGCCCCACCGGCCTGGTAGAAGCCGGATTTGGCCCACAGGCGGCAGGCCACGGTTTGGTACAGCAGCCAGTGGTTCACCATGGCATCGAACAGCGGGTCGGGCGTGGCCACTACGGCGGCCCCCAGCAGCCGGTCCCAATGGGCGCGGGCCGTTGCCAGGCGCTGCGTGGCCTCTACCGCAGCAGCCTGCAGCACCACCTCGCGGGCCAGCAGTGGGTTGGCCGCAAAGCCCAGCAAAAACACCCGGTCGGCGGTGTCGCCAGCGGCCAGGTGCAGGGTGGTGGACAGGGCGGCGCAGGGGTCCAGCCCGGCACCGGTGGCGTGGCCAAAGTGGTCGGGCAGCAGCAGGCGGCCACGGGCATCGAAGCATTCGCGGCGGTCACCGGTCCAGTCGTCCGCCGCATGGTCGCCGTCACCGGCCAGGGCCAGAAAAGCCGTGCCTTCGCCAAAGCCTGCGCTGCGCTCGCGCTGGGTGCACAGCAGGGCGGTGGTGGTCCCGTGCTGGAACACGCCCATGTGCACGCTGCTGCGGTCACTGCGGTTGGCCCCCATCAGCCATTCGGCCATGCCGATGATGCGCAGCTGTAGCGGGCGGTGGCCCCGGTTGATGGTGTGCAGCCGTATGTGCTTGACCGAGGTGTCGGGGTCCACGCACCAGGTGGCGGCCACGTCGATATCGCCCCGGCGGTGGCGGATGGTGGTGCTGCCCTGTCCATGCGCCACGTGGTAGACCGCTTGCGGGTCGGCCCAGGCATTGGGGGTGACGCTCCACACCTCCAGCGTCTTGCGGTCTTGCAGCAAAAACCATTCTGATGGCGTGTCGCCCACCGGGTCGTTGGACCAGGCGGTGAGCTGGTTCAGACGGCTGTTCAGGCCCCAGCTGTAGCCACCACCGGCTTCGGTGATGTGCGCGCCAAAGCCCGGATTCGCCAGCACATTGGTCCATGGGCGCACGGTGCGCAGGGTCGGGCCCACATCAAAGCGGAACTCCCCTTCGGCGGTAAACGCCCCGGTGGGCGCGGGTACGGCCTGGGTGCGGTGCGGCACCAGGGGCACGGCCACGGTAGAGGTGGCGTGCCGGGATTCCAGGGCCTTCTCATGTAGCGCTGTCCAGGCCTGCACGTGGTGCAGCAGCGGGCGGCCATCGGCCAGCAGGCGCACGCGGGCCTGGGCGTGCAGGGTGCTGAACTCGTCGGGGGTCAGCTCCTCGGCGCGCAAGAGGTACATGGTGGTGGGAGCCGACTCGCCGCCCCGGTCGGCCGCATGGCGGTCGCGCAGGATGCCGATCTCGCGGTGCAGCGCCATCAGGTAGGACGCAGGCTCGGCGTTTACCACCACCAGGTCGCAGCCCAGGCCACCCCAGGACCACAGCTTCAGCGCCTGCGCCAGGGCGCGCAGCAGGCCCAGGCCTTCCATGGCGCTGGCAGATACCAGCAGGATGGGCCGGTCGCCCGAGATGCCAAAGCGCCACAGCAGCCGCCGGTCGCTCACCGGGGCCATGCCGTCGGGGCCGGTGCGCACGGTGGGGCGGGCCAGGCTCAGGGCCAGCGCGCTGGTCAGGGTCTGGATGGCCACCAGGCTGTCGGGGGCCAGGCCCCAGGTGCGCAGGCGGATACCGGCCAGCGTGGCCGACATCAGTGAAGAGCGCTTCACGTGGATGTGCTGGCGGTACTTGTCGATCACCGCCTGCAGAGTCTCGGTGTTGTCGCTGGCGGCGGTGGCAAAGGTCAGCCGGGCCTTGCCATGCGGTGCGATGCGCAACTGCACCGCGATGGCGCACACCGGGTCCAGCCCGGTGTCGAGCGCGGTACTGCTGCCGGGCGCAGGCGGTGCCACCAGGCGGGCCAGCGGCTGGCTGGCATCGCGGTTGCGACCCAGCCAGTGTTGGCGGTCGGTCTGGATGCGCAGGCCCAGCACCTGCGGGTCGGTATCGACCATGAAGTGGGCGGCCTGCAAGGCCTGCTCGGAGGGCAGGCGGGGGGTGCGCTCGAACACCAGCGCCTGGTCTTCGGCCTGCCACTGGGCGCGGATGAACAGGTTGGTAAAGGCCGGGTGCGCCTCGTCGGCCCGCGCATCGGACAGCGTGACTTCAAAGGCCGAAACCAGCTCGATCTCCAGCGGCTGGTCGCCCAGGTTGCGCAGCTCCACCTGGCGGAACTCGATGTCGTCCTCGGGGCTGACCCACACCGTGGTGTGCGCCTGCACGCCCGGCCATTCGGCATCGAAGCAGACCCGGTCGGCGTGGTAGGTGCTGTGGTAGTGGGCGGCAGGGTCCGGTGCCGGGTGCTGGGTGATGGACACCAGCGGCTGGTCCGGGCTGGAACGCAGGTAAAAGAAGCTGCCATAGGCATCGCGCAGCGCATCGTCGCGCCAGCGGGTGATGCCGGTACTGCCGCGGCGGCTCCAGCCCGCGCCATTGGAGCGCAGCGCCACGTGGTAGCGCCCGTTGGACAGCAGGTGCGTGGGCTCCAGCGCCGCGCCGCCAGGCACCACCTCGCGCAGCAGGCCGGGGGCGCGCTGCTGCATCAGCTGGGTCGGCGGGCCGGCTGGGGGCGCGCCGAGCAGCGACACCTCGCGCGGCGCACGCTCGTGCAGCAAGGACGTAACCGCCTCGATGGACGGGTTCGCCATGCCCCAGCGCTGGGCTGGGCCGTCCAAAAGCACATTCGCCAGGGCCACCAGGGTCATGCCCTGGTGGTGGGCCATAAAGGTGCTGACGGGGGTGAAGGCCTCGCCATCGGCCTGGCGCGCCGGGGTGAAGTCCAGGGCTTCGATGAAGCCGTAGCGCCCGTGTGCGCCCAAATTCTCCAGTGCTACAAAATTCGCAGCTGCTAATGCAGGTGCCACAAGCACGGCAAGCCCCGTGGCATAGGGAGCGATGACCAGTTCATCGACTGGCGTGCGGCGCAGTGCCAGCCGGGGCACGCCCTGCGGTGCGTACTGGTAGGCCAGGGTGTGGTCCTGCCCGGCGTAGGCAGATTCAGAAATGCCCCAGGGCACTTTGTGGGCCTGCGCGTAGGCCATCTGTTCTTGCAATGCCGCATGGCAAGCCTCTTGCAGCACGCTGCCAGGCGGCTCCACCAGCACCAGCGTGGGCATCAGGTACTCGAACATCGAGCCCGACCACGAGCGCAGGCCCGCGTTGGCCCCAATGGCGTAGAAAGGCCGCCCCAGCGATGCCCAATGGCGCACCGGCACATCGCCCTTGGCAATGGCCAGCAGGCTGGTCAGGCGCGACTCGGAAGCCAGCAGATCGTAAAAGCCCGCATCCAGTTGCCGCTCGGCCACCCGGTAGCCAATGTGCAGCAGGTGGCGTTTGCGGTGGTACAGGAAGCGGTAGTCGGCCGCCCAGGCCATCTCTTCCATGGCGTGGGCCAGGGCCAGCAGGCGGGGGGCGTTGTCGGGGTGGGGGCCCAGGTCTTTCTCGGCAGACGTGCGGGTGGCGCGGTGGTCGGCCAGCAGCCAGCGCAGTTGTTCGCGCTGGGCCGGTGGCAGGCTGCTGCGGGCCGCCAGCAGCGGGGCGATGCGGCGGCGGGATGCGTTGAGCGCACCGTGGGCGGCCTGGGTGGATTGTGGCGCAGCGGCCATCTCGCGGCAGGCCTGGGCCACGGCCAGCAAATGCCCGCTGAGGTTGCCGCTGTCCACGGTAGACACATACAGCGGCAGCAGCGGCGCGCAGGTTTGTGTGTCATACCAGTTGTAGAAGTGGCCCCGGTGGCGCTGCATGCGGCCCAGTGTGGCCAGGGTGGCCTCCAGCCGTTCCAGCAGGTCTTGCGTGCCGATCCAGCCAAACTGGCGGGCGCAGGCCGTGCTCAGCAGGTACAGGCCGATGTTGGTGGGCGAGGTGCGGTGCGCCAGCATGTCCACCGGCAGGGTTTGCAGGTTGTCGGGCGGCAGGTAGTTGTCGCCCGGGCCGATGCAGCGCTCAAACCAGCGCCAGGTGTCGCGGGCAATGCCGTGCAGCCGCTCCAGGTCGGCGGCGGGCAGGGGCGCATCCTCGCTGCTTGCGCGGGGGCGGCTGGTCCACCAGATCCACACCGGCGACGCGGCCCACAGCAGGCACAGCACGGTGGCCAGAGCGGGGTGCGCGGTGCCCACGGCCAGCAGCCCCGCCAGCAACAGCAGGGCCACCACCGGCAGGCTCCAGTGCGCACGCACCAGGGCGGGCAAATGGGTTCGGGCCTGGGCCTGGGCCGTGGCGGCGGTGGTCCACTGCAGCAAATGTCGGTGGCTCACAAACAGGCGGTACAGCGCCCGGGCAATCGCGTCCACCGCCAGCACCGCATGCATCAGCAACTGGGCTACGTGCCACAGCCCGCCCCACAGTGTGCGGGCCAGGTCGGACCCGGCCTGGCGGTAGAAGTGGCGCTTGGCCAGGTCGTCGCGGCTGGGCGAAAAGCCCGCCACTGCGCCCATCAGCGGCCCGGCAGAAAAAGCCGCTGCCACCAGGGCCAGCGCGGCCCAGGGCGATACCGTGGGGGCACACAGGGTCAGCAGCAGCAATAGCAGCGAAGCCGGGGCGACCAGCGAGCGGCGCAGGTTGTCAAACATCTTCCAGACGTTGATGCCGCGCAGCGGGTAGCGCCCGGAGTTCAGCAGAATCGCCAGCAGTTGCCAGTCGCCGCGCGTCCAGCGGTGCACCCGCGAGGCAGCCACGTCGGCATGGAAGGGCGCGTCTTCGATCACGCTGACATCGGTAACCGCAGCGCAGCGCGCCAGCGAACCCTCCAGCAGGTCGTGGCTGAGCACCTGGTCTTCGGGCAAACGCCCCGACAGCACGGCGTGCAGGGCCTGCACGTGCAGCAGGCCCTTGCCGGTAAAGCTGCCTTCGCCAAACACGTCCTGGTAGACCTCGGAGGTGGCGGCGCTGTAGGGATCGATGCCGCACTGCCCGGCAAACAGCCAGTGGTACAGCGTGAAATCCTTGCGCGCAGGCAAGGGGGTGGCCACACGCGGCTGCAGGATGCCGTAGCCCTGCACCACGCTGCGCCCGCTGGCATCCAGCCGGGGCTGGTTGTGCGGGTGGGCGGCCACGCCCACCAGTTCGCGCAGGCGGCCTGGCGGCAACTGGGTGTCGCTGTCCAGGGTGACGATGTAGGGCGTGTGCGCGGCAATGCGCGAGGTGTCGCCCAGGTACATGAAGGCGGCGGTGGAGTCGGTGGACATGGCATCCACCAGCAGCTCCAGCTTGCCGCGCTTGCGCTCCCAGCCGATCCAGCGCTGTTCGCTCTGGCTGAAGCTGCGTTCCCGGTGCAGCAGGATGAAGCGCGGTGCCACCCCCAGCGAGGTGGGGTAGCGCAGGTTCAGCGCGCTGATGCCCTGCATGGCGGCCGACAACAGGTCGGCATCGGCCGGGGTGCGCTCGGTGTCGGCATCCACCCAGTCGGTCAGCAGGCCGAACTGGGCGCAGGGCTCGGGGTTGGCAATGTAGTGCAGGTGCAGGCGGTGCACCAGGGCGCGGGCCGATGCCGCGCTGTCCAGCATGGCGGGAATCACCACCATCACCCGGTGCGCAGGCGGTATGCCGTCCAGCAGGCCCAGGCGCGGCAGGTGCTGCGGGCGCACCGATTCGCTGATCAGCCGGTTGAGGATGGCCACCATGGCTTCCGAAGCCGGGAGCAGCATCAGCGCGGCGCTCAGCAGGGCCAGGCCCGCCCCGCCGGTGGGGTGGTGCAGCATCCACGCCACCAAACCGATGGTGCCCACGCCCAGAGCGCCCAGGTAGGCGGGCAGGGCGGCGCGGCGCGTGACGGCGCGCCACAGCACGGCGGTGTTTTCATGCAGGCCCAGGGCTTTGACCAACACCGGGCGGCCCGCATCCTCCAGCCAGTAACTCGGTACGCCGGTAGACGCATCCAACGGGCTGCCGGTCTGCATCAGCCCCAGCAGGGTCTGGGCCACCGAGGCTTCGCTATGCCCGCTGTGTTTGGCCAGGCGCTCGATGCCGTGCAGCGTGGCATCGCGGGTACGCGGGTGTTCGGCTTCAAAAATGGGTGAGGCCAGCATGCGCTGCATCAGCACACTGGTGCGCGCCACGATGTCGGGCCAGTCGGCGTCGCCTATGGCGCGCAGCGATTTCACTGCGTTGCTCACGCTCAGGTTGTCGGCGGCCTGGTCTGCGTTGTGCTGGGTCTGGGCGGCGGCAAAGTCGGGCAGGGCGTTGTGCAGCCAGTCGTGGACCGGCGTGTCTGCAGTGTTGCGGCTGTCTTGCAGGCGCAGCGCCATCTGGGTCAGGAACATGCGGCCGACACCGCGCGCATTCAGCAGCGCCAGCAATGCGTCCAGGTCGGCAATGGACGTGGTGGCCAGGTGGTCGCAGCACAGGTTGGCCACTTCGCGGGCCGCCTTGTTGGTGGCCACGCGCTCGGCCAGGCGGCGCAGGTTCTCCACCAACACCACCCGCAGCGTGGTGGGCAGGGCCCACATCTCGGCCAGGTTCAGCTCGCGGGTTTCCTGGTAGGCGCTGAGGAACTGCACCAGCAGCGCCTCGTCAAACGCGCCATCGGTGTGCGCCACAAAGGCCCAGGCGATGCCGTAGACCCGGGGCAGCCCGGCCAGGGGCTCGTCTTGCAGCACGGGCAGGGCGCGGAAGTAGCTGCGCGGCAGCCCGGCGTGGATTTCTTCCAGCTGGGCTTCGATCAAATGGAAGTTGTCCAGCAGCCATTCGGCCGCCGGGCTCACGTCATAGCCGGTGGCGGCCTGCGCGCCGATATAGCGGTGGGCCTCGTTCAGGGTGTGGATGTTGTCGCGCAGGCGTGGAAAAAAGCTGGCGGCCCGCAGGCTGGGCCGTTCGGCGCGGTGCGTCTCGCCCAGGCTGCGACCGTGCTGCGCAAAGCGCTGCAAGCCAAAGATTTCGGACCGTATCGGCGGCTGCACCGGGCCACGCACCCCGTCCAACATCTGGCACAGGATGGGGGATGCACCAGGCACCAGGCGCAGCAGCTCGGTCGCCATGCCTTACAGCACCAACAAAGTGGCACCGATCAACAAGGCGGCAACGGCCAGGGTGGTCACAAAACGCGAGGCGGCAAAACCATGCACTGTGTTGCCCACATGGCGCAGGGTGGACCAGCGCCGGTTGGCACCTTGGCACAGGCTCAGGTGCTCACCCAGCGCGGCCAGTTCCATAGGCTGGCTGGCGGCGGCATCCTGAAACGACGAGGTGCTCCAGCTGGGGCCTGCATACTGGGAAGAAGCTTTGGAAGGGGAGGTGGAAGCAGGCATGGAGTTCTCCAGGATTGGTGGTAAATGGACTGATAAGTCCATCGTAGGAAAGCAGGGGTCGGCTGTCTGTCGGACAGTGCGCCACTGCGGGTAGGACGGTGGCTCTACGTTCGGCGGTTTGTAGGACAGTGCCGACGCAGATTGCCGACGACCGCCGATAGCCGCTGGGCCCGGGGATGGGAATGATGGGATGCATCAGGACTTACGCAAGTCCTCACACTTTTGCCAGAGGACTCCCATGCCCACCGCTCTACAAACCGTTTCCGATCCGCGCCAGAACCAGTTGCTGGCTTCTCTGTCCGATGCCGACTGGGAGCGGTGGGAGCCCTACCTGGAATGGGTGGATCTGCCGCTGGGCAAGGTGCTGTGCCGCTCGGGCAGCACGCCCGGTTATGTGGTGTTTCCCACCACCGCCATCGTCTCGCTGATGTACCTGGCCGAGGACGGCGCGTCGTCTGAAGTGGCGGTGGTCGGGTTGGACGGCGTGGTCGGCCTGTCGCTGTTCATGGGCAGCGAGGTCAGCCCGCACGAAGCGGTGGTGCAAAGCGCCGGGCAGGGTTACCGGCTCAGCGCCCACCGGGTCAATGCCGAAGCCGAAACAGGCGGCCCGGTCATGCGCATGCTGCTGCGTTACACCCAGGCATTGATCGCCCAGGTGACGCAGACCGCCGCCTACATCCGCCACCATTCGATCGACCAGCAGTTCTGCCGCCGCCTGTTGCAGGGGCTGGACCGCTTGCCCAGCAACAAAATGGCCATGACCCAGGAACTGGCCGCCAGCCTGCTGGGCGTGCGCCGCGAAGGCGTGACGGCGGCCGCCCGCAAGCTGCAACAGGCCGGGGTGATTGCCTACCGGCGCGGCCACATCGAGGTACTCAACCGCCCCCGGCTGGAGCAGGGGGCCTGTGCCCTCTACGCGGCGGGCACATCGCGCCCGCGCGACCAGATGACGCTGGCCGCTTGATGCTCTTCAGTGGGGCTTGAGCTCGTCCTGCCGCTTGCGCTCAACGGTGGCTTCGGGAGAGCCGTCCACCAGCGCCCGGTAGCGGGCCTCGCTGGCCTGCATGGCCGCAGCCATGACCTTGGAATCGCTGATGTCGGCCAGCACCAGGTGCTGTTCGGGGGCTCCGGCCGCATCCCGGGCAGCGCTGGTGGTCATTTGTACCCAGCAGGCATGGCCCACCAGGTCGACGATCTGTAGCTCGCAGGTCTGGGGCGCGCCGCTTTCCAGCAACTGCTTGCGCAGGCGGTAGTAGGTGTCCTGGTGGTCTTTGCCGATGAAGCGGCTGATGCGTTGCCCCACCAGGGTGCCGCGGGCAATGCCCAGCAGGGCCGCCACGGCCAGGTTGGCCTCCACCACCAGCCCGCTTTCGCTCACCGTGCAGTAGCCCACCGGGGCCAGGTCGTACAGCTCGAAATAGCGGGACCGGGCTGCCTCCAGCAGCAACTGGGTGCGCAGCAGCTCGTCGTTCTGCATCTCCAGCTCGATCTGGTGCACTTGCAACTCGTGCACCGCGCGCTGCATGTCTGCCAGCGTCAGGGATTCGGTGGGGCGGGCGGTCAACGCGGCCTTTTCGCGAACGATGGCTTCTGCCTGCAGGCGCAGGGACTGCGCGGCGCTTGATTTATCCATGGCGGACCTCATTGGTGGTGGTGTGCTGGATACGTTCGGTGGTGGCAAGAGCATATACCTGGCCGTCTGCATCCAGCAGTTCGGTCGATGCCAGGGAGATGCTCAAAACTTGGCCGTCTTTGGTCAGCCGTTGCGGGGCGGCGGGGTCGGGGGTGCCGGGTGGCAGCAGGTCGCGCACATTCATCCGCAGGGCCTCGGCCTCGGTCCAGCCGTACAGGCGCTCGGCACCGGGGTTCCAGGCCAGTATGCGCCCATCCAGGTCTTGCACGGTAATGGCATCGAACGCGTCGCGCACCACCACCGCCAGGCGCAGCAGCTCATTGGCCTTGCGCAGGGCTTCGCGGGTGCGCACGATCTCGGTAATCTCCACAAAGGTGATCACCACGCCTTCGATCACATTGTCCAGCGTGCGGTAGGGCAGGATGCGCATGGTGTAGTGCTTGTGCTCCAGCGTCTCCACATGGGCTTCAATGGGCTGCAGGTTCTTGAGTACGGCCTGCACGTCGGCCACCAGCCGGTCGTAGCCCAGCAGGTTGGACGCAATATGGCCCACCGGGCGGCCCACGTCGCTCAAGATCAGGTTGATGATCAGCGTGGCCGCCGGGGTGAAGCGCAGGATGCGCAGGCCATGGTCGACAAAAATGGTGCCAATGCCGGTGCCCGCCAGCAGGTTGTTCATGTCGTTGTTGGCGCGGGACAGGTCGGCCACCTTGGTTTGCAGCTCGGTGTTGACGGTGGCCAGCTCTTCGTTGATGGACTGCAGCTCTTCCTTGGAGGTTTCCAGCTCTTCGTTGGTGGACTGCAGCTCTTCGTTCACCGACTGCATTTCTTCGTTGGACGACTTGAGCTCTTCGTTCGAGGTTTCCAACTCCTCGTTGGCGGCCTGCAAATACTCTTCCTTGGCCTGCAGCTCTTCGTTGAGCGCGTTGATCTGTTCCTGCGAATCCAGCGTGGCGGCGGGCGGCAACGGTGGTGGCGACTGCGGCATGTCCTGCACCGTGGCCACTTCCAGCACCACCAGGTACAGCGCACATTCCAGCGCCGGTGCGGCCCCCGCCGCCACCGGGCACACAGCCAGGTTCACCAGGCTGAAGTGGCCGTTGGTTTTGACCCGCAGGTTCAGCGCCTGCACCGGCGCCTTGCTGATGGTGGCCTTGTGCAGCACGGTGGTGAGCTCGCGGCGCAGGCCTTCGCGGGCCATCTTCACGATGTTGTTGATGCCCGCCTCGCCCGGCGCGGGCTCCAGGTACATGCCGGTGCGGCCATGCAGGTACAGGATGTCGCCCTGGCCGTTGACCAGCACGGCCGCCGGGGCCAGGTGCTGCAACAGGGTTTGCTCGGTCAGGGTGCGCAGGGACAGCTTCATGGGATGGGCAATTTTGTCGATCACGGGCGGTAGCGCCACCTCGCGGGTGGTCATGGGCGGCAAAAACCGGCCCAGGGCGGCACGCTGCGCGCCCTGGAAGTCTTCTTTGCGCTGGTAGGCCTTGGTTTTGCGGTCCACCACGGCAAACAGGTCGGCCAGCTCGCCCACGGTTTCCGAGCTGCCCAGAAACAGTATGCCGCCGGGCAGCAGCGCGTAATGGAACAGCGCCATTACCTTCCTTTGCAGCTCGCCGCCCATGTAGATCAGCAGGTTGCGGCAACTGATGAGGTCGAGCTTGGAAAACGGCGGGTCTTTCACCAGGTCGTGCTCCGAGAACACCAGCATGTCGCGGATGCCCTTGTGCACCCGGTAGGCGCTGCCATCGGGCTCGGCGGTGAAAAAGCGGGCCAGCCGCTCGGGCGAGATGTCGGCGGCAATGCTGGCCGGGTACAGCCCGGCGCGGGCGGTGGCAATGGCGCGGCTGTCCAGGTCGGTGGCAAATACCTGCACCTTGAAGTTCTGCTTTAGGGTGTCCAGCCGCTCCTGCAGCAGGATGGCCAGCGAATAGGCCTCTTCGCCGGTGGAGCAGCCCGCCGACCAGGCGCGCACCACCGAACCCGGCGGCTTGCTGGCAAACAGCTTGGGTATGACCTGCTCCTCCAGCACCGCAAAGGCCTCGGGGTCGCGAAAGAAGTTGGTCACGCCGATCAGCAGGTCGTGGAACAGCGCGTCCACCTCGGTCGGGGTGTGCTGCAGGTACTTCACGTAGCTGTCCAGCGTATCCACCTGGTGCACCGCCATGCGCCGCTCGATGCGCCGGTAGATGGTGTTGGGCTTGTATAGCGAAAAGTCGTGCCCGGTATGGGTGCGCAGCAGGATGAAGATCTTCTTCAGGGCGTTTTCGGACAGCGGCACGCTGGCCAAGCCGACATTGGGCGGGCGGCCAAAGGCGTGGGCCACATAGGCCATCAGCTGGGCGGGCATTTCGGCCGGGGGCAGCTCGAAATCGACCAGGCCGGTGGCCAGGGTGCTGCGCGGCATGCCGTCAAATTCGGCCGAGGCCGGGTTTTGCACCATCACCATGCCGCCCTCGCCCTTGATGGCGCGCACGCCCAGGGTGCCGTCGCTGCCGGTGCCCGACAGCACGATGCCAATCGCCCGCTCGCGCTGGTCTTGCGCCAGCGAGCGAAACAGGTAGTCGATGGGCAGGCGGTGGCCGCGTGGCGCGGTGGGCTCCAGCAGGTGCAGCGCACCATTCAAAAAGGCCATGTCGCGGTTGGGCGGGATGATGTAGGCGCAGTTGACCTGCACCACCATGCCGTCTTGCACCTCGCGCACCTGCATGCGGGTGTTGCGCTGCACCAGCGCGGTCAGCATGCTGCTGTGGTCGGGGGCCAGGTGCTGCACCAGTACAAAGGCCATGCCGGGGTGCGCGCCTGCAGGCATGCCGGAAAAAAAGGCTTCAAACGCCGCCAATCCGCCCGCAGATGCGCCGATACCGACAATGGGGAAGCTGGGTAGGGACGGTGGAATGGACGGGGCCTCTACCACCGTCTCGGCGGCGGTCGGAGGGGGTCTGCTGCTTTTTGCCTTGGATGCCATGGAGTTCTCCGGTTACGAAGAAGGGTCATGCGGGCACTTCAGCGAATTGCAGTGTAGTCGCTGCGTAAGTGAAAGTAAAAAACTATCAAAAATATAGCTGCTCGTGCTTATGGAATAAGCGCTAGGTGCCAATTTTATGCCTAAATTCTGTGCCAGTTGGCCCGCGCTAGTGGGACTGTGCATGCAGGATGTCGGTGTAGATGTCGGCCGTCACGGGCCGGATGAAGTAGTAGCCCTGGGCCTCGGTGCAGCCCTGTGCTTTCAGGTGCGTCAACTGCTCCAGGGTTTCCACGCCTTCGGCCACCACCCGCAGGCCCAGGCTCTTGCCGGTGGCGATGATGGCGTTGACCAGCGGGCCATCGCCGTCGGGGCGGTCCAGGTCCTGTACCAGCCGTTGGTCGATCTTCAGTATGTCGATGGCAAACCGGCGCAGATGCGTCAGGCTGGAGTCGCCGGTGCCGAAGTCGTCGATGGTGATCTGCACGCCCAGCTCTTTCAGCGCCCGCAGAATCGTGGTGGTGGCATCGCGGTCTTGCAGCAGGCTGCTTTCTTTCAGCTCCAGCGCCAGGATTTGCGGCTCCAGGCCGCTGGTCTGCAGTGCATTGCGCACGTCCTGCAAAAAGTCTTTGCCGTGCAGTTCGGCTGCCGACACGTTGACCGCCATGCTGCCACCTGAAGGCTCGACCAGCCCGGCCTGCTGCCAAGCCACCGCTTGCTGGCAGGCGGTGTGCAGAACCCATTGGCCCATGGGCACGACCAGGCCGCATTCTTCGGCAATGCCGACAAAATGGGTGGGATACAGCAGGGACTGGTGGGGCCGCTGCAGGCGCACCAAAGCCTCGGCACCGGTGATCTTGCCGCTGGCCAGATTGAGCTTGGGCTGGTAGTGCAGCAGCAGGCCGTGGTTTTGCAGCGCGTGGTGCAGGGCTTCCTCGATGGACTGGCGGGCCACGGCACGCATGTGCATGTCGGGCGAGAACATCTGGAAGTTGGCGCGCCCGTTTTTCTTGGCGTGGTACATGGCGGTGTCGGCATTGCGCAGCAGGGTTTCCACGTCGCTGCCGTCGTCGGGATAGATGCTCAGGCCGATGCTGGACGACACATGCAGGAGGTGGCCGCCCACCTGGTAGGGCTCGGACGTGGCCTCGATCAGCATGGCGGCGGCGCGGGCAGCATCCTTGACCGTGTCCACCTCGGCCAGCAGCAACACAAACTCATCACCACCCTGGCGGCACACCGAATCCGACTGGCGCACGCTGGCACTCAGGCGCTGGGCCACCGCCCGCAGCAGCGCGTCGCCCACGGCGTGGCCCAGCGTGTCGTTGACCTGCTTGAAGTTGTCCAGGTCCAGGTAGACCAGCACCACTTTCTGGCCGTGGCGTTGCGCCAGCGCCATCGACTGGGTCAGCCGGTCATTGAGCAGGGCGCGGTTGGGCAGGCCAGTGAGGATGTCGTGCTGCGCCAGGTACGACATCTGGGCGGTGGCACTTTCGGCAGCTTCCGCCAGGGCCTGGGCCTGCACCGAGGCCACCACCAGGCGCTCGTTGGCCTCGCGCAATTGCTCGGTGGTCTGCAGCGCTTGGAATTCTTTGGCGTGGACGGCAAGCTCCTGCTGCCGTACTACCGTTTCGCGCTGTTCTAGCCGGGCTTCGCGCTCGGCCAGGGTCAGGGTTTGCGCCGATCCGTCCGCTACGGGTTTTTGTTCCAGCAGCGGGGTTTGGCTGCTCATGCCACGCTCCTCGGCAGCGGTAGCGGCAGGGGGGGTTGGGTGCGCACGGGCCGCCCGCCCAGCAGGCCTTCGTAGTGCAGTACCGGTTTGCCGATGGCGATGCCGCTGTCGGTAATTTCGTAGCGCCGGATGTCGTTGCTGTGGTGGCTGCCGCGCACCTTGACCACCGCCATCACGCGCTGCAGGCTGCTGTCCACCTCGATATAGCGCTGCACGATGATGGCATCGGTCAAAAACGCCGAGCCGTAGGGGCTGAAGCGCAGATCGGTGTAGCGGTCTTCCAGCTCCGAGGTCATCAGCACCGTGACCCCCATGCCCGACAGCACGGCCACCATGCGAAACAGCGACTCGCGGAAGTCTTCGCGGAAGGTGGGCGCCACCGCCAGCTCGAAGCCCGACAGCGAGTCGATCACCACCCGGGTGGCGCGCATGCTGGTGATGGTCTCCACCATCTGCTGCACGATCTCGTCCACCGACAGGTCTAGCAGGCGGGTGTTGATCAGCCCTAGGCAGCCGGCGCGCACCATGTCGTCGATGGTGTGGGTGCGCGAGCGGCTGGGGGTTTGCTCAAAAGCCACGATCACCCCGGCCTCGCCCAGGCGCACGCCTTCCTGCAAAAAGGCGGTGGCCAAAATGGTCTTGCCCGAGCCCGACGGCCCGGCCACCAGTAGCGAGTAGCCCGCGGGCAGGCCGCCGCCCAGCATGGCATCGAGCAGCGGTACGCCCATGGAGATACGGGTGTCGGCGCGGGCGGGTGGGTTTTCGGACCGCGTGGCGTTGTTGTCGTCTTGCACCACGGCCGACGGGAAGATAGTCAGCCCATCATCGGTGATGCGCAAGGTGTGTACCCCCGGGCTGGTGGCCTGGCC
Organism: Rhodoferax sp. LS1P39; assembly: GCF_056521425.1. Classification (NCBI taxonomy): domain Bacteria; kingdom Pseudomonadati; phylum Pseudomonadota; class Betaproteobacteria; order Burkholderiales; family Comamonadaceae; genus Rhodoferax; species Rhodoferax sp. LS1P39. Next base: position 91,943 of record NZ_JBWMAV010000001.1, on the reverse strand, counting down.
GCGCATTTTCTGCACCTGGATCTTGCGCACCATGGAGTTGCGCTGCACGTTCTGCTCCAGCGCCAGAATGCCGTCGGCGATGGTGAACACCGGGTGGGGGTCGCTGTGGGGCGAATATTCACCGATCAAAAAGCTGGTGGTCTGCCAGCCCGCCAGCGTAGTGCCCAGCTGCTGGGTGAAACGGCGCAGACCCATATTGCCGATGTCCTTGCCGTTGTCTTGCCGGTGGACCTCGGCCAGCACGGAGCGAAACGAGTCCACAAATACATAGGCCGGGCCCAGGGCCTTCACCTCGGCGGAGATGCGGGCCAGCACCTGGTCGAAATCGCCCTGGGCCAACTCGCCGCCCAGGTCGATGAAATGCACCGTGCGGCCGACCTTGTGGGTGTCAAAAAATGAAAACTGTTGCTGGTAACGCAGCATCTTCCAGGGGGGCTCGCCCAGGGCGGTGAAAAACAGCGCGGGCTGCTCGGGCGTGGCCAGGGCAAACATCAGCTGGTGCGCCAGGGTGGTTTTGCCCGAGCCGGGCGGGCCGGTCACCAGGTTGAAGGAGAACTCGGGCAGGCCGCCGCCCAGAATGGCATCCAGCCCGGGGACACCGGTGGCGAGTCGGCGCAGAGTCACGGGTTCAGGCATGGTGGGCATCCTCTTCGGTGGTGGGTGGGGCATCGAGCCAGACCGAGGCCAGCAGGCGTTCGGTCAGCGAGTCGCCAATCAGGCTGGCCAGCAGCTCGGTGAACGTGACCAGCAGGGCGCAGCCCGCCTCGGCGGATTCCTTGGCATCGCGGCTGGCGAAGCGGGCCTGCAGGCGGACCAGCCGGTCGGCCTGGTCTTGCGGCGGGGCGGTGTGCGCCAGCCAAGGGTAGTTTTTGCCGGTGAGGTGCACGGCGCGGTCTAGCAGCACGCCCACGCCGCGCTCTCCGATCACCGGCACCAGTTGGGCTGCCATGAATTGCCAGGTGCGGCTGACCGCATCCACCACGGCATTGGCATCGGGCGCGCCACCGGCACGCTGGGTCAGCGTTCCCTGGATGGACTCGCTCACGGTGGAGTGCTGGGAGTGCGGCATGTCGGGATCTCCAAAGCGGTGGCAGCGCAAGCTGAAATCCGTGGGTCAGACGGCAGGGGAGCTGTGTGCGACCGGCGTTGTACCGAAATTGCATGCAGTTTCAATGCCACTCTAGCCCTGGCGCTGGCATCGGTCTGTGCGATAGACCGCATAGTGCCGTCGCAAGTCCGGTAAGTACTACTGTTTTTATAGCTGCTTGCGCTTACGGGATAAGCGCGGGAGCATGATTTGGCTTGAACCCTTAGCGCAAGCCTTTCCACCACAGCACATTGCTGCGCGGCTGGCCTACGGTGAGCACCTCGCCGATTTGCGGGGTGGCCAGATCCACCTGGTGCTGTTGCGCCAGGGCGGCCAGGCGCTCCAGCGGGTCTTGCCAGGGGTGGAAGGCCAGGTCGAAGGTGCTGTTGTGCACGCTGTACAGGGTTTTGGCCCGCAGCTGCTGGAAGGCTTGCAGGGTGTGCTCGGGGGTCATGTGGACGGCGGGCCAGTAACTGTCGTAGGCGCCGTTTTCCATCAGTGCCAGGTCAAGCCGCCCAGCCGTTCGCCGATTTGCGCAAAGCCGGGGAAGTAGCCCGAGTCGCCACTGTAGAAGATGCGCTGCTCGCCGCTTTGCACCACCCACGAGGCCCACAGCGTGCGGTCGCGGTCGCGCAGGGTGCGGCCCGAGAAATGCTGCGCCGGGGCGGCGGTAAAGCGCAGTGGGCCCACCTGCTGGCTCTGCCACCAGTCCATCTCGGTGATGCGGTCTGCGGCCACGCCCATGTCTTGCAGGCGCGGGCCCACGCCCAGGGGCACGAGAAACCGCTGCACGCCGGTATTCAAAAAGGCTATGGTGGCGGTGTCCAGGTGGTCGTAGTGGTCGTGCGACAGCACCACGCCTGCGATGGGTGGCAGATCTGCCAGCGCGATGGGGTTGGGGTGGAAACGCTTGGGGCCGTACCACTGCACCGGCGAGGTGCGCTCGCTGAATACCGGGTCGATCAGCCAGTACTGGCCCTGCAGCTTGAGCAGGTGCGACGAGTGGCCCAGGCGCACCACATGGTTGTGCTGCGGGTCCAGCGCGTCGAGCTGGGCGCGGGTGAGCGGCAGCATGGGGATGGGGTCGATGGGCACCGTGCCCACTTTGGGGGCGGTGAACATGCGCCAGAAAATCTTGAACGTGCTCTGCGAGGGCAGCGCCGCCGGGTTGTCCATGTTGCGAAAGGCGCAGTCTTTGAACTGCGGCGAAGCGGCGTAAGGGCTGTCGCAAGACTTTTCGGTGGGGGTACTGCAGGCTACGGCGAGGGCGGCGGTGGCGAGGAGGAGGGCGGTGCGGTGAAGAAGGCGCAAGAACATGTGGGATCAGGGGTATTGTTTGGCGACGTGGAGCACCGTTTTTGCGGTGACGGTGGTGGTGGTTTGCTGTAGCACGACGATGTAGTTTGGGTGGGCCACCAGCTCCAGCGTGCCCGCCACGCGGCCCGGACGGCGGGGGAAGTTGGGGTCGGCCAGGTCATCTACCTGGCCATCGATGTCCAGCACCAGGTCCAAGGCGGCATCGGGGTTGTCCAGGGCAATGTGGTCCTGGATGGCCTGCAGGGCTTCGATATACACCGGCGATCGCAGCACAACGAGCCTGCGCACTGTCATACCGGCTGCCGGGCTTTGCTGCGGGCCACCATGGCGGCACGGCGCACGGCCCATTCTTCGGGGCCGATGGCGGGGCGGGGGTCGTCCAGCGCAGCCTGCACCTTGGCCCGGAACCAGCGGTCGTAGTCTTCATCAGCCTGGGCGGCTTCGTGGGCGGCTTTGAGGGCGATGCTGCGGTCGGGGCGGGCGGTGCGCTCCAGGGCGCTGTCTTCGGGTCGCCACTGGGTGGCGTCCAGGCGGCATTCGTTCCAGCCGGTGCTGCGCAGTACCTGCAGGGCTTTGCGGGGGTCGGCAAAGCGGCGCGGCTGCTGGCGCGAGGTGACCATGATGGCTTCGCCCCGCTGGGTGTGCACGTTGACCACAAAGGCCGCGCCGTCGCCGCGCAAGGTGATGCCGGTCACGCCACCGGCCAGGGTGGCGGCTTTGAGTTGTTCAAGGTTCAGGGTTTGCATGCGGCGGCTCCGGCAGGGGAAGGGCCTGTAGTTTAATTATTCTCTGGTGATCAAACAACTGTTGTTTGAAATTCGGATAAATATTAAACGGCCTGGCCTCGGTCCAGCCGCTGCCGCTGCACCTGTTTGGGCGCAAACAGGGCGATCAGCCCGTCCAGCAGCGCTTGCGCCTTGGCCGAGTGGTCGGCACCGAAGTTGCACACGTACACGTCCAGCGTCACGCCGCGCAGCTCGGGCCAGGTGTGTACGCACAGGTGCGACTCGGCCAGCAAAATGGTGGCCGTTACCCCGCCTGGGCCCTGCGCTGTGGCCGGAAAACCGTGGAACAGCTCGGCCACGGCCTGCAGCCCGGCGGCTTGCACGGCATCGCGGCAGGCCACGCCCAGCAGGCGCGCATCCAGCAGCCAGGCGCTGTCGCACTGGCAGTGGTGGAGATCGGCGGTGAGGTGCAGGCCTTGCATGGCTGCAACTTTAACCCGGCATTTAGCCCGGCTGGACCCGCGGCGGGCAGGTGCGCAGCCCGGCAATCAGCATGTCCACCATGGCCGGGGCGGCGCTGGCCAGCGGGTAGCTTTGCGTATCCAGCAGCCATTCGCGCATGGTGCCCATCATGAAGTTGTGCATGGTTTGCAGGCTCAGCGGCACATCGGTGTCGGCAGGCAGCTGGCCCTGGGCCACGGCTTGCCGCATGATGGTCTCAAACCGGGCCATGCATTCGTCGCGGCAGGCCAGTTCGTGTTCCAGTACGTCGGCCACTTCCCCGACGTTTTCACATTTGTGGAACAAGATACCGAACACGCGCTGTTGCTTGGGCGATGCGGCCAGCATGGTCAGCGCATGCACGCTCATGTGGCGCAGCACGGCCAGGGGGTCGGTGGCGGTGCAGGCGGGCAGCTCGGCCAGCATGGTTTCCATGGGCAGCTTGGCTTGCTCGAACAGGGCTTTGAGCAGGGCGGACTTGTCCTTGAAGTGCCAGTAGATGGCACCGCGCGTCATACCGGCTGCGCTGGCGATATCGGCCAGTGTGGTGTGTGCAACACCTTTGTCGAAAAACATTTGTTCCGCTGCTTCTAGCAGGGCAGCGTATGTATGCTCTGCGTCTTCTTTGGTTTTTCTGGCCATGGCGGGAAAGTTGCTTGCGGGTTATTACTTAACTAAAGTAAACATTCACGAATGTATGTGATACTACACCAACCTCATTAAACCTTACTATGTTTATGTCCATCGCACCGTCTCGCGTTCCCTCCATCGACCCCCTCCATCGTCCTGTTGCGAAGCGCTCTTTGCGCCAGCGATGGATGTCGCCCTTCCTGCTGGCGGCACTGCCTTTGGCCCTGGTGGCCTGCGGTGGCAAGCCTGCCGATGGGGCGGGTGCGGGTGCCCCCGGTGCCATGCCGCCACCCGAGGTGTCGGTGGTCACGGTGAAGGCCCAGGACCATGCGGTCGAGCTGGAATATGTGGGCCAGACCGCTGGCTCGCGTGAAACCGAGGTGCGGGCCCGGGTGGCTGGCATCCTGAGCAAGCGCCTGTTTGAAGAGGGTGCCAGCGTCAAGGCCGGCACACCGCTGTTCCAGATCGACCCGGCCAATTTCCAGACCCAGGCCGCCTCCGCCGAGGCCGCTGTGGCCGTGGCCCAGGCCAAGGTCAACCAGACCCAGCGCGACCAGGCCCGTTTGGCCCCGCTGGTGGCTGAGAAGGCCATCAGCCAGAAAGAATTTGACGATGCCAAGTCGGCTACCGAATCCGCTGCCGCGACATTGAAGCAAGCCCAGGCCCAGGCCAATGAGGCCCGCCTGAACCTGGGGTACACCACCGTGGTGGCCCCCATCAGCGGCACCACCGGCATTGCCGCCAAATCTGACGGCAACCTGGTCTCGGCCACCGACAGTCTGCTGACCACCATCGTGCAAACCAACCCGATGTATGTGAACTTCAGCGTGTCCGAAGCCGATATGCTGCGCATCACCAAGCAAGTGGGTTCGGGCCAACTGGCCGTGCCCGGCAAGAAGGCGGCCAACGGCAGCCTGGGCTTTGGCGTGAACGTGAAGCTGGCCGACGGCAGCACCTACCCACTGGCGGGCAAGCTCAATTTCTCGGGCGAACGGCTCAACCCCACCACCGGCAGCTTTGATGCCCGGGCCGAAATCCCCAACCCCGACGGCGTGCTGCGTCCTGGCCAGTTTGTGCGTGTGCTGCTCAGTGGTGCCAGCCGCCCCAATTCCGTCAGCGTGCCGCAGCGCGCGGTGATCGACAGCCCCATGGGCAAGATGGTGTTTCTGGTCACGCCCGACGACAAGCTGGCCCCGCGCCCGGTGGAGCTGGACGGTTGGACCAAGGGCGAGTGGATCGTCACCAAGGGTGTGCAAAGCGGCGACCGCGTGCTGGTCGAGGGCTTTATCAAGGCCCATGAGCCGGGCATGACGGTCAAGCCCGTGCCCTACGTGGCCGTGGCCGCCACCAATGCCGCCTTGGGCTCGGCGGGCAAGGCCCCCGGTGCCGCTGCTGCAGCGTCTGAGCCTGCAGCACCCGCTGCGCCCGCCAGCGCTACATCAGCCGCTGCGAAATAAGGAGCAACACCCCCATGTTCTCCAAGTTTTTTATCGACCGTCCGATCTTCGCGACGGTGTTGTCTCTGTTCCTGGTGCTGGCCGGGCTGGCCGCCATGCGCGTGCTGCCGATTGCCCGCTACCCGGAAATCTCGCCCCCCGTGGTGAGCGTCAGCGCGGTCTACCCCGGTGCTTCGGCCGAAGTGCTGGAAACCACCGTGGCCGCACCCATCGAGCAGGCCATCAACGGCGTGGAAAAGATGCTCTACATGAGCTCCACCTCGTCCGGTGACGGTGCCGTGTCCATCAGCATCACGTTTGACGTGGGCACCGACCTGGACATCGCGGCGGTGAACGTCAACAACCGGGTCAACCAGGTGTTGAACAAGCTGCCGCAGGAAGTGCAGCGCCAGGGTGTGACGGTAGCCAAAAGCTCGTCCAGCTTCATGACGGTGGCGGCGATTTACTCGCCAGACGACCGCTACGACTCGCTGTTCATCTCCAACTACGTGACGCAAAACGTGCTGGATGCCATCAAACGCGTGCCCGGCACTACCAATGTGCAGATCTTCGGTGCCAAAGACTACGCCATGCGCATCTGGTTGCGCCCCGACCGCATGGCGGCCATGGGCATTACCGTGGCAGACATCTCCAGCGCCGTGACCGAGCAAAACGCCCAGTACGCCGCAGGCAAGATCGGTGCACCTCCCGGCAACAGCGAAGAGCTGACCCTGACCGTTACCGCCAAGGGCCGCCTGCTGGAGCCCGAGCAGTTTGCCAACATCATTCTGCGTAGCGGTACCAACGGTGCCGTGGTGCGCCTGAAAGACGTGGCCCGGGTCGAGCTGGGCTCCAAGGACTACAACTTCTATGGCCGCGTGAATGGCCACCCCACCGTGCCCGTGGGCGTGTTCCTGCAGACCGGTGCCAACGCGCTGGACACCCGCAAGGCGGTGGAAAAGGTCATGGTCGAGCTCAAGGCCAAGTTCCCCGAGGGCCTGACCTACGCCACCCCCTACGACACCACGCCGTTCGTCACCGAATCCATCCGCGAAGTGCTGATCACCCTGGTCGAAGCCATGGTGCTGGTGTTCATCGTGGTGTATTTGTTCCTGCAAAGCTGGCGCGCCACCATCATCCCCACGTTGGCCGTGCCGGTGTCGCTGATTGGCACCATGGCGGGCCTGCACCTGCTGGGTTACAGCATCAACACCCTGACCCTGTTCGGCATGGTGCTGGCCATCGGTATCGTGGTGGACGATGCCATCGTGGTGCTGGAAAACGTGGAGCGCCTGATGCACGAAGAGGGCATGAGCCCGCGCGAAGCCGCAATTGAAGCCATGCGCGAGGTCACCGGCCCGGTGATTGCGATTGTGCTGGTGCTGTGCGCCGCCTTCATCCCGGTGGCCTTTTTGGGCGGCCTGGCGGGCGAGCTGTACCGGCAGTTCTCGGTCACCATCACCATTGCGGTGGTGCTGTCCGGCATTGTGGCGCTGACGCTGACCCCGGCCCTTTGCGCCGTGCTGCTCAAGCCCGGTGCCGAGCGCAAGAACGCGTTCTTTAACTGGTTCAACCGCAGCTTCGAGAAGCTGACCTACCGCTACACCCGTGGCGTGGCCTTCTTCCTGAAGCGCGGCTTCCTGGGCGTGGTGCTGTTCATCTGCATGGCCGGGCTGACCGGGCTGTTGTTCAAGATCGTGCCCGGCGGCCTGGTGCCCGACGAAGACCAGGGCTATTTCATCGGCGCGGCCATCCTGCCCGAAGGCTCGTCGCTGGACCGCACCAACGATGTGGTGCGCAAGATCGAAGCCATTGAATCGCAAAACAAGAACATCGACACGGTGTTCAGTCTGGTCGGCCTGAACATCCTGGGCGGCGGCGGCCTGAAGTCGTCTACCGCCACCATGTTCTTCCCGCTCAAGCCCTGGGACGAACGCACCCAGTCGGCCAAAGAGCTGGTGGGCGAGTTCTACATGAAGACCGGCGGCATCAAGGAAGGCCTGCCCCTGGCCTTCAGCCCCCCGGCCATCCAGGGCCTGGGCCAGACCGGCGGCTTCGAGTTCAACCTGCAAAACAAGGGCGACGGCGGTGTGCGCCGCCTGGCGCAAATCCTGCCCCAGCTGCTGGAAGAAGCCAACAAGCAGCCCGAGCTGCAAGGCGTCAAAACCCTGTGGCAAGCCAACTCGCCCCAGTTGTTCGTGAGTGTGGATACCGAGAAAGCCCGCTCCATGGGCATCGCCGTGGCCGACATCTACAACACCCTGGCGGCCACCCTGGGCAGCTACTACGTGAACGACTTCAACAAGAGTGGCCGTATCTACCAGGTACTGATGCAGGCCGAGGGCCAGTACCGCTCCAAGCCGGACGACATCGGCAACCTGTACGTGCGTACCAACACCGGCAAGATGGTGCAGATCCGTTCTGTGGCCGACGTGCAGTTTGTGGCCGGACCGGATTCGGTGCAGCATTTCAACGCGTTGCCGTCGATCCAGATCCTGGGCGACCCGAAACCCGGCTTCAGCTCGGGCCAGGCGATTGCCGCCATGGAACGCGCCGCCGCCAAGGTGCTGCCCGCCGACATGGGTTACGACTGGGGCGGCACCGCCTTCCAGGAAAAGCGCAGCAGCGGGTCGAGTGGCCTGGCCATCGGCGCAGGCTTTGTGATGATCTTCTTGATCCTGGCCGCGCAGTATGAAAAGTGGTCGCTGCCATTCTCGGTGCTGCTGGCCCTGCCGTTCGGCATCTTCGGTGCGCTGGTGGCGGTGTACCTGCGCAACTACACCAACGACGTGTACTTCCAGATTGGTCTGGTCACGCTTTTGGGGCTGTCGGCCAAGAACGCGATTCTGATCGTCGAGTTTGCGACCATGAAGGTGCAGGACGGCCTGAGCCCGGTGGCCGCCGCGCTGGAAGCGGCCCGCCTGCGCTTCCGCCCGATTCTGATGACCTCGCTGGCCTTTATTTTGGGCGTGGTGCCCCTGGCTTTCTCCAGCGGCGCGGGTGCGGCAGCACGCCAGTCCATCGGTACGGGTGTACTGGGCGGCATGCTGGCAGCCACCTTCCTGGCGGTGTTTTTGGTGCCGCTGTTCTTTAAATTGGTCAACGACTGGAACTTCCGCAGCACGCCGGAGGACTTCGAGAGCCTGAACAAACCCGCCCACGGGCAAGGAGCGCAGCATGTCTAAGCGCACTCTCCAATCATTTGCTATTACTTTAGTAGCTGCTTGCGCCCTATCTGCTTGCGGTATAGCCCCTTTAGGTCCAAATTACCAGCGCCCGGCGCTGGACCTGCCCACCACACTGACCAGTACCGGTACGGCGGCCAATGTCGATTGGCTGGTGTGGTGGAAGGGCTTTAACGACCCGGTGCTCGACGGCCTGCTGCAAGAGGCTGCCGCCAACAGCCAGGACCTGGCCCTGGCCACCGCCCGGATTGCCGAGGCCCGCGCCACGCTGGACCAGAACGCGTCCAACTTCTACCCCACGGTGGATTTGAACGCCAGCGCCTCGCGCCGCCGTGCCAGCGAGGACACTGCCAGCTTCAACCCCGGCTCCAACCCGTACTCGAACGACCGGCAACTGGCCCTGAGCGCCAGCTACGAGCTGGACTTCTGGGGCAGGTACGCCCGCGCCGACGAAGCCGCCAAGGCCCGCCTGCTGGCCCAGGAAGCCAGCCGGGGCACGGTGCTGACCACTCTGTACGCCAACGTGGCGCAAAGCTACTTTGCCCTGCGTGCCCTGGATGCCCAGCTGGTGCTGGCCGAGCAAACCCAGGCCACCCGTACCGAGAACCTGCGCCTGCAAAACCGCCGTTTCGGTGCCGGGGTGATTGGTGAGATGGACCTGCGCCAGGCCGAGTCGGAAGCCGCAGGCATCCAGGCCACGCTGCAGCAGACCCAACAAGCCCGCCGAAATGCCGAATCCGCGCTGGCCGTGCTGCTGGGCCGCAAGCCCAGCGACATCGTGAATCCGGTGTTACTGCGCGGTGCCGACCTGGGCACGCTGTACGCCGCCCAGGCGATTCCGGCCGATCTGCCGTCGGATGTGTTGACCCGCCGCCCCGACGTGGTGGCAGCCGAGCAAAGCCTGATTGCGGCCAACGCCGACATCGGCCAGGCCCGCGCCGCCTACTTCCCCAAGCTCAGCCTCACCGCCGGCCTGGGCTACCAGTCGCGCGAACTCAAAGACCTGTTCGACCCGGCCTCGCTGCTGTGGAACCTGGTGGGCAACCTGACGCAGCCTATCTTCCGCGCCGGGGCCATCGATGCCGTGGTGGCCGCGTCCAACGCACGCCAGCAGCAGGCGCTGGCCACCTACACCCAGACGGTGCAAAACGCCTTCCGCGATGTGCACGACGCGCTGAACAACGTGGCCGCGGGCCGCGACATCACCGCTACCACGGCCCAGCGCATCGCCGCCCTGCGCAGCACCCTGCGCCTGGCCGACCTGCGCTACAAAAACGGCTACTCCAGCTACCTGGAAGTGCTGAACGCCCAGCGCGACCTGGCGCAGGCCGAATCGGGCCTGATCGACATCCAGCGCAGCCAGCTGGCTGCCGTGGTCAGCCTGTACAAGGCCCTGGGCGGCGGCTGGGATGCCAGCAGCGTTACCGCGCAGACCACAAAACCGTAGTTCGTGCCCAACCCCAACGCCCCCACGCTTTGCGGCTGGGGGCGTTGTGCCGTCTCCAGCACGCCCGCCGCGCCTGTGATACCTTCCACGCCCGGCCAAGATTTATGGATACCCTCAGATGCCCAGTTCCCTTCCCAACCCCGCTTTGCTAGAACGCCTGCAGGCCCTCGCGCCCGACCGGCTCCAGGGCATCCGCCGTGGCCTGGAGAAGGAAAGCCTGCGCTCCCAGACCAATGGCAACCTGGCCCTTACGCCGCACCCGGCGGCACTCGGCTCGGCGCTGACGCATCCGCACATCACCACCGACTTCAGCGAATCCCAGGTGGAGCTGATCACCGGCGTGCACCAGGGCGTAGAGGCCTGCCTGGACGAGCTCACCGAAGTGCACCAGTTCACCTACCGCACCCTGCAAGCCCAGGGGGATGACGAAATGCTGTGGGTGTCCAGCATGCCTTGCGGCCTGCCCACCGACGAGACCATTCCGATTGGCCGCTATGGCAGCTCCAACGTGGGCCGTGCCAAGAGCGTGTACCGCATGGGCCTGGGCCACCGCTATGGCCGCCGCATGCAGACCATCTCGGGCATCCACTACAACTGGTCGTTGCCGGGCGTGAGCAGCGAGGAGTACTTTGGCTTGATCCGCAACTTCCGCCGCCACGCGTTCTTGCTGCTGTACCTGTTTGGCGCGTCGCCCGCGGTGTGCTCCAGCTTTGTGGCCGGTCGCCAGCACGAACTGCAACAGCTCAACGAGCGCACCATGTACATGCCGCACGGCACCTCGTTGCGCATGGGCCGCCTGGGCTACCAAAGCGATGCCCAGGCCTCGCTGGCGGTGAGCTACAACAGCCTGGAAGGCTACGGCGCATCGTTGCAAGACGCGCTGACCCGCCCGTACCCGGCCTACAAGGCGGTGGGCGTGCGCGGCACTGGTGGCGACTACAACCAGCTGGGTACCAGCCTGCTGCAGATCGAAAACGAGTTCTACGGCACCATCCGCCCCAAGCGGGTGATCTACCCCGGCGAGCGCCCCCTGCACGCCCTGCGCGAGCGCGGCGTGGAGTACGTGGAAGTGCGCCTGCTCGACCTGGACCCGTTTGTGCCCGTGGGCATCACCGCCCAGACCATGCGCTTCATCGACGTGTTCTTGCTGCACTGCCTGCTGAGCGACAGCCCGCCCGACACCCCGCAAGAGATCACCGAGCTGGCGCACAACCAGCACCGCGTGGCCGCCCGGGGCCGCGAGCCCGGCCTGACGCTGGAGCGCGCAGGCCAGGAAGTGCCCTTGGTGGAGTGGGGCAGCGACCTGGTGGCCCAGTGCCGCCCCATCGCTGCTGCGCTGGATGCCGTGCACGGCGGCACCTTGTACAGCGACGCACTGGCCGCTGCCGATGCCGCCCTGGCCGACCCCAGCCTGCTGTCGTCGGCCCGCGTGCTGGCCGCCATGCAAGACACCGCGTGCGGATCGTTCGTGCCCTTCATTGCCCAACAGTCGCTGCAAACCCGCCAGCACCTGCTGGACCTGCCGTTCAGTGCCGAGCAGCAGGACCGCTTTGAGGCTATGACCACCGCGTCGGTGGCCGCGCAGAAAGCCATCGAAGCCGCCGACACCATGCCGTTTGATGTGTACCTGCCGCAGTACCTGTCGCCCGAGCGCCTGGTGGTGAAACACCGCCGGGTCGCGTCGTCTCCTGTGACAGCATGATTTTCAGGGTGAAATAGGCCTCTAGCGCTTATTCCATAAGCACTAGAAGCTATTTAAACTATAGCATCTACGGTGTGGGCACACCCGCCCACACCAGCGTCTGCCCGGCATCGGAGAGCAGGCGCAGCACCGGGGCCGGGCCATCGTCCAGCCGCACCTGCAGGCGCTGGGCGAGCAGGGCGCTGAGGGCCTGGTCGGCCTCCATCAGCCCGCCCGCACAGGCCATGCGGGTGGACATCAGCGGCCCCACCTGCAAACGGCTCGCCGCGTCGATCTGGTAGCTGCCGCCCATGGCGTTGCAGCCACCCCGGATGCCCACGCGCCCGTCTTTGAACTCCACCGTCAAGCGCGGGTCAGCACGCGGAAACAGTGCCTTGATCGCCTGCCCCTGGCCATCGGTGGCCGACTGCAGCGTCCAGCGCTGGGCGCTGAGCCGCGCCTCCAGCGCCGGGCCGGAAGGGGCGGACTTGGTGGCGCAGGCCGAGAAGGCCAGGGCGGCGACGGCCAGCACAACAGCCAGGCGGATAGACATAAAAATTCTCCTTTTCAACCGCTAACAGGACCTGTCCATGGTAGGCGCATTCCGCCGTGCCGGTGCTTCGTGCAAGTTGCCTAAATATTAAGCACTGCAAGCTTTATCTTTTGAAAACAAGCACTTAGGCTGGGCATACAGGGGTTTGCCCGGCTTATCCACAAGCTTGTCCCGGATTGGCGGGGTTAACTTGGGCGCGGGAATCTGCCATTTCACAACACCGCGCGGTGGTGCAGCATCGGCATGTTTGACCCGGATCAAAGTTATTCATATAATTTTAATGATTGAAATTTCAGTAATTACTGAAATTTCAATCATTAAAAGATGAAAAACACCCAGTCCCCATCCCAACCCCGTTTGCGCAGCCTGACCCCTTGGGGCCTGGGCGGTGTGGTGCAGGGCCTGGCCGCCGTGCTGTGGCTGCCGCAAGCCGCCTTGCTGGCCTGGGCCGTGCACCGCCTGGCCGGTCCTGCGGGGCTCGTCGACGCAACCGCGGTGCTGTGGCCCGCCGCCGGGGTGCTGCTGCTGGGCGCGCTGCGTGCGGCAGCCGAGGCCTGGGGCCTGCGCCGGGTGTTTGCCGTCGCCCGCCCATACGTGTCAGACCTGCGCGCACGGGTGGCTGCAGCGCTGGCGGCGCGTTCGCCGCTGGATGCCGCCCGGCCCGCTTCCGGCCTGGCTGCCAGCGTGGTGGCCGAGCAGGCCGAGGCGGTGTTGCCCTACCTGGTGCGCTACCAACCGGCCCGCTGGCGGGCCATGGTGGTGCCGCTGCTGATCCTGCCCACCGTGGCCTATTTTTCCTGGGCGGCAGCCCTGGTGCTGCTGTTGGCGGCCCCGCTGATTCCGATCTTCATGGCGCTGGTGGGCTGGCGCGCCCAGGCGGCCAGCGCCGCCCAGATGGTGGAGATGGGCCAGATGAACGCTTTTTTGCTCGACCGGCTGCGGGGCCTGGCCACCTTGCGCGCGCTGGATGCGGTGGATGCCACCGCCCACCGCCTGGGGGCATCGGCGCAGTCGTTGCGCCAGCGCACCATGGCGGTGTTGCGGATTGCGTTTTTGTCTTCTGCGGTGCTGGAGCTGTTTGCGGCCCTGGGTGTGGCCATGGTGGCGGTCTATGTGGGCTTTCATCTGCTGGGCAGCATCCCCTGGGGCAGCTGGGGGCAGCGCCTGGGCCTGGGCGAGGGCCTGTTCATCCTGCTGCTGGCCCCGGCCTTTTTTGAACCTCTGCGCGAACTGGCAGCGGTGTGGCACGACCGCGCTGCGGGCGAGGCCGCTTTGGCGGCGCTGGAAGCGCTGGCCCAGGACGGCGTGCCCTTGCCGGGGGCTGCGTTGCCGCCCGCCGGTCTGCACAGCCTGGGCACACCGTCGGTACAGGTCACCGATCTGCATTTTGGCCATGCGGGTGAGGCTCCGGTGTTTGCCGGTTTAGCGCTGCGGGTGGCTGCGGGCGAACATGTGGCGCTGATGGGGGCCAGCGGCGCGGGCAAGACGGCTTTGTTGCACCTGCTGGCGGGCCTGGTGCCTGCGCAGCAGGGGCGCATCCGCATTGGCGGCGTGGTGCTGACCGAAGCCTCCGCGTCGGCCCTGCGCCAACGCATGGGCTGGATAGGGCAAAAGCCGCATATTTTTGCGGGTTCGGTGCAGGAGCATGTGGCGCTGGGCCGTTCCGGCGTGGCGGCGCACGGTGTGGTGGCGGCGCTGCAGCAGGCCGGTCTGGGCCGCGTGGCCCAGGCGGGTGTGGATGTGGCGCTGGGCGAGGGCGGCACCGGCTTGTCTGGCGGCGAGCTGGTGCGCCTCGCGCTGGCCCGGCTGGTGCTGCATGCCGATGCCGACCTGCTGCTGGTCGATGAACCCACCGCCCATCTGGACACCGAAACCGCCCAGGCCGTGGCCGATGCGCTGCTGCAGTTCGCCCAGGGCAAGACCCTGATCACCGCCACCCACGACCCGGTGCTGGCCGCCCGCATGCACCGGGTGGTGCAGCTGGATGCCGGTCCGGTGAGGGCCGCAGCATGAACCAGCGCTGGCACGATGTGCAGGTGGTGTTGGCCATGTTCTGGGCCACGCAGCGCACCCGCCTGGCGCTGGGGGCTGGGTGTGCGGCCCTGACGGTGCTGGCCGGTATGGCCTTGCTGGGCTTGTCGGGCTGGTTCATCACCGCCACCGCCCTGGCCGGGTTGCAGGCGGCCACCGCGCTGCATTTTGATGTGTTCATGCCGTCGGCAGGTATCCGTCTGCTGGCCCTGGGGCGCACCGGCTCGCGCTATGCCGAGCGGCTGGTCACCCACGATGCCACCTTTGCCGCGCTGGCCGATTTGCGCGAGCGCCTGTTCCGCGGCTGGGCCCGGCCCGATGCGGCGCGCCAACTGCTGGCGCAACCCGCCCGCCTGCTGTTTCGCCTGACGGCCGATATCGACGCGCTGGAGTCGCTGTACCTGCGCCTGCTGGTGCCCGCGCTGGCGGCGCTGGGCGCGGCCTTGCTGGCGGGGTTGGTGCTGGGTTTCATGCAGCCCTGGCTGGGGGTGTTGTTAGCCCTGTGGTTGCTGGGTGCGGGCTGGGGCATCGCCCTGGTGGTGGCGCAGCGGGCCGGGCCTGCAGCGGTGCGCCGGGCCCATGCGCTGGAGCAGTTGCGGGAGCGCGCTGTCGATTTGGTGGCCGGCCAGACCGAGCTGGCCATGGCCGGGCAACTGCAGGCCCAGCGGGCCGCCCTGGCCGCTGCCGACCAGCAACTGGCCCGGGCCGATCTGGCCTTGAACCGCCTGGAAGCCCGCACTGGTGCGGCCTACGGCATGGCGGGCAGCCTGACGCTGGTGGCGGTGTTGCTGGCCGCTGCCGCGCTGGTGGAGCAGGGCCGCATCGGTGCCCCCGCCGCGGCGCTGGCCCTGCTGCTGTCCTTGACCGCCACCGAACCCTTTGCGGCCCTGCGCCGGGGTGCGCTGGAGGCAGGCCGCAGCTGGCGTGCCGCCCGGCGGCTGGCTCCGCGCATGGCGCAGGCCGAGCAACCCAGCCCCCCCGTCGGCGGCGGCACAGATTTCGCCTTGCAGCTCAACGCGGTCAGTGTGGCCTATCCCGGCAGCCCGCTGCGGGCGTTGCAGCCTACGTCGTTCACGCTGGCCCAGGGCGAGCGGGTGGCCTTGGTGGGGCCCAGCGGCGCAGGCAAGTCCACGCTGCTGGCCCTGGTGGCGGGCGAGTTGGCAGCGGAGGCGGGCAGCGTGCAGGTGCAGACACACAGCCTGCTGACCCAGCGCAGCGAGCTGTTTGCCGACACCCTGCGCGACAACCTGCGGCTGGCCGACCCGGCCGCCCCGGATGCCCAGCTCTGGGCCGTGCTGGAAGTAGCGGGCCTGGCCGACGCGGTGCGGGCCATGGCCGCCGGGCTGGACACGCGGCTGGGCGAGGGCGGGCTGGGCTTGTCGGGTGGCCAACTGCGCCGTTTGGCCCTGGCGCGGCTGCTGTTGCGTCCTGTGACATTTTGGCTTCTGGACGAACCTACCGAGGCGCTGGATACTGAGACGGCCCACGATGTCTTGCAACGCCTGCAGGCGCAGGCCCACGGCAAAACCCTGTTGATTGCCACCCATTTGCGCCGCGAGGCGGCGCTGGCCGACCGCTTGCTGTGCTTGCGCGCTGGCCGCGTCACCGCCGATCTGCGGCGCGGAACGGCCGAATTTGATGCCGCGCTCCAGGCGCTGCGACCCGATTGAATTGAAACGAAGGAAAACCCATGGACCTCGACATTGTGGATCTGTCCCGGCTGCAGTTTGGCTTGACGGCGCTGTACCACTTCTTGTTTGTACCGCTGACCATTGGCCTGGCGGTGCTGCTGGCCATCATGGAGACGGTCTACGTGATGACCGGCCGCCCCATCTGGCGCGACATGACCCAGTTTTGGGGCGGGCTGTTTGGCATCAATTTCGCAATGGGCGTGGCCACCGGCATCGTGATGGAGTTCCAGTTCGGTATGAACTGGAGCTACTACAGCCACTACGTGGGTGACGTGTTTGGCGCACCGCTGGCGATCGAGGGGTTGATGGCCTTTTTCATGGAGGCCTCTTTTGTGGGCCTGTTCTTCTTTGGCTGGGACCGGCTCTCCAAGCTCGGGCACCTGGCCGTGACCTGGGCCGTGGCCCTGGGCACCAACTTGTCGGCGCTGTGGATTCTGATTGCCAACGGCTGGATGCAAAACCCGGTGGGCGCGGCGTTCAACCCGCAAACCATGCGCATGGAGGTGACCGACTTTTATGCCGTGCTGACCAACCCGGTGGCCCAGGCCAAGTTTGTGCACACGGTGTCGGCAGGCTACACCATGGCATCGCTGTTTGTACTGGGCGTGGCGGCCTGGTATGTGCTGCACGGCAGGCATACCGAGCTGGCCAAGCGCTCCATGACAGTGGCCGCGTCGTTCGGTTTGGCTGCCGCGCTGTCGGTGGCGGTACTGGGCGACGAAAGCGGTTACCTGTCGACCGAGCACCAGAAGATGAAGCTGGCGGCCATCGAAGCCATGTGGAAGACCGAGCCTGCGCCTGCGGCCTTCACCGCGTTCGGGTTTCCGGACCAGGAGGCGCGCGAGACGCACTATGCCGTGCATATTCCGGCGGTGATGGGGCTGATCGGCACCCGCTCGCTGAACACCGAAATCCCCGGCATTGACGAGCTGGTCTTGCATGCCGAGCTGAATATCCGGGTGGGCATATCGGCCTATGACGCGCTGCAAAAGATCCGCGACCCGGCCACCGACCCGGCAGCCCGCGAGGTGGCAGCCAGCATCTTCGAGAAAAACGGCAACGCCATGGGCTATGCACTGCTGCTCAAACGTTATGTGGACGATCCGCGCAAGGCCACGGCGGAGCAGGTGGCGCAGGCCGCCCGCGACACCATTCCGCCGGTGGCACCCTTGTTCTGGTCGTTCCGGGTGATGGTGGGGCTGGGCATGTTCTTCATTGTGCTGACCGGCACCTTCTTTGTGCTGTCGGCGCGCCGCAAGCTCGATGCCTACCCCTGGCTGCTGCGGGTGGCGGTGTGGTCGATTCCGCTGCCCTGGGTGGCGGCGGAATGCGGCTGGATCGTGGCCGAGCTGGGCCGCCAGCCATGGGTGATCGAGGGCGTGCTGCCCACCGCGGTGGCGGTCTCCAACCTGGGGGCTGGCACGGTGCTGGCCACCATCGTGGGGTTTGTTGCGCTCTACACCGTGCTGTTTGTGATCGAGATGAAGCTGCTGCTCAAGGCCATCCGCAAAGGGCCGGAACCGCACCCCGCGCTGCCGTCGTCCCCCGCCCCCGTGGGCAACCCCCGTACCGCTGCCATTTGAACCGAGGAACACCAACATGGTCTTGCACCAACTGCTTTCGTATGAAACCCTGCGCCTGGTCTGGTGGCTGCTGCTGGGTGTTTTGCTGATCGGCTTTGCCGTCACCGATGGTTTTGACCTCGGCGTGGGCATGCTGCTGCCGTTTGCCGGGCGCGACGACCTGGAGCGCCGCGTCATCATCAACAGCGTGGGCCCGGTATGGGAGGGCAACCAGGTCTGGTTGATTCTGGGTGGTGGGGCCATTTTTGCGGCCTGGCCGCCGCTGTATGCGGTGTCGTTTTCGGGCTTTTACCTGGCCATGTTTGCGATTTTGCTGGCCCTGATCTTGCGGCCCGTGGCCTTCAAGTTCCGCAGCAAACGCGAAGAACCCGCCTGGCGCGCCCGCTGGGATGCGGTGCTGTGCTTCAGTGGTTTCGTGCCGTCACTGATTTTTGGCGTGGCCATCGGCAACGTGCTGCAGGGCGTGCCTTTCCGCTTTTCCAACGACATGCACATCTTTTACGAAGGCACCTTCTTCGGCCTGCTGAACCCGTTTGCGCTGCTGTGCGGCCTGGTGTCGGTGGCCATGCTGCTGCTGCACGGCAGTGCCTGGCTCATGCTGAAAACCGCGGGCCCGGTGGCCGAGCGGGCGCGGGGCATTGGTAGCGTGGCCGCCATCGCCAGCATGGCGCTGTACGCGCTGGCGGGCTGGGTGATGTGGGGCTGGGTGGTGGGCTACCAGGTCACCAGCGCCTTGCCGGTGAACGGGCCGTCGAACCCGCTGCTGAAAACCGTGGCCTTGCAGTCTGGTGCCTGGTTTGCCAACTATGCCGCGCACCCGGGGCTGTGGCTGGTGCCGGTACTGGGGCTGGTCGGGCCCTTGCTGGCCCTGGTATGCCTGCGGCTGCGCCGGGGCGGGCTGGCTTTGCTGGCCAGCGGGTTGTCGATTGCCTGCATCATCTTGAGCGTGGGTGTGTCGATGTTCCCGTTCATCCTGCCCTCGTCGCTGGATCCGCGTTCCAGCCTGATGGTGTGGGATGCATCGTCCAGCCATTTGACGCTGTTCATCATGCTGGTGGTCACCGTGGTCTTCATTCCGCTGATCGTGGCCTACACCAGCTGGGTCTACAAGGTGATGTGGGGCAAGGTGGATGCCGATGCCATCCGCGACAACCGTGGCCACGCGTACTGAACGCCGCGGCGCTCTCTTATTCTTAAAGGAACTCAGATATGTGGTATTTCTCTTGGCTGTTAGGCCTGCCGCTGGCCGCGACCTTCGCGGTGCTCAATGCCATGTGGTACGAGCTGATGGACGATGCCGCCACGCGGCACGACAAGCTGGACAAACCGCCGCACGTGTAAAACCTGTCAGGGGGATTTGTCAGTCTTGAAGACCTGTTTCACCCGGTCCTTCACCTGGATGAGCTTTTGCACCTGGGAGCCCATTTTCATCAGCCGTGCCAGTGAGGCGGAGTCCATCTTCTGCACCTCGTCCAGCCAGGCGGTGCCCAGCTCGATCAGGTTGTGCATTTCCTTCATGCGCGCCTGGGCGTGCACATCCTCCTCGGCGGTGGGTTCTTCCAGCAGCGCATCGCGCAACATCGACAGGGTGGGGTCGATTTCGCGTTTGCGGCGCTCTGCGGCCAGGGTGCGAAAGATGGCCCACACGTCTTCGGGGGCCTGAAAGTACTCGCGCCGGTCGTTGGGCAAATGGTGCAGCCGCACCAGGTTCCACGAGGCCAGCTCTTTCAGCCCCATGCTGACGTTGGAGCGCGAAAACGCCAGGGCCTCGGCAATTTCATCGGCATTGAGTGGCTTGGCCGACACAAACAGCAGCGCATAAATCTGCCCCACCGTGCGGTTGATGCCCCAGCGGCTGCCCATCTCGCCAAAGTGCAGAACAAAACGCTGGGTCAGGGGCTGCAGGTTCATACATGGATTCCTTTGATTCCCGAATTTTCAGAATTTACGGTACTGCGTGGCCATGCGGGTAAAAAAAAACCCCTTAACTCGTAGGAGTTAAGGGGTTTTTTGGTGTGTGGTGCCCGGGGCCGGAATCGAACCGGCACGCCTTGCGGCGGGGGATTTTGAGTCCCCTGCGTCTACCAATTTCACCACCCGGGCTATTGCAGAAGCAAGACCAATATTATGGCACAGTGCAGGGTATGAAATATCCAACCATTGAAGATGTCATCGGAAAAACTCCGCTTGTCGCGTTGCAACGTATTGGGGCTGCGGGCAATGCCGAGCGCGGCAACGTGGTGCTGGGCAAACTGGAGGGCAACAACCCGGCCGGTTCGGTGAAGGACCGGCCCGCGCTGTCGATGATCCAGCGGGCGCAGGAGCGCGGCGAGATCAGCGTGGGCGACACCTTGATCGAGGCCACCTCGGGCAACACCGGCATTGCGCTGGCCATGGCCGCCGCCGTCAAGGGCTACCGCATGGTGCTGATCATGCCGGAGGACCTGTCCATCGAGCGGGCGCAGACCATGAAGGCCTTCGGCGCCGAGCTGATCCTCACGCCCAAAAGCGGCGGCATGGAATACGCCCGCGACCTGGCCGACCAGATGCAGCGCGAGGGCAAGGGCCGCGTGCTCGACCAGTTCGCCAATGCCGACAACCCGCGCATCCACTATGAGACCACTGGCCCGGAAATCTGGGCCGACACGCAGGGCCGCATCACCCATTTCGTCAGCGCCATGGGCACCACCGGCACCATCACCGGCGTGTCCAAGTTTCTGAAAGAGAAGAACCCGGCCATCCGCATCATCGGTGCCCAGCCCAGCGAGGGCTCGCGCATCCCCGGTATCCGCAAATGGCCGC
Source organism: Rhodoferax sp. LS1P39 (assembly GCF_056521425.1). NCBI lineage: Bacteria > Pseudomonadati > Pseudomonadota > Betaproteobacteria > Burkholderiales > Comamonadaceae > Rhodoferax > Rhodoferax sp. LS1P39. The sequence continues at coordinate 71,274 of NZ_JBWMAV010000001.1, read as the reverse complement.
AGGCGTATCTGCCGAAGATTTACGACCCCTCGCACGTGGACGAACTGGCCTATGTGAGCCAGGACGATGCCGAGGAAATGTGCCGCCGCATGGCGCGCGAAGAGGGGATTTTTGCGGGCATCTCGGCCGCCGGTGCCTGCTGGGTGGCGCAGCAGATTGCCGAGCGCGAGACCAATGCCACGGTGGTGTTCATCGTCTGCGACCGGGGCGACCGGTATTTGTCCACCGGTGTGTTCCCGGCTTAAAAATTTATAAGAAATAAGGCTCCCGTGCTTATTCCATCGGCGTGAGCAGCTCTTTTTTTTGTAGCAAGAGCGAATTTCTTCTCCATGCCCTCCGCCTTCAAGTTTTGCCCCCAGTGCGCCACGCCGCTGGCCCTGATCAGCCAGCTGGAAGACGGTGGCCCCCAGCAGCGGCTGCGCTGCCCTGCCTGCGATTTCACGCACTGGAACAACCCCACGCCGGTGCTGGGGGCGATCGTGGAATACGGCGGGCAGATCCTGCTGGCCCGCAACGCGGCCTGGACCAATACCATGTACGCGCTGATCACCGGCTTCATGGAGGCGGGCGAATCGCCCCAAGAGGGCATGGCCCGCGAGATTCTGGAAGAAACCAACCTGCAGACCTCGGCGCTGAACCTGGTGGGCGTGTACGACTTTCAGCGCATGAACCAGGTGCTGATCGTCTACCACGCGGTGGCCCATGGCGAGGTGCGCCTGTCGCCCGAGCTGGTGGACTACCGGCTCTACGACCTGGCCGATGTGAAATGCTGGCCCGCCGGAACCGGCTATGCGATGGCGGATTTCTTGCGCGGGCGCGGCTTTGAGCCGCAGTTCATGGAGCCCATGCTGCCCAACCCGGTTGAGAGTGCCAGCCACTAAAATCAAAACCCATCCTAGGACACCCGCCCCATGCAGACAGACAAAGAAATCGACACCCGCGGCCTGAACTGCCCGCTGCCCATCCTGAAGGCCAAAAAGGCGCTGACCGACATGCAAAGCGGCCAGCTGCTCAAGGTGGTGTCTACCGACGCGGGCTCGGTGCGCGACTTCCAGGCCTTTGCCAAGCAAACCGGCAATGAACTGGTGGACCAGCAGACCGCAGGCGCGGACTACATCCACGTGCTGCGCCGCCGGTAGGGGCAAGCCCCCACCCCGGCCCTCCCCCGGAGGGGGAGGGAGTAAGACAGGCGCTTAGCCCAGACGGGCCAGTTGCTCTTTCAAGCGCTCCAGCGTCGCGCCAAAGTCGGTGATGCGGCCACGCTCCAGGGCGATCACGGCGGGCGGTGCCTTGGCCACAAAGGCTTCGTTGCTCAGCTTGTTGTGCGCCTTGGCGATTTCGCCTTCCAGACGCGCCGCTTCCTTGCCCAGACGGGCTTTCTCGGCTTCCACGTCGATCTCCATGTGCAGGCACAGGCGCGCGTCACCGGCCACCACGGTGGGCGCGGCTTGCGCGGCGGCTTGCCAGGCGGCTTCATCGTCAAACAGCTTGACCTCGCTCAGCTTGGCCAGGGACTGCAGCACCGGTGCCACGGCTTGCATGAAGGCCGCATCGCCCACGCAGTACAGCGGCATGCGGGTGGCGGGTGACACATTCATTTCGCCACGCAGGTTGCGGCAGGCATCGACCAGGCCCTTGAGCTTGGTGATGTGCGCAATGGCGGCCTCGTCGATGCGCTCGGGTTGGCTCACGGGGTAGGCGGCGATGCTGATGGATTCACCCGCACGACCGGCCACGGGCGCCACCTTCTGCCACAGCTCTTCGGTGATGAACGGAATCAGCGGGTGCGCCAGGCGCAGCAGGACCTCCAGCGTGCGGATCAGGGTGCGGCGGGTGGCGCGCTTTTGCGCGTCGCTGCCGGTGTTGATCTGCACCTTGGCGATTTCCAGGTACCAGTCGCAGAACTCGTTCCAGGCAAAGTCGTAAATGGTGTTGGCCACCAGGTCCAGGCGGTAGTCGGTGAAGCCCTTGGCCACTTCGGCCTCGGCCTGCTGCAGCTTGGAGACGATCCAGCGGTCGGCCTGGCTGAAGTCCAGATAGCCGCCGGGGCCGCATTCGGCGGGCGTGTGCTCGGCCACGCCGCAGTCCTGGCCCTCGCACTGCATCAGCACGAAGCGGGTGGCGTTCCACAGCTTGTTGCAGAAGTTGCGGTAGCCCTCGCAGCGCTTGCTGTCGAAGTTGATGTTGCGGCCCAGCGAAGCCAGCGACGCAAAGGTGAAGCGCAGCGCGTCGGCACCAAAGGCGGGGATGCCTTCGGGGAACTCTTTTTCGGTGTTCTTGCGCACGGTGGGTGCGGTTTCGGGCTTGCGCAGGCCTACGGTGCGTTTGTCCAGCAAGGGTGCCAGGGCGATGCCGTCGATCAGGTCCACCGGGTCCAGCACATTGCCTTCGGACTTGCTCATCTTCTTGCCCTGCGCATCGCGCACCAGGCCGTGCATGTAGACGTGCTTGAACGGCACCTGGCCGGTGAAGTGCTTGGTCATCATGATCATCCGGGCCACCCAGAAGAAGATGATGTCGTAGCCGGTGACCAGCACGCTGGAGGGCAGGTACAGGTCGAAGTCTTGCGTTTTCTCGGGCCAGCCCATGGTGCTGAAGGGCACCAGGGCGGACGAGTACCAGGTGTCCAGCACGTCTTCGTCGCGCTTCAAGGTTTTGCCGGGAGCTTGCGCCTGCGCTTCTTCTTCGTTGCGGGCCACGTAGACCTTGCCGTCTTCGTCGTACCAGGCCGGAATCTGGTGGCCCCACCAGAGCTGGCGGCTGATGCACCAGTCCTGGATGTTGTTCATCCACTGGTTGTAGGTGTTGACCCAGTTTTCGGGTATGAACTGCACCTCGCCAGATTGCACCGCGTCGATGGCGCCTTGCGCAATGCTGGTGCCGGTGGGGCCGGGTTTGGTCATGGAAACAAACCACTGGTCGGTCAGCATGGGTTCGATCACCTGGCCGGTGCGGGTGCAGCGGGGCACCATCAGCTTGTGCTTCTTGGTCTCAACCAGCAGGCCGAGTTCGGTCAGGTCGGCGACGATCTTTTTGCGGGCCACGAAGCGGTCCAGGCCCTGGTAGGCGGTGGGAGCGTTTTCGTTGATCTTGGCATCCAGCGTCAGCACGCAAACCATCGGCAGCTTGTGGCGCTGGCCCACGGCGTAATCGTTCTGGTCGTGCGCGGGCGTGACCTTGACCACGCCGGTGCCAAAGGCTTTGTCCACGTAGTCGTCGGCAATCACCGGGATTTCGCGGTTGCACAAAGGCAGCGTCACCATCTTGCCGATCAGGTGGGTGTAGCGCTCGTCCTCGGGGTGCACCATCACGGCCACGTCGCCGAGCATGGTTTCGGGGCGGGTGGTGGCCACGGTCAGCGCGCCCGAGCCGTCGGCCAGGGGGTAGCTGATGTGCCACATGTGGCCGTCTTCTTCCTCGCTCTCCACTTCCAGGTCACTCACCGCGCTTTGCAGCACCGGGTCCCAGTTGACCAGGCGCTTGCCGCGGTAGATCAGGCCTTGCTGGTAAAGCTGCACAAAGGTTTCGGTCACCGTTTTGGACAGTTTGGGGTCCATGGTGAAGTATTCGCGCTCCCAGTCCACGCTGTCGCCCATGCGGCGCATTTGGGTGGTGATGGTGTTGCCGCTCTTTTCCTTCCACTCCCACACTTTTTCCACAAAGTTCTTGCGGCCCAGGTCGTGGCGGCTGACTTTTTGCTCTTGCAACTGGCGTTCCACCACGATTTGCGTGGCAATGCCTGCGTGGTCGGTGCCGGGCACCCACACGGTGTTATGGCCCTGCATGCGGTGGTAGCGCGTGAGGCTGTCCATGATGGTCTGGTTGAAGGCGTGGCCCATGTGCAGCGTGCCGGTCACGTTGGGGGGCGGCAGCTGGATGGCGAAGGCCTCCACACCGGCCTGGGCCTGGCCCGTGCCCCGGTAGCCCGCCGTGGCGTAGCCGCGCCGCTCCCATTCCGGGCCCCAGTGCGCTTCCAGCGCGGCGGGTTCGAAGGATTTGGACAGGGATTGCAAGCCGGGCTGGGCGGGAGCGGAGGAAGCGGTGTCGGTCATGGTCTATCGGGGGTTCTTTCTGGGAGGGCGCGATTTTACCGGGCAGGGGTTATGGGTTCGTGGTTGCTATATTATTGGTAGCTGCTTGTGCTGGTTGAATAAGCGCTGGAGGCCTATTTTTCATAAAATTAGCAGGCAAGCATTTAGGCGCGTAGTGTGGAGCCGTGCGATGGAGTGAACCAAACCTTCGCAGTCCCCATCAGAGCGAGTTCATCCACCACTTTATGAAAATGCATATGCAATATCTACCGCGCAAGATGATCGCCGCCGTGGCTTTGTGCCTGCCGCTCTGGGGCCAGGCACAAGAGGCCGTGCAAGCCAACCCCGACCACGCAACCATGCTGGCCAGCGCCGACCCGCAGTTGGCAGCCAACAAGCGCCTGGTCTATGATTTTTGGCGGGAAGTGTTTGAAGCCAAGCACATGGACCTGGCCGATAAATACCTGACCGAGTCGTATATCCAGCACAACCCGAATGTGGCTTCTGGCCGCGCGCCGTTTGTGGCGTTCTTCTCCAAGTTCGGCGGACCCCAGCCTATCGATGCGCGCATCAAGGCCCCGTTGGTCAGCATCATGGCCGAGCGCGATCTGGTCACGCTGAGCTTTGTGCGCGAGTACCCGGACCCCAAGGACGCGACCCAAAAGTACACCACCACCTGGTTCGACATGTTCCGCATTGAAGGCGGCAAGATTGCCGAGCATTGGGATGGCGCGCTAAAGCGCTAGGCTGCAGTGGGCGGTGGCCGCCTCGGCCACCGCCTCGGTTTACTTCGCGTCCACCAGGGCCGAGATGTCCAGCAGCGTCAGTTCGTTGTCGTCGGGCTGGCCGATGGTGCGGCCTGAGGAGAACGGGAAGTTGTTGTCGTTGACCAGCACGATGTGGCGGGCATCCACCACGGTCAGCCCCTCTGGGCCGAGGTGGGGCAGTACAAAGTTGGCTTCGTTCGGGCCGCGTCTGGCCAGCATCTTGGGGTTGCTGATCTTGGTCAGGTCGATGAAGGCCACCTTTTTGACGAAGCCATCGGCATCCAGCTGGCCCATGTCGATCTTGTAGACGCGCTTGAAGCTGGCCGGGTGGGTGAAGCAGTCGGTGCGCGGGGCTTTGGGGCAGCCGGGGCCTGCGCCTTCGCTGGCATCGTCGCGCTCAATCACCAGGCCGGTGGTGGCGGTCAGCATCTGGAAGTCGGCGGCCACGTTGCCTGCGGCTTCAAACTGGTATTTCCACTGGCGGTCACTGTAGCGCTGGCTGGCTACGTCCAGCTCCAGGATGCGGGTGAACGGCTTGCCGTTGCGGGATTCCTGGGCTTTGGCCTGGGCATCCCACATCGGCCATTCCAGCATCGGGTAGACGGTTTTGCCATCCACAGACTGGGCCATGGGCTCGAAGCCGCCCGAGCGGCGTACTTCAAAGCCTGCATCGCCGGGGTAGTTGGGCAGGCGGCCGTTCATATAGTGGTCGGGGCCGCGGGCAGGCTTGCCGCCCACCATGGTTTCCACCACGCCCAGCACCTTGCCCTGGGGCGTGACGCGCAGGATGTAGGGGCCAAACTCGTCGCCAATCCACCATTCGCCGCCCACCACCTGGATGGATTCGGGGTCGAAGTCCGAGCCGGTGAGGTAGCGGGTGGCAGTGTTTTCGTTGCCGATGTGGAACGGCACCTTGCGGTCCGGGTCGTGCAAAAAGGTGGTGCGGGTGCGCGTGACCGTGCCGCTGGCCCAGTCGGCCTGCACGTGGTGGACCATCAGCAGCGCGTCTTGCGAGTTGATCTTGCTGCCAAATCCGTTGTCGGTGAGCGCCAGAAACTGGTCTTTTCCCAGCGACACAATGCCCGAGAAGCCCTGTACCGACTGGCCCTGGATGGGCAGGCTGCCGCCCGAGTTGCGCGGGTATTTGGGGTCGCCTACAAAAGTCACCCCGGCCACCGTGCCCAGGGCCTCGGTGCGTTGGCGGTTGCCCGCGCTGAATTTGCCTGCAGTGGCAAACAGCGGCCCGGCATCGGTGGGCGCGGCCACGGTGCTGCTGGAGGGCAGGGCGGCGTGGCCTGCCAGCACGGCGGTCACTTCGGTTTGGGCTTGGGCGGTGGTGCAGAGTGCAGCAAGGGTCAGTGCGGAGAGTGCAAAACGGAACATGGAGAATTACTTTGGATCAGTGGAAACAGCGCACTAGCCTAGGCGCTGTGCGTGAATTCCCTGTGACAGCCGATGCTCTCTCCACTAGTATTCCGGTGTCTTTGACCACGTTTATGCCAGGAGCGTCCATGATCAAGCCCGCCATCCCGCCCGACGAGCCGTTTCGGCTAGGCACCTTGCGTTCGCTCGACCTGCTCGACACGGCACCCGAGGAGCGCTTTGACCGGCTCACCCGCATGGCCCGACGCATGTTTGGCGTGTCGATTGCGCTGGTCAGCCTGGTGGACGAGAACCGCCAGTGGTTCAAGTCGGCCCAGGGCCTGGACGAGAAAGAGACACCCCGCGACATTTCCTTTTGCGGCCATGCGATTTTGGGCGACGGCCTGCTGTTGGTGCCCGATGCGAAAAGCGACCTGCGGTTTTTTGACAACCCGCTGGTCACCAGTCCACCCTACGTGCGGTTTTATGCGGGCTGGCCGCTGCGGGCCACGAACGGCAGCAAGCTGGGCACCTTGTGCCTGCTGGATCCGCAACCCCGTAGCTTTGCCGAGGACGACATCCAGCTGCTGGGCGACCTGGCCGCCATCGTGGAGCAAGAGATTTCCACCTACCAGCTGGCCACGCTGGACGAGTTGACCCGCCTGCACAACCGGCGCGGCTTTCTGGCGCTGGCGCAGCACGCGCTGCACCTGGCGGCGCGCAAGGCCTTGCCGTGTGCGCTGGTGTTTTTTGACCTGGACAAGTTCAAGGCCATCAACGACAACTTTGGCCACGCCGAGGGCGACAAGGCCTTGCTGGCGTTTTCCGACCAGATGCGGCGCAGCTTTCGGGATGCCGACATCCTGGCCCGCCTGGGCGGCGACGAATTTGTGGTGCTGTTGTTTGACTGCCCGCATGACCTGGCCCGGGGCATCGTGGACCGCCTGCTGACTGCTCTGGACCGGCGCAACCAGTTCAGCAACAGTGGCTACGCGATTGCCTGCAGCCACGGCATTGTGCCGGTGGCACCCGATACCCATGCGCCTATCGAGGCCCTGCTGTCCCAGGCCGACGCACTGATGTACCAGAACAAGCGCAGCCGCAAGTAACGCAGGCGCCTATTTGGCGCAGCCGTTGGCGAAGGTGATGCCCTGGGTGATCTTCTGGAACTGGCCGCTCTGCTTCATTTTCTTCAGGGCCAGTGAGAACTTGTCGGCCAGGTCTTTGCCCTCGGCCGTGTTCTGGAACGCGTAGTACACCTCCTGGCGCGACACCGGCACCTTGGGCGCGTACTGCATCTGCGCCGCCAGGCCCAGCTTTTCAAAGGCCTTGAGACCGGTTTTTTCGTCCAGCACAAAAGCCTCCAGGTAACCGGCCACCAGCTTCTGGATATTGGCCTCGTCGGTGTTGGCTGTCTCTACCGTGAAGGTGGTGCTGTCGGTGACCTCGCGTGCATAGGGGTAGCCGCGCGTGATGCCGACGCGCTTGCCTTTCAGGTCTGCCAGGGTTTGCAGAAATGGGCTGCCCTTTTTGGTGAACACAAAGTCTTCCTTGCAGTCGATGGCTTCGCTGGTGCGGGCAATGGGCTGGTGGGCGGAAAAATTGACATCCAGCGCCGGAAACAGGCCGCCAAAGCTGCCGCCCAAAAAGCCTTGCACCGCCCGGGGCGGCGGCATGACCTGGATCTGGATGTCGGTCTGTGCCTGTTTCGCCACTTCGCGGACCAGTTCGACAAACAGGCCCTTGGTGTCGCTTTCCACATGCACCGGGATGGGAAAGGTAGCCATCTGCACTGCGGCATGCCCTGCAGCCGCCGTGCCCAGCAGGGCCAGAGTGAGCAATGGGACGCGCATGGAGAGCTCCTTGGGGTCGGTGGCAATGGGCAACAGCTTACGCTTCCAGCCCCTGTTGTAAACACTGGGTGGCCGCGTCGAAATCAAAATCTTCGATGGCCCGCTGCAGGGCTTCAAACTGCGCCCCCAGCACCTGGCGCAGGCTGCTGGCGTGCTGTTGCAGAAAAACGAGGCTGTCGGCGTCGCTGTCTTGCAGCAAGGCTTCGAGTTGCACGCACAGATGGCGGGCCTGGCGCGCATCCCACAGTGCAGGTGGGGTGGGCGCTGTGGCCGCGTTCTGCGTACCCAGGTGATCCACCAGGTCTTGCAGCGGCGCGCGGATGGCCTGCAGATACACATCAATCTGCGCGCGCGGGCTGCGCGCAGCAATCGCCGCTTCCAGCGGTTGCGCCAGTTGCTGGATCTGCACGGCCCCGATGTTGGCCGCCACCCCTTTGGCGGTGTGGGCCAGGCGCTCGGCCAGCGCCCAGTCGTCGGCATCCAGCGCCGCCTGCAGATCGGCCACCAGGGTCTTCTGGCCATTGGCAAACCGGCGCAGCAGCGATGCGTACAGCGTGCGGTTACCCGCCACCCGGTTCAGACCTGCTGCCATGTCCAGGCCGGGCACGGCGGGCAGCTCGGGCGGCGGTACGGTCACCTGCGGCGGGATGGGGGTGGTCGGCGGCGGCACACCCAGTGGCAGCTTGATCCACCGCGCCAGGGCGGCCCACAGGCGCTGGGGCTCGATCGGTTTGGTCACAAAGTCCTGCATGCCTGCGGCGGCGCAGCGCTCGGCATCCTGCTGCATGGCGTTGGCGGTCATGGCGACGATGGGCAGGGTGTCCAGGCGGCGGATCTGGCGGATGGCACGGGTGGCGCTCAGGCCGTCCATCACCGGCATCTGCATGTCCATCAGCACGATGTCAAAGTGCTGGGCCTGCACCATGTCCACCGCAATCTGCCCGTTGTCGGCAATGGCCACCACAAAGCCGGTGGAGCGCAGCAGTTCGGCGGCCACCATCTGGTTGATCTCGTTGTCTTCCACCAGCAGGATGCGCGCACCCGCCAGCGCCGCCAGGCTGGGGGGGCTGCTGTCTTCGGTGAACGCCGCACTGTGCGGGCCGGTAGGCGGCTGGGCGTTGACCACCCCCAGCAGGGCGGTAAACCAGAAGCGGCTGCCCTGGCCCAGCGTGGAATCCAGCCCCACCGAGCCGCCCATCAAACCGGCCAGGTGCTTGCAAATCGCCAGCCCCAGCCCGGTGCCGCCAAAGCGCCGGGTGATGGATGCATCCACCTGCGAGAAGCTTTGGAACAGCTGGCTTTGCTGCGCCGGTGTCATGCCGATGCCGGTGTCTTCCACGGTGCAGCGCAGCAGCACGCTGTTGGCCGATGCCTTCTTGCCGCGCGCCACCAGGCGGATGTGGCCGGTCTCGGTGAACTTGAGGGCGTTGTTGCAGTAGTTCAGCAAGATTTGCCGCAGCCGCAAGGGGTCGCCCACCAGCATGGGCGGTACGCTGCCGTCGATATCCACCGAAAACTCCAGCCCCTTGAGCTGCACCTTCTCGGCCATCATGTCGGCGATGTCGTGCAGGATGCTGCCCAGCGAGAAGTCGATGCTCTCAATATTGAGCTTGCCTGCCTCGATTTTGGAGAAATCCAGAATGTCGTTGATGATCCCGAGCAAATGGTTGCCCGAGCTCTGGATCTTCTGGATGTAGTCCAGCTGCTTGGGATTTAGCGGGGTTTGCAGCGCCAGGCGGCTCAGGCCGATGATGCCGTTCATGGGGGTGCGGATCTCGTGGCTCATATTGGCCAGAAAGTTGGCCTTGACCTCGGCGGCGGCTTCGGCAGCTTCGCGGGCCTGGCGCAGCTCGGTTACATCAAAAAACCAGCCCAGCGAGCAGGCGGTGTCGTCGTAATCGACCTTTACCACCGTGGTCATGGACCAGAAGGTCGAACCATCGGATTTGATGAACTCCAGCAGACGGGGCGGCCCGGCCGTTCCCGAGCTGCGGATCTTCTGGGCCAGGTCGTAATAGTCTTCCTTGTTCTTGTAGATATATTCCATGTCGGAGCGGGACATGTTGGTGCTACCACCATTGAACAGGTCGTAAAACCGCTTGTTGGCAAACACAAACTGCTTGTCCAGCGTCAGGATGCGCACCGCAATCGGGCTGTCTTCCAGAATGCGCCGCAACTGCTCGGCGTTGCGCTCCAGCTGCCCGGCCCGCAGTGCCAGTTGCTGGCTGGTCGCCTGCAGCTCCAGGGTGCGGCTGTGTACCGTGGCTTCCAGCGACTCCTTGGCCTCCAGCAGGCGCAGCCACAGGCTGTTCAGGGCGGCCACCAAGACCCCCAGCTCGTTTTTGTCGGGATAGTGGATGTTCTGGTACTTGGACGGGTCTGCGGCCATGTTCAGCGAGGTGACCGCCTGGGTCAGGGCCACCAGCGGGCGCGACAGCACCCGGTTGATCGACAAGGCCAGCACCACCCACAGGCCCAGGCCCACCAGCACGGCATTGGTGGCCAGGGCCAGCAGGCTGGCGGTGAGCCGCTCGACGATGACCGAAAAATGGGTGTAGATGAGGATGCTGCCAATGCTGTCAAAGTTGCGGGTGTTGGCGGCATCCAGCGAGCGCAGGGTGATGGTGTGCGCTGCCGTGCGTTGCCAAAAGGGCAGAGCGCTTTGGTTGGCGGCCAAAGGTACCGTCCCCTGGGTGGTCTGGACCATGCCATTCTTGTCCACCACCACCAGCCCCGTGACCACCGAGGCCCGGGCCGCGCCGCGCGCCAGCATTTCGAGCATCTGCGGATCAAAATTCCAGACCGCCTGCTGGATGCCCGGCACAAATGCGGCCTCGATGTGGCCGATTTCGGCGCTGATGTCCTGGTTGATCGACCGGTAGACCCCGTACAACTGCACCACCGAACTTGCCAGCACCAGCACCAGGTACCACGCAAACACGCGCCTCAGCAGTTGGCGGGAGAGAGATGTCATTTTTCGCAGATGGATAAAGGCAACTCAGCGCTGAGGGGGCTCCCTGGATGGATGCAAAGATCGTAGCACTTCCCTTCAGATTGTTACATCCGTACGGCGGTGCTGGGCATGGGTGCGGGCCCGGCATCCCCCCCTGGTGTTGCGTCCGATAATGGCGGCAAAGGATGTTTGCCCATGTTGTTTTTGTTGTCGCCTGCCAAGGCCCTGGATTTTGAAACGCCCGCCGCGGGCCAGCCGCATACCCAACCCTTGTTTACCACGCAATCGGCGGAGTTGATTGCGCTTCTGCGCGAAAAGTCGCCTCTGCAAATCTCTGAGCTGATGCACCTCAGCGATGCCTTGTCGGCCCTGAACGTGGCCCGCTACCAGGCCTGGAGCCCGAAGTTCACCGCCAAGAACTCCAAGCAGGCCGTGCTGGCCTTCAATGGCGATGTGTACGGTGGGCTGAACGCCGCCACCTTGCCCGCCGACGCGCTGGCCTGGACACAGGAGCACCTGTGCATCCTCAGCGGCCTGTACGGCGTGCTGCGCCCGCTGGACCGGATGCAGCCCTACCGGCTGGAGATGGGCACCCGCCTGGCCAACCCGCACGGTGCCACGCTGTACAAGTTCTGGGGCAGCCGCATCTCTGACTACCTGAACCAGCGCCTGCGCAATGACGCCACGCCGGTGGTGGTGAACCTGGCCTCGCAAGAGTATTTCAAGGCGGTGGACCGCAAGGCGCTCAAGGCCCGGGTGGTCGAATGCGTGTTTGAAGAGCTGCGCAGCAATGGCCAGTACAAGGTCATCAGCTTCATGGCCAAGCGCGCGCGCGGGCTGATGGCCCGGTTTGCCGCCGAGCAGCGCCTCAGCCTGCCCGGGCAGCTGCAGGGCTTCAACCTGGAAGGCTACGGCTTTGATGCCGCCACTTCCGAGCCCGACCGGCTGGTGTTTCGCCGCAGTGGAGCCGCCCATGCCTAGTGCCGCCGCGCCCGTGCAAACCGTGACACCCGCCCTGCGCCGATGGATCATCGAGCAGGCCGAGGCCGGGTTTGAGCCGGACGTGGTGCTGGCCTCCATGCTGGCATCGGGCTGGGACGCGGCGGTGGCCGCCGACGCGCTGCAGGCCACGCTGGCTGCGCATCTGCTGGAGCACGCGCCGGGGGCCCGGCCCGACGCGGTCGCTGTGCCCAGCCCCGCCCTGGACGGTGCGCCCCTGTGGCTAGACGCAGGCGACCGCCAGGTGGCTGTGTTGTCGGTGCTGCGCAAGCCCCGGTTGGTGGTGCTGGGCGGCCTGCTCAGCGACGAGGAATGCACCGCGCTGGTAGAGCTGGCCCGCCCGCGCCTGAGCCGCTCGCTCACGGTGGAAACCCAAAGCGGCGGCGAAGAAGTGCACGTGGACCGCACCAGCGACGGCATGTTTTTCCAGCGCGGCGAGAACCCACTGGTGCAGCGCATCGAAGCCCGCATCGCCCGCCTGCTGCACTGGCCCGAGTCCCACGGCGAAGGCCTGCAGGTGCTGCAGTACCAGCCGGGTGCGCAGTACAAGCCGCACTACGACTACTTCGACCCGTTGGAGCCCGGCACGCCGCACATCCTGCAGCGCGGCGGCCAGCGCGTGGCCACCTTGATCCTGTACCTGCAGTCGCCAGAGCAGGGCGGTGCCACCCTGTTCCCCGATGTGCAGCTGGAAGTGGCCCCGCAGCGCGGTAACGCCGTGTTCTTCAGCTACGACCGGCCCCACCCCAGCAGCCAGAGCCTGCACGGCGGCGCGCCGGTGCTGGCGGGCGAAAAGTGGATTGCCACCAAGTGGCTGCGCCAACGTGAATTTAATTGATCAAATGGGCTGCTTGTGCTTATTCCGTGGGTGTAAGCAGCTATCAAATAGAGAGTAAACCCCTATGACCAGCGCTAACACCCCCGACCAGTCCCAGCTGGGCAAATCCTCGGCCTACATTGACCAATACGACGCATCGCTGCTGTTCCCCATTCCGCGCGCCACCAAGCGTGCTGAAATCGGCCTGGCCGACAGCACCACGCCGTTTTTCGGAGCCGATTTGTGGACGGCGTTCGAGCTGAGCTGGCTGAACCTGCGCGGCAAGCCGCAGGTGGCGCTGGCGCACATCACCGTGCCCTGCGAAACCCCCAACATCATCGAGAGCAAGTCCTTCAAGCTCTACCTGAACAGCTTCAACAACACCCGCTTTGCCGATGCCGCTGCGGTGCAGGCCCGCATCCGCACCGACATCAGCGAAGCCGCCTGGCGCGGCAGCGAGACACCCAGCACGGTGGGCGTGCGCATCCTGCTGCCCGAGATGTTCGACCGGGAGCCGGTGCACGAGCTCGACGGCCTGAGCCTGGACCGGCTCGACATGGACTTTGACACCTACAGCCCCGACCCCACCCTGCTCAGCGCCGCGCTGGACGAGGCCCCGGTGTCCGAGGTGCTGACCAGCAACCTGTTGAAAAGCAACTGTTTGGTCACTGGCCAGCCCGACTGGGGCAGCGTGCAAATCAGCTACAGCGGCCCGCAGATCGACCAGGCCGGGTTGCTGAAATACCTGGTGAGCTTCCGCAACCACAACGAATTCCACGAGCAGTGCGTGGAGCGTATCTTCATGGAGCTCTGGACCCGCTGCCAGCCCATCAAGCTCACGGTCTATGCCCGCTATACGCGGCGCGGCGGGCTGGACATCAACCCTTTCCGTACCAGCCACCCGGGCGCACTGCCCGCCAACATCCGCAACGCGCGGCAGTAATTGCGATTGCTATAAAAAAAGAAGCTGCTTGCGCTTATGGAATAAGCGCTGGAGGCACTTTTTACTTAAATATCCCCAGGGTGTGCAAGGACGATGCCACCAGGCCCAAGCCCACCAATGCCAGCAGCAGGCAGACGATGCGTTTGACCGTGGCGGGCTGCAGGCGGGACGGGTGGTGGGCCATCCACCAGGTTTGCAGCAGCACCAGCGGCACGGTCTCCAGGCTCAGCAGCAGGGCATTGCCGCTGACACGCCCGGTGGGCAGCATCATGCCCAGGCGCAGCACTGCGTTGGCGGCGAAGACGGCCACCAGGGTGTCGCGGATGGCGCGCAAGGGCAGGGGCTGGCGGTACAGGTGGTACACCAGCGGTGGCCCGGCGGTGGAAAACAACCCGCCCAGCACCCCGGATACCGCCCCCACCGCCATGAAGCTGGTGGCGGACGAGCGTTGTGCCAGGGCCTGTGCGGTGCGGGCCAGCATGCTGGCGCAGGCGATGATGGTCAGGCCCAGCAGCAGGCTGAGCACCACCACCAGGCCGCTGCTGAGCCAGTTCACCAGCAGCACACCCGCCACCACGCCGACCTGGCTGGCCACCAGTGTGGGCAGCAGGATGCGGATTTCAAACTTCGGTCGGGTGGCACAGAACAGCACGACGGCGTTGACCAGCGTGAGCACGCTGACCACATTGGCCACGTCGGCGATGGACACCACCCCCAGCAGGCCCACCAGGCCCAGCAGCACCAGCCCGAAGGCGAAGCCGGTGAGGTTCTGGATGTAGCCTGCGGTGGCGGCGCAGAGCAGAAACAGCAAGTGCTGCGACAGCGTCATGGATTCAAGAGCTCATGCCCGCCAGGCACAGGTATTTCAGCTCCACATAGTCGTCCATGCCGTGGCGCGAGCCTTCGCGGCCCAGGCCCGACTGCTTGACACCGCCAAACGGCACCTCGGCGGTGGAGATCAGCCCGGTGTTGACCCCCACCATGCCGTACTCCAGCGCCTCGCCCACGCGGAAGATGCGGCCAATGTCACGGCTGTAGAAGTAGCTGGCCAGCCCGGCCTCGGTGGCGTTGGCCAGGGCGATGACTTCGGCTTCGGTGTGGAAGCGGAACACCGGCGCCATGGGGCCAAAGGTTTCCTCGCGCGCGCACAGCATGGCGGCGGTGGCATCGGCCAGCACCGTGGGGGCGTAGCTGCGCTCACCCACGCGCTCGCCGCCGCACACCAGGCGTGCGCCCAGGGCCAGCGCGTCCTGCACATGGGCTTCCACCTTGGCCAGCGCGTCGGCATCGATCAGCGGGCCTTGTTGCACGCCCGCATCGAAGCCATTGCCCACCTGGATTGAGCGGGCCTTGGCGGCGAGTTTGTCCACGAAGCGGTCGTACACGCCGTCTTGCACGTAGAAGCGGTTGGCGCAGACGCAGGTTTGCCCGGCGTTGCGGTATTTGCTGGCCATGGCACCCTCCACGGCGGCATCCAGATCGGCATCGTCGAAGACGATGAAGGGCGCATTGCCACCCAGCTCCAGCGACAGCTTCTTGATGCTGGGCGCGCACTGGCGCATCAGGATGCGGCCCACCTCGGTGCTGCCGGTGAACGACAGGTGGCGCACGGCATCGCTCTCGCACCAGGCGCGGCCAATGGCGATGGAGTTGGCACCGTCGCCGGGCACCACGTTGATGACCCCCGGCGGCAGACCGGCGCGCTGCGCCAGTTCGGCCAGCGCCAGCGCGCACAGCGGGGTTTGCTCGGCAGGCTTGAGCACCACAGTGCAGCCCGCCGCCAGGGCCGGGGCCAGCTTGCGGGTGACCATGGCGATGGGGAAGTTCCACGGCGTGATGGCCGCGCACACGCCGATGGGCTGGCGGATCACCAGGTAGCGCTTGTCGGGGTCGGTGGTGGGGATGGTCTCGCCGTAGATGCGGCGCGATTCCTCGGCAAACCATTCGATGAAGCTGGCACCAAAGGCTACCTCACCGCGCGACTCGGCCAGGGGCTTGCCCTGCTCTGCCGTCATCAGCCGGGCCAGGTCGTCGGCGTGCTGGTGGATCAAATGGAACCAGCGCAGCATCAGGCTGGCGCGTTCCTTGGCCGGGCGGGCGCGCCAGGCCGGGCCTGCGGCCTCGGCGGCGGCCACGGCCTGCAGTGCGTGGCTGGCACCGAGATTCGCCACTTCGGCCAGCGGCAGGCCGGTGGCGGGGTCGTGCACGGTGAAGCGTTCTGCGGCACTGGTCCATTCGGCACCGATCAGGCCGTCGGTTTGGAGCAGGGTGGGGTCGTTCAGCAGGGCCAGGGGGGAGGTCGTGGTGGTCATACAGGCTCAGGAAATAACGGATTGCTGGGCGATACCGGCATCTACCAGCACATGCTGGCCGGTCATGCCGTCGCTGTCGTCGGCGGCCATGAACAGCGTGGGGCGGGCCACGTGGCCGGGGTCGAGGCGGATCTTCAGGCACTGCGCGTCCAGGAACTGCTGGTCGGCGGCGGGGTCGCGGTGCAGCGTGGTTTGCCGCTCGGTGACGATGGCACCGGGCACGATGGCGTTGACGCGGATGTTGCGTGCGCCCAGCTCGCGCGCCAGGGTGCGGGTCAGGCCCAGGATGCCCGCCTTGGCCGTGGTGTAGCCCACCAGGTTGGGGCGGCCCCGCATCCACGACACCGAGCCCATGTTGATGATGGAGCCACCCCCGGCGGCGGCCATGCCGGGGGCCACGGCCTGGATGGCGAAGAAGTAGTGCTTGAGGTTCAGCGCCAGGCGCTCGTCCCACATCGCCGAGGTCACGTCTTCCATGGCGTGGCGGTCGTCGCGCCCGGCGTTGTTGACCAGCACGCGGATGGGGCCCAGGCGCTGGATGACATCGGCCAGCAGGGCCTGGTAGGCCTCCACATCGCGCACGTCGCACGGGGCGAAGAACGGGGTGGTGTGGCCGGCGGCGGTGATTTCTTCCACCAGCGGCTGGCCGCCGTCGGCACGCAGGCCGCAAAAGGCGACCTGTGCGCCCTGGGCGGCAAAGGCGCGCACCAGTTCGGCACCGATGCCGGAACTGCCGCCCGAGATGAAGACGACGCGGTTTTTGAGGGATGGGTAGTAGGTAATGGCGTGGGTCAAGGCTTGGGTCATGGTGAATTCACAAAGTGGGTGGCAAGGCCGGGAACCTCCACGCGCAGGTGCAGCACCTGGCCGGACAAGGGCATGTCGGCCAGTTCCTGCGCGGGCCGCTTCTCGCGGGAGGTGGTGATGAAAAGGGTGCGCAGGTCCGGCCCGCCGAAGCAGGGCATGGTCGGGCAGCGCACCGGCAGAGGCAGGATTTGCAGCAGCTCGCCCTGGGGGGTGAAGCGTTGCAGGCAGGCACCTTCGAACATGGCGACCCAGTAGCAGCCTTCGGCATCCACGGTGGCACCGTCCGGGCGGCCACCGTAGCGCGCCAGGCTTTTGGCCGGATCGCGCGGGCTGAAGCGGGCAAAGGGCCGACGGTGCGAAATGCTGCCCGGCTGCGCGTCGAAGTCGCAGGCATAGACCACATGCGCCGGGGTATCGGCCCAGTACAGGGTGCGCCCCGACGGGCTCCAGGCCAGGCCATTGCTGACGGTGATGTCGCCTGCGGCCCGCTGTAGTTGGCCATCGGCCCAGCGGTACAGGCTGGCGCTGGGCGTGTCGCGCGGCTCGTGGATGGTGCCGCACCAGAAGCGGCCTTGCGCGTCCACCTTGCCGTCGTTGAAGCGTTCGGTGGCCTGCGGGTAGGGCGCGGTGGCCACCTGGATGCTGCTACCGTTGGCGGGGTTGAAATGCCACAACCCGTCGCGCAGGGCCAGCAGCAGGCCGCCTTGGGTGCGCGCTGCGCAGCAGGCAACTTCGGTGTGGAAATCCCATTGCTGATGCTGCTGGGAAGCGGGGTCGAAGCGGTGCAACTGCCGCCCCGGAATGTCGCACCAGTACAGCACCTGTTCCTGCGGGTGCCACAGCGGTGATTCGCCCAGCAGGCTGGCAGGCACGGGCAGAGCACGGATGTCCATCACAGCGCCTCCACATCCAGCGTCAGCGACGCGGTAGCCACGGCACCAGGTGCCAGTGCCACCAGCCCCTGGCTTATGGGGTCTGCGTGCTGGATAGCGTTGTTCACATGGCCGACCGGTTCCACGCAGAAATGCGGCTGCCCCGGCGGCGTGAACACCACCAGGTAGGGCAGGGTGGACGACAGTTGCACTGCAAACTGCGCGTCACGGAGTTGGGCTATGCCCGGCCAGCCGCCGAAGCAGTGGTCCAGGGCCAGTGCATGCACCGGTGCATTGATGCCCTGCTGGGTCGTGGCATGCGTGGGTAGCATCAGGGCATCGCGTTCCCAGCGGGTTGTCACATCCACCTGCAGATGGCTGCCGTCGCGCTGGGGGAAGTAGGGGTGCCAGCCCAGGCCCACGGGCTGTTCGTGTGCGTCGGTATTGCGCAGCCGCAGGTCCAGTTGTAGCGCCTGCGGGGTGAGTGAGATGTCTTGCTCCGCCTCGAAGGCGAACGGCCAATGGCCGTCTGGCGTGTGGGTGTAGCGCATGCTGAGGTGTCCGGATGTCTGCCGTACCACCTGCCAGGCGCGCAGCCAGCCCACGCCGTGCAGCGAGTGCGGGCTGTCGTCGAAATTGGGCTCGGTGGTGTAGTTCTGCCCCTGCCATGCAAAGCGCCTATGCCCCAGCCGGTTGGAGTAGGGCAGCAGCGGAAAGCAGGCGGACTGGCGCGGCCCGGTCAACTGGCCTGGCTCGGTGGAACGCAGTACCGGCCTGCCCTGGTGCCACAGCCCGGCCAGGCTGCCGCCCAGGTCGGGCCGCACGGCCAGGCGCAATGGCCCGGCCTGCAGCATGATGCCGTGGTGTTCTTGCATTACCAGCCCGCGGGCAGCACTTCGCTCATCAGCACCGCGCGGCCGGTTTCGATGCTGCGGTGCGCGGCCAGGCCGGTGGCCACGCTGCGCAGGCCTTCTTCCAGCGTGATCTCGGGTGGCGTGCCATTGCGGATGGCAGCGGCGAAGTGCTGGTGCTCGATGTACGAGGCCCCGAAATGCTGGCCCGCGTACTTGATGTTGGTGTCCCACACCCGGCGCACGGCCACGCCCTTGCCGGTGCCCGAGGGCTGGCCCCAGGTTTCGCGACGACCCCAATCCTCGCGACGGCCATGGCGCAGCGTGAGCGAGGGCAACAGCGACTCCAGCTTGCCTTCGTCGCCGACGATGACCACATGCTCGTTGTCCACCGAGTTCTCGGCAAACATGCACAGGTCCAGCATGGCGCGGGCCCCGCTGGCGTATTCGACGATCACGTAGGCGCTGTCCAGGATGTCGGGGCGGCGGCCACCGTATTCCTCGCTCAGGTGGTTCACGCGCTGGCCGCCGGATGCAAACACGCGCAGCGGCTTTTCGCCCAGGATCAGGTCCATCAGGTTGAAGTAGTGGCAGCACTTTTCCACCAGCGTACCGCCGGTGTTGGCGCTGAAGCGGTTCCAGTCGTCCACCTTGGGGTAGAAGGGCTCGCGGTGTTCGCGGATGGCCACCTGGTGTAGCTTGCCCACCGCACCCGCATGCGCCATGCGGATCATCTCGGCCACCGGCGGCATGTAGCGGTACTCTTGCGCCACCCAGACGATGCCCTTGCGGCCCTGGGCTTGCTGGACCATTTCCACGCCGTCTTCGATGCGGGTGACCAGGGGCTTTTCGACCAGGATGTGCAAGTCGGTTTTGAGCGCGGCGCGCATGATCTCGATGTGGGTGAAGTTGGGCGTGGCGATCACCACCGCGTCGCACAGGCCGCTGTCGAGCAGCGCCTGGTGGTGCTCGAAGACCTGCACGCCCGCAGGCAGAATTTCCAGCGCCGCCGCGCGGCTGGCCGGGTGCGGGTCGGCGATGGCGGTGACCTGGGTGCCTGCGAGGGCCTTGAGGTTTTCAATGTGCTCGCGGCCCATGCTGCCGCAGCCGATGATGCCGTAACGAATGGTCTGTGCCATGGCTTGACTCTTTATCTGAAAAATGGAGGGGGGTTAAAACTGGTGCGCAATGCCTGCGCCGATGCCGCGTACCGCCGTGCCAGCCGTGGTGGGCGCAAAGCTGTTCAGGCTGTTGGCGGAATTGCGGTCGTTGTTCACGCGGCCATAGGATACGTAGACATCGGTGCGCTTGGACAGCAGGTGGTGGTAGCCCACGCCGAAGCCGCGCGAGCCGCAGTCGGTGCAGTTGTTGACCGATTTGGTCGCGTAGTTGGCCCACAGCTGGCCAGTGGGCAGCTTGTACGATACGCCCACCATCGCGTCATGCCCCTTGAACTTGTTGCCTGCAACGGCACCGGTTTCCAGGTCCCAGCCGTGCACATTGCCCCATACATTGAACTCCTTGGTGACCGAGTACATGCCGCCCACCATGGATTCGTTGACTTTTTGGTACGCCGTGCCACTGGTGACCTGGCCTTGCTTGCGGTTCCAGCCTGCCCCCAGGTACAGGTCGCCCTGGCGGAACTCGGCATTGGCACCCATGACCTTGGCGCTGTCGGCATAGCCCTCGGGGGCACCGTAGGCGGCGGTCAGGGTGAGCCCGCCCATGCTGGGGGTTTTGTAGACGATCAGGTTGTTTTCAAACGCGGATGTGACCCCTACGCTGTAGATGCCGCTGCTGGCCGTTGCCAGGCCGCCGTTGGCCACAGGCGTGTTGAGCGCGCTGCTGTTCGCCTTGAATAGATTGCTGCGCTGGATGGATTGCACCGCACTGTAGCCGTGCAGGCGCAGCGGGCCCGCGTCGTCGGCAAACAGGAAGGGCCAGAAGATCGGTACGTACTGGCGGCCCAGCGTGAGGGTGCCCGCGCTGGCGCTGGACAGTCCTACATACGAGCCCCGGTTGAACATGCGTGAGCCGCCCGCGGCTTCGCCCTTGTCGGCGTTGATGCCCATTTCCATGAAGAACAGGGCCGAGAGTCCGCCGCCCAGGTCTTCCGTGCCGCGAAAGCCCAGGCGCGAGGCGGTGTAGGTGCCGCTGTCTACACCGGTGCGGGTGGTGCCGTTGCTGATGTTTTGTACGCCGACATCGACCCGGCCATACATTGTGACGTTTTGCGCCATGGCGCAGGAGGTGAATGCCAGAGCGCCTGCGGCCAGCAAGCGCAGTTTGGGGGTGGAGTGCATGTTTTTTTCTTTCAGTGGGTTGGGTATGGATTGAAGAGGTTTAGCCTTTGAGGCCACCCTGGGTCAGGCCGCCGACCACGCGCTCCTGGAAGGCGGCAATCAGCACCGCGATGGGCACGATGGCGACCACCAGGGCGGCGGAGATGACGGGCCAGGGAAAGGTGAACTCGCCCTGGTACAGCGAAATACCGACAGGCAGGGTGCGCATGGAGGCGCTGGCGTTCAGAGACAGGGCCAGCAGGAATTCGTCCCAGGCGTTCACGAAGGCCAGAATGCCTGCGGTAAACACGCCCGGCGCGGCCAGGGGCACCACCACCCGCCACAGCGCGCCCATGCGGGTGCAGCCGTCGATCATGGCGGCGTTCTCCAGGTCCTTGGGGATACTCTGGAAAAAGCTCACCAGCACCAGGGTGCACACCGGCAGGCTCAGCACCGTATAAGGCAGCACCAGGGCGGTGTAGGTGTTGAGCAGGTTCAGGTTGCGCATGGTCTCGAAGATCGGCACCAAGAGCGTCACCAGCGGGAACATGCTGGAGGCGACGATGCAGGTCAGCACCAGTTGCCGGTACTTCATGTTCAGCCGGGCGATGGCGTAGGCTGCAAACGCGGCCACCACCAGCGACACGAGTGTGGACATACCGGCTACGGCCAGGCTATTGCCCAGGTACTTCAGCAGTGGCTGGTCGGCAAAGGCCTGCACGTAGTTGCTCAGCACCAGTTCGTGCGGCAGGTAGGTGATGGGCTTGTGCACCAGTTCGCCCTCGGTCTTGAGCGAGGTCAGCAGAATCCACACAGCCGGGAAGAAGCCGTTGAGCACCACGATGGTGGCGGCGATGAAGCGCAGCGAGCGCCCCTCAAAGAGCGTGTTCATGCGTTGTTTCCAATCCGTTTGAGGTAGACACCGGTGACGCACAAGGACAGGATGAACATGAACACCGCCAGGGTGGAGCCGTAGCCCACGTCGAGGTAGTCGATGGTGGTCTTGTGGATCAGCATGGCCAGCGTTTCGGTGGAATTGCCCGGCCCGCCCTTGGTCATGGTGTAGGGGATGTCGAAGGTCTGCAGCGCGGTGATGGTGCGGAAAATCAGCGCCACGATGATGGACGGCATCAGCATTGGGATGGTGATCTGCCAGAACTGCTGCAGCTTGGACGCGCCGTCCACTTCGGCCGCCTCGTACAGCGACTTGGGGATCATTTGCAAACCCGCCAGCAGGATCAGCGCCATGAAGGAGCTGGTCTTCCAGACGATGGTGATGCAGATTGCCGCGAACGCCCAGGTCGGCTCCAGCAGCCACATGCGCGGCTCGGTCTGGCCTGCACGGCGCATCACGTCGTTGACCACGCCGTACTCCGAGTGGAAGAACCACGCGAAGATCAGGCCGCAGAATGCCAGGGGCAGAGCCCAGGGCAGCAGCAGCGCCAGGCGCACCGGCCACTGCCGCTTGAACGGCAGGTTCGCCAGCATTGCCAGGCCCAAGCCCACCACCAGCGCACCGGGCACGGTGATCAGCGTAATCAGCACGGTGTTTTTGGTAGCGTTCCAGAAGTCCGGGTCTTGCAGGACCAGGGCGTAGTTGTCCAGCCCGACGAATTTTGCTTCGCCGCCGCCGGAGAGTCGCAGGTCAAAGAAGCTGTTCCAGATCAGCCTGCCAATCGGGTAGACCACGATCAGTGCGAGTAGCAGGAAGGCCGGAGCCAGCATCATGACGGCCAGCGTCTTGTCGCTGGGGTCGCGCAGACGGTTGATCAGTGCCACGATAGGTCCTTTTTAGGGCGCATTGGCGCAGCCATCAACGCATCACCCGGCGCAGGCGGGAGTCGATCTCGGCCACACCTTCTTCGGGCTTCTTGGTGCGTGCCAGCACGGCACTGGTGGTGGTGCGGATGATGTCGCTGACCTGTCCGTAGTCTTTCGACTGTGGGCGGCTGCGGCCTGCGGCGACCACGGGGGCGGCATCCTTGAACCAGGGCACGGCTTTCACCACCTCGGCATCCTGGTACACGCCCAACACGGTCGGCAGCAGCGAGCCTTGCACCGCCAGGAACTTGCTGGCTTCGGGGCTGGACAGGAACTTGATCAGCTTGGCCGCTTCGGGCTTGCTTTTGCTGAACGCGCTCAGCGCCCACTGCCAGCCGCCGATGCAGGTGGCGCTCTTGCCGCCTGCCACGGCGGGT
Organism: Rhodoferax sp. LS1P39; assembly: GCF_056521425.1. NCBI lineage: Bacteria > Pseudomonadati > Pseudomonadota > Betaproteobacteria > Burkholderiales > Comamonadaceae > Rhodoferax > Rhodoferax sp. LS1P39. The sequence goes on along the minus strand of NZ_JBWMAV010000001.1, from coordinate 48,227 downwards.
AGGGGCATGACACCGACCTTGCCCGCCACTTTGCTGTCGGCATCGTCTTTGAAGCGGTCCCAGGCAAAGCCCCAATTGACGGCAAATACCACCTGGCCGGCCTTGAATTCGTTCACTGTGTCGGGTGTCTTCACCTCGGCCACGTTCTTCTTCACGACACCCTGGTCCACCATGGCCAGCCACTGGTTCAGCCCCTTGGCGGCGGCGGCTTTGTCCAGTGTGAGCTTGCCTGCGGCGTCATTGAACTCGTGGCCCTGGCTCCAGTAGGGCAGCAGGAAGGTACATACCGCCCCTTCGATCGGCGCGCCCTGGATCGACAGTCCTTGCAGATTGGCATCGCCCTCGGCCTTCTGGATCTTGGTGGCGGCGGCGGCCAGTTCGTCCCAGGTCTTGGGCTCGGCGATTTTGTGTTTTTCGAGCAGGTCGCGCCGGTAGTACATGAACATCGCGTCGGCAAACGCGGGCATGGCCACGATCTTGCCGTCGATCACATTGGCCGACGCGTAGGCGGGCAGAAAGGGTTTCATCGCCGTGGCGGTGTCGCCCATGTAGCTGTTCAACGGCTCGATCCAGCCTGCTCCGGCGTACTGCGCGGGGTTGACGATGTCGATCATGAACACGTCGATGGACGGGTCCTTGGCGTTGAGCACGGTGCCCAGGTACTGGCGTTGCAGCTCCGAGGTGGCACCGCCGGTTTCCATCTCGATGGTGACACCGGGGTTCTTGGCCTGGTACTGGTCGAACAGCTTGCGCATCAGGTCGGGGCGCTGCCCGGACCCGCCTGCGAAGGCGCGGATTTTGGTGTCGGCCAGGGCGCTGCCGGTGGCCAAGCCGCTGACCAGCAGGGCCGAGCCCAGCAGTCCGAGAAAGGTGTTGCGTGTGTGCATGTGTGTCTCCTTGGGGTTTTCAGTGGCTCAGTTCAGGGCTGCGCCGTTTTGTGGGTTAAACAAGTGCAGGTGGTCTGGATGTACGTGCACGGCCAGCTGGGTGCCCGGTGCTTCGCGGAACGAGGCCGACACCCGGGCAATCAGCTCCGAGCTGCCCACCTTGAACGACACCAGCGTTTCCGAACCGAGTGGTTCCAGCAGGGAGACGCTGGCGGGCAGCACGATGTCGCCCGCCTGGGGGGCCAGGCGCAGGTTTTCCGGGCGCACGCCCAGCTTGCAGGCACCGCCATGGGCCGACAGTCGGGGGGGCAGGGTGATCTGCACGCTGTTGCCTACATCGGCCACGCCGTGGGCCAGGGTGGCATCGACCAGGTTCATCGGTGGTGCGCCGGTGAAGCCCGCCACGAACAGCGCCGCGGGCCGGTTGTAGATGGCATCGGGCGTGTCGTACTGCATCTTGTGCCCAGCGCTGAGCACGGCGATGCGGTCGGCCAGGGTCATGGCCTCCACCTGGTCGTGGGTCACGTAGATCATGGTGGCACCCAGGCGCTGGTGCAGGCGCTTGATCTCAGTGCGCATCTCCTGGCGCAACTGTGCGTCCAGGTTGGACAGCGGTTCGTCGAACAGGAACACCGCGGGCTTGCGCACGATGGCCCGGCCGATGGCGACGCGCTGGCGCTGGCCGCCCGACAGGGCAGCGGGGCGGCGGTCCAGCATGTGGTCGATGCGCAGCAGCTTGGCGGCATCCATCACCCGGCGCTTGATCTCGTCCTCGGGCGTTTTGCGCAGGCGCAGGCCGAAGGCCATGTTGTCGTACAGCGTCTTGTGCGGGTACAGCGCATAGTCCTGGAACACCATGGCGATGTCGCGGGCGCGCGGCGGCTTGTCGTTGACCACCTCACCCCCGATGCGCACCTCGCCGCTGGTGATGGTTTCCAGCCCGGCAATCATGCGCAGCAAGGTGCTCTTGCCGCAGCCGGACGGGCCGACAAAGACGCAGAATTCGCCCTCGCGGATATCCAGGTCCAGGCCATGGATGATGGTGTGTTTGCCGTCGTATGTTTTGACGACGTTGCGTAGTTCTACAGCAGCCATCAGTAGCCTCCGTTGGTGGGTGTGGGTTGGGTGGTGGGGGCAGCGCCCGTGTTGCGTACGCTGGCCAGCGCGGCCTGGGCACTGCGCATCAGCAGTCCCAGGTCGGAGGCAATGGCGACAAAGTCGAAGCCGATGGCGCGGTACTCCGCCACCACCTCGGTGGTGCCGCCCACCGTACCAATGGGCATGCCCAGGGCTTTGGCGCGGGCCACAGCATCGGCTGTGACGGCCAGCACCTTGGGGTGCGTGAGCTGCCCTACATGGCCCATGGTGGCCGACAGGTCGCCTGGGCCGATAAACAGGGCATCCACGCCCGGCACGGCGGCGATAGCCTCCAGCTGGGCAATGGCCTCGGTGGTTTCCAGTTGCAGGATGACGGTCATCTGTGCGTTGGCGGTGGTCAGGTACTGGGGCGTGGTGCCGAACTTCGAGGCCCGGCTCATGCCCGCCATGCCGCGGCGGCCTTCGGGCGGGTAGCGGGTGGCGGCGACGGCGGCACGGGCTTCCTCGGCGTTTTGCACAAAGGGCACCAGCAAGGTGGTGGCACCGGCGTCCAGCACGCGCTTGATATTCACGGTGTCGTTCCAGGGCACGCGCACCACCGGCAGCAGGGGCGTGCCCGCGACCGCCTGCAGCATGTGCACCAGGTCCATCAGGTCCAGCGGTGTGTGTTCCATGTCGATCACGCCCCAGTCGAAACCGGCGTGGCCCATGGCCTCGGCAACGAGGGGGCTGGCCGACATGATCCAGGTGCCGACCGGCGTGGCGGCACCGGTGTTTTGCAGAAGTTGCTTGAAAGGGTTCATCGGGGACCTTTAGTAAATGGGAGGCTGCGGCGTGGGTGCCGTGCCCTGGAGAAAGTCGAAGTCGCAGCCCTCGTGGGCCTGGGTTACATGCTCCTGGTAGAGCCGGATATAGCCGCGCTGGTAGGTGCGCGGCGGTGGCACCCGGGCGGCGTGGCGGGCGGCCAGCTCGGCCTCGTCCACCAGCAGTTCGAGCTTGCGGGTGGTCAGATCGACCAGGATTTCATCGCCATCGCGCACCAGCGACAGCGGGCCTCCCACGGCCGCCTCGGGGCTCACGTGCAGGATGCAACTGCCGTAGTGGGTGCCGCTCATGCGCGCGTCGGAGATGCGCACCATGTCGCGCACGCCCTGGTCCAGCAGCTTCTTGGGGATGGGCAGGCCACCCCATTCCGGCATGCCGGGGGCACCCACCGGGCCCGCATTGCGCAGCACCAGCACGGTGTTTTCGTCGCAGTCGAGTTCGGGGTCGGCGCAGCGCTGGTTCATCTCGGCGGGCGAGTCGAACACCAGGGCGCGGCCGCGGTGCTGGAAGAATTTCGGGCTGGCGGCGCTGGGCTTCATCACCGCGCCATCGGGGGCCAGGTTGCCGCGCAGCACCGCCAGCGCGCCGGACGGGCTGACCGGATGGTCCAGCGGGCGGATGACGGCATCGTCCAGGCTTTCGCGGCCTGCGATGTTCTCGGCCAGGGTGTGGCCGGTGGCGGTCATTTCGTCCAGTGACAAATGGGCGCGCACCCGGTTCAGCAGGGCGGGCATGCCACCGGCGTAGTGGAAGTCTTCCATCAGCTTGTCGCCGCTGGGGTACAGGTTGGCCAGCACCGGCACCTGGTGGCCGATGGCATCCAGGTCTTCCAGCTGAAGGTCGACCCCGGCGCGGCGGGCCAGGGCGATCAGGTGCACGGCGGCATTGGTGGAGCCGCCCAGCGCCATCTGCGCCACGGTGGCGTTACGAAACGAGCCCTTGGTGAGGATCTTGGCCGGGGTCAGGTCGTCCCACACCATCTGCACGATGCGGGTGCCGCAGTCGGCCGCCATGCGGCTGTGGCCCGCGTCCATGGCGGGGATGGAGGTGGAGCCCGGCAGGGCCAGCCCCAGCGCTTCGATGATGGAGGTCATGGTGCTGGCCGTGCCCATGGTGTTGCAGGTGCCGGGCGCGCGGGTCATCTTGGCTTCCAGGCCAATCCATTCCTCTTCGCTGATGTGGCCTGCCTGGTATTCGTCCCAGAACATACGGGTATGGGTGCCTGCACCCACGGCACGGGTGGGCTCGCCGCGCTTGAGATAGCGGTCGCTGATCATCGGCCCGGCGGCGCAGAACAGCATGGGCAGGCCCGCGCTGATGGCCCCCATCACCGTGCCGGGGGTGGTTTTGTCGCACCCGGCCAGCAGCACCACACCGTCCAGCGGCAGCGAGCGCAGCAGCTCTTCCACCTCCATGGCCAGGAAGTTGCGGTACAGCATGGTGGTGGGCTTGACCATCACCTCGCCCAGGCTCATGGCGGGCAGCTCGAATGGCATGCCCCCGGCCATGAGCACGCCGCGTTTCACGCTCTCTGCACGTTCGCGCAGATGCGCGTGGCAGGGCGACAGGTCACTCCAGGTATTGATGATGCCAATGATGGGGCGCTCCAGCACATCTTCGCGGCGCAGGCCCATTTGCTGGATGCGCTGGCGGTGCGCAAAGCCACGCATGTCGCCAGCGGCGAACCACCGGCGGCTGCGTAAATCTGCGAGGGTTTGGGTCATGGGTAGGGGCTTTCAGAAATAGGGTGATCGGTTTTGCTGTTACCGGTAACATTAACGGCAGTGGAAACTTCGTGCATTAGCAAAAACCCTAGCGCACACCCAAAAATGAATACGGACCCGATCAAGCGCCAGCGGCGCGGCCATGGACGTCCCACGCTGCACGATGTGGCCGATGCGGCAGGCGTGACCCGCATTACCGTTTCGCGTTTCATCCGCCAGCCCGGCCTGGTGGCCGAAGCCACCGCCCTGCGCATCCGCGAGGCAATAGAGCAGACCGGCTACGTGCCCAACCAGCAGGCCGGGCAACTGGCCAGCGGCGCGTCGCGCCTGGTGGCGGCGCTGATCCCCAACGTAGGCCATTCCATCTTTGCCGAAACCATCCAGGGCCTGACCGAGGGCCTGCGCGAGAGCGCCTACGAGCTGCTGCTGCTGTCCACCGGCTATTCCCAGGAGCGCGAAGAAGAACAGCTGCGCGTGCTCACCGGCTGGGCGCCTGCGGCCATTGTGGTCACGGGCCGCCACCACACGCCGGGGGCGCTGCGTTTGCTGCGCGATGCCCAGGCGGGCGGTATACCGGTGGTGGAAATCTGGGACCACCCCACCACGCGGGCCGATTCAGAAGGTTTTGCGCAGATTGGTTTTGACCACTTCGCCGTGGGTGGGGCCATGGCCCGGCATCTGCTGGACCTGGGCCATACCTCGCTGGCCTATGTGGATAGCGGCGTGGCCGAAGACTTTCGCGCCCACGAGCGCGGCGAAGGCTTTGTGGCCGCGGTGCAAGCCCAGGGGGCGCGTGCCACGGTGCTGCGCGCCGCCATGGGCGATGCGTTTGACGCGGGCCGGGCGGTACTGCCCAAGATACTGGCTACCAAGGGCGCGCGGGTGACGGCGGTGGCCTTTGCCACCGACCACCTGGCCTGCGGTGCGCTGATGCAGGCAGGCCGCGAGGGCATCGCCATACCGGGACAACTGGCGTTGCTGGGGTTTGGCGACTTTCCCATTGGCCGCCAGCTGGAGCCGCCCCTGTCCACCGTGCGTCCGCCCACGGCCGATATTGGCAGGGTGGCGGCCAAGGCGATTTTGCAATCGTTGGCCGATGGCCCCGAGCCCAGCAGCAGCAAGCTGCCCTACCAGTTGATTGGGCGCGAGAGTACGGCGGCGGCCTGAATCAGGCCTGCTGCGCCAGCATGTCCGCCGGGCCGGGCCGCCCGAAGTAGTAGCCCTGGAATGCGTCGCAGCCGATGCCGGCCAGAAAGTGGCGTTGCTCGGCGGTTTCCACCCCTTCGGCAATAACTTTCAGGCCCAGATTGTGGCCCAGGGCCACGATGGTGCGGGCGATCACCGCATCGCTGGGGTCAGTGAGCACATCGCGCACAAAGGATTGGTCGATCTTCAGCTGGTCCAGCGGCAGGCTTTTGAGGTGCGACAGCGACGAGTAGCCGGTGCCGAAGTCGTCCAGCGAGAAGTTCACGCCATAGGCCTTGAGGGCGTTCATCTTGGCGATCACGTCGTCCACGTCGTTGACCAGCATGCTCTCGGTCAGCTCCAGCTTGAGCAGGTGGGGCTGGGCACCGGTCTTGGCCAGCGCGGCCGTCACGTGGGCCACGAAGTCGGCCTGGGCAAACTGCCAGGCGCTGACGTTGACGGCCATGCTCCAGTGGGCGGTGGCGGGGTTTTGGGCCCAGGCCTGCAGTTGGGCGCAGGCGGTCTCTACCACCCACTGGCCCAGCGGCAGGATCAGGCCGGTTTCTTCAGCCAGCGGGATGAAGTCGCCTGGCGAGATGCGGCCACGCAGCGGGTGCTGCCAGCGCACCAGGGCTTCGGCACCGGTGGGCGTGCCCTTGCTGTCTACCTGGATCTGGTAGTGCAGCACAAATTGCTGGGTGCTCAGGCCCTGGCGCATATCGCGCTCCAGCTCGGTACGCGCCATGGCCACGGCCTGCATGGCGGGGTCATAAAACCGGGCGGTGTTGCGGCCCGCCGATTTGGCCTGGTACATGGCGACATCGGCTTTTTTCAGCAGGTCTTCCATGCTTTCCCGGTCCTGGGCGAACAGAACAATACCGATGCTGGGCGTGCTGTCGTACACCAGGCCGCGCAGCTTGTAGCTTTGCCCCAGGGCATACAGGATCTTGTTGGCAATCGACTCGGCCTGGGTGGCCGCCTCGGGGGCCAGCGGGCTCAGGGCCTCCAGCAGCACCACGAACTCGTCGCCGCCCAGTCGGGCCACGCTGTCGGCTTCGCGTACACAGGTGTTCAGGCGGGCGGCCACCTGCTGCAGCAGTTCGTCACCCACGTCATGGCCCCAGCCGTCGTTGAGCTGCTTGAAATGGTCCAGGTCCAGGAACATCACCGCCCCATGCTGCTGGCTGCGGCAAGAGCTGGCCATGGCCTGGTGCAGGCGGTCCATCAGCAGGCGGCGGTTGGGCAGGCCGGTCAGCGGGTCGTAAAAGGCCAGGCGGCGGATTTCTTCGTCGTGCAGGCGGCGCTGGGTGATGTCGCGCACGATGCCGATGAAGGTGGGCTGGCCGGAGCGGGTGATTTGCGAGACCGACAGGCTCATGGGGAACACCTCGCCGTTCTTGCGCACGCCTTCCACCTCGCGCGGCTTGCCGATGACGCGGGCTTCGCCGGTGTGCTGGAAGTGCTGCAGGTAGCCATCGTGGTGGCTGCGGTGCGGCTCGGGCATCAGCATGGAGACATTGCGCTCCAGCACCTCGCCCGGCGTGTAGTGGAAGATCCGGCTGGCGGCCTGGTTGAAGGACTGGATCCGGCCGTGCATGTCGATGGTGATGACTCCATCCACCATGTTGTCCAGCACCGCCTGGCTGTGCAGGGCCGACTCCTCCAGCGCCGCCTGGCCTGCCAGCAGTTGTTCTTTGCGCCGCGTGATGTTGTGGTGCGACACCACGTAGCGCCCCGGGTGGGTGTGCAAAGGCACGACCCGCATCACGAACCAGCGCTTCTCGTCGGGGCTGTGGCAGGCGTATTCGCAGTCAAAAGTGGGCACCAGGCCGTTGAGCACCTTGCGGATGCCCTCCACCAGGCAGGCTGCCTGCTCCGCCGCGATGGTGCTGAAGCAGTTGCCGGTATCCAGGTAGGCGCTGCCCACCCAGGGGTAGTCTGCTGGAGTGCCGTTGCGGATGCCGAATTCAACCCAGTCCCGGTTGACGTAGGTGATGGTGCCGTGGTGGTCGATGATGGCGATCTGGCTGCCCAGCGAGTTCAGTGCCGGTTCGAACTGGCAGGTCCAGGTGGCCGCCAGCGCCTCGGCCAGGTTGCGGGCGTTGCGCCAGGGTTTGCAGGGTTGGTATTGCGGGTCTGGCAGGGTGGCGGCGGTCCCCGATGCCTCGGTCTCGATCACGCCAGGTGGAACACTTGCACCGAGCGCGCCAGCGCCAGGCTGCTGCCGCTCAGGCCTTCGGCCGAGGCAGCAGACTCTTCGACCAAGGCGGCGTTTTGCTGGGTCACGGCATCCAGCTGGTTCACCGCTTCGTTCACCTGGGCGATGCCGCCCGACTGCTCCACCGTGGCGTGGGTGATCTGGCGGATCAGTGCGCCCACCTCCTTGACCGAAGCCACCACCTCGTCGATGGTGCGCCCGGCATCCTGCATCTGGTGGCTGCCTGCGGCAATCTGCTCGGCCGATTCGGCAATCAGGGTGCGGATCTCGCGGGCTGCGGTGGCACTGCGCTGCGCCAGCGAACGCACCTCGGAGGCCACCACGGCAAAGCCGCGGCCCTGTTCGCCCGCACGGGCGGCTTCCACGGCGGCGTTGAGCGCCAGGATGTTGGTCTGGAAGGCAATGCCTTCGATCACGCCGATGATCTCCTGCACCTTCTTGGACGACTTGTCGATGTTCTGCATCGCCACGCCCACCTGGTGCACCGCCTCGCCGCCCCGGGTCGCCACGTGGGTGCTCTTGTCGCTTTGCTGCGCCACCTGCAAGGCGGTCTCGGCGGTCTGCTGCACTGTGCCGGAGAGCTGCTCCATGCTGGCGGCGGTTTGCTGCAGGCTGCTGGCCTGGGATTCGGTGCGTTCCGACAGGTCCATGCTGCCCGAGGCAATTTCGGCGGCCACCTGGGTGAAGCCGTGGATTTCGGTGTTCACATCGCCGATCACGGCGCGCATATTGATCTGGATCTGCCACAGGCAGCGCACCAGCGAGCCCAGCGGCGCGGGGTAGTTCAGCGCAATCTGGGTGTTCAGGTTGCAGCCCGAGAGGTCGCTGGCAAAGCGCTCGGCATCACGCACCACATCGGTCACGCGGCTCTTGAACCACAGCACCATCACCGCCGCGCAGGCCAGTTGCAGGCCCACCTGCAGCAGCCAGCCCGTAGCGCCTTGCACTCCCAGCAGCATCGGAGCCAGGCCCGCGCCGATCAACACCGCCAGCACCAGCATGTAGCGCTGGGTCATGCCCACGCGGGCCAGGCCTGCCAGCGCACCGCGCCAGCCCAGCGGGCGCACGACTCCGCCGCTCAAGGTGAACGTAGGGCGGTTGGCCGCGCGCTCGCTGCGCATGCGGGCGTACAGGGCTTCGGCATCCTGCACCTGCTGGCGGCTGGGCTTGGTGCGCACCGACATATAGCCGCGCGGCTTGCCGCTGTCCATGATGGGGGTGACGTTGGCCTCGACCCAGTAAAAGCTGCCGTCCTTGCGGCGGTTTTTCACCATGCCGGTCCAGGGGCGGCCATGGCCGATGGTGCTCCACATGTCCTTGAAGGCCTCGGGCGGCATGTCCGGGTGGCGGATCATGTTGTGCGGCTGGCCCACCAGTTCGTCGTAGCCAAAGCCGCTGACCTGCACAAACGCGCTGTTGCAGTGGGTGATATGGCCCCGGGTGTCGGTGGTGGACACCAGCATCTCGGCCGACGGGTAGTCGTACTCTTGCGGGGTGACGGGCAGGTTGGATCGCATAAATCTCTTTCGGTGCAGCGGTAACTACATTTAGTAACAGGCTGCGATTAGGCGCGAGCTACCGGCAGGTTTCAAGCCGCAGGCGGCGCTGTTCGCGGCTTGCTTGATGTAGATCAAATAAGTGGGGGCGGGCCCGGCAGCGGCCCGGGCATCCCTGTCTATTTGCATGCAAAAACGGCTTCCAGTGCTTATTCCATAAGCACAACGAGCTATAAAAATAGAAGCATGCAGCCGCGGGGTGCGGGCCGATTGTGAGAAATAGTTCACGTTTGTGAATCCACGGTAAAGCCGTCTGCGTATCCACAGGGCCAATGGTTTTCATTGGCACCAATGGACATGACCCCCAGGAGATCACCATGCAATTCAAACGCAATCCCATCACCGCAGCATGCCTGCTGCTCGCGCTGACTGGCGCGGCATTCGCGTCCAGCCACCGAGAGGCACCGTTCATCACCACCAGCCCGAAGGTGGACGGCACCGACTTCTACATGTTCCGCAGCTACGAGGGCGTGGCCAACAACGGCAGCGGTGGCCGCTCGGACTATGTGACCATGATCGCCAACTACCAGCCCCTGCAGGCCCCGTACGGCGGCCCCAACTACTTTGCGATGGACCCGAACGCGTTGTACGAGATCCACATCGACAATGTGGGCGACGGCAAGGAACACCTGAGCTTCCAGTTCAAGTTCAACAACAAGCTCAACAACGTGGCCCTGCCCATCGGTACGGCCAGCGTGGCGATTCCGCTGGTCCAGGCCGGTGCGGTGGCGAATGTGAACGATGCCAACTTGAACGTGAATGAAACCTACACCGTCAACGTGGTGCGTGGCGACCGGCGCAAAGGCGCGTCGTCTGCCGTCACCAAGGCCAGCGGCGGTGCCACCTTCGAGAAGCCGGTGGACTACATCGGCGTGAAGACCCTGGGCGGTGCGGCCGCCTATGAAACCTACGCCCAAAAGCACATCTTCAGCATCAAGGTGCCCGGCTGCCCCGCGGGTATGGACGACGGCAAGGTCTTCGTCGGCCAGCGCCAGGAGGGCTTTGCGGTGAATCTGGGCCCGGTGTTTGACCTGGTTAATGCCCCCGCTGCGGTGCTGCTCGACCCGGCCAACAAGGACGCGGTGGGCATGGGTGGCCAGGGTGTGGTGCAAAAGACCAACATCACCACCATCGCCCTGGAAGTGCACAAAGGCTGCTTGACGGCGGGCAACGAGTCCGTCATCGGCGGCTGGACTACCGCCAGCCTGCGCCAGGTGCGCTTGCTCAACGGCAAGCCGAAGTCGGGCCACCAGGCCAGCGAAAAGGCCGGGGGTGCCTGGGTGCAGGTCTCGCGCCTGGGCAACCCGCTGGTCAACGAGCTGGTCATCGGCCTGCCCGACAAAGATAAGTTCAACGCCTCCAAGCCGCAAGACGACGGCCAGTTCCTGACCTACGTGACCAACCCCACGCTGCCCGCGCTGCTGGGCCTGGTGCTGGCCGGTAGCCCCGCTGCCGTGGCCCCCACCAACCTGCCGCGTACCGACCTGGCCACCGTGTTCCTCACCGGCATCACCGGTGTGAACAAGCCCGCCAATGCCACCCCGTCCGAGGTGCTGCGCCTGAACACCGCTATCACCCCCGTGCCGTTTGCCCTGCAAAACCGCCTGGGTGTGGCCGGTGAGGTGCTGCGCGTGGGCGGCACGGCCAACCTGGCGCAAGCGGTGGACCTGGCGGGCTTTCCCAATGGCCGCCGCCCCAAGGACGACGTGGTGGACATCGCCCTGGTCGCCATGCTCGGCGGCCTGTGCGTCATCAACGGCGACAACAACAGCCTGGGCCTGAACGGTGTGCCCGGCGTGCCCAGCCTGACCTCGGCCTGCAAAGCCTCCAGCGTGCCGCTGGGTGCCCAGTCGGCCAACATCCACGATGCCGTGGACCAGGCCACCGTGCCCTTCCTCACGCGCTTCCCCTACCTCAACACGCCAAATTCTGGCTCCAACTGATAAGGACCCGCACCATGTTGCACTTCAAATGGACAGTACCCACCGTGGTCGCCGTGGGCTTGTTGGCGGCCTGTGGCGGCGGGGGAGGGGACGGCCCCGCTGCCGCCCAGTATGTCGCAGGAACCACCGAAGTACCGGTGGGCGTAGAGACCCGGGTGGACGATGTGCTCGCCTTCTCCCAGGCGCAGATCGCCAACACCAGTGACAGCCGCGACCCGGTTGTGCTGGCCGACACCCAGCTGGCGACCAGCGATTCGGCTGACCCCGCCGACATCTGACCTGCCGCGCTCCCTCCCCCTCTGGGGGAGGGTTGGGGTGGGGGTTGGCAATTTATAAGAAATAGGCCCCTACCACTTATTCCATAAGCACAAGAAGCTACTAATTAGATAGCAAATCCATGTCGCCCACCATGCGCCTTCCACCCATCCTCTGGCTTGCCTGTTTGCTGCTGAGCGGTATGGCCCATGCCGTCACCGCACTGCACCCCAGCCGGGGCGACGAGGTGGTCGAGCGCCTGCCTACCATCACCCGCGTGCGGCCTGCCGCTGTGGCCCCGGCCATTGCCGACCCGGCCGCTGCCATTACCTCTGCGATAAGCCAGGCCCGCGCCCATATCGCCACCGCCCGCCAAACCGGCGACACCCGCTACTGGGGCCGCGCCCAGGCCGCACTGGCCCCCTGGTGGGATAAGCCAGACGCGCCCGTAGACCTGGCGGTACTGCAGGCCACCGTGCAGCAGGGCCGCCACGACTTCCAGGCCGCGCGCCGCATCCTGCAGGCCGCCGTGCTCCGCAGCCCCGGCCACGCCCAGGGCTGGCTCAACCTGGCCTCTCTGGAGCGCCTGTCGGGCCGCTACGACCAGGCCCTGCGCGCCTGCGATGCCGTGGCCCGTGCCGGTCAAAACCTCTACGCCCTGGCCTGCCAGCTGGAAACCCAGTCGCTGCAAGGCCAGTGGGATGCCGCCCGCAAAGGCTTCACCCAATTGCTGGCAAGTGCGCAAGATCCCGCGCAAATCAGTTGGCTGCAATCCCTGCTGGCCGAAAGCGAAGAACGCGCAGGCCGCGATGCCGCCGCCCGCACCGCCTACCAGCGCAGCCTGCAGGCCCAGCCAGACCTCTACACCAGCATCGCCCTCAGCGACCTGCTGCTGCGCACCGGCCAAACCGCCCAGGCGCTGGCCGTGCTGCAAGCGCTGCCGCCCACCGATGCCGTGCTGCTGCGCCAGGCCACCGCGATGCGCCGTCTCAACAATCCCGAATGGAAAACCCTGCGCGCCACCCTGGGCGGCTGGAACGCCGAACTCGCCCGCCGGGGCGACGACCTCAGCCTGCATGGCCGCGAGCAAGCCCTGGTCGCCCTGTGGCTGGACGGCGATGCACCCGCTGCCCTGCAAATCGCCCGCCGCAACCTGGACCTGCAGCGCGAACCCATCGACTGGTGGGTGGCCCTGCAAAGCGCCCGCCAGGCCAAGGACACCGCCGCTGTGCAGCAGTTGCAAAAAGACATGCAGCAGGTCGGCATCGTCGACGCGCGGAGCCGCCCATGAAACGTTTCTTCGCCATCCTGTGCGCGGCCTTGTTGTGCGCCCCCGCCTGGGCCCACAAGGGCAGCGATGCTTACCTGGACGTGCGCCAGCAGGGCAGCGCGCTCACCTTGCAACTGTCCGTCGCCCTGAAAGACCTGGACCTGCTCATCCCTGTCGATGCCAATGCCGACGGCCAGGTCACCTGGGCCGAAGTGCAAGCCGCCACCCCCGCCGCGCTGGCCCTGCTGCAAAGCCATACCGGGCTGCTCAGCAATTCCCCTGCCTGCACCCTGCACTGGACCTATGACGGCCTGGAGTCCCGCAGCGACGGAGCCTACCTGCGCGCCACCAGCCCGGCGGCCTGCCCGCCCGGCACGGCGCTGGACCTGCGCTACACCCTGTTCAAAACCCAAGACAGCAACCACCGTCTGATCGTCACCGGCCACCTCGACAACCGCGACCTGCTGGCCACCGCCGCGCCCCAGCAAGCCGTGCCCCTGGCCCTGCGCCAGGCCATGGCCGCGACGCCACGCGGTATCGCCGGGACGGTGTGGGATTACCTGCAACTGGGCATGCACCACCTGCTGCAAGGCTACGACCACATGGCCTTTCTGCTGGCCCTGGTGCTGCCGCTGCAACTGCGTTTGGGCTCGACTCAGAGGGAGGCAGTCAGGACCTCCGGCCCCCACCCCAACCCTCCCCCGGCGGGGGAGGGGGAAACTCCGGGCACCGCATCGCTCCCTCCCCCCACGGGGGAGGGCCGGGGTGGGGGCGGGCAGCTACCGACAGCGCACATCCCCGCGACCACAGGCCGCAGCCCCTGGTGGTCGCTGCTGCGCACCATCACCGCTTTCACCGTGGGCCATTCCATCACCCTGGTGCTGGCGACTTTGGGCTTTACCAGCGCGTCCCCGGCATGGGTGGAGCCGGTCATCGCCGCGTCCATCGCCTTCACCGCGCTGCTGAACATCTACCCCTTGCCGGTGCTGCGCCCCGAGCGCCTGGCCCTGGTCTTCGGCCTGGTCCACGGCTACGGTTTTGCGGGTTTGTTGATCGAAGCCGCTGCCCCCGCAGGCCTGCTGCCCTGGGCGCTGGCCGGTTTTAACCTGGGCGTGGAAGCCGGCCAACTCAGCGCCGTGGCCGCCTGGGTGCTGCTGTCACAAGTGGTGGTGCGCCAGCCCTGGTACGGCAGCGTGGTGGTGCGCGGTGGCTCGTGGCTGCTGGTGGCGCTGGCGGGGTACTGGTTCTGGCTGCGGGTGGTGTAGCCGTGTGTCTGTGCCAACATGCATGTCGAGACGGACATAGGCACTCGGCGCTACCTGGGCCTGTATCCCCCATTTAGGGGAGGCGTTTATGCGCATCGCGCCCTAGCATGGCTTACCAACATCAAGCCACTGTGAGGGGACACCACCATGGACACTTTGCGCTACACATTTCGTGCGCTGGCATTACTTGCGCTCGGCGCGCTGTTGACGGCATGTACGGCGGTATCTCCCTACCGATCCAAGCCAGTTGACGATAGCGCAGTTATGCAACCCTATGAAAAGCCTGTGCCTTGTGCTCCCATCTTCAAAAATGGCCCTCCCAACGAGATTCCTGAATGTCAAAGGGTGTGGGTTGAGCGGACTGACAAGTACCGGATGTTTTTTGTCGAGCTAGACGACCAGGGGCGATTTTTTGACCGTCGTCAATTGCAATCTTTGAAGAAATACTTGCTTGAATTGAAGAGTCGGCCGAACGATGTGCCGTTTAAGCCCGGCGAAGCCAAAGCTCCATGCAGCCAACGTAACAACGGTGTCAGCATCGTCACCTTTGTGCACGGCTGGCGCAACAATGCACGCTACGACAATGCCAACGTGCAGTTGGCCCGCGAAACACTCGAATTTACATACTACGGTGCACAGACGAAGCTGGAGCCTACGCCGTCCATGGGTTGTCCTAGAGAAGTGGTTGGGGTGTATGTGGGTTGGCGGGGCCTCTCCACCGCCACCAACGACATCAAAGACACCACGGTGCTGTCGTACCTGCTGACACCGTGGGAATATGTGTCGATTTGGGATCGCAAAAATACCGCTCAGATTGTGGCTGTGGGTTCGGTGCGGGAACTGTTCAGCATGCTCAAGGTGTACCAGGAAGAGCGAAACGAACAGGCTGCTACCTATGCTGCGCTCGCTCCTGAGGACCCCCCTCGCAACGCCTGCGGAGAAAGCATGAAAGATGAAGAAAACAGTTACTACCTCTGTAAACCGGTTCGGCATCTGATCGTGGGCCATTCTTTTGGTGCGCTCATCGTCCATAACGCAGTGTCTCAGCAACTGCTGGAGAACATCACGCAGGGCATGTTGTTCGATCCACAGAAAAAGGGCGAGCATGGCATTGACCCTTGCGCTAATCCCAGCTTTCCTGCGCGTTACGCCGACGGCAAGTCCCTGGTACGGTCCTATGCCGACTTGATTGTTTTAATCAACCCTGCTGTAGAGGCAGCCCGCTATGAGCCATTGCACCAAGCCAGTACGGAACGTGCGCGCCGCAGTTTTTCGGCGCAAGACGACAAACGTATCGGAGCTTTTTGCCCCAATCAAAAGCCCGTAATGGTGGTAATCACGTCCGAGCATGACTGGGGTACCAGCGTGACTTTTCCGTGGTTTCAATATTTCGCCACTCTGCTGGAAAATAAAAGTCCCTACAACCCTGAATTCAACGATGCACAGCGGGCGTATATCCGCAGTGAGGAAAAGGCTGGAGCCCTTAAAACAATAGGCCAAAACCCCCGTTTTCACACCCATATATTGGAAGGGCAGGAGGCGTTTACCACTCGATATGGTGATTCCGTGGCTCCGAAGGAGGAGGCTTTGGATGATGCAAGCTTGCGCCAGGTCCGCAAAACATATGCCCAAAAGCTGAAAAACGACTGCGCCGATATGTCAGGGAGTGAGATAGATATCGATCTGCGCAAGCGGCGTTGCATGACAGCCGATACAGCCAAAGCGAAAGAAGCCGCAGACCAGAGAATGCAGACCCAACTGAACGATTTTGCAAACCAATGCGCTACTGGCAGCAGCAATTTTGCCTGTGACGTTTTGAAGCATCTCGACGAGCATGCCGCCAAGAAGGGCATATGCGAAGCCTTGCTGACTGAAGTTAATCTGGCCAAGTTGCTAAATGGACGAACGACCGATGCGCAATGGTCTAAAGACGTTGGTAACGAAAAGCCTATGGTGGGATGGGTGGGTACTTTTTTAGGAGGTAGCACGATTAGCCATATTCCCGATTACCCGCCTAGTCGAAGTCCATCCCAGCAGGCGGTGGATCCAGAGAAGATGCTGACAACAGAAAAATTGGATTTGCACACGGTGTATTCGCCCAACAGCCCGATATGGAATATTTTTGTTAGCGATAAATCCATCATGAACGGCCATA
The DNA here is from genome assembly GCF_056521425.1 of Rhodoferax sp. LS1P39. Lineage (NCBI taxonomy): Bacteria > Pseudomonadati > Pseudomonadota > Betaproteobacteria > Burkholderiales > Comamonadaceae > Rhodoferax > Rhodoferax sp. LS1P39. The sequence goes on along the minus strand of NZ_JBWMAV010000001.1, from coordinate 31,846 downwards.
GCGACCTCAATTTCTTCAGATTTAAATGGCTGCTACAGCAGCTCTATCACTCGGTAGTACTCAAGAGCTATGAGCCAAGGTTTGTGGCTGCGTTTGGTGATGTGGCTCGAGCAGGTTACGGCGTGCAGTGCTCTAAGTAAAGGGTGTTCGTCGACACCCGACTGGGCGTGGAAGCAAGTTAACTCAGCGCAGTCACCGCCCGAGTGCTGCTATTGAGACTGGCGTTGTGCGGCGGCTCTTGACTCCTGGCACAGGTGGCGCTGGCTGCGTTCTGGTTTTGGCTGCGGGTGGCGTGATTTCTCTGTTTTTTTGATAGCTACCTATGCCCGTGGAATAGGCTCAGGTGGTTGATTTCTTTAGAGAAATTTATGGCAAATTGCATAGCATCCACGCCATCACCGCGTCCAGGCACTGGGCTACGGTGTTCGGTGTTGTAATCAGGAACTACCATTCAGGATGTCCCGCATGAAACCATCGGACGCTTTGCAGACCCACCGGGGACGCATCCGCCAAATCGTAGAGTCCCACCGGGCCAGCAACCCGCGTGTGTTTGGATCGGTGGTGCACGGCGATGATGCCGAAGGTAGCGATCTCGACATCCTGATTGACCCCAGCCCGGACACCACCTTGTTTGACATTGGTGCCATCCGCCATGAATTGCTGGAGCTGCTGGGTGTGCCGGTGGATGTGCTCACGCCCAAAGCACTACCGACCAAATTTCGCGCCGCGGTGCTGGCCGAGGCTGTTTCCATATGAGCCGTCGTGACTAGGCCAAGCGCTACTGGTATGCCTTACGCCTTCACCACATCAAACCTCAACCCACTCGCCCCTTCTCCCCGCCCAACCGACTTGCTCCGTCCTATCCACAGCAACGCCCGGCCCTGGCTGTCGCGGGCGTAGTTGAAGCGGCGCTGCAGGCTGATGCCGTCGCGGGGTACCTCTTCTTCGGCGATGCGCAGGAAGTCGGTTTTCACGTCCACGTTCGGGTCTTGCCGTAGCAGGCTGCCGCGCGGGTGGAACATGAAGCCTTCGAGCTGGTGGTCATCGGCGCCCAGCGCACCGGTGGTTTCCACAAAAGCGTTGTCGCGCAGGCGCTGGATGAAGGCGCTGTAGCTGGCGTTGACCGGCTCGGCCATGCGTGCGGGCGTGGTCTGGTAGTGGTGGGTGACCACGCCGCGCTGTAGCTGGATGCTCCAGTTCAGCACACCGGCTCCTTGTTTTTTGACCGGTAAAAATGGCACCCAGTGCGCAGCCACCGGGGTTTGCAGGGTGTACTGCAGCAGGGCACCGGCGCTGGCGGGGGGCGCGTCGGCCACCACCGTGGGCCGCAGGGTCTGGGTGGTGGACAGGCGGGTGCTTTCGAACTTGCGGTCGATGGGCTCGCCGGAGCTGCCCTGCACCCGCTTTTCGATGCCCCAGACCATGTTGGCCATCTCGTCGCGCACCAGCATCACGTGCTCCAGCGGCGGGCCTTGCAGGCTGTGCAGGGCGGGGCAGAGGTAGAGCGTGTTGTCCAGCCGCTGCGGCGCGCCGGGCTGCAGGCTGAGCTCAAACATGTTCCAGCCGGCAGGGGGGATGGCCAGGGTGATGCCGAAGTTGTCGCGCACATCCAGCTGTTTGATCGTGTACAGCGCGTTGGTCGGCAGGGTCAGCGGCAGGGTGAACCAGTCGTTGCTGAACACCAGCGCGTACTCCAGCACGGCCAGCCGGGCCAGGTCGCTTTTGGCCGCACCCAGCATGCCGAAGTTGACGCGGCCATCTTCGAATTCCCAGTAGCGGTCGGCGGGCATGCCGGGGTAGCGGGCGGTGGTGGGCAGGGGCAGGGTTTTGGGCGGCTCGGTGGGGTAGGGCACCGTCTGGTCTGGCCCGCCTGCGTCGGCGTGGGCGGCACCCAGGGTGAAGCTGTGCCAGTCCAACCGCCCGTCGGTGTACTCGTCGGCCACCAGCCGCACCGGCGCGCCACCGCCCTGGGCACCTAGCGCAAAGCTGTACTCCAGCCGCTCGGGCTTCCAGTAGGGGCTGGCACCGGGCGCGGCACCGTCCAGCGCAAATTCCGCCAGCCAGTCCACCCAGTGGTGTAGCAGCGCTAAAAAGGCATCCATTTGCGCGATGCTGGCCCCCACGATGCTGCCAAACGCTTCTTCCGCCGCACGGTCGGGCAGGGCGCGGAAGGCCAGGGCCAGGGCTTGGGCATGGATGGCGCGCTGGTCCAGCAGGGTGTGCCACACAAAGCCTGCGTTGTCGGCGGCGGCATCATCGGGTGCAGGCAATGGCGCGGGGAACTGCTTGCGCAGCGCCTGGGCCAGGCCGCCCAACCCGGCGGCGCGCAGGCTGCGCATCAGCTGCTGGCCGGCCTGGGCGTTTAGCTTGGGGTGGATCTGGAACACCTGCTCGTGCTCCACCAATGCCTCCAGCGGCGCGGCACCGGACGGCAGGGCGATGCCGTCCAATGCGTCGGCGCTGGGCAGCAGGCTGCTGACGGGCAGGCCCGCCACCGCCAGCGCGGCCGCGATGGGGCTGCCTGCGTCCTCGCCCTGGAATTCGTTGAACTGCCATTGCCGCGCCAGCATCCACAGCGGGTCGGCAATGCGGGCCTGCAAGCTGTCGGCCACGTCGTCGTTGGTGGGCAGCGGCTCCAGCCGGGACCAGGTGGTGTGCGAGGGCTCGGGCTGCGCAATCAGCGCCGAGACCACCGAGATGCGGGCGGCAGTGAGGGAGATGGGCATGGCAATTCCTCAGGATTTGGTGGCGAACTGGACGGTGCCTGCGGCCATGGTGGCTTTGCCGTTGGCCGTACCGCTGGCGGCGCGCAGGGCGTACAGGTTCTTGCTGACCATGGTGGCAAAGTCGATGGACGGCACGTCCTGCTTGAAGTTGTTCGACAAAAAGATGCCCGGCAACAGCAGGCCAAGGCCCTCCAGGTCTTGCGGGCGCACGGCGCGCAGTTGGGCCAGGGCCATGGCCTCGTTGACCGTGGCCAGCAGGCTGTCCAGCGTCCAGTGGTCGGCGGCGGGGTCGGCGGGCACGGCCAGCAGAATGCTCTGCGGCGGGCGGGCCCCGGGCGCGTCGAAGTGGAAGCCCACGCCGGTGGTTTCGGTGTCCGAGGGAATGGTTTCCATCCACTCATCGACAAACAGGCCCGACAGCGTAGTGGCTGCATCCAGCGCCCGCAGCCCGCCGGGGGCGTGGGCCGCTACGGCCACCACGCCGCGCAGGTCTTGCAGTTTTTGCTTGGGCGCGGGGGGCAGGGCGGCCCAGTGGTTCTGCGGGTTGCGCGGGTACTGCAGCAGCTGGAAGTCCAGCGGGTCGTCCAGGTAGCCGCTGTCCTCGCCCAGCGCTTCGGCTGCCAGCAGGGTGTCGGACAGCAGGGCGCTGGCTTCGCGCACGCAGGCTAGCTTGGGCAGCCAGCCCGCCACGGCCAAGTCGTCGTTGCCCAGCGCGGCCTTGCCCAGCAGCATGTCGCGGTCGGCCAGGGTAGCGGCGGCATCCGGGGCGAATGCGCCCAGGGTGAACAGCGGCAGCACCGGGAAGTCCTTGCCCATCACCGCGTGGATGCGGTCCAGCAGGTTTTGCAGTTGGCCGCCGCGACCATCCGACACGGGCGCGTTGCGGGCCGCCGTGCTGCGGCCGCCGATTTCCAGCAGCAGGGCACGGGCGCGGCCTACGGCACGGGCTGCGGTGTCGTCGTCCATCAGCGGCTGGCCTTGGCCGTCGCCTGCGGCCACGGGCGTGTGGCCTGCGGCACTGCGCCAGCCCAGGGCGTAGGCGGCGGCCAACGCGGTGTGGGCTTGTACCAGCAGGGCCGGGGTGGCCGGATCCAACGGGTCCAGGGTGTCCAGGTCTTCGGGCGCGGCGGCGCTGGCATTGGCCAGCAGGGCCAGCACGGCATCGGCCTCGCGTTCCGCATCCTGGCAGCGCAGTTCCAGCTCGGCCAGGTCCACCCCGGCGGCTTCGCCGTCATCCTGGGTGGCGGCTGACTCCACGCCGTCGCGGGCCTGCACCATGTCCATGCGGCGCAGCGGGCGGGTTTTGGCCAGCAGGCGGCGCAGCACCCAGGCCAGCGACTCGAAGGCCACCAGGCCGATCTGCCCGGCCTCGGGGGCATCGGCGTGCAGCACCACGGCCAGGCCGTCGGCGGCGGCACCGAATTGCGCCCGCAGCTTGTCGCCCATGAGCTGCCCCAGGCGCTCCTGCACGCCGCTCTGGCCTGCGCCCTGCTGGGCCTCGCTGTGCAGTACCAGCGCCAGCGGCGACAGGCCCAGCTCGGTGATGCGGGCGGTGAGCACGGTGTCGGTCAGCAGCCAGTCGCCGTTTTCCGCGGTGGGCGGGCTGAACACCTGGGCGCGGAACTGGTAGCGGCTGGGATCGCCCAGCAGCCGGGCCAGCCAGGCGTTCAGGCGCGGCTCCATGCGGGCGATCAGCTCGCCCTCCACTGCCCAGGGGCCAGGGTCGGTGGACTCCAGCGCCACCACCAGCCGCTGGGTGTAGCCCCGGGTGCTGTGCGGGGTGTCGGCCACGCGGGGCTCGGGCGGGCGGGTTTGCTTGTCCAGGGTCATCATGGCGGCCCCGGCACCGTCCAGGTTGCCGCCGACCATCTGGTACACGCTCTCGGACACCAGCAGATCAGACACCGCGTCCATCTGCTCCAGCAGGTCGTCGATCAGCACGGCGATGGCGGCGTTGGGTTGCAGCAGCGCGTCCGGCACGCCGGGCACCTTGAAGGCCGCGCCTGTGGCGCGGGCCGTGCGGTAGGCATCCATCAGGCGCACGCCGTCCACCACGTCGCGGGCGGCAATGCTCTCGCTGGCTTCGTCCTGCGGGGTGGCTCCGGCGGGGCGCAGCGGGTAGGCCTGGCGGCATTCCAGGATGTACTGGGCCAGCGCCTGGCCCGCGCTGTGGGTCAGGCCGCGCTCGAAACGGTAGCCCAGCAGGGCGGCCATGGACTGGCCGTTGGCAATGCCCTCCAGCAGGTGCTTGGCGCGCTGCACCCGCTGGGAGCGCAGGTCGATGTCAAACGCCTGGCCAGGGGTTTGGCTGTTGGCGAGAAAGCCGCTGCGCAGCACGGCGGCTGCGGTGGCCTGCTGCACCGACGGCGCATGGACGAAGCCCAGGCTGTCTAGCGCCTGGCTCTGGCCGGGCGGCAACTGCCTGCGGCGCACGGCATCGGGTAGCAGGTTTTCCACCACGCCAAACGCGCCCAGGTGCAGGCCCTGGGGCCGGGCGGTGCGCAGCGTGTCGAGCCGGTGCGTGGCCAGCGCGGTGATCCAGGCATCCAGCCGGTGGGCGTACAGGTCCAGCGTGGTGCGAAAGGACTGTTGCAGTTCGCCTGCGTTGCAGTCCTGCAAAAAGGCCAGGCTGTCTTTGAAGCTGGCGATGTTCTGCATCTGCTGTGGCCACAGGGTGGACGACTGGCCCAGGAACTGTGCGATGTGGCCCTCGACGGAGCGGTTGGCAGTGGTGCCTTCCAGGCGCACGCCCATCATGCTGCGGGCGGTGTTGACCTCGACTTGGTCGCCCACCAGGGTGCTGGTGGCCACGCCGACGTACTCGGCCAGGCCCATGCGCTGGAACTGGCTTTTTACCAGCGGGCTGACGGTGGCGCTGTTTTGCACGTGCTCAAAAAACAGCGCGTGGCCGGACTTCAAGATTTCCTCGTCGGCGGCAAAGGCCAGCATGGCTTCCAGCAGGGAATTGCCGTTTTGCATGGGCACGATGCGCGCACGCAGGTCGCTGGCGGGGTCGCCCAGGTGGTTGTGCAGGGTGGCAATGTAGTTGGGCTCCAGCAGGGCCGCACCTTCGCGTTCGCGCGGCAGTTGGTCGGGGTCGCGCTGCACCCAGGGCACGGCATCCAGCGAATTCTGCTTGGGCCGCATGGCGCACAGCGACAGGTAGGGCACCTGCACGGCGGCACCCTTGCGACCCAGCAACTGGCCCATCAGGCTGCGCAAAAATGCGCCCTGGAACTGCACCAGCTCGGCAAACGCCGGGTTGTTCTGGGTGGTGGCCGGGCCGATGACTTCGTTGTAGCGCTTGGCGCAGGCCCAGGGCTGCATGGACAGCACCTGGTGCAGGCTTTCGGCACTGGGGTTGCGCAGCGTGGGCACCTTGTAAACCACGCTGTCCCAGTGCGGGCGCAGCCAGTCCAGCGCCTCGGTGAGCTCGCGCTCCAACGCGGAGCGCGGGCTGGGCACAAAGGTGCGTGCGCAAATGGGCAGGATGCCGTAGGGCTGCTGGCCCACGCGCAGGGTGGACAGCGGGCCGCCGGGGCGCAGGTAGCGCACCGACCAGGCGCGCAGTTGCTCCACCGCCGCGTCGCTGATCAGGGCCTGGGCCGTGTCGCGCGGGTTCCAGAAGTAGCGCAGGGTGTAGCCCAGGGTGGCACTCCACAGCGCGTTGACCATGTGGCCCGCGCTGGCCGATTCGCGCAGGGTGGCACCGGGCACGGTGCCTGCGTCGAACACCTCCACCGGCAGGCCCAGCATGCCCTGCAAGCGGCCCCCGGCGGTAGCCAACTCGAAGGCCCCGTCTGCCGTGCGCTGGCTGGTGGTTTGCGGGTCCATGTCGGCCAGCAGGTCGGCCCCGTTGGCGGCAAAGGCGGCGCGGGTGCTGCTGGTGTTGTTGGTGGGCGTGCCCTGGGCCACCAGCTTCAGCCCGGCGCTGTGCTGGTGGTTGTCCAGCAGGCTGGCCAGCAGGGTGGCGGCGGAGTCGGGGGTTTGGGTCCAGTCCACGCCCAGCACCACCAGGCGGTCGATGGGGTCGGTCATGCGCGAACCCGCTTGCAGGTGGCTTTGGTTCACGCTGATGGCCATGCCCGCTTTGACGGCGGCGGGGTAGTCCACCAGCCAGGCCCGGTCGCCGCCAAAGGGGTCGTGGTCAGCTTCGGCTTCATCGGTGGCGGTAAGCGGGTCGAACGCCGGGTTCATCGGCAACAGGTCGGCCACCGGCTGGCCCCAGACGCGGAACACCTCGCGGCCCTTGCTTTGGCCCACCACCACAAAGCGGTCGGGCAGGGCGGTGGCGTAGACGGTGGCCCCGTTGCTGCTGGCCTGGGGAATGGCCGCATCAATGAACTCGGGGCTGACCAGCACCGCGTCGGCATCGTCGATGCGGCGGCCCAGCAGGTCGAAGTTGGTGGGTGTGGTGCTGCGCACAATCCAGGCGGCGCGGGCCGGGGTGTAGATGCGGGCAATCTGCAGCCAGGGCGACTCGGTGTCGCTGGGCGTGGCAAAGCGTTCGGTCCAGTAGCGCTTGCCCTCGGCGGTTTCGGCCTCGCTCAGGCCCGGTTCGTGGCCAAAGGTGTGGATGGCATCGGGGTAGATGCGCACCATCAGCGTGCTGCCATCGGCCGTGTAGCGGGTTTGCACTGCCACCGGCAGCAGGGCGACTGGGTGCGCGGCATCCAGCGCCTGCACCAGCGGGGCCGGGTTGTCTGGTGGCAGTTGCAAATGGCCCAGCAGGTCTTGCGAGAGGTTTTGAATGCCTTGCAGCCGCTCTGCCGTGCCTTGCAGGGCCGCCTGGGCGGCGCGGCGCAGGTCGGCGGCGATCTTGGCCTGCTCTTGCAGGGTGTCTGCACCGGCACCCGTGCGGGCCAGGGTGTCGAGTGCGGCCTGGGCCTGCTGCCAGGCCAGGGTGGCGCTGCGCTGGGTTTCGCGCTGGCGCACCAGCTCGGCGCGGGCGGCCTGCAGTGCGTCCAGATTCAGGTTCAGTGCGGGCATGGCGGCATCCTCAGGTAATCAAATCTGCGCCCACAAAAAAGGCACGGAACGGTTGTTGCAGCAGGGCGCGGGCGATTTCGGCGGCATTGGCCTGGGCCGTCAGCATGGGGAAACTCGCAAATGCCGGTGGCGGTGCTTGGCGCAGCCCGGCCAGCGTGAAAAAGCCGCCGGGGGGTACGGCCAGGTTGCTCCACGACAAGGCCTTGTAGGCGTTGTACTGGCTGTGCAGGGGCGTGGCCATGGCGGTGCGCAAAGCGTTGCGCCGGGGTGGGCCGGTGCGGGCCTGGCCGGGGGCGGGCTCGTCCACATCGAAGCCAAAGCGCGGCTCGGTCATCTGCTCTTCCAGCACAAAGCACCAGTCGGCGGCTTTTTCGTCGTCGATGTCGAAGCCAAAGAAGCTGATGTCGTCGCCAATCGTGCCGCTAAACCGCGGCGTGGCCAGCGCGCCGTCGGGTGGCTGGCCTTGCGCGTCTTTCAACAGGCTGTCGGCCCCGGCAGTCTTTTTCCAGGCGTAGACGGCGGTGTTGGGGTAGCGGCGCAGCAACTGGCCGCGCACCAGCAGCACCACCGGGTTGATGCGCTCGCCGTTGATGCGCCGGATGAACGGGCTGACCTGGTCGCTGCGCAGGCCCAGCGGCTGCGCGCCCCACTGGTGGATGGGCTGGATGTCGTCCAGCGCGGTGTAGGTGTAGGTTGGCGCGGGGCCGATGCTGCTGCGGTCCCAGAAGCGCTGGAACGGGGTGCCGCGCAGATCGGTGGGAAAGCCGCGCCACAGCAGCTCGCGGTTCATCTCGCAGTTGGCCCCGGCCATGAAGCTGTCGATGAAATGCTGGTTCACCTTGGCCAGCATCACCAGGTCTTGCGGAATGCCGTCCACCCCCGGCATGAAGGCGTTCTTGTTCCAGCTAGACAGGCGCTGGTACAGCGGCTCGGGCAGGGTGGGCCAAGCCATCACGCGGTCGAACAGCGCGGGCACCATAAAGCGCTGGCGGGCAAAGGCATCGGTGGTGGACAGATAGGCCGACACAAAGGCATTGCCCTCGGTGGCCGCCAGGTGGGCCACCGACACCGTGCTGGCCAGGCGTGCGCGCAGCGTGGTGTCGGGCTGGGTGGCCACGGTGATGGCGTTGCGGGCGGCCACCAGGCTGAAGTCCACCGGCTGCACCTGTACCTGGCTTTGCGCGAAGCCGTCGGTCCACAGCTGCTGGCTGCCGCGGGTCGCCACGGCGTAGCGGTTCAGTATGGCGCGCTGGCGCAGGGCGGGCGGCAGGGTTAGCGTAGCCACGGCCAGGTCGGGCGGGGCGGCCAGCGAGCCGACAATTTCAAATCCGGTGTTGACGCTGAACTGCGGTTTCTGGGCATCGGCCACCACCGACTGCACCGCGTTCACCGGCAGGGCGGCAAACACGCCGGCGGTGCTGAATTTGCGGCTGTCGGCAATGCGCAGGCTGCCCAGGGTGGTGCCGGTCAGGGCGCGGGCCGCTGCACCCTTGCGGGCCGCGGGGGGGAGGTCGCGCCGGGCGCTGTCGAGCTCGCGCACCAGGGCGCGGTTCAGGCGCAGGCTGCCGCTGCGGGCATCCAGCTTCATAGTGCTGAACTGCAGGCTGGCCTGCTGCTGCTCGGTGGCGGCGCGCGCCTCGACCAGCACCCCCTCCACCCCCCGGTGGCCCAGCGACTCGATGGTGCTGGCCACCACGCCCCAGTCGGTGGATTGCACCGTGGGCATGGCGCTGGCCAGCTGGCTGAAGCGTTCCACGTGCAGGTCGGTGAACACCCCCAGGTGCTGGCCTGCGCGGATCTGCAGCCCGGGCATGCCGCGTTTGGCCAGCGCCATTTCGGCCCCTTTGCCTGCGGTTTGCAGCGCGCGCGCCTGGCCCACCGTGGTCTGGCCCAGCCCCAGGCTGCGCAGGTCCAGCAGCTGGTCGGCGGCACCCTCCAGGTTCATGGCGGCCAGCGTCTTGCTGCTGACGATGCCGTCGGGCAAAAACGCGTTCACGGTGAAGTCCGCACCGCGCTGGGTGGCGGCGGCCATGGCCCCCAGGTAGCGCTGGGTGTGCCCGGCCAGCGCGGGCAGGTCGGCGTTGAGCCGGGCGGCCATGCGCAGGCTGCGCCGCTGGGGCGTGGTGGCGCGGCGCATGGCCGTGTCGGTCATTGCGCTGGGCAGGCTGGTGCGGTCGATCTGCCCGCCCACCGAACCGGCGGCGTTGCCAATGCGGTAGGCCGTGCCATTCAGTACCCGGGCCTCGATGCGGCCCAGCGCAGGCCCCATCACCTGCAGCAGCCGCTCGGACGAGAGGCTGTCGAAATGCTTGGCCTTCAAAGCCCGCTGCGCCTCGATGGCCAGCCGGGTCAGGTTGAAGCGCATCTCGGCCTCCTGGATGCGGCCAATCTGGCCCCAGGCGGCGTCCATAAAGATCTCCTGGTTTTGCCGCACCACCTCGGCCCCATAGCCCGCTGCGCCCCGGTAGCGCGGGTTCAGGTTCAGCCCCGCGACCCAGTGCGTGGCGGCCTCGCCTACCGTCGCCTGGTGCTTTTTGGCATGCCAGCCGCCCACCATTTGCGGCTTGACCTCGATACGCCGCCCGGCGGCATTGGTGGGGCCGTCGGCTACCGGGTCGGCCACATTGGCCTGCGGGGTGTTGACGATCAGGGCCAGGCTTTCGGCCTGGGTAGGGTCGGGTGCCGTGCCGGGGGTGTAGCTCACGGGCACCAGCGCGCCTTCCATGGTGGCCACCGCGCCCTGCACAAAGCCGGTGAGCACCGGGTCTACCCCCATGGGCGCGGTGCCCACACGGCTGAGCAGGGCGGCCACCTCGGCATTGCCCGCGTAGGCGGTAGGCGTTTTGAGCCGCCGCGCCAGCGATTCGAAGTCGCCGCCTGGCCCGGTAGAAAACTCCCAGTGGTAGTACACCGGCAGCAGCACATCGCGGGCCTGCTGCACGTCCCAGGCCGGGCCTAGGGTGGCCATGGCCGCAGGCTGGGATTCGGCCAGGCCCAGGCCGCGCAAGCGCCCCGGCTCGAACGCAGGCACCACGCAGGCCACGTAGTCGGTGAGTGGCAGCAGGCGGCGCGGGCTGACCAGGCGCGAGGCGTTGGTGGTGGGGTCGGCTTGCAGATCGCCCTGGATGCCGGGTTTGTCGTCCTTGTGGCTTACCACCTGCGCGTGCGCCCAGTACCAGGATTCGCCCAGCGGCGGCAGTTCGGTGGCCACGTCGGCAGCGGCAATGCGCACCGTGGGCAGCGGGCCCTGGGGTGGCATCTTGGGCGTGCCCACCTTGGATTTTTCCAGCACCAGCAGCACCAGCCAGGGGCGCAGGCGGTCGTCGGCGTGGGCCAGGGCGGGGGTCAGCATCCACGGGAAATCGGGCGGGTCGAAGTCCACGATGGCCAGGTAGTTGGGCTCGAAGTTGCGCGCGTGCGGCTTGGGGTCGGTGCGCAGCACCAGCCGCGTATCGATGGCCACCACATCGCCCGGGCCGTGCAGTTGCAGGGCCAGCGGATCGATGGGTGTACCCGCGTGCGGCCCGGCCAGGGCCACGTGGACCTGGGCCGTGGCGCGCGCCGGGAGCAGTGCGCCAGCGCCCAGGGTATCGGTGGCGGTCAGGGCCACGCTCAGGCCCCGGCGGACCCAGGGCATGAACTGGTAGGCAACTTGGGTGGAGGTGGCCATGGGGGTGTCCTAGAAAGCCTGTACGGTTTCAAACGATTCGACGATCTGCAGCGCCTTGCCGCTGGCGCCCACCAGGTCCTGCGCGGCCCAGTACGACTGCGCAGCCGCCCCGGCCAGGGGCGTGCCCGCCAGGGTGCCGCTGGCCGGTGTGATGGTCTGCAGCGGGGCCGGGCTGACGGCAATCTTGACCTCGGTGGCGGGCTGCAGCCGGGCCGGGCGGCGCAGCTCCGAGCGGGCTGCCGCACCCAGCGAGGTGGCCCAGCGCGCATAGCCCGCGTCCACCAGCACGCCGCGCGCCAGGGTGGAGCTGAAGGCGGTTTTGGGCGTGGACAGGTTGACTTCTTCGTAGTCGAACACGTCCTTGGCGGTGCGGCCAAACTGGTACTTGTGCTGGCCCACCTGTAAGCCCGCCTCGAAGCTGTCGAACGAGGGGCGGCTAAAGGTTTCGTCCTCGTTTAGCTCCAGGAACTGGGCGGCCGAGAACTGGTCGTTGAGCTTTTTGTCCACCGGTGCGGTCTCGCTGCCGAAGCGGATCTCGCCAATGCCGATCTGCAGCGCGTCGCCTGTGCCTTCGATGCCGTCGGTGCCCAGCTTGGCCAGCTTCTTGTTCAGCGGCATGCGTTTTTGCACAAACTGCAGCACGGCATTGGGGTGGGCCAGGATGCCAGCGCTGGCAGGCAGCTTGGCGAAACTGGCGAAGGCATCGCCCTCTTGCGGCAACTGGGCTGACCAGTTGCCGGGCTTTTGCAGCTCGGCCTTGAGCTCGGCGGCCAGCGACAGCCTGCGCACCGTGGTGGCGCGGTCTTCGCCCCAGCTCTCGTCCACATGGAAGCTGAAGTCGGGCAGCGGCCAGGGGGTGTGGATTTCGGCCCGGCCCACGATGTGCCAGCGGCCCGGCCCGGCAAACAGGCCATAGATGTCGATGCTGGCAAAGTCGATACCAAACACCTCCACGCTGGCCCAGACGTGCAGGTCTACCTCAAACCGGAAGCGCGGCACGATGTAGACGATGGCGTTGAACTCAAACCCGCCCTCCACGGCGGCAATGCCGATGTCGGCCCAGATGCGCATCGACGAGCCCGCCTGCACCGTGGCCGAGGTCACGGCAAAGTAGCCTTTGAACTGCAGGCCCACCGGGCCGATCGACAAATCCGCACCGATGCGCTGGAACGGGCTGGGCAGGCCGGGCGGCAGGTCGGTAAAGCGCGGGTGGAAGCCGCCTGCGCTGATCAAAAAGCTGGGCCGGTCGCCAAAAATCGCGCGGAACGCAAACTGCCCCGTGAGCGAGATAAACACCACCCGCGAGTCGCGCAGCACGCCGTCGAACCAGATTTTCAGCGGGTCAAACACAATGCCGCCCGCAAAGTCCACCTGCAGCCGCAGGATGGACAGCGACTTGTCCACCAGCGGCGGCAGTTGCACGATCACCTGGCCCACAAACACGATCTGGCTGGCCTCGATGAGCACGCCCACCCGCGCAATCACCAGGCTGGGCGTGCCCCAGCCCAGCTCCAGCATCGGACCAATCACAAAACCCCCGGCCTTGAACGGGAAGATGGTGCGCAGCTGGTTGATGATTTGCGGCGCGTTGGCCACCGGGTTCTGCGGGAACAAAAAGCTGTCCAGCGAGCCACTGGCCAGGCCCTGCGACAAGGTATCCACACTCACCGTGTGCTGCACGCCCAGCAGCCCGCCAATGCCGGTGAGGGTGAAGCCAAAGCCCAGCTGGATGGGCGGCAATTGCGCGGTGATGATCAGCAGCAGCGACCAGCCGCCGGGGTTCTTGGTGCTGAGCAGGCCAATCGCCTTGACCCCGATCACGCCGATGCGGATGTCCAGAATGCCGCCGTATTCGCCCCGGTCGGGGTCGAACAGCAAGAAGCCGCCGCCCTTGACGATGCCCGCGTCGATGGCCAGGCCCGCACCCGACGGTGGCTTCAGGTCAAAGCGCGGCGCGGTCACACCCGCCAGCAGATCGTCCAGCGTAAGCAGGGTGCCCAGCCGCTCGATGGCACCCGAGAATGGCCCGATCTCCACCTGGAACGAGCCCGACAGCTCCACCTCGATCTTGTCCAGGTTGTCGGCTTTCTTCAATTCGAAGGTCAGGAACGGAATCTGCACCGGGCTGTTGGGGATGCGCTCTAGCGGGATGGTGGCCCGCAGGCCCGTGCCGTCTTTGAGCCGCAGGCCGCCCGCCATGTCGGCAATCAGCCCGAAGGTCAGCGCCACCTCGATGGCATCGCCCAGCACCGCGCCCAGGAAGGGGTCGTCGCCCACCTTGAGCGACAGCACGCTCTCGGCCAGGTCAAACTCCACCTTGGGCTGCAGGTTGTCCAGCGTGAAGCCGCCGGTCATCCGGCCAATGGTGAAGTGGGTTTGGGCCGGGTCGCCCAGCACCAGGGGCTGGTTGCGGCTGAACAGCAGGCCCAGGGCCGTGGTGCCGGTGAGCACCGGCGCGGCCAGCGGTGGCAGCGGGATGGCCAGTTGCGGCAGGTCGATTTGCAGCGTGACCTTGCCGTCGGCCTTGAGCTCCAGCGCAAAACCCTGGTCGACCCCGGTGCTGGATCGCAGCGTGGAGGTGAGCTCGGCATACAGCTTGTGCAGGGGCAGGTCGTAACCCAGCAGCAGGTCCAGGCTGCCATTCGCGCCCCCGGCCAGCTGGAAGGCGCGGCTGGCTACCAGTGGTGGCAGTTCGATGCCGGGGCCGCGGGGCACCAGCCAGCCCTTGGCATCGTCCAGATTCGGTGCCGCAAAGGCCCGGTCCAGCAGGGTGCCGATGGCCATGACCACCAGGCCCAGCGTCATCTGCGCCTCGGCAAAGGCGGCGGGGGTGGGCGGGCTGGCGGCGGTTGCGCCCAGCAGGCGGTAGACCAGCAGCTTGGCGGGCGGATCGCTGGCGGGTTGGTCGGCATCGCCGCTGACGATCAGCAGCAGCTTGGCAATCGAGTACGCGCTGGGCGGCTTGCCGGGGCTGGCCGAGGTGATGCGGTGGATTTGCTGGACGACCTTGGACAAATCCCCCAGCCCTACCGTGCCGTCGCCGATGTGGGCCAGCAGCTCGCCCACGGTTTTCAGCGCCGCCAGGGTTTCGCCCACCACCATGGCTGCCGTCGCCAGCGACTGGGCTTCGGCGTTGCTGGCGTGGAAGCTGTCGGGGTTGATGGTGGCGGCGGTTTGGTCCAGTGCCAGCCCGAGCCGGGTGCGCAGCGCGTCGGCCAGGGGCGTGGCCAGCGCGGGCGGCTGGATGTCGGCCTGCAGCGCGGCCACGCTGCCCTGGAGCCACAGAAATGCGCGCAAAAAAACGGTGTCAGCAGTGCCAGCCATGCGGATTCCTTCACGGATGAGCCTGTAAGCGCATTTTTGGCTCGAAAGGCTCACGCGAGGTTAGGCGGGGTGGCGGGTTACGTCAATTGCCTTGTGCGGCGGGGTGGGGCAGACATCCCTAGTTTTGTGGATGAATGCAGAAAGAGGTATTTTTAGACGCTAAAAATACCTGTAGCGCTTTCCAAATATTGATTTATAGCTATATTTTATATAGCGGTTTTAGTCTCAAGAAGACTTAATCCGATACGCTTTCAATAGTGCGTCATAGGTAAATCCCGCGACATCATCGCCGCGACGGCCATTGAGCACCGAGTCATAAAAGGCCTTGACGGTGGGGTTTTTAACTTCGCCCCAAAGTTGGTGCTTGTTACCCACCCCTTTGCCTGTGGTGAAGTCAAAATACTGGGCTTTGGTGGAAACCAGATTTGCAAGCGTTTTACCCAGGCGTGGTGGGTTCAGGTTTTCTGCCAAACTCAGAATCTTGTCGTTTTCGTTGATGGTGATATAGATTCTTTGGCCCGTAACCAATTTCTCCACCCATTTGGTATGGTCGTTGCTGTTGACATCAGCCTGGCTCAAAATGATATTGGTAAATAGCCGGGTTTCTTCTTGGTAAGCCTGGCTTAAAACGTAATGCTCAAATAAATAGTTTCCCAGGCTGTGCGCCATAAAGTTGATGGTGGTATTGCAGGCCAGCAATGATTTTGTGCTTTGTTGGTCCATCCAATATTTTGTGAACTTGGAAAATTTTTCCAGTAAAGAATCCAGCGCGCCAAAAGATGCCTGCGCAATTCTGCGGGCTGCGCGGTATTCGGTGAACACCAGGCCACCGGTGTTGGAAGGCCATGAAAATAAAACCACTTCTACCCCATACCGCTCCTGGATTAACCAGGCTTGCTCCAGCGTCTCCCAAAATGGTTTGTTGTAGCCATGGGTATATAAAACGCAATTTTTCTTGTGGGTGAAGCACTGCTTGGCCACATTCTCAAACTCTGCCTTGGAAGGTGCAGTTTCGGGGGTAATGTCTTTGGGCTCTGGTACCAATGCAAGCGTCCATTTGTCGCCTGCTTTTTCGGCACGCGCAAAGCGAAGTTCGTTGGAGCCTTTTTCATTTTGTTGCTCACCAAACCCCTTTTCATCGCCAACACCATTTTTGAAGTTGTCTTTATTGATATTGCGATTGGTTGCGACAAGCATGGTTTTCTCCTGGTGGGTGCACGTGCGGAAATGCACGGCGCATTTGAGGGTAGAGACCGGCAATAGGTGCGTCAATTCCGCTTGGACGGTGCGGCGGCGTAAACGTACTTAGTTTTGTGGATGCTTGCAGCTAGCGGGCACCGCTACTCTTTAGGTGTCGAATACGCCCGTAGCGCTTATATAGAGGGCGTGAATAGCTACTATTTGCATAGCAAATATGTCGGCACTGCCGCCCAGGTTGCTAGGTCACTTTTTCCTCTAGCCACAACGGGCAGGAACCGTCTTGCCGGATGCGGCCCTCCAGGCTGAACCGGGCCCCTTGCTTGACGTTGATCTGCCCCGCTCCGCTGCAACTCACCTGCATGGTTTGGCCGTTCTCGGTTTGGTTTACCGCGGTTTCGATTGCGTAGCTGTGCATGCCTGGGCCAGCAACCGTTACCGGCAGATCAAGCGCCGGAAAATCCGGGGTCACGATCAGGTAGCCCACCAAAATGCCATTGATGACGATCCTGGTCTTTTCAGCTTGCAGCATGTGCAGGCCTTCCTGGGTCAAAGTTTGGAAGACGAAAAACTGCACCTCGGGGGCATCCTGCTTCGCTTCTTGTGGCCCGACTTTGGATTGCGAATCTTCGTGGAGACGGACACCCAGCAGCACCAGCACCACACCGGCTGCGCCACAGAACAAGCGCGCCAAGCGCTCGATTTTGGGAATTTGTAGCCACCCTTTGACCTCCATACCACCCCCCACCAGGGCGATGAGCAGGAGCAGTCCACCAATCAGAAGCAATACAACGGGCGTTTCCATGGCCGGCCTTTCGGTAGTGCGTGCGCGTCAGTCCCCCGCAGGGCTGTGCCGCAACATGCACATGGCAGCGGGATGTGCGGTCTGCCATGGCTTCAATGTAGGCGCGTCGGGAGCGGTACGCATCATAGGTTTGGGGGATGTCCAGGCTGCTGCAGGGATGCCCCACGCCCAACTGAAATATCTGAACCGAATAGACCTCTAGCGCTTATTCCATAAGCGCAAGCAGCTATTTTTTGTATAGCGATTGCCCCGGGGTCTGGCACAGCGCCACATGGCTGTTCATGGCCCGCCCCGCCACCAAACCGGCCCGCGTCACGTCGGCCAGCAGCAGTTCGGCCCCGCGCCCGGCTTGCGCCAAATCTGCCCCCGTCGGGGCGGCCACGCAGCTCAGCCCGTTGTAGGCCAGGTCCCCCTCGCTGCCGCAGAAGTTGGCATATGCCACGAACACCTGGTTCTCGTACGCCCGCGTGGGCACCAGGTGCTGGGCCACGAAGTCGAAGCCTTCCATGTTGGCGGTGGGCACCACTATGAGGTCGGCACCCAGCAGGGCCAGGCGGCGGGTGTTTTCGGGGAATTCCACGTCATAGCAAATCAGCAGGCCGAGCTGCCAGCCGTGGAAGTCAAACAGCGGTTCGTCGCCCAGGCCGGGGGTGAACATGCCCAGGTCCAGGTCGCCGAAGAGCTGGGTTTTGCGGTAGCGGCCCAGGGTGCGGCCCTGGGCATCGATGCACTGGGCGGCGTTGAAGACGGCTCCGGTGCCGTCGTGCTCGGGGTGGCCGAAGGCGATGGCGATCTGGTGTTGCCGGGCGATGGCGGCCACGGCCTGGGCGCGCGGGCCGTCGGGAGCTTCTGCCAACTGGCTGGCCTGGCTGCTGCCGATGTTGTAGCCGGTCAAAAACATCTCGGGCGTGACCAGCAAATGCGCCCCGGCGGCAGCCGCCTGGGCGGCGAACTGCGCCAGCCGCGCCAGGTTGGCGGGCACGTCCAGCGGCAGCGACGGGCACTGCAACAGCGCCAGTTTCAGGTCGCTCATTCGGGTAATTCCATCGGGCCAATCTCCTTGAACACATCGCCGGGACCGGGGTTCTCGGCGTGGGTTGTACCGCCGAAGTGGTGCAGGATGCCCCACACCGCGTTCAGCGAGGTCTGCACCGCGCCTTCCACCCAGGCGGGGGTCCAGGACACGTCGTCGCCCGCGATGAAGATGCCGCGTTCGCTGGCGGGTTTGTCGTCTTGCATGAAGTGGGCAAACATGCGCTGGTTGTAACGGTAGTGGCCGGGCAGTGCGCCCTTGAACGCGCCCAGAAAGTGAGGATCCGCCTCCCACGAGACGGTGATGGGGTCGCCGATGATGTGGCTGGCAATGTCTACGTGGGGGTAGATTTTCTTCAAGGCATCCAGGGCCAGCTTGACGCGCTTTTCGGGTGGCTGGGGCAGCATCTTCAGCGCGTCGCCCATCCAGGCGTACGACAGGCAGATCACGCCCGGTTTGCCGGGGCCGTTGTCGAACAAATAGGTGCCGCGGGTGAGGCGGTCGGTCAGCGTCATGCTCAGGGTGTCGCGGCCGGTGACGGGGTCTTTGTCTTTCCAGAACGGGCGGTCCACCATGACGAAGGTTTTGCTGGACTGCATGTAGCGGGTGCGGTCCAGCGCCATCCACATCTTTTGCGAAAACAGCGATTCGTCGCAATCGATCTGGGTGGTCAGCAGCCAGCTTTGGCAGGTGGTGAGCACGGCGGCGTAGCTGCGCGTATCACCCCAGCGGTCGGTCACGGCAATGTTGCCGTCGCTCTGGCGCTGGATGGCCGCCACGCCTGCACGCGGTGCGCCGCCGTGCAGGCTGGCCAGGGTGGTGCCTGCAGGCCAGTGGGTGAGGGTGTCGGGCACCTGCTGCCACAGGCCCAGCGGCACCTGGTCGGCCCCGCCTTTGATCAGGCGCTGTTCGTCGTCGCAGTTGGTCATCACCACGCGCAAAATTTCGAGCATGGAGTTGGGGAAGTCCGAATCCCAGCCGCCGGTGCCAAAGCCCACCTGGCCAAAGACCTCGCGGTGCTGGAACGACAGGCCCGCAAACGCCTTGGAGGTGGCCACAAAGTCGTAGAAGGTGCGGTCGTCCCACAGCGGCACCAGCTTGTTCCACAGCGCTTTCAACGCGGGCACGTCGCGGCTGCGGATGGCGTTTTGCACGGCTTCGAACTGGGCCCCGTCTTCCAGCGCCCGGGCCCAGGCATCGGCCACTTCCTTGAACATGGGCGGCAGGTCGGCCAGCTTTTCGGCGTAGTAGGTTTGGCCTTCCAGATCGACCACGGTGCTGCCGCTGGCGGGGGTAAGCGGGTTGGGGAAGGGCTGGCTTTGCAGGCCCAGGGCGTTGACGTAGTGGTAGAACGCGGTGCTGGACACCGGGAAGCGCATGCCACCCAGCTCGGCGATCACGCCTTGGCCGCCCTCGAACGGCTGCGAGCGCAGGCGGCCACCCATCTTGGAGGCCTCGTACACCACGGGTTTGAAGCCCAGCTTCATCAGCTCATAGGCCGCCACCATACCGGCCATGCCCGCGCCGACGATGGCCACCTCGGCCCCATGGTGCTGGGCGGGCAGGCTGCCCAGCCCGGCGGGGTGGGCGATCCAGTCGTCGAACGGGAATGGAAAATCGGGGCCGAAAATGGTGACGGGCGGTTTGTCGGCGGCGGTGGGGGTGTGGGCTAGTGGCATGGCAAATTCGCAAGTGATCGGTATAGGTGTATATTTTGCTCAAAATATTGAGCGTTTGGGGAAATTATTTATGCTGGATGGTCCGTTTGATGTGGGGAGCCGCTTGCGCCAGGTGCGCATGGTGGCGGGCTGGTCGCAGCGGCAGCTGGCGGAGCGGGCGGGCGTGCCGTCCAGCCAGATTTCGACCATCGAACAGAACAAAAGCAGCCCCTCGGTGGCCTCGCTGCGCAAAATTTTGAGTGGCGTGCCGCTGACCATGGCGGAGTTTTTCGAACCCGACCAGCCCCAGGCCGATGCCGTGTTCCACCGCCCGGCCGACCTGGTGGATTTGACATCCCGCCTGACCCGCCACGCCCCCGGTGCCAGCGGCGACCGCACGCTGACGCTGCGCCAGGTGGGCAATGCCCGCGCCCACAACCTGCAAATCCTGCAAGAGCGCTACGCCCCCGGGGCCGACACCGGCGTGGACATGCTGGAGCACGAATCGCACGAGGGCGGCATTGTGCTCAGCGGCGAAATCGAGCTCACCGTGGGCGAGCAGGTGCGGGTGCTGAAGGCGGGCGATGCCTACCTGTTCGACAGCCGCCTGCCGCACCGCTTTCGCAATACCGGCAATAGCGTGGTCGAGATCGTCTCGGCCTGCACGCCGCCGTATTTGTAGTTTGCTATTGAAGAAATAGCTGCTTGTGCTTATGGAGTGGGCGGTAGAGGCCCATTTAGCTAACTATTTTGCAAACCCATGCTGCGAAAGTATCCATTTATTGGATATAGTTTTTGTGTACTGGTATGGTTCCTGTACCTGTAAGCACCGCGTCCATACGAGGCTTGCCTTGCAGGGTGGTACGGGTTTATAAGTAACTGTTGGTTACAGTATTGGTTACACATTTGGAGATGGTGATGCCATTGCACAGAACTCCTTTGCGGCCCGCGTATGCAGGACGGCGTTGCCCATGGCAGTGCAGCACGGTGGGCCGCTTGCGAAAGGTGGCCGGATGATCCCGGCCTCGACCGACACGCTTTGGGCGCTCAACCCGGATGCGCTGTTGGCGATTTCTGCGACCGGACAGGTCTTGAACTGGAACCCGGCGGCAGAGAGTATTTTTGGCTACAGCGAAAGTGAGGCGGTCGGGCAGTCGATCTTCGATCTGATCGTTCCCAAGGACCGTGCCGACGAAGAATTGCGTTTCCAGGCCGAGGTACTGCGCCAGGGTGTCATGGTCCACGAGGCCGTGCGCCGCCGCAAGGACGGCACCTTGGTGCACACCAGCATCTCCACCAAGGTGGTCAAGGATGCCAACGGCCAGTTCGCCTACTTTCTCTCCAACAAAAAGGATGTGACCCACCTGAAGGTGTTGCGCGATGCCAAGCTGGTGGAAGCCCGGTTCCGGGATTTGCTGGAGTCCACGCCGGATGCCATCGTGGTGGTCAACGTGACCGGGCGTATCGTGCTGGTCAATTCCCAGGCGGAAAAAGTCTTTGGACATGGGCGTGCAGAACTGTTGGGTCAGCCGATCGAGGTGCTGCTGCCCAAGCGCTTTCGCGGTGCCCACCTGGGCCACCGCAGCGACTTCTTCGAGCAGCCACGCACCCGCACCATGGGGGCCGGGCTGGACCTGTTTGGTTTGCGCAAGGGGGGTGAGGAGTTTCCGGTCGAGGTCAGCCTGAGCCCTATCGCCACCGAAGAGGGCACCATGGTGATGAGCGCCATCCGCGACATCACCGACCGCAAGAAGGCCGACCAGAAGTTCAAGGATCTGCTGGAGTCGGCCCCGGACGCGATGGTCATCGTGAACCGCGACGGCACCATGGTGCTGGTCAATTCCCAGGCGGTGAAACTGTTTGGCTGGAGCCGAGAGGAACTGCTGGGCGAGAAGATCGAGATTCTGGTGCCCGCGCGGTTTCGCCACCAGCACCCGGGCCACCGCGGCGGCTTCTTTGCGCAGCCGCGCGCCCGCTCCATGGGGGCGGGGTTGGATCTGTTCGGGCAGCGCAAGGACGGCTCAGAGTTTCCGGTCGAGATCAGCCTGAGCCCGCTGGAGACGGAAGACGGGTTGTTTGTGTCCAGCGCCATCCGCGACGTGACCGAACGCAAACGCTTCGAGCAGACCTTGCAGGACAAAAACCGCGAACTGGAGAGTGCGGCGCTGGTGAAAGACCGGTTTCTGGCCAGCATGTCGCACGAGCTGCGTACGCCTTTGAATTCCATCATCGGCTTCACCGGCACCCTGCGCATGCAGTTGCCCGGCCCGCTCAACGCAGAGCAGGACAAGCAGTTGCGCATCGTGCAGACCAGCGCCCGCCACCTGTTGTCGTTGATCAACGATTTGCTCGACCTGGCCAAGCTGGGGGCCCACAAGTTTGACCCGTCCCGCGAGGCGGTGGACTGCCAGGCCCTGCTGGATGAGCTGGCGGCCACGCTGCGGCCCGAGGCCGAAAACAAGGGGCTGGACTTTACGCTGCGGCTGGCCCCGCAGACCTTGGTGCTGCAAACCGACCGCCGGGCACTGAGCCAGATCGTCATCAACCTGCTGGGCAACGCCATCAAGTTCACCGAGCGTGGGCGGGTGTGCCTGCAACTGGAGGCTGGTGCCAGCGCGAATGGCCCCGTGGTGCGCATCGGTGTGGAAGACACCGGTCCCGGCATTCCCGAGGCCGAGCAGGGCCGTTTGTTCGAGGCGTTTTCCCGGGTCGAGGCGGCAGACCGGCGCAGATTCGAAGGCACCGGCCTGGGCCTGCACCTGAGCCGCACACTGGCCCAGGAACTGGGCGGCGACATCACGGTGCGCAGCGTGCATGGGCAGGGCAGCATCTTCATCCTGGAGCTCCCCCTGGAGTAGCCCATGCCCGCCCGTATCCTGGTGATCGAAGACGATGACTTCAGCCGCGAGCTGGTGCGTTACCTGCTGGACCGGCACGGCTACACCGTGCTGGAGGCCGCCGACGGTGGTGCCGGCCTGGACCTGGCCCTGAGCGCGCGTCCGGACCTGGTGCTGTGCGATCTGCAGATGCCGGTGCTCAATGGCTATGAAGTGGCGCAGCGCTTGCGCAGCAACCCGCTGTGGCAGGTGGTGCCGCTGATTGCGGTCACCGCGTTTTCCATGCCGGGCGACCGCGATATTGCGCTGGCTGCAGGCTTCGACAACTACCTGACCAAACCCATCACCCCCGAGGTGTTTGTAGACCAGATCGCGGCCTTCTTGCCGCCCGGGCTCCGCGCCCCCAGCCCGCCAGACGCATAGCGCCCCAGGAACAGTTCATGGCAAAAATTCTGGTGGTGGATGATCTGGCTGAAAACCGCGAATTGCTGGTGGCCTTGATCCGCCATGGCGGCCACCAGCCACTGGAAGCCGCCGACGGTGCCCAGGCACTGGCGGTGGTGCGGGCTTCGCGCCCGGACCTGGTGATTTCGGACATCCTGATGCCCACCATGGACGGCTACGAATTTGTCCGCCAGCTGCGCGCCGACCCCCTGTGCGCGGCCACCGAGGTGATTTTCTACAGCGCGCACTACCGCGAGCGCGAGGCCCGCAACCTGGCCAAGAGTTGCGGCGTGTTGCGGGTGCTGGTCAAGCCCTGCGAGCCTGAAGAGATTTTGCTGGCGATTGCCCAGGCGCTGTCGCACATGCCTGCGCCCCAGCCCTTGACGGTGCCCGACACCCTGGAGTTTGACCGCGCCCATATGCGGCTGATGAGCGACAAGCTGTCGGAGAAGCTGGAGGACCTGCGTGGCACCAACCGGCGCCTGGCGGCCTTGACCGATTTGAATTTGCACCTGGCCTCGGAGCACGACCCGCTGGTGCTGCTCGACAAGGTCTGCCGCGGCGCACGCGATCTGATGGGGGCCAAGTACGTGCTGCTGTGCGTGCAGGGCAAGTACCAGGCCGAGCCGGCTTTTTTCGCCAGTGGCATCGATGCGGCGCTGTTGAAAACGCTGTCGCGTCCCGCCATTGACCATGGCCTGCTGGGCCTGGTGCGCGCCCAGCGCCGCCCCCGTCGAACCCACAGTGCTGACGGTGACCCGGTGTCGGTGGGCCTGCCGCCGGGCTATCCGCCGCTGTATGCCAGCCTGGTGGTGCCGGTGGTGTCCTTGTCGTACGCCTACGGCTGGATGTGCCTGGTGGACAAGCTGGGAGCGGTTGATTTCAGCGACGAGGACGAGCAGATCGTGACCATTCTGGCGGCGCAGGTGGGCCGGATTTTCGAGAACGGCAGCCTCTACAAAGAGGTGCGGGTGCACGCCGAGCAACTGCAGGAGGAGGTGGTGGAGCGCAAGCGTGCCGCCGAGGCCCTGGTGGAGAGCAACCGCCGCTTCAACGACATGCTGGGCCATCTGGAGCTGGTATCGCAGATGCTGGACTGCGAGGGGCGGGTCACCTATTGCAACGACTACCTGCTGCGCCTTACCGGCTGGCAGCGGGCCGAAGTGATGGGCCGCGAATTCTTCGGCATCTTCGCGGCGCATGCGGCGGATGCGGCACGCCAGCGGTTTGCCGCGTTGCTGGCCAACCAGCCGGGCATGGCCCATTTTGAAAGCGAAATCCAGACCCGCCAGGGGGCCCGCCGCTTGATCCGCTGGAACCACACCTTGCTGCGTGCGGTGTCTGGCGAGGTGGTGGGAACTGCCAGCATTGGTGAGGACATTACCGACCAGCGGGCGGCCGAGCTGCGGATCAAACGGCTCAACCGCGTGTACGCAGTGCTCAGCGGCATCAACACCCTGATTGTGCGCGTGCGCAACCATGAGGAGCTGTTCCAGGAGGCCTGCCGGATTGCGGTTGAATTGGGTCAGTTCAGGATGGCCTGGATTGGTGTGACCGACTGGGACGGGCTGCAGATTCTGCCCATTGCCTCGGCAGGGGTGGCTCCGGAGTTTCTGGCCTACATCCGGGACAGCTTTTCCCTGGAAGACGGCACGCAGCATGCCAACTCCATGACCGTGCGGGCCATCAAGGGCAAGAAGCCCATGGTGCTCAACGACATGAAGGACTTCTCTGGCAGCGCGTACCTGAAAGCGCACATGGACCAGGGGATCAGTGCCATGGCCGTGCTGCCCCTGCTGGTGGGCGACACGGTGGTCGGCGTACTCGCCCTGTACACCGACGAAACCGGTTTTTTTGACGCAGAAGAGATGACGCTGTTGACCGAACTGGCGGGCGACATCGGCTTTGCACTCGACCACATTGAAAAGGCCGACAAGCTCAACTATCTGGCTTACTACGACGAGCTGACCGGCCTGCCGAACCGCACCCTGTTTCTGGAGCAGGTGAGCCAGCAATTGCGCATGTTCGACGGGGGCCGCAGCAGCCTGGCCTTGGCCCTGGTCGATGTGGAGCGCTTCCGGGCCATCAACG
This sequence comes from Rhodoferax sp. LS1P39, assembly GCF_056521425.1. Classification (NCBI taxonomy): domain Bacteria; kingdom Pseudomonadati; phylum Pseudomonadota; class Betaproteobacteria; order Burkholderiales; family Comamonadaceae; genus Rhodoferax; species Rhodoferax sp. LS1P39. The sequence goes on along the minus strand of NZ_JBWMAV010000001.1, from coordinate 7,072 downwards.
ACACCCTGGGGCGGGCGGCCGGAGACGACCTGCTCAAGCAACTGGCGCAACGCATCCGCGTTGGCAGCGTGGCACTGGAGGCTACTGCGCGCGTGGGTATCAATTGCTTTGCGGTGGTGCTGCAAGGCCCGCGTGACGTGGGGCGCGTGGCGCTGGAGCTGGAGCAATTGCTGCGCGACTGTTTTGCCCAGCCCTACCGTTTGCAGGAATCGGACCTGCGCATTGCCGGCAAGATCGGTGTGGTGCTGTACCCGCTGGACGGCGAAGATGCCGAAACCCTGCTGCGCAATGCCGAGTCGGCCTTGAAGCGGGTCAAAGGATCGGCCGAGCACCTGATGTTCTATGCGCCCGAAATGGACACCCGGGTGGCTGCCGCGCTGGACCTGGAAAGCCGCCTGCGTACCGCCCTGGACCTGGAGCAGTTCGTGCTGCACTACCAGCCCAAGGTCGATCTGGATACCGGCAAAGTCACCAGCGCCGAAGCGCTGATCCGTTGGAACGACCCGAAAAACGGCCTGGTGGCACCCGGCCATTTCATCCCGATTCTGGAAGAGACCGGCTTGATCTACGAAGTCGGCCTGTGGGCCCTGCGCAAGGCGCTGGAAGACTGCCGCCGCTGGCGTGCCGCAGGCCTGGAGCCGGTGCGCATCGCCGTCAATGTCTCGCCGCTGCAACTGCGCCACCGCAACTTCGTGTCCGCGCTGGAGCAGGTGATCGGTACCGACCCCCTGGCGGCGCAGGGCCTGGAGCTGGAGATCACCGAAAGCCTGATCATGGAAGACGTGCAGCGCAGCAGTGCCAGCCTGCTGGCCATCCGCGCCATGGGGCTGACCATTGCCATCGACGACTTTGGCACCGGCTACTCGTCGCTGGGCCAGTTGTCGCGCCTGCCGGTGGACACGCTGAAGATCGACCGCAGCTTTGTGGTCGATATGGTCTCCGGTCCGCGCGGGCTGTCGCTGGTGTCCACCATCATCAATCTGGCCCACGCTTTCAAGCTCAAGGTGGTCGCCGAAGGCGTGGAGACCGAGGAGCAATCGCGCCTGCTGCGTTTGATGGACTGCGATGAAATGCAGGGCTTTCTGTTCAGCCGCCCGGTGCCCGCCGAGGTGTTCGGGCAGAACTTCTTGCTGCCCGGCAGGAGAGCACCTTGAACACGCGCTTCGCCGCTCACTGGGTGAAGTAGTCGTCCTTGCCGGATACCTTGTCCTGGGCCATTCGGTCGGATGCTGTCCGGTTGTAATGGCGCTGCATTCCTCCACACAGGGCCCAGGTCAGGGTGAGGGTGCCGATCCACAGCGTGACATAGCGCAGTTCGCCGGGCATTGCGCCCAGCGGCGTGCCGGTGATGGTGGTGTTGAGCAGCTGCAGAAAAATGCGGTGTGCGACAAAGGTGGCCAAGGCGAACTTGCCGATGAGTGCTATCGGAGCGACCAGTGGCCTGTAGCCCGATCGCGCCAAAAGGCCGGCACACAGAAAAATCCAGGCAAATTTGCCTGTGGGCCCCAACGTGTTGCGAAAAATGCTCCAGGCCAGGGCTGGTGGCGCAAAGGTCGATGCAAACACGCATAGCTGTACCAGCAAGAGCAAGGCAATGCCGTACAGCCACAGGGGCTCGTTGTGGTGGCGATAGATGCCGAGCCAGCAACCCAGGCAACCGTTCAGCACGAAAGGCACTACCGGAAATCCGCCCAGGCCTTCGGTCAGGAAGAAGCGCACCGCCCAGTGCTCCGCAGAGCCCGATGCCAACAACCCCTGTGCGGCCACAGTCACGGCGATTTGCGCTAGCAGCAGCGCAGACAATGTGTGCCAGGGCCGGGTGCGGCAAAGTTGAACCAAGGCCGGTGCACACAGCAACACCAGGGCCGTGGGCAGCAACACCCCGGAGATCGACCAGGGCGTGGTCAGTGTCACGAAACCGATCCACCAGCCCCAGGTGAAGGCCTGCGACAGGTCACCGTGCTGGGCCAGGGCACCGATCGCAAAAATGCTATTGGACAGCAGCATCACCAGCAAAATGACGGCGCTGCGGTGGCGCAACAAGGGCCCGTAGATGGCGGGTGGGTGCCGCACCGTGAATATCCACCCAATCCCGTAGCCCGACAGGATGACATACACCACGGTGGCCCAGCCATTGGGTAACCAGAAATCGCCAAACAGCCAGTGCGAACTGTCCAGACCGGACAGTGTCATCGCATGGGTGCTCGCCATCAGGACAAATAACAAGCCACGAAATACGTCCAGTGTTTTGGATCTTTTTATAGCCATCTGATTTTGCGGGTGGATTACGGGACTATTAACAGCACTCCCGCGGCAAACCCTTGCCAGCCCTGGATAGTTGCGGTCGCTCCCCTTGGCCTGGAGAGACGAACGGGTATGAGGGATTAACTTTAATGAGATGTGCGCAAAGGATGTTTTTAATGGTTGTTAAATGTTAATAAATGCATCAAATGTGAAAGATGTTTTATGTAACTTTATGAACGGAATTAATCCATTTACGTCCCAACCAGGGGTGACTCTGGGGTGGGCGACAATGGTGTTTTATTTACTTTTGGTCACACGCAATGCAGCCCACAGCCATCCACATCGCTGCCGCCGTACTGTTCGGGCTGGCACTGCTGCACACGTTTGCCGCCAAGTGGTTTGAGACCCTGGCCCACCGGCACCCGCGCCATGCCGACTTGTTCCACATCCTGGGTGAAGTGGAGGTGGTGTTTGGCCTGTGGGCCCTGGTGCTGGTGCTGGTAATGGCGCTGCTGGGCAGCGGGGCCGATGCGCTGGCCTATGCCGAGTCGCGCCAATACACCGAGCCGTTGTTTGTGTTTGTGGTGATGGTGGTGGCGGCCTCGCGCCCGGTGCTGGAACTGGTGCAACGCTGGCTCACCGGCACGGCACGGGCATTGCCCCTGTCCACCCCGCTGGCCATCGCCTGGCTGGGGCTGGCCCTGGTGCCGTTGCTGGGCTCGCTGATCACCGAACCCGCGGCCATGACGCTGGCTGCGCTGGTGTTGGCCCCGCTGGTGTTCCGTCCCGGCCTGCCCGAATGGCTCAAATACGGTGCCTTGGGCGTGCTGTTTGTCAACGTGTCGGTGGGTGGCACGCTGACCTCGTATGCCGCACCACCGGTGCTGATGGTGGCATCCGTCTGGGGCTGGGATAGCGCTTTTATGGCTCGTACTTTTGGCTGGCGCGCCAGCATCGCGGTGCTGGTCAATGCCAGCGTGGTGGTGGCACTGCTGAGCCCGTACCTGAAGAGTGCAACCCCGGCCGAGCCCACGGCGACCCCGCCTGTACCTCTGCTGGTGAGCCTGATCCACCTGGCATTTCTGGCCGGCGTGGTGGTGTTTGCCCACCATCCGGTGGTGTTCATCGGGCTGTTTTTGTTCTTCATCGGCTACACCGAAGCCTACAAGCGGCACCAGAGCCCGCTGATCCTGAAAGAGGGTCTTTTGGTAGGCTTTTTTCTGGCCGGGCTGGTGGTGCTGGGCGGCATGCAGCAGTGGTGGCTGCAGCCCATCGTCTCCAGCCTGGCCCCCACGGCACTGTTTTTTGGCGCACTGGGCCTGACGGCGCTGACCGACAACGCGGCGCTGACCTACCTGGGTTCGTTGATCGTAGGCATCAGCGAGTCGGCCAAGTACATGCTGGTGGCCGGGGCGGTGGCGGGCGGTGGCTTGACGGTCATCGCCAATGCGCCGAATCCGGCTGGGGTGGCGCTGCTGCGCAAGGGCTTCAACGACGAGTCGATCGGGGCGCTAGGCTTGCTGGCCGGCGCAGCCCTGCCCACCATGGTGGCAGGATTGTTGTTTTTGCTATAGATAGAGTAGCTCCTGCCGCTTATGGGGTAAGCACGGGCCCCTGTTTTTGCTTAAATTTTTTATCTAGGTGTATTTGTGAGTTGATGTAAGTCTAGATAGCATATGTAATGCTTTGACTTACCCAACGAGGTGGACGTGATGAGCCTTCCTTCTTTTGCCCGCCGCAGGCTGTTTCGCGGGGGCGGGGCCGCTGCGCTGGCGCTGGTGGTCGGGCCCGTTGCGGCCCAGCAGATGCTGCAGATTGGGCGTGTGGACTTTCCATCGCCCTTGTCGGACATTGCCGAAGCGGTGGTCAGGGAAGCGATCAGGCGCAGTGGCTTACAGGCCGAGTTCAGACGCCTGCCGCTGTTGCGTTCGGTAGCCATGGCGAACGAGGGCAGCCTCGACGGGGAGTTGATGCGCATCGTCGATGTGGGAAAGAATTTCACCGACCTGGTGCTGGTGCCCACGCCGGTGGTGATGGCCGACGTGGCCCTCTACAGCATGGACGAAGCGGTGGTCAATTTGCCCCGTGCCGAGCAGCGCAAGCGCAAGGTGGGGCTGACGCGTGGCACGCTGATGCTGGTCAAGCACAGCCAGGGCATGGACGTGATCGATACGCAATCCATCAGCACCGCCTTCGAGATGTTGGCGAACCGGCGTTTTGATATGACGATGCTGATCTTCCTCGATGCCGAGCCGGAAATTGCCCGCAAAGGTATCAAGGACGTGTACCGCCGCCCGCACTACTGGGCCAGCGAGCCCTTGTACTTCTACCTGAACAAAAAGCACGCCGCGCTGGTGTCCAGAGTCGATGCCGCGCTGGTGGGAATGCAAAAAGAGGGACTGATCAAAAGGATCTTCCGTGACAAGCTGGCCGAGCTGGGCATTGCGCCCCTGCTGCCTGCCGATTGACCCGGAGGCCCAAAAAGACCTTGAACATGGTCCGAGTGTGGATAGCATGGGCGCGCGCATGGACTTAGTTAGCGAGGACGATGAAATGACCCTCTGTTTTTTTATCCGCCGCACGCTGTGCTGCGGTGCCGCAGCCGCAGTGCTTACGTGGGCGGCAGGGCCTGCCGCGGCCCAGCAGGTGTTGCAGATCGGTCGGATAGATATCCAATCGCCCATGGTCGGCGTTGCCGAGGGGTTGATGAGGGAAGCGTTCAAGCGCAGTGGGCTACAGGCTGAGTTCAAGCCCTTGCCACTGACACGCTCGTTGGCCATGGCGGACGAGGGCAGCCTGGACGGGGAGTTGGTGCGTATTGCCGATGCGGTCAAAACCTTTCCCAATCTGGTGGCGGTGCCCACGTCTTTGGGGTCGTTGGACGTGGGTATCTACAGCCTGGATGAAAAGCTGGTCCATTTGCCGCGTGCCGAGCTGCGTCGGGTCAAAGTGGGTTTGACGCGAGGCTCCCTGGTGGTGGCCAAGTACAGCCAGGGTATGGCCGTGACCGAAACCCAAACCATCGCCTCCACGGTGGAAATGCTGGTCAATGGACGCGTTGACATCGCAATGATGAACTTCATTGACGGCGAGCTGGGGGTTGCCCGCCAGCCGCAAAAAATTTACCGCAGACCGCGCTACTGGGCCAGTGAACCGATGTATTTTTACCTGAACAAGAAGCATGCCGCGCTGGTGCCCAGGATCAATACCGCCCTGCAGGCCATGCAAAAGGAAGGACTGCTGAAAATGGCCTTCCAGGACAAGCTGGCCGAGCTGGGCATCACGCCACTGCAGCCCGCAGAGTGAACCTGGCGCAGCACGGTCCATGTCGCAAAAGCCCTCTATCCGACTGCGATTCGTCGTCCTGTTTGTATTGATCGTGTCGGTGGGCCTGGGGGCATTTGGGGCCTGGAACTACGTCACCCGCAAGCACGCGAAAGAGGCCGATATGGCCCAGCGGCTGGACCATATCGAGGCGCGCGTCAAGACCAGTCTGCCGATTGCGATCTGGCAGTTCAACCGCGAGCAAATCATCAACATCGTGCGCTCCGAGATGAACGATCCCATCGTGATGGGCGTCCAGGTCCAGTACGGAAAAAACAAGGCCTATGGCTTGCAGCGGGTCCAAGGCGCGCTGGTGGAGTTGGCGGGCCCACTGGCGGCCGACATTACGCGGGAGTTCGACGTGTACTACGAGCCCGGCGAACCCAAGGTGGGTACGGTGGCCATCTACGCCTCGGAGCGCAGCATCCGCGAGAGCCTGCAAAACGACCTGGTGCAGTTGGTGCTGCAGATACTGGTGATCAACTGCATGACCGTGGCCGCGCTGTACGCCATCGTCACCAAGCAGGTGCTCAGCCCGCTGGGCAAGATCCGGGATGCGCTGGATGCCATTGCCTCCAGCGGCAGCCACCTGCAACGGCATTTGCCACCCGCCGATACCCGGGAATTCCAGGCGGTGACCGACAACGTGAACCGCTACATCGACCAACTGCAGACCCTGATGGGCGGCACCATCGAGCGGGTGCACGCCACCATCCAGCGCATTGCCGACGGCGACCTGGGCTCGGCTATCCATACCGACGTGGCGCAGGGCGACAGCGTGCTGCACCGGCTGGTGCAGATGCGCGACAAACTCAGCGCGGTGCAGCTCTACCAGCAAAGTGCCCAGGCCCAGCTGCAGGCGGCCAATGAGCGGGCCAACCTGGCACTCACACTGACGCGCTCGGGCGAGTGGTACATCCGCGCTGACCAGCCTGACTGGCTGGTGTCCTCCGAGCGCAACGCGGAGCTGTGCGGCGAGTTGCCTGGCGTGTCCGAGTGGAAATTTACGCTGGCCGAGGTGTGGCGACGCATCGACCTCTCGGAGCCGCAGTTGATCCACCAGTTTCGCCAGCAGTTTGCCGACGCGCTCGCCGGGCGGCTCCACTCGTTTGAGCTGACCTACCCTTACCGCCGCCCCATCGACGGTCGGCAGATCTGGCTGCGCACCCTGGTGCAGGCCGAAAACCACCCCGATGGCCGCCTGGCGCAGCTGTTTGGCGTGAACCAGGACATCACCGCCGTCAAAGAGGCCGAGCTCGCTATCCGCCAGGCGCAAAAGGCCGCCGAAGAGGCGAACCAGGCCAAGTCGGATTTTCTGGCCAACATGAGCCATGAAATCCGCACCCCGATGAACGCCATCATCGGCATGTCGGGTCTGGCGCTGGCGGGCGAGCTCAGCCCGCGCCAGGCCAACTACATCCAAAAGGTCAACGCCGCCGCCAAAAACCTGCTGGGCATCATCAACGACATCCTGGACTTCTCCAAGATCGAGGCCGGCAAAATG